>NZ_CP189852.1:0-634318 GCF_050235535.1 Aliinostoc sp. HNIBRCY26
ATTACTCCGGCCCTTATCACGGTTATGACGGATTTGCTATCTTCGCTCGTGATATGGATCTCGCCCTCAATAGCCCCACTTGGGACTTGATTGGCGCACCTTGGAAGAAAACCGCTACAAAAGCTAAGGCTGCTGCCTAGTTCCAAGAAATAGACGGATAGCCTGGGGTGTCTGCGCCCCAGGACACGAGGGAGGAATGGTGAATGCTGAATGCTGGATGAAGTGTCATTCATTATTCATGATTCATCACTCGTAACTCCCTTCAGGGGAATAAGTCACCCAGGCTATTGCTAAACATCACTTACTAAACCAACCAGCAAGCGTAGAGAGACAGACAAATGCCACAGAATCCAGACAGAATTGTAGACCACGTTGATCTATTCAAACAGCCAGAATACACAGAACTGTTTGAAAACAAGAGAAAGAACTTTGAAGGCGCACATCCTCCTGAAGAAGTTGAAAGAGTTTCTGAATGGACAAAATCTTGGGACTACCGGGAAAAGAACTTCGCTCGTGAAGCTTTAACCGTTAACCCCGCTAAAGGTTGCCAACCTGTAGGCGCGATGTTCGCTGCTTTGGGTTTTGAAGGCACTTTACCTTTCGTTCAAGGTTCTCAAGGTTGTGTTGCTTACTTCCGTACACACCTCAGCCGTCACTACAAAGAGCCTTGCTCCGCAGTTTCTTCTTCTATGACAGAAGACGCAGCAGTATTCGGTGGCTTGAACAACATGATTGAAGGTATGCAAGTTGCTTACCAATTGTACAAGCCCAAGATGATTGCTGTTTGCACCACCTGTATGGCAGAAGTTATCGGTGATGACTTAGGTGCATTCATCACCAACTCTAAGAACGCTGGTTCTATTCCTCAAGACTTCCCCGTTCCCTTTGCTCACACACCTAGCTTCGTTGGTTCTCACACCACTGGCTATGACAACATGATGAAGGGTATTCTGTCTAACTTGACAGAAGGTAAGAAGAAAGCTACCAGCAATGGCAAAATCAACTTCATTCCTGGTTTTGATACCTATGTTGGTAACAACCGCGAATTGAAGCGGATGCTAGGTGCAATGGGTGTTGACTACACCATTCTGTCTGATAGCAGCGACTACTTTGATTCACCAAACAACGGTGAGTACGAAATGTACCCAGGTGGTACAAAGCTGGAAGATGCGGCTGATTCTATCAACGCTAAAGCTACTGTTGCTCTCCAAGCTTACACCACACCCAAAACCCGCGAATACATTAAAACCCAATGGAAGCAAGAAACCAAAGTTCTGCGTCCCTTCGGTGTTAAAGGTACTGACGAGTTCTTGACTGCTATCTCTGAATTGACCGGTAAAGCTATTCCTGAAGAGTTGGAAATCGAACGCGGTCGTTTGGTTGATGCTATCACCGACTCCTACGCTTGGATTCATGGTAAGAAGTTCGCTATCTACGGCGACCCCGACTTGATTATCTCCATCACCAGTTTCTTGTTAGAAATGGGTGCTGAACCAGTACACATCCTCTGCAACAATGGCGATGAGACCTTCAAGAAAGAAATGGAAGCAATCCTTGCTGCTAGCCCCTTCGGTAAAGAAGCTAAAGTTTGGATTCAAAAAGACTTGTGGCACTTCCGTAGCTTGTTGTTCACCGAGCCTGTAGACTTCTTCATCGGTAACTCCTACGGTAAGTACCTGTGGCGCGATACTAAGATCCCAATGGTACGTATTGGTTATCCCATCTTTGACCGTCACCACTTACACCGCTATTCTACCCTTGGCTACCAAGGTGGTCTAAACATCCTCAACTGGGTTGTTAACACCATTCTGGATGAAATGGATCGTAGCAGCAACATCACTGGTAAGACCGACATCTCCTTCGACTTGATTCGCTAGAACTTGGTTTTAGCGTTCCAAGAGAAGTAAATCAGGTGATTGATTAAAACTGGGGACTGGGGAATAGGGACTAAAACCCGAAACCCCCTCCCCAGTAAGCAATAGCTAAGTTTCAATTGTTCCTCACTCTATTCTGAAGTATCTACTATGTCCACAACTCATACTCACCATCATCCTAATTTTCATCCACCAAACTATAAACAACCAGGCGCGTTTGATGTTCTGCGTCCTTTGCGTCGTTTGGTTGATAATTATCCAGTTAAAAATGCTCGTTTCGCTCATGTCATATGTCAGGTAATTCCTTGCTGTTGTCCTTTTGAGCGAAATATTAATTTATTTGGGCGGACTATTCATATTCCAGCTTTGTGTAAGCTTAATCCTCTGTATGACGAGTTTGTAGGATTGCGTTTTCGAGCTTTGTCTTATCTGGCTGATGAATGTGGAGAGGATGTTACTAAGTATATTTGCTAGAGGCTAATAGCCGTATTTCTTGCAAAGGTCTTGTTTATGAAAATGCGACTACAGATAAGTTTTTAAACGCAAAGGGTCGCGGAGGTTAACGCGGAGGTACGCGGAGGATTTCGCGGTGTTGGAGAGGATTTTTGCAAGAAGTTTATTATGAACGGTCATCAGTAATTAGGTGGATAGTTGAGAACTGAATTACTGATGACTGATAACTCAAAATTAAAATGTCGATCGCGTGCGAGAAGAGAGCATGAACACCCAAAGAAAAATTAATGAGTTGCTCAACCAACCTGGATGTGAGCATAATCAGGAGAAACACGGTGCAAAGAAGAATAAGTCTTGTAGTCAACAAGCACAACCAGGGGCGGCTCAAGGGGGTTGTGCTTTTGATGGGGCGATGATTGCGCTTGTGCCTATTGTCGATGCGGCTCATTTGGTTCACGGGCCGATCGCCTGCGCTGGTAATTCTTGGGGTAGTCGTGGTAGTCTCTCTTCTGGCCCAAAAATGTATAAAATGGGCTTCACTACTGATATGTCAGAAAATGATGTGATCTTCGGTGGTGAGAAGAAGCTATATAAGGCAATTCTGGAAATTCATAACCGCTACCAGCCCACTGCGGTATTTGTTTACGCTACTTGTGTGACAGCCTTGATTGGTGATGATATCAATGCTGTTTGTAAAACTGCGGCGGAAAAAATTGGTACTCCTGTTATCCCTGTATTTGCTCCTGGTTTTATTGGTAGTAAGAACCTCGGAAACCGTTTTGGCGGTGAAGCTTTATTAGATTATGTTGTCGGGACAGCAGAACCGGAGTTTACCACTCCCTATGATATAAACTTAATCGGCGAATATAACATCGCTGGGGAAATGTGGGGAGTCCTGCCGTTACTGGAAAAATTGGGTATTCGCGTCCTGTCGAAAATTACAGGCGATGCTCGGTTTGAAGAAATCCGCTATGCCCACCGCGCCAAGCTGAACGTGATGATTTGTTCACGGGCGTTGCTCAATATGGCGAAAAAGATGGAGGAACAATACGGCATCCCCTACATTGAAGAGTCTTTTTATGGCATCGATGATATGAATCGATGTCTGCGTAATATTGCCGCCAAATTGGGCGACCCTGATTTACAAGAGCGTACTGAACAGCTGATTGCGTCAGAGATGGCGGCTCTCGATTTGGCACTTGCTCCTTACCGCGATCGCCTCAGAGGTAAGCGAGTTGTATTATATACAGGTGGTGTCAAGAGTTGGTCGATTATCTCGGCAGCGAAGGACTTAGGTATAGAAGTAGTTGCTACCAGTACAAGAAAGAGTACGGAAGAAGACAAAGCGAAAATCAAGAAGTTGCTGGGTACTGATGGCATCATGCTCGAAAAAGGCAACGCCAAGGAACTTCTACAACTAGTAAAAGATACACAAGCAGATATGTTAATTGCCGGTGGTCGTAACCAATACACCGCCCTTAAAGCCCGGATTCCCTTCCTCGATATCAACCAAGAACGTCATCATCCCTACGCTGGTTATGTAGGTATGTTGGAGATGGCGCGGGAACTCTACGAAGCCCTCTACAGCCCGATTTGGGAACAAATCCGTAAGCCTGCACCTTGGGACGAAGATATGGGGACACTGGCTCACGAATATACCAAAAATCAAAATCGCGTTTTTGAGGGATTGGGGATTGGGGATTAGGGACTGGGGACTGGGGATTGGGAACTAGGGACTGGGTATGGAATTTTTCTCCCCCTGCTCCCCCTGCCTCCCCTGCTCCCCCTGCCTCCCCTGCTCCCCCTGCTTTCCCATTTTCTACCCAGGAGTTAATCTAAATGGCAGTCGTTACTGTTCCCGACAAATCAGTTGCAGTTAATCCTCTCAAGCAAAGTCAAGCTTTGGGTGCGTCGTTGGCTTTTTTGGGATTGAGGGGGATGATTCCTCTGTTCCACGGTTCGCAAGGTTGTACAGCTTTCGCTAAGGTGGTGTTAGTTCGTCACTTTCGGGAAGCGATTCCCCTCGCTACTACGGCGATGACGGAAGTAACGACTATTCTTGGTGGTGAGGAAAACGTAGAACAGGCGATTCTGACCTTAGTCGAGAAATCCAATCCCGAAATCATTGGTTTGTGTAGCACTGGACTCACAGAAACCAGAGGCGATGATATTGAGAGATTCCTGAAGGATATCCGCGATCGCCATCCAGAACTTGCTCACATTCCCGTAGTTTTTGCACCGACACCCGATTTTAAAGGCGCGTTGCAAGATGGTTTTGCAGCAGCTGTCGAAAGCATAGTGAAACAAATTCCCCAAGCTGGGGCAATTAGAAGCGAGCAAGTGACAATTTTGGCGGGTTCTGCCTTTACTCCAGGGGATTTGCAAGAAATTAAAGAAATCGTCACCTCTTTTGGATTAATCCCCATCTTTGTACCTGACATTGGCGCGTCATTAGATGGACATCTAGAAGATGGTTATACTGCCATCACCGCCAGTGGTACAAGCGTGGCGCAACTGAAAGCCGTTGGTTGTTCCGCCTTTACTATCGCCTTGGGTGAAAGTATGCGGGGTGCAGCCAAAATTCTGGAACAACGGTTTGGCATTCCTTACGAAGTATTTAGCGAATTGACTGGACTAGAACCAGTAGACGAGTTTTTGCAAGCATTAGCCATTCTGAGCAGCAACCCCGTACCCGAAAAATATCGCCGTCAACGTCGCCAATTGCAAGATGCAATGTTAGACACGCACTTTTACTTTGGTGCGAAGCGGGTATCCTTAGCATTAGAACCGGACTTACTGTGGTCAACAGTGCGCTTTCTGCAATCGATGGGGACGCAAATTCATGCAGCCGTGACCACAACACGCTCACCCCTGTTAGAAAAACTCCCCATCAAGAGCGTGACTATTGGAGACTTAGAAGACTTAGAAGAATTGGCAGTTGGATCTGACCTGCTGATTGGTAATTCTAACGTAGCTGCGATCGCCAAACGTCTTTCCATCCCTCTTTATCGTCTCGGTATACCTATCTATGACCGATTAGGCAATGGCCTATTCACCAAAGTAGGCTATCGCGGCTCAATGGAAGTCTTATTTGGCATCGGCAACCTATTTCTAGAAGCAGAAGAAGAACGAGTGAAACACTTATGGGGACTGGAAACTGATTAATTCAAAATACAAAATTCCAAATTAGGGAATTGAGAATAAATTACCAATGCCCAATTCCCTATGCCCCATCCCCAATGACCAAAAAAGCAGGAGAATGAAAGTGAAAATTGCCTTTACAACTACCGACCACGTACATATTAATGCTCACTTTGGCTGGGCGAGAGAAATTGATGTCTATGAAATTGATGCTGAAGGATATCAATTTTTAGAAACCTTAAATTTTGAGGGTGACTTACAACAAGATGGTAATGATGATAAAATCACACCAAAACTAGATGCACTAGTTGATTGTGCCATTGTATATGTCACAGCTATTGGTGGAACTGCTGCGGCTAAATTAATTAAAAAAGGTGTCACCCCAGTAAAGGCACGTTCTGAAGAAGAAGAAATCAAAGAACTCCTCACAAAATTAGTCCAAACCTTAAAAGGTAATCCTCCCCCTTGGTTGCGGAAAGCATTGCAACCCAAAACCACAAACTTTGCAGATGAATTAGAAGACGAAGCAACAGTATGAGCGCAGAAAATAGTGTCAACGATCCCGCTACAAATGTAGTTGCCACCTCACCATTTCTCAAAACCTTAGTATTACAAATTCGCGGACAAGACGCTTACGGAGTTTACCGTAATTGGTCAGACGAACTACTACTAAAACCCTTCATTGTTCCCAAAAAAAAGAAACGGGAAATTTCCGTTGAAGGTGAAGTAGATGCCGTCACCCAAGCGCGAATCATGTCATTTTTCCGCGCCATAGCCGCCAGAATCGAACAAGAAACCGGCTTAATTTCCCAAGTAGTAGTTGACCTAAGTCACGAAGGCTTTGGCTGGGCTTTAGTCTTTTCCGGTCGCCTCTTACTCACCGTCAAAACCCTCCGCGACGCTCACCGCTTTGGTTTTGAATCCCTAGAACAACTAGCAGAAGAAGGCGAAAAATTCGTCGCCAAAGGACTAGACCTAGCCACCCGCTTCCGCGAAGTCAGCAAACTTTAGGAGTGCTGAGTTATGAGTCACGAGTTACATAGCTCCTTCTCATAACTCTTGCATAAATACCAGGTACAAAACGAATAGATCCTTTCGCGCACTTCTTTGCGACTTTGCGCCTACCCTTCGGGAACGCCTGAAGGCGAATGCGCGAGCCTTTTAAAACTCTCCCTCCCCGCCCAAATATTGATACAATCACCCCCCAATGCAAGTAGAAAACACCAGCATTGAAGAACTCAAAAATAAAATCAAACGCCTCAACAGCAAAGCCGGACAAATGAAAATGGATTTGCACGACTTAGCAGAAGGCTTACCCACAAATTACACACAATTAATGGAAGTTGCAGCCGCAACTTATGAAATTTATCATCAGCTTGACGAACTCAAAAAACATCTCAAGCAATTGGAGCAAGGCAAATGACTAAAAATATTGAAGAATTCAAAAAACTTACCGATGCCGAAGAATATTTTAAATTCTTTGAATTAGAATATGACCCCAAACTTGTTAATGTAAATCGTTTACATATCCTGAAAAAATTCTCACAATTCATCAGTGAAATTGACAGCAATTCCGAACTAAGTAACGAAGAAAAATTAAATCAATACTCACTAGCACTGCAACAGGCTTATCAGACCTTTTTGGAATCATCTCCTCAAGAACAAAAACTGTTCAAGGTATTCAAAGACAAGCCAAAAAATGTAATCACGCTGACAGAACTAACGTCTGATTAGGAGGTATAAAGTGATCAACCTAACGCCTACCGAATTAGAACGTTATAGTCGCCAAATGATGCTCCCCAATTTTGGCGAAGTAGCTCAGAAGCGTCTGAAGTCGGCGACGGTTTTAGTGACTGGTGTGGGAGGATTAGGCGGTACGGCTGCGCTTTACCTAGCAGTAGCAGGCGTTGGGCGGTTAATCCTAGTCCGAGGCGGTGATCTGCGGATGGACGATATGAATCGTCAGATTTTGATGACGGATGATTGGGTAGGTAAACCGAGGGTTTTCAAAGCCAAAGAAACCCTACAGGCGATCAATCCTGATATCCAAATCGAAGCAGTTCACGACTATATCACCCCAGAAAATGTAGATGAGTTAGTGCAGTCTGCGGATATGGCTCTAGATTGCGCTCACAATTTTACAGAGCGTGATTTATTGAATGCAGCCTGTGTACGCTGGCGCAAACCAATGGTGGAAGCAGCGATGAACGGGATGGAGGCTTATTTAACTACCATTATTCCTGGTGTGACTCCTTGTTTGTCCTGTTTCTTTCCAGAGAAGCCTGAGTGGGATCGGCGTGGTTTTTCTGTGCTGGGTGCGGTGTCTGGAACACTGGCTTGTTTAACAGCACTAGAAGCAGTCAAGCTGATTACTGGGTTTAGTCAGCCTTTGTTGTCGCAATTACTCACCATTGATTTTAACCGCATGGAATTTGCTAAGAGACGTTCTCAACGCGATCGCTCTTGTCCAGTATGCGGTAATAACGCACCTTGGCGATATGCTCAATCCAATTCAATGGAAACGAGTAACCAACTGCACACATAGTTAACTACTCATCACCCATTACTCATCACTAAAACACCAATCGCTACAAATCAGGAGTTTCGATGACCGTTACTTTAACAGAAAAAGCAGAATTTCGTCTGCGAGCATTCTTGCGCGGTTCAGCTGCTGACACTGATGAGACAACTACTAAAGGTGTCCGCATCTCTGTCAAAGACGGTGGTTGCAGTGGCTACGAGTATGGAATGGAAATCACCAGCCAACCCCAGCCAGATGATATCGTCATCCAACAAGGTAAAGTACCAGTTTATATAGATGCCAAAAGCGCACCTTTATTAGAAGGATTGATTATCGATTTTGTGGAAGGTGTTGTAGAAAGTGGCTTTAAATTCACTAACCCCAAAGCCACTAGCACCTGTGGTTGTGGTAAGTCCTTCAAAGCTGGTGATTGCTCCCCTGAAGGCGTACCTTGCAGCTAAAAAGTTTCCCTTAAACAAAATAGACACTTGCTTGTATTGATATCGCAACAAAAGCGGTGTCTTTCTCCGCCACCATTCTCGAAGCATTAAGGGAGATTTATTCACTTCGAGAAACTAGTCCCATCCGATAAATCTTGAGGAGAACCGGAAAATGGCAACATATCAAGTTAGACTGATCAGCAAAAAAGAAAACATCGACACCACAATTGAGATTGACGAAGATACCACAATTTTGGATGGTGCAGAAGAAAATGGTATTGAATTACCTTTCTCTTGCCATTCAGGTTCTTGCTCTAGCTGTGTGGGTAAAGTCGTTGAAGGTGAAATCAACCAAGATGATCAAATCTTCTTAGATGACGAACAAGTAGGCAAAGGATTCGCTTTATTGTGCGTTACCTATCCTCGTTCTAACTGCACAATCAAAACCCATCAAGAACCTTATCTTGCTTAATCAATGGCTGTAGTCGCTACTATTTACATCTGTTGAAAACATATATCTATCAGGATGAAGTGTTAATTTCATCCTGATTCTTTATCTAGAAGAAATATTACAGCTTGAATTTTTGCAGGGGATACCAATGTTTACTCCATTTAGTGTGGCTGGTAGCTCTTTAGAATTGCTTCAACTAGGAGAACAAGGTATAGTTACTTTTTGCCAGGTTCAGGATCAGGCGTTTCTGAAGAAACTGAAATTATTAGGTTTAACAACAGGTACATCTATTACTGTTGTACAAAAGTTTCCCGTAATATTAATCAAAGTCGGTAGCATTTTAATAGAAATCGATAAAGAATTGGCACGCACTATTTATGTGCGGATAATTTAATTATTTGGTAGGGGAATTCCAGGTAAAAAAATATCCAAACTGTAGGGTGCGTCAGTATGAATAATCTCTTGGTATAGTTAGGTTTTCTCGCACTGACGCACCCTACTAAGCTGTTTATTTGGGATAATTTATTTTTTGGTGTTCCCTAGTCAAGACTAAAGTCCTACGACACTGTGCTGTTGCTCAAGTACAGTGTCGCTGGGCAAAATCTGGATTTTCAGAATGAGTTTAATCAATAGCCACTATCACATCTGAAGATTTGATCAAAGCATAAGCTTGCTTACCTTCAGTTAGTTGTAACTTGTCGGCGGATGATTTGGTGATAATAGAAACTATCTCTACTCCAGGTGCAAGTTCTAAAGTTATCTCTGTATTTATCGCACCTGGAACAACTTTTTTAACCGTCGTTTTGAGAAAATTACGCGCACTAACTTCCATATATTATTGAGTTTTGAGTGTTTACATCTGACAGAATACCAACTTTTTAGGTAATAGATAATCAATTTTAGATTCTCTTAAGAATCCTACTAGAGATAAATTTAACAATAGTGCAGCATAATATTTACCTAATTAGATAGTTGCATTGCTTACGAAATATTTGTATTCTCACAGTATTAATCATATTTTTATTGACACATGGTGAGATTAAATATAGCTAAAATAAGCTATTTTGTATCTACAAAAACCAAGAAATTGCATAATACAATACAAAAACAAAAATGGTGGTTTTTTTCGTAATTTTTAAGCGGTTTTAATCAATATACACGGGAATATTTATAAAGGTTCATGATCTGAACTTATCAGAGTGATAATATATAAGTAAGCTAAATTGTTGCTAGTGAACTGAAACTTCAGCAAAAAGCCACAACAGGGTGATTTCAGACATTCCTACCTTAATACTGGTCAATCACATCAATTTAATAGCAAGCCAGAGAGCTGCAATTAGGTAGAAACTGCGTAAATCTTTGCCGAAAAACACCAGAATAATTAAGGTGTGAAATAGTTAGGTAACTGCATCACAGGTATGTCTATATTACCTAAAACGTTTTGATCAAGGTAGCAAATAAATTAACTACCAATTCACAGGTAATCGGTTAATTTTGCCGCCTACGCAAAAATAGTTTTGGCAAAATTGTAGCAGTTTAGCAATAATTTCCTTCCTTGCAAACATAAGGAGCAGTAATTATGAGAGCCAAACAAATTATGACTCAAGATGTAGCTACAATTAGCAGTTCCGCAACTGTAGCAGAAGCAGTCAGACTCTTAAGGCTCAAAGGACTGCGTGCGTTAATCGTAGAACCTCGTCATAGTGCTGATGCTTACGGTATCGTGACTGTGGCTGATATTGCAGGTAAGGTTGTTGCTTATGGTAAAGATCCTGAAAAAGTTCATGTTTACGAAGTTATGAGTAAACCCTGCATCGTGATTGATCCTGATCTCGATGTGGAATATGTAGCACGATTATTAACCAATACTAATGTGTGGTGCGCGCCTGTAATTCGTGGCGAATTATTGGGTGTAATTTCTGTAACTGATATTGTCAGCAAGGATGACTTTATTGCTAAACCAAAACTGGTATTCTTGCGGAAAGAACTACACAGAGCTGTTTCCGATGCGCGTGCAATTTCTGCTAACTATGGACCAGATTCTAAACGGGCTATAGAAGCGTGGGATTTTGTAGACGAACTCGAAACCGAAGCTTGTTATTATGGCTTACCTAAACCAGAGAAATCTACTAGAGAAATATTTGCAGAAAAACCACTGTTTGCTACTGTCTAAAGGTAAGAGTAAAGGTAATAAGTAAAAGATAGAGTTACTTATTTACTGACTTTTCACACTTTAGAGCCTGAGTTTACAACTCACAGCGACAGATTTCTATAGCATTGTGTTTAGAGATGGTGGGCAATGCCCACCATTATCTATTATTGCGTAAATTGTTGGTTGATACAAAAATATGATGAATAAAAAAAGTAACCCTAATTTGAGTGCAGAAACTCAGCAATGGTTAACTGCGAGAGGTTACGACATAGCAGATTTAAATCGATCTGGTGAAAATGGTGACACCGCTTTGATGAAAGCAACGCGTGAGGGGATATTTACAATTGTCGAAGAGTTAATCAAGGCTGGGGCTGACATTCATGCTAGAAATAATGATGGAAATAATGCTTTGTGGTTTGCTTGTTTTGGTAATCACTACGATTTAATTGATTTTTTACTGGCTCATAAAATTAATATTGATAATCAAAATGATAATGGTGCAACTGTGGCAATGTATGCTGCATCATCAGGTAAAGCGGAAGTATTGAGATTGCTTTTACAATACCATCCTAACTTAAATTTAAAAAATTTGGATGACTATAGAGCCATAGATTTTGCTAGCACAATAGAAGTTTTGAGGATTTTGAAGAATGCTGCAAAATAATTGTTCTAGTCGCAGCTATCATGAAAACACCAAGCATTCATACTTATCGGTGCAGCTTGATCCAAATTATGTTGATGCTGCAACTCAGCCAACTGCATTTAAAGTTTATCCCAAGTTCTATCGAAGAGTGAAATTAAATCTCAATAATAAAATTCACTCTTTTATTTGGCTAACTAGTGCTGTTACTTTAGAAAAATTGTATAAAAATACTGCCTATAAACTACGGGTAAATCCATCAGCAGGCGCGTTGTACCCTACTGAGGTATATGTACAAATTCGCGGAATGCCGGAAATAGTGGATGGAATTTATCATTTAGAAGTTGAGAATAATTGTCTAACACTCATCTATGAATTAATTGATGATGGGTTAGAGAGTTATATTATACAAGGCAAAAGTATAAGCGGATTCATTTTTTTAATTAGTTCTGTTTATTATAGGTCTAGCTGGAAATATAAAAACAGGAGCATAAGATATTGTCTGTTAGATAGCGGACACCATTTAGGTGCTATTGCAGCATCTGCTTATCTCCATGAACGTAATATCCAGTTAATTTTTGACTTTGATAAACTCGCTCTCAATACAGCATTAGTATTTGAGAATAAAGAGTTTATTACAGCTTGTGCAGTATCTGGTGAAGTACAAGCGAAAAGTGTGAGAAAACTGAGGCTCAAAGTTCCTTTTGTTTGTGGTACAGATTATTTTGAAGCTAATCAATTTATTGAAGATAGCTATCAAGCAACAGCTTGTCAAACGAGTCGCCAACAACAATTTCAACAGCCTCAATTTGATTTTGAGCCTGAAAAATTCTACCAAACTGTCTGGAATAGGCGTTCGATTAGACGTTTCCGGAAAGAGTCCATTTTGCAAGAACAATATTTATATATCTTGCAAAGACTAAATCAGCCAGTCCCAACGGCGAACTTTGAAGAAATAGAAGTTTATGCGGTGGTGCATCGTGTTGAAGGAATGTCACCAGGGTTATATAAAGGCGTGAATTTGGTGAAAGCAGGTAACTTTAGTGAACAAACTGGTTACTTGTGTATTAATCAAATTATTGCCAAAGATTGTGGTGTGATTTTTTTCCTTGTATGTGAATATACCAGCTATCAAACTGCTATGCAAATAGCTGGGTTTCTGGGGCAGAGAATTTATCTGGTAAGTAATTATATAGGCATTCAATGTAGTGGCATTGGTGCTTTTTATGATGATGAAACCCAGAATTCTTAAAAACAGAAAAAGATGTGCTTTATGCAGTAGCAATTGGCATTTAATTTAGGATTGTGATTAGAAATGAAAGGGCAGAGTTTCTATTTTAATAGTGATGACTATCATCCTATGCAGCCATCATCGGCTGATATTATCTTGAGACAGCAACTAGAGTATTCGATTAGCAGGTATTTTTACGAAGCTTGCGATCGCACTCTAAAAAATTTGTTATCTAATTGTAGATGGTACGTTACAACTCAAGCCAATGCTATGACATTGGTGATTGAATGTCCAGATCAAGTTACGAATTGGCGGGTACTACAAAAACTCGTACCAATGGGTAAATTACTCAACCAAATCGTGAGCAGTGCTAAGATTCGCGTTTGTCCTCCAGAGAGTGAAGGTGTACCTTTTGAAATGAGGGTAGATGAACTTTCTGTGTATCGTGATATGGCTTGAAAGGAGGCAGGGGGGCAAAAGAATTCAAAATTCAAAATTCAAAATTAAAGAATATTTGTCTTTTGATTTTTTATTCCCAATGCCCTATGCCCTGTCATAATTACGAATTATTTGAGTGATTTTTTCAAATACCAAATCAGCAGCATTTTGCACCACAGGACTTAAATCTAGTCCAAAATCAAGACTCACAGCTTCAATTAAATAAACAATTACATCTTGCGGGAAATCATCGGGAAAGATTTTCTTTCCCGCAGCTAAAGCATGATCCCAACGAAAATCATGCAGGTTATAACTAGGTTCTGGTAACGTTGCTAATTCTTCCCCAGGAACTTGAAAGACTGCACCAGGTTCTGAACCTGTGGAACTAGCATCTATAATTACTAACTTTTTACTACCCCTAGCCTGAAACATTACCTCCATCCCGGCTGTTCCACAGTCATATATTTGTACGTTAGGATGAGGATTTTCGGCTAGGTATTTTTGTAGGCGTTGGGCAATGATTACGCCTACAGCATCATCACTGCGATTGAGATTCCCACAACCAATTATTGTTAGCATAGAGTAATTAGCTACCAATTTTAATTCTGCTTTTATGTCCAATATTCCCGAAACACCATATGGACAATATGAATTTTTTCTCAAAAATTCTAGTGATCATTTGTTTCCTGCATCTGTAGAACTTGGTTGTCGAGATTGGAATGATAACAGAGGAAGACACACTGACTGTAGAATTTTAATGAAATGGGCTAATGGTGAAATTGAATGTATGGATTGGCATTTTTTTGGAGCATTGAAGCTGATTCGCAGACAATTAGCTTTACAAGATATTTATCCAATATGTTACGGCGCAAATCGTAACATTATAGTTACCGGAATGGCATTAGAGATGGGTTTAGGATTGAAAGTTTATAAAGCAAAAATTGGTAGTTATCCTACTCGTCATGATTTAGTACGCATTTTTGCTACTGGAGAAGATGTTGAGCCTGTTACTGTTGAAATTCAAGAAGAATTTCAGCGTCAATGGGTAGAATCAATTAACAGAAATCAAGGTATGGGTTAATTAAGAAAACATATATTGGTGAATTTGATCAACTCATAGGCTCCAATTCATCTGATGTGCATAAAACTAATTGTGGGAACATATGATTACTTGTCATGTTTCATCATTACCCACAATTAAGGTATCCAGCTCAATGACTAAACTACATTCCTCAATTGCTAAAATCGCCGCAGTTATTACTACTTTAGTTACTTTCAGTCTTTCAGCTACCCAAACTCACGCTTCTTGTGCTGCTCCTTTGTCTGGTGGTAATTTTGAAGGACAGGCTAGCCAAAGAGTTTCTAGTCCGTGGGTTGGTGAAGGGAGAGTTGGTATTGATGTTGGGGCGGGATACAGTCATGCTGGGAGAAATAACGCTTGGATGCGGAATGTTTCGGGATGGAATGGTATCCGTCAGCGTGTCAGACTCCAGCCTAATACCCAATATGTGTTAACAGCCTATGTTCGCACTTCCGGTAACGTGACAGATGGTTATTTTGGGGTGAGAGATGCTAGACAAAAGGTGTTTACAGAATTGAAATTTGGTAGTCTACCTGGTTATACACCTTTGACTCTGAGATTTAGAACAGGTAATGAATCTGTGTACAATATCTTCACTGGATTTTGGGCATTAGGTCAAGATAGTTGGGTGCAAGTAGATGATTATCGCCTCTCTGGTGGTTCTTGTGATGATGTGAATTTAGTACCAGCAGATAATTGAGTTTTGTAAATCTATGGCGGGAAAACTAGTGTAGAGAGTGCGATCGCTTTACATTAGTATTTACCAATTCACAACATTTTCCTTAATTTATTCTTAATATCATCAAATTAAGCTGCCAGTAATTTTTCAAGCTGATGGGATGTCAAGCAAAGCATTTGCAACAGCTAAAGCTAAAAATTACCAGGGAATGGTGATTATTATTCATGCTAATCCTAATAACTTTAGTGTTCCAGCCAATGCACAGCAAAATGGCTTTAGTGATTTTATCAACACTTTAAAGGCTGAACTAAAAGAGTATAGTAAGCCTGTCATGATTGTTAATGGCGATACCCATTATTTCCGCATTGATAAACCCTTAAATATTGATACCCTACCCAATACAGTTGTCACAAACTTTACTCGTGTAGAAACCTTTGGTGATCCCAATGTTCAATGGTTGCGAGTCACAGTTGATCCTAAAAATCCACATCTCTTTGAAGTTAATAAAGAGATTCTTCCTGTAAACTAAGAGATATTTACAGGTTAAAGAAGAGCTGACTTTTCATGAGATATGGAAAACCCCTCTCCAAACCTCTCCCCTAAAAGGAGAGAGGCTTTAATTTTCCCCCTTCCCTACTAGGGAAGGGGGTTAGGGGGTTAGGTTTTGCGTTAACTTTTCCACACAACGTGAAAAGTTAGACAGAAAACAGCAGCCAAAATATATCCGATACCGTTCTCTGTAACCCATATTTTTGAAACTAATTAAAAAGTCACATTATATTTATCAGCCAATTCAGAAAGCTTTTCATACTGTTGAATTGCTGCTTCAGTAATTAATGTTTTTGCTTCTTCTGGAGTAGTACCATTTTCTGGGATTAAATACTTAACATAAAGAGATAAAAAATCCACCATAATTGCTGAACCTATTAAGCCGTGACTATCAGCTTCTTGTCCAGCCATTGCGGAGACAAGTCCGGTTTTTATGGGGTCTGGTCTACTTTTCATGAACTGATCAATCAGTTGCCAAATATATTCATTGGGAATCAGATTTTCTAACTTACTTAGATCAGGAGTAAATTCTATTCCTGCTGATTTTACCTGCTCTAAAATACACCACTCAGCAAATTCTTTGAGGGCTGCTTCTGGAAGTTTAGGGAAATATTTATGTAGTTCTAAATTAGACACAGGCTCACCTTTATTTAACTTTTACAGCAGTGCATTAAGGCAAGCCTAACTTAATATTTATCTAAGTTTTAGTGTGTTATGTTACGACAGTCGAAGAACATAGATAATCTGAGATTATTGGCTGAGTGCGATCGCTATTTATCAAAGTTAAAGTAGACACAATAGATTCTACAGTTAACAAAACATAATACTAGCGTGTTAATAATGTAAAAAATCATTAATTAATCAGTGCTATTACGGTTATTTTTTAGCAAAATAAGTTATAAAAAGTGACAATACATCTAAATTTTTCCACCCAAAACAGGATTTTAGAGATGAATATTCAAAAAGGAATAAGTTTCGCACTTTTGATGCTTTTATGTGGATGCAGTGGAGTGAATAATTCTAATGTATCCAGACAAACAACACCTTCTAGCCAAACCACACCTACTGAGGAAACAACACCTTCTAACCAAACCACACCTACCGAGGAAGCAACGCCTCCGAGTGAAAATACATCTAACGAAGAAACAACACCTCCAAGTGAAAATACATCTAACGAAGAAACAAAGCCTCCGAGCGAAAACACATCTAACGAAGAAACAACACCTCCAAGTGAAAATACATCCGCGCCGTCATCAGACAATAAACAACTTAATCAAACCGATTTAGCATTTATTGCTGATATTGAAGCTTTTGCGCGTAATAATGGCACAACCTTTTCCGATGTGACTCCCGAACAAAATGTGAAAACTGCTCGTGATATTTGTACTGGAGTCAAAAATAATGGCGCAAGCACAGCTATTAAAACGTTTTTTAACGCTATAACAACTCAAAATCCTAACTTAAAAGAAGGCGAAAAATCTGCACTGGGATATATATTTAGTGCATCAGTCAAATATTATTGTCCCCAGTATCTCCCTGACGTACGTAATTTTCTAGCTAACGAAAAAGCTCCTAGCTAAAACTTGGTAACATAAATAAAGCCTGCGGCTTGAAGTCATAGAGAGCGCGATCGTTAAATCTTCAAATGTGCCAATATGTTGAGCGTATGTCAGTGAAATTATCACTGGTTGCTAAAGTAAAAGCATGAGCTTATTGGGGAATTTGATACTATCAACATAGCAATCATATCTCCGATAAGTTAAATGCAAACGCAAGCATTGTAGATTGGCAATAAAACTATGAGCAAGCACAAAAAAAGCAATCTCCAGTGGATTAAGGAAACTCTAGAACTCAAGCCTGATCATCGCTGGGAATCTCCATCAGGCTACAAAATTTTTGTAGCTAATCGGGGAGCTGTTCGCTTCAATGTCCCACAGAATTGGGTGTTTGAACCACAAGAAAAATCTTTTAAATTCATGGATAACAAACCACCCAAAGATGATTGCTGTCTAGAAGTATCATTTAACCAGCTACCTCCCCGTGATTGGAGTTTATTTCCCCTGAAATCTACCTTAAGAAAAGTGGTAGATGATGACAGTAGGGATGTCATTGCAAAAGGTGAAATTATTACAGTCAAACGTCAAACCGCCAAGATTGTCTGGACAGAGATTAAATTTATTGACACCCAAACAGAACCACGGGAAGCTTTTTCACGTATTTGTATTGGTTTAGGATCAAATGTGCAATGTTTAATTACCTTTGATTATTGGGCAGATCAAGCCGAAAAGTTAACACCTGTTTGGGATGAAGTAATGCGGAGTTTGACACTAGGACTATATATCCGCGATCCTCAGACTGGTTTAGCATTCCCTGATTAAAGTATAAAACTATATCTTTTGTAGTATAAGTAGTACAAGTAGGGTGTGTTAGGCGTAAGCCGTAACGCACCAAAGCCTTTGGAGGAGGTGCGTTACTACTTATCTATATATAGGAATCCGACTTGATTATTGAAATGATTTGTGTAGGTAGGGAACAGGGAACAGAGAGAAGTCTGAGCGGAGGTTTCCTCCGATCAGAACTTTGGAGGAACAGGAAAAGAAGTAACAGAGGTGTACCGAGTTTTTTCAGAAATCAACTATGATTCATATATTTCGTAGGGTTTAAACTCTGTTCAATCCTCAAAATCCAAATCAAATTGCAATCAAATTTCTCACGAAATAAAAATGTGGAATTTTTGACTTGCTATCTTGCCCATTGTTGCAAAATATAGCTGTAAAAAGCATCTTTATCAACTTTATCCATAGCTAAAATTTGTTTCCCCCCAGAAACAATTTTCGTGCGCCCCTGACTAATACCGCTAGTAATAATTTCCGTTTCCCACTCTCTTAATTGATAAAGTTCTGGTCTTCCTAAATAGGCAGTTGCTAACACATCCCAGAAATAATAATCTTGGGGAATTACTAAGGCATAACATTGTCCTGCTAAATCAGAAATAGGATAGTGGCGTTGTTTGCCCATTTTCTGCACTAAATCTGATGTCACAGGTACATTATTAGTTAAATCCAAAGGACACATAATAATTTCTATTTGGGTTTCCCATACCTGCGCCGCCGAAACAGCATCCCAATAAACATTCCATTCTGCTGAACCATCTTGTCCAGCTTCTAAACTTTTTTCCACATTCCCAGGAACATTTAAAGCACCACCCATCCAGATAATTTTGGCAATTTTAGATTCAATATCTGGTGCTTTTTCTAAGGCTACAGCTACAGTGGTCAGTGGCCCTGTTACCATGAGTGTGACTGGTTCTGGTGCTTCTCGTAACACCTGCACCATAAAATCTTGACCTGTTTGTTTAACTAAAGGTGTTGTGAGAAACTCGTTTTGATTGAGAATTGGCAAATGATCCACAATCAACGAATCACGACGATATAAACGCGGAAAAGGATTAATCCCGCGTACCGTACTTTCTGCTACGGGGATGTGAGAAAATCCCATCAAATCTATAATCTTGCGTGTAGCACTAACGGCTGGCTGTACGTAACAATCGGCGGGTGTAACGACAACACCGAGAAGTTCTATATGTTCCATCGTCAACAGCAGCATAGTCGCTAGATAGTCGTCTACACCGCCATCGTGATCCATTAATACTAGTTGTTTGTTCATGAGGAGAAAATTTAAAGATGGATGAATTTATGCAAGCTGCGATTCAAGAAGCACAACAAGGTAGACAAGAAGGGGGAATTCCCATCGGTTCTGTGCTTGTCAAAGATGGTCAAATTATCGGTAAAGGACATAACAAACGAGTGCAAGATGGTGATCCTGTCACCCATGCTGAAATCGATTGTCTCCGTAATGCCGGTAGAATTGGCAGCTACAGAGGTACAACATTATATTCCACTCTCATGCCTTGTTATTTATGTGCTGGTGCTGTGGTGCAATTTGGAATCAAAAAAGTGATCGCCGGAGAGTCTAGAACTTTCCCTGGCGCAAAAGAATTTATGGTATCTCATGGTGTGGAAGTAATTGATTTAAATTTAGATGAATGTGAGCAGATGATGAGTGATTTTATTACTAATAATCCTGAGTTATGGAATGAGGATATTGGTAAGTAATAACAATTTGGGATTTTTGATTTTTGATTTTTGATTGAAAGCGGATAGAGATAAATAATATTAGGGACACAACTAATGTTGTGTCCCTAATATTGGCATAATTGATTGACTAGCAAAATGTTGTAAAAAGTAAAGTTTATTTTTTACTTTTGCCTTTTGCCTTTTGCCTTTTGCCTTTTACCTTTACTAGTATGGCCCAATTTGGGGTAATACATTAAAGATTGGCAGTAAATAGAAGGAGGCTATCAAAAAGACGATGGTGGCTGCTATCCACTGCATAACATCTTTGTTAGAACCACGTAAAAATGTTTGCCAGTTTAATGGTTCATATCCTCTCATGGAAGCTGGCAATTTGTCACGGTAATCTGTGCCGTAGCGCGCTGTTCTTTCAAAAGGTAATTCACCTCTTGTTCGCTGTGGTAAAACTCGGCGCAGTTGGTAGGGAACTGTAGAATCACCGAAGTTGGTGTTATATTCTTCGCTGTTGAGTAGATCGCCGATGAAACCGGATAGTCCTTTAGTAGCAATGACTATTGACCAAGCCAGTTTTTCGCGATCGCTATAAACTCTACGTCCTAAAATCCTTTGTACACAAATTTCTACAAAGCGATAATTATTGTTAGAATCGTAATTGAGCCGCCGGAAAGAATCAGATAAAGCTAATCCTCGAATAAAGTCTTTGACTGTGATTTGTCCGGCTCTAAGTTGAGATTCTAAAAAGATTTGACGATTACTAAACAACATCTGTTGTTCATGGAAAATTTGCCGATAAGCCGCCGCAATCAAAGCATCCATTTCACTGGATGATGGCAAGTTATCTGTTGTGTAAACTCTCGGCTGTTCATCACCAGGCACTTCAAAGGCAGTAACACGCTGATTTTGAGATGAAGGGGCATATTCCAACAAGGGAATTGACATAACAAATACCTCTATGGTCTGAAGAATTCACCAACAAAATTCCGCCATTGTCATTAGGTAGATTAGCTGTGATCAATCTCCAAGAAAACACATTTTTTTGTTGACTTTTGACTATTCAATGTCTACCATCAACAAACTTTATGGTTTCTCAAAATGTTTATTGATACAATCGCTATCCACATTGGGAATCTGAAAATTCAGGATACGACTATATAGGATTTTTGCCCTTTGATTTGCGATACAAAGCAGTAATTCGTAACATTTGATCGCTCATCTTAATGATTCTCCTCGCCAAAATGCTAAGGGATTTTGAGTGGCACGGCAATGAGGATAAAACCGCAAGTGATAGTCCATGCCAGATTGCCAAGCGGGAGGTGCAATCCCCAATCCCAGACACAAATGAGTTAGCGATCGCGCAAATTTCTCATGATGTCCAGGTAAACCCGCATGAGCATGGGCATATTCATGTACCACCAGCAGTAACCAATCTGCTGGCATGACTCTTCCCACATCAATCAGGATCGTCATGGGATTAGTTTTGAGGTTACAAAAACCATCAACCCCAAAGCGTTGGGCTAAAGGAGCAGCAAAAATCTGCACAGTAGGTTGCTCCCAAGGGTGAAAACAATCGTGGCAAGCCTGAAGATAGTTTTCGAGTTGTCGGTTCACCCTGTCAATATGTTGACCGATCCAAGCACATATAGGGATGCGGTTATTCATATCATAAACCACATCTATCATTTCTGAGTCAAGAGCTAGACCCCTAATTCCATACAGGTAATCTAGCCCTCGCGTAAATGGATCATTACTGGTGGTGATGATTAATTTATCCACCAAAGAACGAGAAATATTCTGCACGTTGAACTACATTTTCGGCTGGCTTCGCCAGTTCTTCTTCTCCAGAAGCATCTGCAATTCGGAACTCAGTACAAAATGTAGCTGTACTGAAACCACCAAACCTTTTCACTGTGCTGCTTCGCATCCGAATGCTGGAACTAACAAACCAAAACCTTTCTACCGAACTCATCGTTTCATATTCAGTTGTTAAAACCAAAGCATTTTCATCATCCATATGATATTGCCCTACTACGGGGACAATTTCCGCATAACCACGCTCTCTAAGCAGTGAACCTTGGCGGGGATGATCAGCATCAGGAACTAGAGCAAATACAGTTGAACCTTCATGGTTTTCATCTTCTCTATCCCATCCCATTGCCCCTTGCCAGGTGACATAAGCACCACCAATTGCCAATTTAGGGTCAACTTCATGGAGTTGGCAAATAGCGATCACTTGAGGATCATCTGCTGCCAAAGCTTGAACCTGGATTTCGGATTCTCCAGCTTCAGTTCTCTTAAAAGCAAGGTGGTGTGTTGTGCGTTGCGATCGCCATTTACCACTACTTAGCTGAAAAAACTCCATTGCATCCATAACTTAAAAGCAAACTCCGAACTACAAGATAACCCTATGCCTAAATATACCATTTTGTAGGGAATGGGGCATTGGGCATTGGGCATTGGGAATGAGATTTTTCCCCTACACCCCTTAAACCCTTACACCCTTACACCCTTAATTCCCAATCGTTTATTCGATAACGTCTAAAAATGTCTACTTGTCAAGTAGGTGTAACTTTTG
This sequence comes from Aliinostoc sp. HNIBRCY26, assembly GCF_050235535.1. Lineage (GTDB taxonomy): Bacteria > Cyanobacteriota > Cyanobacteriia > Cyanobacteriales > Nostocaceae > Trichormus. The sequence goes on from NZ_CP189852.1 coordinate 22,317, forward strand.
TTAATCTTAATTTCAAGGGCTAGATGAAAATTTATATTGCGAAACAACAGGAGAGTAGGCATGACGGATATTCCAATGGAGCTAAATTTAGAGCAGAAATTCAACCTCAAACTGTATGAAGAACAAATAAAGGATTTAAGCAAAGAAGAATCTCAAAAGTTTCTTCTGGAAGTATTGCGGCAGTTAATGGTCAAAGACAATATGATCAAACATCTTCTCAAACAGGTCTAGGTTTATCCTCTGAAATCATTCATACTTCATCGTTTCGCTGCTCACTCAGAATTTTACATAACTGCCAAAGATCATCCCCTATCAGAAATACCTGATAGGGGATTGTTTGTTAAGGATTATTACTTTGTTTCTCATAACTGAGACTGAGACAGCCTTCATCTTTTATGTTCTATATTGTCTGGTTCAAGGAACAGGCAACCGAGTTTTAAAGATAACCAATATTCCAAGGAGAGCGAAATGCTTGACGCTTTTTCTAGAGCTGTAGTTTCAGCAGATGCTAGCACCTCTACCGTAAATGATATCGCTGCATTGAGAGCTTTCGTTGCTAGCGGCAACAGACGCTTGGATGCTGTAAACGCAATTGCTAGCAACGCTAGCTGCATGGTTTCCGATGCTGTTGCTGGTATGATCTGCGAAAACCAAGGTCTAATCCAAGCTGGTGGTAACTGCTATCCTAACCGTCGCATGGCTGCTTGCTTACGCGATGCTGAAATCATCCTGCGCTATGTAACCTATGCGTTGTTAGCTGGTGATGCTTCCGTATTGGATGATCGTTGCTTGAACGGTTTGAAAGAAACCTACGCAGCTTTAGGCGTACCCACCACATCTACCGTTCGTGCCGTTCAAATCATGAAGGCTCAAGCAGTTGCTCACATCCAAGACACCCCCAGCGAAGCTCGTGCAGGTGCTAAATTACGCAAAATGGGTACTCCCGTTGTAGAAGATCGTTGCGCTAGCTTGGTTGCTGAAGCTTCCAGCTACTTCGATCGCGTCATCTCTGCTTTGAGCTAATTAGTTGCAAAATAGCAATTAACTCACAAGTATTGATATCCAACACCATTTAAATTCAAAGCCTTTCGGGAGATTTAAGAAATGAAATCAGTTGTTACCACCGTTATTGCATCTGCTGATGCTGCTGGTCGTTTCCCCAGCACCTCTGATTTAGAATCCGTACAAGGTTCTATCCAACGTGCATCTGCTCGTTTGGAAGCTGCTGAAAAGCTAGCTGGAAACCTTGATGCAGTTGCAACCGAAGCTTACAACGCTTGCATCAAAAAATATCCTTACTTAAACAACGCTGGAGAAGCTAACTCCACCGATACCTTCAAAGCTAAGTGCTTACGCGACATCAAACACTACCTCCGCCTCATTCAATACAGCTTGGTAGTTGGTGGCACAGGCCCATTGGATGAGTGGGGTATTGCTGGTCAACGTGAAGTTTATCGCGCTTTAGGCCTACCCACCGCTCCCTACGTTGAAGCTTTAAGCTTTGCTCGTAACCGTGGTTGCGCTCCTCGCGATATGTCTGCTCAAGCATTGACCGAGTACAATGCACTCCTCGACTACGCTATCAACTCTCTGTCATAAGTTAAGTTAATTAGCTAACTTGTGATTTGGTGATTCGGGTACTTGTTACCCTTGCAAACCTAGAGGTTCTTCGCTCTTTGCTTTGCCTGTAAAGGTTGAGTAATGGCAAATAATCTCTGGGTTTGTTTTGTTTGGGGACTGGGGATTGGGGATTGGGGACTAGGTGCAGGGGGAGAAAAACTATTGACTGTTGACTATTGACTAATGACTATTGACTATTGACTATGGATAAACGCTTTTTTAATTTATTTAATCTCACAGAAGAACAGGCGATCGCACTTTTAGATACTCCTTTAGATCAATTGGGTGAGGATGATTCGCGGTATGTGGCGGCGGCTCATTTGGTAAACTTTCCCAGTGAACAGTCAATTAATGCCTTGATTCGGGCTGTGCAGCAAACTGACCCTAGTTTAGATAATCGCATTGTCCGCCGGAAATCAGTGGAAACTCTGGGGCGACTTAAAGCTACTGTGGCTTTACCTGTGATTCGCACTTGTTTGGGTGATGACGATTGCTACACGGTAGAAAATGCTGTGTGGGCGATTGGGGAAATCGGTACAGATGACCCTGATTTACTAGAAGAAGTAGCACAGTTACTCGAAAAACCAGGGCAAACCTATAGAGTAATAATTCATACCCTCACTAAATTTAATTATCAACCTGCCTTAGAAAGAATTCGCAAATTTGTGGATGATGCTGATCCACCTACAGCTAGTGCAGCGATCGCCGGAGTTTGTCGTCTGACTCAAGACTATTCTCAGATGAATAAGGTTGTGGCGATGTTACGACACCCGAATGTTTTGGGGCGGCGGTTATCTATTCAAGATTTGATGGATGCTCGTTACTATGATGCCATTCCCAATATTGCCAGATGTCCAGTTTCCCTGGTGTTTCGGCTACGGGGGATTAGGACTTTAGCAGAAGCGGGAGTTGCTAGCGGGGCAATGACATTTACTACCATTCAACCCTATTTAGAACAAACATTATACGACCATCCCCAAAGTTTAGATTTAGTCCATAGTTATAATCAATTACCAGAATTGTCAGTTTTAATACGCGGACTTTACGAAACTGACTTTGGACGCTGTTATTTAGCCAGCAAAACCATTTTGGAACATTACGCCGAGGCTGCACCAGAGGCTTTATTTGCTACCTATGCCGCAGAAGCCAGTAATGATTATGGGGCGCACTTCCATGTGGTGAAACTATTTGGCTGGTTGAAACATCACCCGGCTTATGATTTACTGATGGAAGCCCTGCATAACAAACAACCACAGTTTCAAAAATCACGGGCGGCGGCGGCGATCGCCCTCGGTGAACTGGGTGATTCACGGGCGATTCCCGAACTCAAAGCCTGTCTCGAAACTAAAATCTGGGATTTAAAGTATGCAGCTTTGATGTCACTGGAAAAACTGGGCGATACCACTGCACACCAACAAGCAGCACAAGATAGTGATTGGTTGGTTGCAGCCAAAGCTTTAATCACCTTAGAAAACCAAGAAAAGACAGCCTAACTAATCCCCAATTTATGGATGCTATCAGGTTTAGAGAAGCTAACATCGATGATGATGCAACTATTGCGCGGCATTTTTTCCAGCTATGGCTTGATAATGGTGTTGCGGAAGCATCCATTCAAGCTAATTGGCTAGAAACAACTGTGCAATTTATTGCTCAAGCCAGACAGACACTAGCTTACAAAGCCTTTGTAGCAGAAATCAACGGAAAAATTGTGGCTTCCGCAGGATGTCAACTATTTGCTGGATTGTATCCCCATGTTCTCACGCAACAGCAAAGAAAATATGGATACATTTGGGGAGTTTATGTAGAGCCAGAATATCGTCAGCAAGGAATTGCTAAATCACTCACAAAAATGGCGATCGCCCATCTCCAATCCCTTAATTGCACTAGTGCAATTCTCCATGCTTCTCCTGCTGGACATCCTGTTTATAGTAGTTTGGGATTTAAGCCCAGCAACGAAATGCGCTTAGATATTGTTGGCAATTCCTAAATATTCAATCTGAATTTACCTTGTTTGTTTAATTAAAAACCATGACTACAGAAGAACTATTTCAACAACTGAAACACCCCAACCCACACCTACGCGATCAAGCAATGTGGGCGTTAGCTGAAAATCCAGACGCAACCGTGATTCCCAGGTTAATGAGTATTCTGGATGAAGATGACACCACCTATAGACGGGCGGCTGTTAAAGCCTTGGGTGCGATCGGCCCTGATACAGTAACTCCTTTAGTTGAGGCGTTGCTGAATAGTGAAAATGTGACTGTGCGGGGAAGTGCAGCTAAAGCCTTGGCACAAGTTGCCATTAATCATCCTGATGTTCCCTTTGCCGAAGAGGGTGTCCAAGGTTTAAAGACTGCTCTTAATGATCCTAACCCTGTAGTGCATATTGCGGCGGTGATGGCCTTGGGTGAAATCGGTTCTCCCGTTGTGGACGTTTTGATTGAAGCCTTGCAAACCACCGATAACCCCGCCTTGGGAATCTCTCTGGTAAATGCTTTAGCTTCCATTGGCGATCCCAAAGCTATTGATGTGCTGAAATCCGTAATTGAGAATGAATCAACCGATTCTTATGTGCGCGAGTCCGCTACCAGTGCTTTGTCTCGCGCCGAAATGACAGCCAAGTTTCAACGGGGAGAGAGATAATCAGCTTTTCTGTTGACTGTGCAGAACAACTTAGCGGGGAAATCTCGATGGTTTGTAAAATGTAACAATAACCTATAAAAATTTACATTATTCTCATCATCGTGACATCCCAAACCGATAACCATCAACCCCAACCCGACACAAATCAAAATAGCGCACCAGACACAGAAAAAATTCTCTGTCCTCATTGTCAGCGCACAGCCACCAACGGCATCAAATGCAAGGGAATTTGTGTGGCTGACAGTGACTATTAATTATTGCGTCTTACCACACGGTATGATCAATAGGCCTCTTGCACCAAGAATTGAACAATCCGAATACATAACCTCAAGAGTTATTTTTCTGCGTTCTTCTTTGCGCCTCTGCGCCTACCGCAAGCGGAACGCCTGACGGCGAATGCGTGAGCTTTGAAATCATATTTTCAGCAACACCAAAGTATTTATACAAGAAGTCTAATTACGAATTACTGTTTTATAGCCATGTCAGATTCCCAAACCATTAGTGCAGCAGTTGCCAAACTCTACAATACCTATCCATTCCCACCAGAACCTTTATTAGATGAACCACCTCCTGGTTATAACTGGCGATGGAATTGGTTAGCGGCGTATAACTTCTGCACCGGCAAAAAACCCTCCCAAAAGAATGTCCGCATTTTAGATGCTGGGTGTGGGACAGGGGTAGGAACAGAATATTTGGTACATCTCAACCCGGAAGCGTCTGTTGTCGGTATTGATTTAAGTTCAGGCGCGTTAGCAGTTGCTAAAGAACGTTGTCAAAAATCAGGGGCGACGGGGGTAGAATTTCATCACCTGAGTTTGTTTGATGTTGAGCAACTTCCGGGTGAGTTTGATTTAATTAACTGTGTGGGAGTCTTGCATCATACGCCTGACCCAATTCGAGGGATTCAAGCTTTAGCCAAAAAGTTAGCCCCTGGTGGGATTATGCACATTTTTGTGTATGGTGAGTTGGGACGCTGGGAAATTAAATTAATGCAAGAGGCGATCGCTCTTATCCAAGGTGATCAACGGGGCGATTATACTGATGGTGTAGCTGTGGGACGAAAATTATTTGCAACGCTCCCAGAAGATAACCGCCTGCGGAAACGGGAACAAGAACGTTGGGCATGGGAAAATCAACGGGATGGCTACTTTGCTGATATGTATGTCCATCCCCAAGAAATTGATTACAACGTCAATACATTATTTGAATTAATTGATGCGTCGGGATTGGAGTTCATTGGTTTTTCTAATCCTCAGATTTGGAATCTAGAACGATTAATTAGTCAAGCACCAGAGTTAATTGATCGAGCAAAATCATTAAGCGATCGCCAATTGTATCGCTTGATTGAAGTCCTAGATCCCTCATCAATCACCCACTACGAATTTTTCTTAGGACGTAGCCCTGTTATTAGAGAAGATTGGGCATCAGATACTAAGTTATTGTCAGCTATAGCTGAACCTAGTCCTTGTATTCAAGGATGGCAAGATAGCAAGCAATTTTTCAATCTTGACTATCAAGTTGTGAATATCACTGAGTCTGCATGGCAGTTTCTTTTGGCTTGTGACGGGAACAAGACCACACAGGAAATCTTACAATCAGTTCATGCTAGCTTAGATGATGTGCGATCGCTCCAGAAGCAGCAAATTATTCTTTTGACTCCCAGCAAGGGATAAAGCAGGGGAAGCAGGGGGAGAAATTTTATTAAGTAGCAAGGCAAATTTCTCTGTTTTGTCTTCTTTGCAGCAATTTTTGTCTTCCCCGCAGCAGCCTCTGCTTTCAATTTTGCGTATATTTTGTGTTCTGTAACAATATCCGTCTAAACTGATACCAAAATGAGACGGTAATATGGCGATCGCAATTAATTCTTTTAGGTGCGGTTAGCCTTACAACAGACTATCAAAATATTTACAAGCAAACTTAATTATAATTAATAATAATTTTATCTACTTAATTTACTTGAAAAACACTTTTTAATCTCTATCTTCTCGTTGGTTTTGGCAACCTAAACCAAAACCTAGAACCTCCTTCGGGACGTGGTAAATAACCAATACTACCACCCCAACGCTCAATAGTAATACGACAAAAATACAGCCCAATTCCAGCTCTACCCGACTTATATTGTCCTTGAGAAAACTTTTGAAATAACTTCCCTACCATCATAGCTGGAACACCATCACCTTCATCATCTACGGTGAGCAGAATAGTTTCTTGTTCTGCTTGTAAGCTAATTGTTACTGTAGATGCTGGTGGACTGTGACGGTAGGCATTTTCTATAAAATTGGCAATTATTCTATCTAAGCGTGACTGTTCACCTACTACTTGCCAATTTGCTGTTATGTCGATGTTTTCATCCAGCTTTAACATTTTATTATTCAATGTAAATGAGGAGGCAAAAAGTTCTATTGTCTCTTGCACCGATAATAAAATATCTGGGGCTATTTCTAAATCATCAGTTATAAAATTATCTAGAGACTGAATATCAGCAGAAAAGGCATCTAAAATATCTCTGATCAACATTTCTTGCTTAATGGATTGCTTAGTCGCTACATCTAAATATACTTTACCTTTCGATGTTAAATTTTCCAATTCCAGTAGAGCTAAACAACAATTAATGGCATTTAACTGTCCTGCTATATCGTGAATTATACAATGTACTAATACTTCTTTTTTTTGATTTTCTTTAATTAGTTGTTGATAACTTAAATGATTTTCTCTAGCAGTTTGCAGGAAATGATGTTTATCCTGAAATTTATCTTTGGCTAGTTCAATTAATAATATATTATGGCTATCCATACAAAGACTATGTGCTTCTAGTTCTTCTTCTTCACCTGTTAAATTTCTTTGAATCCATAGTCCAGATGATAATTTACCATCACTCTGATGCTGCCAAAACTCTTCTGCATCAATTAAAAAATTTTCTAGAAAAGAAAACACTTCTTGAGGAATTGAAAGATTCATACCATACGTAAAGTTACGGTCACAAAATCTTCTAAACCAACTAGGTATACTGCTAAGAATTTTGAATGAGCTAATGTCAACTCTTTCTAAAACTAAGATGTTTAAATTTGCGAATAAGTCAGCTAGTATCAAGCTATTCATAAACTATATTGCGCCAAATACACTTGATCCAATTATCTAGTTTACTGAGACTCTAGTCTAGATATTTTTTCTTGTAACAAGCTATAGTTATTAACTTCTTGTTGTATTGATGAGAAATAGTTTTCATCTACAATACTATTTAATAACAACACCCAATCTCCTTCTACTGAAGGAAAAATGTGGATGTCTGCACAAATGTTCGTAGCTGTCTGAATAAAGGGGAGAAATATGGCAGAATCATCTATTGGTAATAAACCTTCCAAAAAAAAGACTTGTTGTCCTATTTGTTCACCTTGACAAAGGTTAGTAATACCATATTTGTTTAACTGACCACCCCAAGCCATTAAACATCCATCTTTTCTCACTAATAAATAAGCAAGGGAACGCTCTTTAATAATAAAATGCAAAATATACGTAAGAACTACATCAGGAATATCTAGCATTTATTTGTGATGATTCTATTAGCAAGATTTTGAAATATTTCTTCTACGCCTTGTCCACTCTTAGCACTAGTTTTAATTGCAGTCCAGCCTCTTTGAATAACTGCTTCTATTTCTGTATCTTCTATTTCCCATTCATTGGTCATATCCCATTTATTCAAAACTAAAATAAAGGGTATTTTACCCAGTGTTTCTTCTACTTTTTTTTGCAACTCAAAGGCTTTTTCTAAGGTATTCTTGCGTGTTCCATCTACTACTAATACATACCCAGATGAACCTCTAAGATAAGACATTCTGACTTTTTGAAATTCATCTTCACCATAAAGATCCCAAATAATTAAATTTAATGTATCCTTATGGATATTTATGCTTTTTTTATCGATTTTGACACCTACTGTAGTGTAGTATTTCTCAGAAAAAATACTATGAACAAATCGCGTCACTAAACTAGTTTTACCTGTAGCAAATGCCCCTACAAGACAAATTTTCTTTTGCATCATAAGTGAGAAAATCAGTTGTTGCCATTACTTATTGAGATTGTAAACGATACACGACGGTTGAGCTTTTTGGCTTCCGTGTTAGTTTCTGGTTTAAGGGGAATACTGGCACCAACAGCAACAATTTGCAATTTACTCAGACTAATTCCATGTTGCTGAAGATAATTTAATATTTTTTGAGCGCGGGCTTGACTAAGTGATATATTATATTGCTCTGAGCCGCTAGTGTCAGTATGCCCACGAATTTGAATTTGCATATTTTTATTCAAACGCTCAGTCACCTTAGTCAGCTTTTGTATGGCTGAAATTAAATCTTTGAGTTTATCTACTTCACCTGCTGTCAGGTCAGTTGTATCTTCAAAAAAGAGTAAAGAAGTTGTTTCGATTTGCTGTTGATATAAATCTATTTCTTTAAGTTCGCTAGCCAGCAAATTTTTATCTTGAAATTGGGTAATTCCTGGTATGTAACGCCAGGCTTGTTTCTTTTCTGTAATCCATTGATGTGGTGCATAGCCACTAGCTTGGAGAATACCATTACTATCAACTTTGAATGAGACAGTTTTGGGAGGTTGGAGAAGTTTTTCGGCTCTTTTGGTTAATATTTGCGGGTCTAAAGATAAGTAAGATTGCCAATTGCTAATGACTGTTTGAGGATTGAGGTCTGTTTGAGAGATGAGAGTATTGGGATCTATTGCTAAAGGGTCACGCATTCCGATGATGAAATGCTTACCATTGTGGTTTTTAGTGTTAATAACAACTATTCCTGGCTGGGAACTGAGTTTTTGAAGATAATTTTGCCAACGCAGATGTTCTCTAATGGCAAAAAATCCCCAAATACTGCTAGCGATCGCCACTATACTTAAAAATGTCCAGGCATATCTATAATTCTTTGATGATGCAGATTTACTCTGGATGGTTAAACATTCTTCTAAATAGGGTTGACTGGTTTGAAATACTTCTATTTCTCCAGTAAATTCGTGCATTTCTTGGCCTAGTTTCAGGTGAATTTTTTCAATTGCAGCTTGAAAAACTAGTCTTAATTGTTGGGGAGGATTTCCCCGAATAATTCCTGCTAATACTGCTTGTGTACCTTCTTCTATCCAGATTGTCAATTCTCCAAACTGCAAACTTTGAAGTCCATTCTGCTGCTTGACACTAAAAGAATCTTGGACGAAATCTCGAATTGCAGTCAGCATTGCCGCCACTAAATCGGGGTCTTGAATGGGAACTTGCTTGGCGACTAAATGTTGTAGTAATAACCCAGTCTGTTTATGAATAAGAAATATTTGCTCGACTCTGTACACTAAGGTACGCAGCAACACAATTTCTGCAAATGATTTACCAGTGCGTTTTGCTTCTAACCTCCATTGGAAACTTTCTAAAGATAAACTATGTTCTAGAGTTTGGTTGAGTGATTGCATCATTTGGTCGATAAATGATGCAACAGCTTTGCGTGTGGCTGTACCTATAATCGGAAAAAATGCTTCCGAAAGTACATTTTCGTCTTGTTTAATAGAAGTTTGAATGGCTGTCTCAACAGTCGTCACCATTGACTCTGCTAGCTGTTGGTCTTGCTTGGAACGCAAAATCACAGCTTCAGGAAGTAACCGACTAATATCTTCTGGTAAAACTTGCGGGTTGTCTAATCGCTCGTAAAGTTTTTTAAGTTGATGTGGTTCTAGACCAAGGAGTAAACTCCGAAGAGTCGCCAACTCATCGCTAGATTTTGGCTCCTGATTTAAGGAATTTGTACGATATATTTGACCGTTGCTTGTACCGTCAGCGTCAGCTTTCTGTCTTGGTTTCGGGGAATAGTCATTCATACCCTTAATTTCCCCATTCATAGTTTCCAGGAATTTGTATACTTTGAGATCAATTGAGCAAGCTATTAGCTAAAAAATTAAGATTTATAATCTGTATTCAATCTCACTGCTAACTCTGTAAATAAAGTAGCTAGCTTAGTACGATCTGTTTTATCTCTATCTAAAGCTTGCATTTCCCGTTTCAATAAAATCAAGATTTCCTCATATTTTTTCTGGATATCCTCTTGGAGTTCTTTTGATTGATTGAGGATTTGTTCACGCAGTTCTCTTTGACTATGATTATTTTGTTCGTCAAAGTGGGAGAATTTTCGCTCTAAAGATTGGTTGATGCTCTTTTGTTCTTCAGTTATTGCTTTTAATGCGCTTTCACGTTCTACTTGCTCTTTTTTGACCCTTTCTGTTAAAGCATCTACTTCTTTCTTGATGTATGTTTCTAGTGCATCTAAACGCTTTTTAGCTTCATCTCTAAAGTTATTGATTTCCGTAATTAAACGTTCTTCTAGACGGGTAAATCTTTTGTCCACGTCCCGAATTTGGCTTCCAAACAGAATTTCTCTAACTTTTTCGAGATTGTTGCCTTCAGCAAGACCGGAACTGCGTAATTGCAGTTTATTCATGTCTTGAGTTAAACCCCCTTGCCCTGGCTCTGTGGAACTGTTATTGATATATTCTTCAGGTGGGTTCATAACTACACAATTCTTAGTAGATGTAAGATTTTATATTGTTGACTAGTTTACATACAGTAATACAGTTCAGTGAGGCAAGTTCCTATATGAAGGGAAGGTAAAACGAAATCGGGAACAGCAAACGAGTAAAACCTGATCTGAGCCATATTAATATAAACTCGCACTTAAGTATAAGGTAATACAGCTAAAAAATCAATCATTCCAATGATATAGGACTCATATTTTATTTCTGAAAAAAACTCCGTACACTTTTGTTCCTTCTTACCTTTTCCCTGTTCCCTGTTCCCTTACTACGCAAATGATTTCAGGAATCAAAGCGGATTCCTACTATATCAAATGAATTGCTTTGATTTTTTCTCTATAAGAAAGTTGAAAAATTAGATACAATAGAATATTTATCCCAAATTGATTTGCTTAATTTAATATTTAAAATATCTGCATTTTTTCCAGATTATGACTATCAAATTAGCGATAAATAGTCAAAATAGACATAGTTGGTAAGAGCGAAGAAATTAACGTTTCTCTCATCACTTACCAACTATGAATCCATAGCTAGCAATTGACATTAGCTAGCCATCACAAATTAAGGAGTTTTTTGTAAATCAGGTCTTTCTTCTGGGATAATCGCTTTATCTACAGGGCATACTTGAACACAGATGCCACAATCAATACAGGTGGAAAAATCAATCCAGTACCAATCAGTTCCCTTGATATTTTTACCAGGGCCTTCATGAATACAAGCAACTGGACAAGCACCTACGCAGTCAGCGACACCTTCACAGACATCAGTAACAATAGTGTGTGGCATTTGATAGATTCCCTCTCTTTTAAATCAGCCTTTTCTAGCCTAGCAGGGCAATGATAAAGGCAAAAGGTAAAAGGCAAAAGGTAAAAGATAGCAATTGGGTGATAAAGTATACTCAACTTCGGCACTCAGCAGTGAGTTTTTTAAACCCCTTTTGCCTTTTTACTTTTTACTTTTTCCTTTTTATACTCCTACACTTTCGATTGTTGGTGTGCCATCGGCTTGAACCCAAGCAATTTGGGCTATGCTGCGATCGCGTGCGTATTGTCTGATCTCCTCTATATCTTTTCCACCCAAGTCTATTTCGACTCTCACTAAATGCGTAGAATCACGTAGTTTTTGCGCGTAAGCAAATGCCGCCGCATTGGCAGTTGGGCTGGCAGGAACTACCAGCCAGTTACTAGCCGGAGTTGACTGTGGTAATTGTTGGGTAGACAATAATACCTGATACAAATCTTCGATGTTGAGGACAAAACCAATACCTGGAATGTCTTCCCCTTGGGGATGATATAGTCCTAAAAGTTTGTCGTACCTACCACCCCTACCTAACACCCGCGCTTGTGATTCGCTACTGCTAACAATCTCAAAGACAATGCCAGTGTAATAGTCTATAGTCTGAATTAAGCTGAGGTCGAGAATAATCGGGAATTCCCCTTCTGATTTTAGTAATTCTACCAGGGATTTAAGATTATTCACTGCCTCTTGTTGGTCGGCATCTAAACCTAAACTGCTGACTTTTTGCAGCACATCTGCGCTATTGCCGCGTAAATCGAGCATAATTCTAGCGCGATCGCGGAGTTCTTCAGTTAAAGGTAGAGTATCTATCGTAATGCGATCTAAGTGAGCGATCGCAGTGCGAACTTTTCCCCGAATATTTTCTGGAAAAACATTCAACAACGATCTGGTGATTCCCGCTTCGCCTAAAATTAAATGCCAATCTTGCAAATCCAACGCCTGCAAGCAATTGCGGACTAGCAACAATACTTCTGTATTGGCAAGCAAACCACCAACACCCAATAATTCCACCCCAGCTTGATAAAACTCCTGCTGACGGTTATGTCTGTTTTCCCAGATGCGGCGGAAGACATTAGCATTGTAATACAGTCGTTGTGGGTAAGTAGTACCTGCCATCCGCGTCGCCACAGCACGAGCAATAGAAGCCGTTAACTCTGGACGCAATCCTAACTCTTCATCCTCAGCATTTTGCAGTTGAATCACCATCTGACGCTGAATAGCTTCCCCAGCCATCAGAGTATCCATCCGTTCCAACGTTGAGGTAATAATTCGGTGATATCCCCAACGGTGGAACACCTGCTGTAATCTATCTTCAATCCAGCGTTTTTGAGCCACATCCAGAGGTAATAAATCCCTCGCTCCTGTGGCTGGTTGATACACCATTAGTCCTCCGTTATCTTAGCCCCATGTTTCTGCAAACAGGCAGACTGCACATTTTCCCGCCTATGCAGCCAAGTATATGGGAAAAGGGTCATCAAGCTGAAGGGGTATGAGTGGTGAGTGCTGAGTAATGAGTGCTGAGTTGTGAGTGCTGTTAGCGGAGCGCGGCGTTTAGCCGGTGCTGACTAATGACTAATGACTATTGACTATTGACTATTGACTAATAACCCCACCGATTTATCTGTGGGGTTGGGAATTTTATATTTAGATAGAGTTGGGATTACTTTTTCTTACCTCCAAATAAGCCCCCAAATAAACCACCGTTTGATTTATCTGGCTGTTTTTGGACAGCGTTTGCGTTTCCATTAGTATTAGCACTAGTAGCTTGCTGTCCCAGGGCTTTATCTATTTTTGGTTTCCATGCTAGTGCTGTTTCATCCTTGGGGTCTAATTTTAAGGCATTATCTAGGTGGATTTTTGCCATTTTTAGCTGATTTTGCTTTAAATAGACAAACCCCATCATGCTGTGACAACGACTACTTTTTGGTGCTATCTTCAGTGCGTCCTGTAGTTCTATCTTGGCGGGAGCAAATTGATTTTTATCAATCAAAGTTTGAGCGCGACGAAGATATTGTTCGATGGCGGGATCTTCTTTGGGTGCGGGTGGTGGTGCGGGTGTCTCGGCAGGTTCGGGTTGTGGTGTTGTAGTTTGTATGGGTTGAGCTGCGGGTGGGGGTGTAGACAAGGCTTTACCGGCACTCCGCATTAAGTAAACTAAATTTAATTCACTAATTTGGGCAATAATCGGAATCACTTGCTGTAAAGAGTCATATTGAGTTTCCGCAATTTTAGCGATCGCACTTTTATAAGCATGATCGATATTGGGAGCAGCTGCTAATTGCTTTGCTAAATCGCTATGTAGTTCTACAGAAGCTGACTCCTGCACCATATGCTTACCCATTTGAGACAGCACTATGATGTATTCCGAACGGGTGCGGTCTACTGATAGAGTTTCATAGGCGGGGTTAACTAGTTTAGATAATAATTCATTAGCTAGTTTCTTTTCTTTCTCAGTATGAATTGCCCCACTGTCAGGATGTAGGTGGCGAGCAATTTTGAGGTATCGCTTACGGATTTCTTTGACATCAGCGTCAACTGGAACACACAAGATGGCGTGATTATCTATGAAATCAAATTTAAATAATCCACGATCTATTCTTAAAGACATATAGCAGGTAGCACCAAAGGAGCAGTGACATGGTTTCTAGTCTACTTAGCTTACCCAGGTAAACGTCAGTAATCTACTGTGATTATTATTCCCTTTGGTGAACAGCATTTATCTATCGGACAATGTTTATTGCCAAGCTGATAGGGGAGGAACCTGCATTAACGCTCCACTAAGATTGTCATGAATGTAACCGTTAGTTGCGAGAATTCGCCCAGAGGCAATATTGAAGGGTGTACCATCATAAGCAGTGACTTTACCGCCTGCTTCCTGTAATAAAATGATTCCCGCCACAACATCCCAAGGTGATATTCCCCGTTCCCAATAACCATCTACACGGCCACAGGCGACAGCAGCTAAATCCAAAGCTGCTGAACCACTACGCCGCACCCCTTGGGTGAGATGGGTAAGGTGACAAAATTCAGCATAATTATTATCTGAGGTTTCACGGCGGTCATAAGCAAACCCAGTTACTAACAAGCTTTTACTCAGTTCCGATGTCTCAGAAACGCTGATAACCCGACGGTTACGTGTAGCACCCAAACCAGTAGCCGCACGGAAAAGTTCATTATGAGCAGGATCATAAATTACCCCTACCTGGGGTTCGCCATTGATTAACAACCCAATGGAAACACAAAACGCCGGATATTGGTGAGCGTAGTTAGTCGTACCATCTAGAGGATCTATTGCCCAAAGATATTGATTATCTTGATTACCAATCTTCCCCGATTCCTCTGCCAAAATTGAATGCTGAGGAAAATGGCGGTGTAAAATTTCTAAAATTACCGCTTCAGAGGCTTTATCGGCGGCGGTTACTAAATCCCCAGGACGACCCTTTTCCGTAATTGCATCTTCTAATTTACCCAAGTACCCTTGTAAAACCGCACCCGCAGCTAAAGCCGCTTCTGTAGCAACATCAAGAAAAATTTGTAGGTTAGTCATTAGTCAATAGTCAATAGTCATTAGTCAATAGTCATTAGTCAGGAATTGGTATAAACACTCATTACTCATTACTCATTACTCAGCACCGGCTAAACGCCGCGCTTCCGCTAACAGCACTCAGCACCCATTACTCAGCACTCAGCACCGGCTAAACGCCGCGCTTCCGCTAACAGCACTCAGCACTCCTAACGATTAAGACGGCGAAATTCGGCTGGAGTTTGACGCATGGGTTGTTCTGGATTCCAAATTCCTTTACCCATGATTCTTGCCCATTGTTGTGCGCGGTCTAGGCGTTGATTATATTTGAAATTAGGCGATCGCTCTACAAACAAAGCATACCCTTGTTTGATCACTTGTTCGTTTAACAATTGGTTATCTTTCCAAACGTATGCTAAATTGCGCCCAATTTTGTCTTTGGCTTCGACATCAAACTCTAGCATTACGGGTTTTTCTAAGTTACCAAGCATTTTCTCTAACAGTTCCTTAGAATCTTCTCCCCAAGGATACTGGCGCAAGTCTGGCGCATCTACACCAATTAACCGCACTTGAGAAATTAAGGTTGGTTGTTCAGCTATGCCCACAACTTCTAAGGTTTGTCCACTCACTACCCGCGCCACTCTCACCTGTGTTTGGTTATTCACAGTCTGATTTTTGGCTTGACAACCAACTAAGAATAATACACAAGCAAAAATGGCGATTTTGCGCCATAAGTTGCTGAGGGAATAGGGACTGGGGACTGGGGACTGGGTATTGGGCATGGGGCATTTAATTTTGAATTTTGAATTTTGAATTGATTTTACCCCTGCACCCCTGCTTTCTTCGGTCTCTTTCTACTAGTCTTCATCTAAAGGTAAACCAGCTTTAACTCTGCCTTTGGCGAAGTAGCGACCAAATTGGAGTTCATACACTTCATCTTCGTCTTGGGTTTCTACTTCTAAGTCAGAACGAGCATAACTCACGCACAACAAAGCATAGCCTTGCCGCCGCAATTCTAGGGATAATCCTACTGCCTCTGGCTGATAGATTTCTCCTGATACTACTCTGACTGCACAAGTGGTACAAGCTCCATTACGACAGGAAAATGGTAACTCTACCCCTTGATGTTCGGCGGTGTGGAGAATGTAGCGGTCATCGGGGACTTGTAAGGTGTGTTCTTGGCCAGTGGCGCGATCGCGTACTTTAATTGTGTATGTGTCGGGCATCTTTGAATTTGGTTGTGGAACTTTCAGAATCAGGCTAAAAAAATTTCTCTCTTTATCTTTGCATTTTTTAGAGTTTTATATTACGATGGTAAATCGTGACACTCCTGGAGAGATGGCCGAGTGGTTGAAGGCGCAGCACTGGAAATGCTGTTTGGGGGCAACTTCAACGAGGGTTCGAATCCCTCTCTCTCCGTTAATAATTCATGATAGTGACCACCCAGCCTAACTGAAAACAGTAGCTGGGTGGTTTAACTTTTGGTTGCAGCACCTAAAACCCCTACAAGCGTCTGCCGAGTGCTTAGGGACTTCCAGGTAAAAAAATATCCAAACTGTAGGGTGCGTCAGTATGAATAATCTCTTGGTATAGTTAGGTTTTCTCGCACTGACGCACCCTACTAAGCTGTTTATTTGGGATAATTTATTTTTTGGTGTTCCTTTATAGCAATTTTGGGTTTTGGATTTTTGATTAAAAGCCCAGATTCTCAACCTATTCCAGAATCTCAACATAATACTACCTATACCAATTCGTTATTACTGATATTAATTGCACTCGATATAGATAAAAAAATTACCGGAGCATTATGTATTTACATTTACTCCGGTATTTTTATATACAAATTATCTATTTATCAAACAGGATCTACACAAAAACTATTTCTTATGAATGGGTGAATCTGAGGATTACCCACTTCCAACTCAAAAAAATTTAGGCATAGTGGGAATTTTCAGATTGTGGATAGGGAAAGAGTTATCAAAACTATAGATTATCCCTTGGCGTGGGCAAAATTCGTGTGTAGTCAAATCCAGTCATATCCCAACCCAAAATCTGAAATCATATATTGAACAATCCCAGATTAGTCATTATCCCATTGTTCACGACCAATGAGGTCGCCAATGCGATCGCGTAACAAGAAATCACACTTCTCTAACTCACACTCTACACAAACCCATTCTCTAGCGGGAATGTATTGGCAAAGTGTATATATTGGCTGCTGTCTGCTAACCATTCCTTTTTCTACCAGTCGCCGTGCTTCGTCCTGAATTACATCTAGAGAATAGTAATTTATAGAGGACACCGTATTCACACTCATGGTTTTTACTCACAAATTTACACGTAAATAGTGTTCCCACTAGTTACGGGGAACAAACATGACAAGTATTTAGACTTGCACTAGGGATTTTGTAGTTTGCTATACGGAACTGATTCCATTTTGACGCTAGACACCTCCAAATTATGTAAATAAATGTTAAGAATGTCAAATTTTCCTGACATAAAAAACTAGCACTGTAATTGTAAATGGTCTAGAGTTTCAGGGTGAACAGTCAAAAAGTTGCACATTTGATAGGAATATTAGACCTATGTTCATTAATGCAGTATTGGTTAGTAACTCCAAAACCAAAATACGATAGCACAGTAAATGTATAAACTGTTGCTAATGCTATTAAGCTAAGGGCTACCGTACACTACGAAAGTTGGGAACTAGCCATAAGTTAAGGATTTCTTAAAGCAAATTGTATTTTTGTGATCAAGATCCGTATTATTTCCCAACCAGTCGGCGGAGATAAACATCTGTCATAGGGTGAAAAGAGACTCTACTAAGGTAGCAGTAACAAATGAAAGTCATATCTAACTTGAGATGTAGCTAACTAACCTCAAATGTCACAATCTTTACTCCGGTCATGATTGCATGACATGAATTTACGTAAGTACACAATCAAAAAAATATAAAGTTTTGTTTAATTTAGAGATTTTTGCTGTCAGTGAAATTATTCAGCTTCAAAGCCGGGTAACTTTGTTATCAAATCGTAACCTTTTTACCCATAAATGCTTTAGGGGTTCTCACCCCCTTAGTCAATAGTCATTAGTCATTAGAGAACAGGGAACAGGGAACAGGGAATAGAATCTTTCATTTTGAATTTTGAATTTTGAATTTTGAATTGATCCGTCCCTAGTCTCTATTAACACTAAAAAACTTTTCTACACAGCGCACAAATAGCTCTACACCAACTCCCAAGGCTGTTTCATCGAAATCAAAGCGGGGGTGATGATGGGGATAGGCTAAATTTTTTTCTGGATTAGCAGAACCTAAGAAGAAGTAACAACCAGGGACTTCTTGCAGGAAAAATGACATATCTTCACCGCCCATTGTTTGACATTCTGGGACAATACCGATGGGCGTTTCGATAATTTCCTCGGCTACTGATCGCACTAATTCTGCTATCTTTCCATCATTAATTACAGGTGGATAGAGTGACCAATACTCTAACTCATACTTTGCGCCGTAACTTTGGCAAGTACCTGCAACGATTTGCTCGATGCGTTGATGGAAAAAGTCTTGTAAGGCAGGGTTAAAATACCTGACAGTTCCCTTCATGGTGGCTGTGTCAGCAATGACATTATAAGTTGTCCCGGCATGGAGTGCGCCAACTGTCACCACAGCCGCATCAATGGGGTTGACATTGCGGGCTACAATGCTTTGTAAGGCGTTGACAATTTGGGCAGCGACTACCACAGAATCAACTGTTTGCTGGGGTATTGCTCCATGTCCACCTTTACCTAAAATTTTGCAGTCAAATAATTCTACAGCCGCCATCAGCGCGCCACTGCGGACTCCCACAGTCCCTAAAGGCAGATTATTCCACAGGTGTAAACCGATAATCGCGTCAACATTGGGGTTTTTCAGGACTCCCGCCTCAATCATCGGCTTTGCTCCCCCTGGACTTTCTTCGGCTGGCTGGAAGATAATTTTCACAGTCCCGGCAAAATCCTGGCGATGCTGTTGTAAATAATAAGCTGTACCGAGAGCGATCGCTGTATGTCCGTCATGTCCGCAGGCGTGCATCACACCATCATGCTGTGAACAATAGGGTACTTCATTGAGTTCCTGTATTGGCAAAGCATCCATATCTGCGCGAATTGCTAGGACTGGAGATTGGGGACTAGGTGATTTTGTACCTTTGATGGTTGCCACTATACCAGTTTGAGCAATACCCGTTTGATGGTCAATTTCCCATGCTTGCAGTTTACTAGAGATAAATTCGGCTGTGAGCCTTTCTTGGAAACCCAACTCTGGTTTTTGATGCAGTTTTCGCCGCCATTCTACCAATTGTGGTTGTAGTGAGCGAATGGCTAAACGCACACGGGATAAATCAACAGAGGTGGGGTTGGGGAAGCTAGAAACCATGATTTATTTAATCAATTCAAAATTCAAAATTCAAAATTTTTTGTGTAGGGTATTTTATGAGGACTGGGGATTGGAGATTGGGTGGTGCACCTTCTTTGAGTAGACCTCTTGCACTAATAATTGAATACTCCGAATAAATCAATCCACATAAATTCAAGAGTTATCTTTCTGCGTTCTTCTTTGCGAATTTGCGCCTACCCTACAGGTTCCGCGTTAGCGGTATGCGTGAGCTTTTAAATAGTATTGTTAGCAACACCAAAGTATTTATACAAGAAGTCTATTGTTTCACTAGTAAGAAGATGATTCTTTTGTACCTCAAAGCGCACCAAGGGGATTTTCATGATAAACCTAGCTGTTCTAAATCTAGATTCGAGGCAATTTGAGCTAGTTTATCGTAGTCGGTGAAGTTATCTACATAAGGGAGATAACCTAAAACTGGTATATTGGTGAGGGATTGAATTAAATCTTTTGGCGTTAAATCAGCGATTTGAGCCTCAGCATGGGGTTGTGTGCAGTTAAAGACAATTCCTTTGAGGTTGATTTTGGTTTGTCTGGCTAAGGCGACATTCGCAACTGTATGACTAATCGCGCCTAACTTGACTGGTGCGACTAAGACTGTGGGTAAACGCCATTCTCCGGCTAAATCAGCTACGGTTAACTCGTCGGTGACTGGTGAACCTAAACCCCCTAAAGATTCAATTAGCAGTAAATCACACTGCGATCGCAATTTATTTAAAGCTTGCCACACTATCCCTAAATCTACAGGACGATTTTCTTTAGCGGCGGCGATGGGGGGTGCTAGAGGTGCTTGGAAGTATAGCGGCGTAATTTCTTCAGGTGAGTGTGCTAACTTAAACTTATTTTGATACCATTCGCGATCGCCTACTCCCGATTGAATGGGTTTCATAATTCCCAAGCGACTTTGAGGATGATATTTTTGCCAGTAGGCTGCCAAAACGGTCGTCAAAACAGTTTTACCTGCTTCGGTATCAGTGCCGGTAATTAGTAGTTCTTTTAGCAAGCTGGTTTAAATTTAGATAACCTGAGTGAATTCAACAATGAACTTGCGATGTACTCACAAATTATCAACATTCTAATACATTGTAATTGCTCTTCCTTGCGCCCCAGTCGATTTATCTCAAGAATAAGCTGAAAAACTGTACTGCGTTCAAATTTTGAATTAATTCAAGGTGAGTTTGTTGCTTCTGGAATTGGTGTAGATGTGCTGTCTACTGGTGGTGTTTCAAGTTCCTGGCCAGGAGTTGTAGTTGGGGTTGGGGTTGTTTCAGGTGTGGGTACAGGTGTGAATATAGTCGTAGTTGTAGGTGTAGGCGTTGGTGTAGGGGTGGGTGTAGGCGTTGGTGTAGGTGTTGGTTGAATGGGTTTTTCTAAAGACACACTCAATTTATAGTCACTAGATGCCACCCCAGAGTCTAAAGTTAACTGAATAATGTATTTACCAGTGTTAGGTAACACGCCTACATAGTTAGTAACTTGCTGCGCGCTATTGTCAATTGGCTGTTGATTGGGGGCTAAAACCGTTACTAGAACCCCTTCACCTTGGATAATAGCAGCAGTTAACTTATCTCCCGCTTCACCAAATACACTATATTGAATAATCTGACTAGTTTGGAGGGTGCTTTCTGCGATCGCTGTATTGCTACTGTCTAAATTGAGGCGTTTATTAATAATTACAGGTTCTGATGTGGCTGTAGGTGTTGGAGTCTGGGTAGGATTCTCTGTCACCACCGGTGAAGGAAAAGTTTGGGGTGGTAGAGTTTCTTCTGGTTTTGATGAAGATTGAGAGCGAATCGAACTCACTAACGCCCAAGAACCGAAACCCGCTAAAATCACCACAGCACTACCAATTGCCCCCAATGCTATGGGATTATCTAAAATTGAACTACCTTGACTCTGACGAACTACGGGGTCTGGTTTATTGGGTGCAGGTGGTGGTACAGCATCAGGACGACGACCCACCGCAACTGTTTGTACACGGGAAATTTCCGGCAGAGAAACACCCATCCGTGATTGGTCTAAAATTTGTAATGCTTGCATTACCTCCGTCGCTTCCTGATAGCGATCGCCGGGGTTATAATGCAACATCCGATTGATAATCTGGGCAAATAATGGATTGACACTCACCCAACTTTGCCAATTCCATGTCATTTGCTGGTCATTAAATAATGCTGCTGGTTCTTTCCCAGTCAATAACACAATTATCGTCACCGCCAAAGCATATAAATCGCTGCTAGGATAGGCGCGTCCTGTTTGCATCTGTTCACTGGGGGAATAACCCAATTTACCCACAGTCGTCATAGATATATTAATTTCTGGAGATTGCAGACGATTTGCCAGTTCTTTCACCACGCCAAAATCAATCAAAACTGGCTGTTGATCTCCATCTCGCAAAATAATATTGTCTGGCGAAATATCACGATGAATGATTCCCCGTGCATGAATATGCTCTAAAACAGGTAATAAAGAGCGCATCAAATATAATACTTCCGCTTCTGTAAACCTTTGCTCAGTAGCTTGGCGTTCCGTTAAAATTTGCCGATAAGTTTTACCTGCGATGTAGTCTTCCACTAAAAACAAGCGTTGATCCTGCTCAAACCTTTCCCGAAACTTAGGAATTTGAGGATGTTGGATTTGATAGAGAATAGACGCTTCCCTGTGGAAAAGTTCTTGAGCCTTTTCCCAAGCCGCCGTTCCTCCTCCAGAGGGAATCAATTCTTTAATCGCACACAATTCATTAAACCGTCGCTGATCCTCCGCCAAATAAGTTCTACCAAATCCCCCTTGTCCGAGAATTTGAACAATGCGATAACGGTTTTGCAGAACAGTGCCGATGGAAATTGGTGGTTGCATGATTCATTAATGGATTTTGTTGAGTGAGTGGTGAGTGCTGTTAGCGGTAGCGCGGCGTTTAGCCGGTGCTGAGTGGTGAGTGCTGAGTAATGAGTTTTGAGTTTTTGAGTAATGAGTTTTGAGTGGTTCGGAGTTTTAGTAGTTAGTAGTTAATTGTTAGTGCTGAATTGGAAAATAAATTCTACTTTGTCTCCCCAGTCCCCAATCCCCAGTCCCCAATCCCCAAATTTTTCTTCATGTTCTTTTTTCACTTTTACCGTCCAAAACAGCCCTTCCTATGGCAATCTGAGAGACAGACACCGTTCAATCTGCAATTTTAGATTTACCTGATAAGGTTATGCAAACTCTGCCGACTCCCGCAACATCCAATAATACAGCCGAGCAACCTACCTTTGATACGACAATCAAGCGTCGGAAAACTCGCCCAGTCAAGGTAGGGAATGTTACTATCGGCGGCGGCTACCCTGTAGTGGTGCAGTCGATGATTAACGAAGACACTCTTGATATCGATGGTTCTGTAGCGGCTATTCGTCGCTTGCACGAAATTGGCTGTGAAATTGTTCGTGTGACAGTACCAAGTATGGCGCACGCTATGGCGTTGGCAGAAATTAAGCAAAAACTCATCAAAACTTACCAAGATGTACCTATTGTTGCCGATGTGCATCACAATGGGATGAAAATCGCCCTAGAAGTAGCCAAACACATAGAGAAAGTCAGGATCAATCCAGGTTTGTATGTGTTTGAAAAACCTAATTCTAGTCGCACTGAATACACACAGGCAGAATTTGACGAAATTGGGGAGAAAATTCGCAAAACTCTAGAACCTTTAGTAGTTACTCTGCGTGACCAAGGTAAAGCCATGCGAATTGGCGTAAATCATGGTTCTTTGGCGGAAAGAATGCTGTTTACCTATGGTGACACCCCAGAAGGAATGGTGGAATCGGCTTTAGAGTTCATTCGGATCTGTGAATCTCTAGATTTCCGTAACATTGTCATTTCCATGAAGGCCTCACGTGTTCCTGTAATGGTAGCTGCTTATCGTCTCATGGCTAAACGCATGGACGATTTAGGGATGGACTATCCTCTACACTTGGGGGTGACGGAAGCAGGGGATGGAGAATACGGACGGATTAAATCTACAGCTGGTATAGCTACGTTACTAGCAGATGGTATCGGTGATACTATCCGTGTTTCCCTCACCGAAGCACCAGAAAAAGAAATTCCTGTTTGTTATAGCATTCTGCAAGCTTTGGGACTGCGAAAAACAATGGTGGAATATGTAGCTTGTCCTTCTTGTGGCAGAACTTTATTTAACTTAGAAGAAGTTTTACATAAAGTCCGAGAAGCTACTAAACATTTAACTGGGTTAGATATCGCTGTTATGGGTTGTATTGTTAATGGCCCTGGGGAAATGGCGGATGCTGATTACGGTTACGTAGGTAAAACCCCTGGTTACATTTCTTTGTATCGTGGTCGAGAAGAAATTAAAAAAGTTCCCGAAGATCAAGGAGTAGAGGAGTTAATCAACCTCATCAAAGTTGATGGTCGGTGGGTAGATCCATAAAATTTGTGTGAACGGCGATCGCCTAGATCGCCGGATTCTAAAGTATTTTTGATGAAGTTAGGAATACATCTCGGTCTTTACACTTTACCCTGTGTTAGATTGAGCATACCGATGAACAATATTTCCCTCTGACACAGCTGTCATTATGGTGATTACAAAAAGTAGGCTTGTTTTAGGTGCTACGGCAGTAACACTCTCCGCGATCGCAGTTACTACCCTCAGCATGCACGATCCTGGTCAGGCTTTATTTAAAGCAAGTCCTAAAGAATTGATTGATGAAGTTTGGCAAATCGTTCAGCGTCAATACGTAGACGGAACATTTAATCAGGTCGATTGGCTAGCTGTACGGAAGGAGTACCTAAATAAATCCTACAGTAATCAGGAAGAAGCTTACAAGGCCGTCCGGGAAATGCTGAAAAAGCTAGATGATCCCTACACGCGGTTCATGAACCCAGAAGAATTTAAGAATATGCAGGTTGATACCTCTGGGGAGCTTACTGGGATTGGGATCACCATTAGTCAAGACGAAAAAACTAAGAAATTAGTTGTTATTGCTCCTATTGAAGATACCCCAGCATTTAAAGCGGGAATCCTTTCTAAAGATATTATTCTTAAAATAGATGGCAAAAGTACCCAGGGGATGGACACCAACCAAGCAGTATCACTGATTCGTGGTGAACCTGGGACACAAGTAAGTTTATTAATCGAACGTGGCGGTAAACAACAAGAATTTACAATCAAACGTGCCAGGATTGAAATCCATCCAGTACGTTTCTCTCAACAGCAAACTACAATTGGTAAAGTTGGATACATCCGTTTAAATCAATTTAGTGCCAATGCTGCTAAAGAAATGCAGCAAGCTATTAGAAGCTTAGAACAACAAAAAGTCAATGGCTATGTATTAGACTTACGCGGCAATCCTGGCGGTTTGCTATTCTCTAGCGTAGAAATTGCCCGGATGTTTTTAGCTCAAGGCACAATTGTTTCTACCATTGACCGTCAAGGCGAACAAGAACGGGAAGTAGCTAACGGTCGAGCTTTAACAAATAAACCTTTAGTGGTCATAGTTGATAAAGGTTCAGCTAGTGCTAGCGAAATCCTTTCAGGAGCATTGCAAGATAATAAACGTGCTGTTTTAGTAGGGACGCAAACCTTTGGTAAAGGCTTAGTGCAGTCAGTCCGTCCCCTGCGAGATGGTTCAGGCCTCGCCGTCACCATCGCCAAATATCACACCCCCAGTGGTAAGGATATTAATAAGCATGGTATCGACCCCGATGTCAAAGCAGAACTAACAGACGCTCAACGTCAAGAACTGTGGCTACGGGAACGCGATAAAATCGGCACATTAGCTGATCCACAGTTTGCCAAAGCATTGGAAATCCTGGGTAAAGAAATCGCAGGTAAAACCACACCAACAGCCGAAAAAACTCAAAATACTCAGTTATAGGTCTACTGTGGTTGACATTTACCAGCCCTAATTAGTCCCACACGACGAGCGATCGCTTCCTCTGGTGAACTAAAAGGCCCCCACTTTTCGAGAATATTCACACTATCGTCCTCAACTTGCACGCTGGGGACGATTTCGCAATGCTCAGTTTTACGCTTGACAATATACCATTCTTGTGTATCGCTCATAGAATTGAAAGATTGCTAGGATGAGCCTTAAGAACTTTATCATCAAAAACCCATGCCTTCACCGTTTCCAGGGATGAATCCTTACCTTGAAAATCGAGAGCTTTGGCCAGAAGTTCACAGTAGATTAATTATTGCTATAGCAGATGAAATTGCGCCTCAACTCCGACCCAAATACCGAGTAGCGGTAGAAAAGCGCGTATATCAAATGACAGATGAAAACTCTGTTTTAGTGGGAATTCCTGATGTAGTTGTGAGTCGTTCCCTGACTAATCCAGAACCAGAAAAATCTATAATAGCCGTCGCATCTCCACCAACAAAACCTGTTACTGTCAGCGTTCCCATCCCCGAAGAAGTCAGGGAAGCATATTTAGAGGTGCGAGAAGTGGGAACTGGCGAAGTGATCACAGTCATTGAGGTGTTGTCACCCAAAAATAAACGTCCTGGGGAGGGAAGAAAAGCATATGAAACCAAACGTCAGCAAATATTAGGTAGCTCGACTAATCTAGTAGAAATCGACTTGTTACGCAGTGGTGAAACTATGCCTATTTTGGGGGTGCCAATTCCATCCCATTATCGGATTTTAGTCAGTCGCAGCAAATCCCGTCCCCAAGCAGAATTATATCCTTTTGACTTGCGAGAACAGATTCCTAGCTTTGTATTACCCTTACGTCGGGACGACACAGAACCAACAATCAACTTAAAAGTATTAATAGATGGCGTATACGATCGCGCCGGATTTGATTTAGCTATAGATTATACACAAGACCTAGTTCCACCCCTGCCAGAAACGGATGTAGCTTGGGCAAATACATTATTACAACAGCAAGGTTTACGTTAAACTTGCTGCACAGTGCAGTAGGAATTTGGTGAAAGAAAGTTGTACATTGCCTTCAAGAGCAACTAACGACTAACTGTCTGATTATGAACTTTCGCGAAGAGTTTAAACTGCTGCTACGCGCTCGTTACCCGTTAATTTATATTCCCACCTATGAAGAGGAACGGGTAGAAACAGCCATTCGAGAAGAAGCCACAAATCAAGGGAATCGCCCTGTGTATACTTGGGATTTTGTAGATGGCTATCAAGGAAATCCTAATGACGAAGGCTTTGGACGACGTAACCCCCTGCAAGCTTTAGAATTTATCGAAAAATTACCAGCCACAGCCCCAGCAGTCTTGATTTTACGAGACTATCACCGCTTTTTAGAAGATGTGGCGATCGCTCGTAAACTCCGCAACTTAGCCAGACTCCTCAAGTCACAACCGAAAAATATCGTTTTATTATCACCCCGCATTGCCATTCCTGATGACTTAACCGAAGTTTTAACAGTCGTCGAATTTCCTTTACCCGCCGCACCCGAAATTAAAACCGAAGTAGAACGCCTACTGCAAGCCACTGGTAATAATTTATCTGGCAGAGTTTTAGATGATTTAGTGCGTTCTTGCCAAGGGCTATCTATGGAAAGGATACGCCGAGTTTTAGCCAGAGCGATCGCCACCCACGGAGAATTACAGCCAGAAGACGTGGATTTAGTTTTGGAAGAAAAACGCCAAACCATCCGCCAAACCCAAATTCTCGACTTTTACCCCGCCACAGAGCAAATATCTGATATCGGCGGACTAGATAACCTTAAAGATTGGTTATTACGTCGGGGTGGTTCATTTACCGAAAAGGCGCGTCAGTATGGTTTACCCCATCCCAGAGGTTTATTGTTAGTGGGGATTCAAGGAACTGGGAAATCATTAACAGCCAAAGCGATCGCTCATCATTGGCATTTACCACTGTTACGCTTAGACGTAGGACGCTTATTTGCTGGTTTAGTGGGTGAATCAGAATCCCGCACCCGCCAAATGATTCAAGTAGCAGAAGCCCTCGCACCCTGCGTTTTGTGGATTGATGAAATAGATAAAGCCTTTTCTGGACTCGGTAGTAAAGGTGATGCGGGAACAACTAGCCGTGTATTTGGTACATTTATCACTTGGCTAGCCGAAAAAAAATCACCTGTATTCGTAGTTGCTACCGCCAACGATATCCAAGCCTTACCACCAGAAATGCTCCGCAAAGGTAGATTTGATGAAATTTTCTTTGTTGGTTTACCCACCCAAGACGAAAGAAAAGCTATTTTTAACGTCCATTTATCCCGACTGCGCCCCCACAGTCTGAAAAATTATGACATTAACCGACTAGCATATGAAACACCAGATTTTTCGGGAGCAGAAATTGAGCAAACTTTAGTAGAAGCCATGCACATTGGATTCAGTCAAAACCGAGACTTTACCACCGATGACATTTTAGAAGCTGCTAGTCAAATTATCCCTTTAGCTCGTACAGCTGTAGAACAAATTCAAAAACTCCAAGAATGGGCAGCAGCAGGGAGAGCGCGTTTAGCTTCAAAGCATAGTCCCTTAAGCGATACCTTTGGTAAACTGCGGGCTGGGGATTAGGGATTGGGGGCTGGGGACTGGGGACTGGGAATTTTTCGTATTTCCCAAGAGTTGGTAAATTCACAGTTAATAGTCCATAATTCACACTAAACCATGAATTAATATGGACTATTGACTAAAGTAGGGGAGATAAAGGGGACAAGGTAGACAAGGGGGACAAGGTAGACAAGGTGCTAATGACTAATGACTATTGACTATTGACTATTGACTATTGACTAATGACTAAGGATTTAACTATGATTTCTGGTTTATTAAAGTTTATATTGGGATTTTTGTTAGCGATCGCTGTTTTAGTTGGTAGTGGTGTAGCTGTCGCCCTCTATTTCATGAATCGGACTTCTATACCTCCAGCTAGGCCAATTTATGCAAATGATAGCCCTACTGTTGCGACTCCAACGCCTAAAAAAACGAATGCAAAAACTACACCTACATCAGCAATCTCTCCTACTCCTACCCCTTCCCCAACGCCCACTTCCACAGAAACACCTGAAGCATTACCACCAGGAGCTTATAAAGGGCGTATTACTTGGGAAGAAGGGGTGAGTTTGCGTGTAGCAGCGCAACAAGATGCTGAACGAGTAGGCAGTGTGGCGTTTAATGAGCAAGTGATTGTTTTAGAAGCAAATCAAGATAAAAGCTGGGTAAAAATTCGTACTGAAGGCAGTAAACAAGAAGGCTGGCTCAAAATCGGTAATATCGAAAAAGTGGAACAGTAAATTAGACAGCGATCGTAAAACTATTCCCACCGTTAGAAAAAAGACTCTCTATCTCAAATGGGTATCATTGAATTCTTCTCCCCCTGCTCCCGTTCGGCTGACGCTCACGGCGGAAGCCTGCCCCCTGCCTATTTTACCCCGCTTCTTGTGTAACCTGTTTCTCGTAAGAATTTGCGTAGTTCAGTAAAGTATTGATTTCTATCGCTTTTTTTGTAAGCTTGCTGGACACGTCGCCAGCCATCCTGACCTTGACCGAGTAAATATTTATCAGCTAGGTACGCAGCTAAAAACCCTTTACCCTCGTCTTCGCCTTGTTGTCGAATTTCCGTATAGGTTTTCCAGACTTCTGCGGCGTGACTGGCGACTTCTTTGGGATAGCGGCGGGTAACATCAATCATTTTGCCTTGACGATATTGCCAAATTTGGATGGGATAGCCAGAAGCCGCGTAAGATGTAAAAGCATAAGCAAAGCGATCGTCTCGACTGATAAATTCTGGTTTACCATCCTTATCTAAATCTTTGAGTTGATAACCACCATTACCCCAGTCGTGTCTAATTTTTTGATACTGCTGAGATTTGCTGTTATAGCGATAAATTAAAGAATAGGTGCAACAATGCGCCCCACCTGTAAAGAAATCAGCCATGACTTCCGGCTCTTTGTTGCCATCTAAATCTAACACCGGTAATTTATCAGTAAATAAACCCCCAATTGGTCTATCGTATTCACTTTCCTGGGGCAAATTTTGATTTAAAACTGTTTTACCTGCACGCTTAATTTGTAGACGGACATTCTTATACTGAAATTCTTCGGGTTTTTCAAAAGAGATTTCGGCTCGGACATTACCTGATTCTCCAGTAATTGTATCCGCTTGCGCCGGTTGATTGATCGCTGTCAATCCTCCCAATAAAGTTAAACTGACTAAAAATTTACTAATAGATTGATGAATAGTATTCATGTTTGAATCAGGGTATGGGGTCTAGGGGTATAGGGGGAAAACAGATAGAATTGAGACTTAGAACTACACCCCTGGTTTTTAACACATCATCAAAATCATCAATATCGGAAAATTGCCGCTACGGGCTGATTTTTAAGTATTTCTGCTGTGTCTAATGTGTAAACTTGACCACCATTTAAAAAGGTGTGGACAGCTGCAAAATCTAACATATCCACGTCATCTGGCTGTGGTTCGGGATGTAAATCTACAGTCATGTTATCGGGGTCAAATTTACCCCAAATCTGCTGTCTGAGAGAAACGAACAGGGTATCAACTTTTTGGTAATAGGCGGCTGGGACGATTTCTTTGATATCAGCAGAAGTTTGATGCTGATTTTCTCCGGCTAGTTGTTGATAAAGTGCGTAGGCGAAGCCCGTCGTAGACATCGCCTGCTGTTGTTGTCGTTCTACCATTGGTGCCACAATTGACCAAGCTTGGTGGTGTAATTCTTTAAGGTCTGTCAGTTCTTGATTTCCTGTGATTCCTTCTGATAGCAAATGAGAATAGGTGTTTGCTTCTCGGTAAATTGGGTGCAGATATTCCACCCCCGCTAAAATTAACGGTGCTTGTTCGTCCCGCAATTTTTCCTGTAATGCCTGATCAATGGCGTAGCAAAATTGTAGAATATTCGCTTGATGCCTATCATGCTCAGGGTTTCCCTGTCCATGAACCTCCCCTGGATGTTGGAAAGGGTTGGCAGTTCCGCCTCTAGTTGTAGCAATGCGGTGCTGGACACCTTTTTCTGAGTTATCCTGTATCAACAACACTGATTCTAAATTGGGCGGCATATTTTCTACTGTCACTTCTTCAATATCATAGTGATTGCCCTCAAAGAAGCGAACGTTTTGTTGAGCAAGCGTCAGGAGGTAAAATTTGCGATCGCTATTAATTAAATGCAGCAATGGCTTCAAATGAAATTGCTTCCCCACCACTACTAACTCTGGTACTGGCATCGGTAAACAGTAATACCGAAATATTCCAGGGGAAATAAACACCGCTAACCCCTGTTCCTGATGTTCCCAAAAATCATTTCGATCCAGTTCCATTGCTGGTTGTAGTAAGTTTAGGGTTTCTGTATGGCGCATTGCGATCGCATCTAAGCGTTTTTCCGTCTCTCGTATGGCATTTTTAAAGCGAATTGGATTTTCTCGAATTTCCGCCCCTGATTTTTGCATGGGAATATACAAAGAAATACAAGGTGCTTGCACAGTCTCAATAAGATTCTTTAACTCATCAATATACAGTAATGTCATAGGATGAACTTCCTAGCTCAATGAAATAAATCTGGATTGTGTAGTTTTATTTCAAGAGTTGATTGAGTAAAAATCATCTTTCTTTTGATAAGATTTTCCTCTATATCCACCTTTCTCTAGAAAGATAAGTATTTTATGTCTCTAATTTAATTTGTCACTATTATTAAGTTAAAATTCCTCAACTGTTCAATAAAACAGATAACTATACTCTCACTGAAATTTTCTCAAGCCTATAGAAATTGGCTTTTTTCCTCCTGAATCTGTAATTTTGGATTTGCAATTTTAAATTTGAGCTTTTTCAATCCAAAATCCGTCTTGAAAAGTTTCCTACGGCGGGAAACCCGCCTACAGAACTTTTGTCTTCGACACGCTACGCGAACGCAAAATCCAAAATCTAAAATCTAAAATACTTTTATTTATGGATGCCTCCGAGCTATTAGAAACAATTACACTCCTAATTGAGCAAGCCGAACAAGGGGAAATAGATCCTTGGGATGTCCAAGTCATTGATGTGATTGACCGTTATTTAGAACTAATGACACCCAAAACAACAGCCAGAGGCTACGAAGCTGACTTATCCCAATCTGGACAGGCTTTTCTTTCTGCATCAATGTTAGTTCTATTTAAAGCTAATACTTTAATGCAATTATCAACAGCCACAGATGAACTAGAAGAAGTCATAGATGATGCTTTATTAGATGGCGAACTAGGACTATTACAACAAGGTCATCGTTTACAATTAGAGCGACATTTGCGCCGTCGTCCGGCAGCAATGCCTCCTCCTAAACGCCGTGTGACATTGCAAGAGTTAATCACACAATTGCAAATCATGGCGAACCAGCTCAAACTGGTACAAAAAGTTGACAAACCAGTGCGTCTCAAAAGACAACCCAGTGTCAAAAGTATGCGAGAAGCACTGGAGTTAGCGCACCAAGAAAACTTAACTGAAGTAGCTGGTGAACTAGAACAAGTTTTACATTCTGCCGCACAAGAATTACTCTTAGAGCAAAATTACCTAAATTTACAACAACTCGTACAATTGTGGACACAGACAAAGCCGCCAACTGCAAACTCTGCTCACCATGAATCAGAAAATACCCACGTAGTCAGTGTTTTCTGGGCGTTGCTACTGCTGTCAGCGCAATCTAAAGTAGAGCTATTGCAGGAGGAATTCTACGAAGATATTAAGATCCGCCTAATTACGAATGTAAATCACACCAATTCAGGATTACCACAACCGATGAGCTGAAAGAATTCCCAGTCAAAGCAAGATAGAATATTCGGTGACTTGACCACACCAAAGTGTTTGTAGTGGGGTCACAGCAAAAATCCGATGAAATTTAATCTAGCTAATCTAGCTATCCATCAGTTGCGATAATCGGTCAATTCCTGTTATCCCTGTTGTGAGGGGCTACCTAAAGAATAAATAAAAACTGATGATTAAGTATCATTCAATGAAACTAAACTGGCTTGTGGTTGAGGAATAAATATTATGAAAGCGATGATTCTCGCAGCAGGTAAAGGTACTCGTGTTCGTCCGATTACCTACACGACTCCCAAACCGATGATTCCCATCCTGCAAAAGCCAGTCATGGAATTTTTGGTGGAACTTCTGCGTCAACATGGTTTTGACCAAATTATGGTCAATGTTAGCCATTTAGCGGAAGAAATTGAAAACTATTTCCGTGATGGTCAAAGATTTGGGGTACAAATTGCTTATTCCTTTGAAGGAAAAATTGATGACGAAGGTAAACTTATCGGGGAAGCGATTGGATCAGCTGGTGGAATGAGGCGTATTCAAGACTTCTCACCGTTTTTTGATGACACCTTTGTAGTTTTATGCGGTGACGCGTTGATTGACTTAGATTTGACAGCCGCCGTCAAGTGGCATAAATCCAAAGGTTCAATTGCTACCATCATTTCCAAATCCGTTCCCTTGGAAGAAGTCTCTAGTTACGGTGTAGTGGTAACTGATGCAGATAATCGCGTCAAAGCCTTCCAAGAAAAACCTTCAGTAGAAGAAGCACTCAGCACCAACATCAATACGGGTATTTACATTTTTGAACCAGAAGTATTTAAATACATCCCCTCTGGTGTGGAATATGACATTGGTAGTCAATTATTTCCCAAATTGGTAGAAATTGGTGCGCCTTTCTACGCCATTCCTATGGATTTTGAATGGGTAGATATCGGTAAAGTTCCAGACTACTGGCGGGCGATTCGCGGTGTGTTGTTGGGTGAAATTAAAAACGTCCAAATTCCTGGTCACAAAGTTGCACCAGGTATCTACACTGGTTTAAATGTGGCTATCAATTGGGACAAGGTAGATATTACAGGGCCAGTTTACATCGGTGGGATGACCAGAATTGAAGACGGGGCGAAAATCGTAGGCCCGGCGATGATTGGCCCTAACTGCTGGATTTGTAGTGGTGCGACTGTTGATAACAGCGTCATTTTTGAATGGTCACGTTTAGGTGCGGGAGTCAGATTAGTCGATAAGCTAGTGTTTGGGCGTTACTGCGTCGATAAAACAGGTGCAGCCATTGATGTACAAGCTGCGGCTTTAGACTGGTTGATTACGGATGCACGTCAGACTCCACCAGAAACCACACCCTTGGAAAGACAAGCCATTGAGGAGTTGTTGGGGACGAATGTGATTTAGCCAATAGTCATTAGTCAATAGTCAATAGTCAATAGTTAGTAGGGGCGGGTTCTGTGAGAGATTCACGTTGTCAAACAGAGATTTTGGTTAAACCCGCCCGTACATTAGTCATTAGTGAAAACTGTGTATATAAGTTGATCACTTTGAACTATTGACTTTGGACTATTGACTCTGGACTTTTAACTATTGAGATATGTGTATCTTCTGAGACTTTGCTCGTAGGTTTGCAGGAGTCTTTGGGATTCAGCTAGAGTGATGCGCTTTTCTTCTAAGGCTTTTTCACAACGCTGACGAATGTTTTCTACCATGTCTTCGGAGTCGTACTGTACGTAACTGACTACTTCGCTCATGGTATCGCCTTTGACCACGTGTTCAATTTGGTAGCCTTTGGGTGTTAGTTGAATATGCACTGCGTTGGTGTCGCCAAAAAGGTTGTGTAAGTTACCCATAATTTCTTGGTAAGCACCGTTGAGGAACATTCCCAAATAATAGGGTTCTCCTGGTTGGAAGGGATGCAACTCTAACACGGATTTGACATCACGCAGATCGATAAAGCGGTCAATTTTGCCGTCACTATCACAGGTGAGGTCTGCTAAAATTCCTCGCTGGGTCGGTTCTTCACCAAGGCGATGGATGGGCATAATGGGGAAGAGCTGATCGATCGCCCAGCAATCTGGTGCTGATTGAAACACTGATAGATTAATGTAGTAAATGGAAGCCATAATTTTTTCTAGGTCTTCCAGTTCATCTGGTACGTAATCATGCTGGCGAATGATGTTCAATATTTTGCGACAGCAAGCCCAGTATAAGCGTTCAGCTTTGGCGCGTTCCCGCAGTCGTAAAATTCCTAAGTTAAAGCGGCTGATGGCTTCTTCTTTGAATTGGGTTGCGTCGTGGTAGAACTCTTGATAGTTCTCTTTGTTGATCGATTGATAGGTTTCCCAGAGGTAATTGATCACCGGTGATTCGCCTTCCTGTGGCGGTTCTGGCAAATCTAAGGGGACTTCACTGGTACTGAGAATATCAAAAATCAACACTGATTGGTGAGAAGCGATCGCCCTTCCACTTTCACTAATTAAGGTCGGTACGGGTATTTGCTTTTCCGCACAGGTATCTTTTAACTCTGCCACGATATCGTTAGCATAGTTTTGCATATTGTAGTTTTTCGAGGCGTAGAAGTTGGTCTGAGAACCGTCGTAGTCTACACCCAAGCCACCACCGACATCGAGATATTTCATATCTGCACCCTGAGAAGCTAATTCTACGTAAATCCGGCTAGCTTCTTGGATGGCATCTTTAATCACATTAATGGCGGAAATTTGCGAACCGATATGGAAGTGCATCAACTGCAAAGAACCTAACAAATCGGCTTCGCGCAATTTGTCAACGGCTTGGATAATTTCGGGAATTGTCAGCCCAAACTTGGCGCGATCACCTGTGGATGTTCCCCAGCGTCCCATGCCTTGGGTACTTAATTTTGCCCGTACACCCAAAATCGGTTTAATTCCCAGTTGATGACTAGCCGCAATCACCAAATCGACTTCTTCGACTTGTTCTAGCACGATGATGGGGGTTTGCCCTAGTCTTTGGGCTAACATCGCTGTTTCGATGTATTCTCGGTCTTTGTAGCCGTTGCAAATCAGTAATGCGCCTGGGGTATCCAATATCGCTAAGGCAATCATTAATTCTGGTTTAGAACCGGCTTCTAGACCAAACTGATGGGGTTTGCCGAATCTGACCAAATCTTCAATCAAATGCCGTTGCTGGTTACATTTGACAGGGAAGACTCCACGATATACCCCAGGGTAATTGTATCGGGCGATCGCTTTGGCAAAACAAGCATTCAACCGTTCAATTCTGTCTTCCAAAATATCGGAAAAGCGAATTAATAGGGGTAGTCCTAAATTACGCTGCTTTAAAGCGTTCACTAATTCAAATAAATCTAGAGAACCACCGCGATCGCCTTTGGGAGAAACAGTCACATGACCAGCCGCATTAATTGAGAAATAAGGTTGTCCCCAACCTTCAATGCGGTACAAGGCTTCGCTATCCTCAATCTTCCAAGCACGAGAAACATCCCCTGTACTTGGTGGTAATAGCTTCTTGTGTTTATGACCTTTTCCTTCTAGTTTATTGCCGTTAGATGGCACTTTCACCACTTCATCCGATGTAGCAGTTGACTCAACACCCATGTCTAACCTCTGTGTTTCACCCACGAATAAACAATTTAACGCATTCACTTAGCAACGTATATGCACTCTTGAGATAAACTCTGATTGGTTGATAGTCAATAGTCAATAGGCCGCAGTCAATGGTCAATAGTGAAAACTGTGAGACTTTAAACTGTAGACTTTTGACTTTTGACTCTTGACAGTTTGCAAATTTTATTACTTCTTGGGAGATAGCTTTGGAACGCACATTCTTAGCAATTAAGCCAGACGGCGTACAACGTGGACTAGTAGGCGAAATTATCCGTCGCTTTGAAACAAAAGGTTTTACCCTAGTTGGGTTGAAATTTTTGCAAGTCAGCCGGGAATTGGCTGAACAACACTATGATGTACACCGCGAAAGACCATTCTTTCCCAGCCTAGTTGAATTTATCACATCTGGCCCCGTAGTGGCGATGGTGTGGGAAGGTGATGGTGTGATTGCTGCTGCAAGAAAAATCATCGGTGCGACCAATCCCTTAACCGCAGAACCAGGAACAATTCGGGGTGATTTCGGCATTAACATCGGCCGTAACCTGATTCACGGTTCTGATGCACCAGAAACTGCTGTGCGCGAAGTTAGTCTGTGGTTTAAAGACGAAGAATTAGTCAACTGGCAACCTCATTTAACACCCTGGTTGCACGAGTAATTTCATAGGGAATGGGGCAGGGGGCTAATCAATTCAAAATTCAAAATTCAAAATTAAAGAATTTTGGGTATTGGGCATTGAAGTAAATTCTGCCTTCATTGTCTCCCCAGTCCCCAGTCCCCAGTCCCTCATTTCGTCACTTCACTTTTCTCTGGTTCTATTTCGGGTGTTTCTGTAACGGTGCGTTTGGAAAATCCCCAAGCTAAAATTAGGGCGATCGCGGTAATCATTAGCCACTCTGGTGGGACTAAATCGTCGTTGATGACTTTCAATAACAGGCGCAAACCCACTAAGGAGACGGTAATATATCCCGCGTCTTCTAAGTTTTCAAATTCATCTAACCAACGGATAAATAAACCAGCCATGAAGCGCAGGGTAATAATACCGATGGTAGTTCCGGTGAGGACTAGCCACTTTTCTTGAGATACGGCGATCGCGGTTGTCACGCTATCTAAAGAAAAGGCTAAGTCAGTGAAGGCGATTACTGGTATAGCTTGCCACAAGGAAGTGAAACGCGGCCCATGATGATGGTCGTTTTCTGACTCTGCGGAGGTAAAGTGTTGGAATACCAACCACAACAGATAGGCTGCACCCAGGAGTTCAAATTGCCAAAACTTTTGGACTTCCGTGGCAGTTAACAATAGGGTAATTCGCAGCACATAGGCGACAACTAAACCAATATTGAGTGCTTGACGTTCTAGTTTTTTGTTGTCTAGTCCTTGGGCTATGGCTGCAAGTGCGATCGCATTATCAGCAGAGAGGACTGCTTCTAAAAATACCAATATCAGTAGGACTATAGAAGCTTCTATGCTGAGATGAAAGTGCAGGGAGTCAAAAATTTGGTCTAGCATTCCAGGTTTCTCAAGCAGGGAAAATAAAAAATTAACAGGGATAGCGAATTTAATCTAAAAAGTGCAACAAATTGCTACTTTCATTCAGCTTAACCTGTAGGCGAACAATTCTGAAATGTTATACGTTATGCGATCGCTCCGATAGAGGATCATCATTAGCACATCCACTTAACTTATTCAGTCTTTATTACTCGACTGAATTTTCTGTGATTTCTGTGAACCTATACAGTGTTAATGACTACTTTTAACAATCAGAGGTAAACATTATCTGCATTTAAAATTCTAGATTTACCTAGAATCAAGATTCGTGTAAAATCATGCCAATGACAATGTAAATCATACTGAATATTAAGGAAATTCTCAATGGCTATTGGCAAAACTAGGTTGTATCAGAAACCTGTAATGGCTGGGTTAGGTGTGGTATTTGGGGCGTTGACTGTGGCGTTTCCTCAAGCTGTGCATTCTCAAACTCAAAGTATACCTGTAATTCGGATTTTAAGGGTAACTGCCAATGGCGGTACTACTTTCAAGTTACAAGAAAACTGGTTTCTTCAGTCTGGACAAATTCAGGACAATAGTAAAAAGTGTGGTGTCAGGACTGGGGATAAGTTTTTTGTTGCTACTATTAACGATAATCGCACTAGTCAGACGGAATTTAAGGACGGCAATCGCATAGAAAAACTTCGCGATTATTACACCGTCACCTTTGATAAAACTTTGGCTTGTAATCAGCAAGGACAAACATGGTATATTTTTAAGAAGCACGTCCAGCAATTACAAGCTGTGCCTGTCCGCTAGGGGATTTCCAACTTAAAAAATATACTATCACTGTGTAGGTAGAGGGCAGGGGGCAGGGAGCAGGGGAAAAAACGATGTCTGACTCAGAAATTGGATAATTTATTTTCTGGGAGTCGCTAAAAACTAATTTTTGCTGCTAATATAGTTCAACTTCTCACAGAATCTCTGTTAGCGTTTTTAACAAGCTGTCGGCTAAGTTAGATAGCTCTTCATCTGCTGTTTCGCCGATAGCTAAAATATTTTTGACAGTAGTTAATCTATCGCTAGTGGGAGTAATTCGCCACATTTCTTCTAAGTTAACCGCTAAATCAAACAGCGAGCGATCGCCTAAATAATTTCTTAACTGGACAGCAACAATATCATCACTGACTAGGAATTCTTTAATCTTGTCTAATACTGGATTAGCAAAGATTTCGTCATTTCCCCAAGTTTCTAGCCAGTCTCCATCTACATCATCAACGTAAAGATGGATAAAATTTAAACCATAACTTAGCCAGTCTTGCTGCATTGTTCTGGCTGTTGCTAAAGCTTCAGTAAATGTTTCCATCTGGTAATTATAATTATGAGTTTCTTTGTGGTTAGCCATGTTCAGCCATCATTGGCAAATTGATAAAATACGCAATTCGCAACAACAGTTAAGAGAATTTTAAATATTTGCCCTCAGCTAGAGAGTCACTGTTGTATAGAGTGATATTCACTAGTTGATTGATGAAATTCGCATTTTGAGGATTGTAACTTAGGAATAATCCTCTTTCTATTTCCCAAGACCGTAGCGTATTTTCCCATGCTTGGTGTTTCTGCCGATTTAGTTCTTCACTCACGCTGGTAATTTGAATACAGAGTGGCTGTTGTTGATGATTACTAACTATTAAATCCGTAGCCATAGAAAGATCAGCAATATAACGCTGCCAAACATTTCCATTGCGACTGGCAATTTGTTGCGCTATTGCTCTTATGATATCATCATCTTCTTGATTAAACTCTCCTGCCATTAATTTTTGTTTCCAAATGTAGAATTTTGCATCAGTCGCATTAATCCATTTGGGAAACAGATATCCGTACCAGTATCTTTCATTCGGTGTCATTTGTGCGAATTTAGCTGCTTTTTCTGCCTCTGACGGTAGAGATTGAATAATCAGCCAGATTGTCGAATCTGTAATCACTTCTAGCAAAAAAGCCAGCACTAACGGTTTAGCGGTTAAAGAACCAGGTTTAATATCTTTGACCCAGCGATTTATCTCATCTAATTTTTTCGCTAAATGAGTGTCTATCGATGCAGCCTGCTCGATGAGTGATTTTAATTTATCCTTAATCTCATTGGCAGGCAAGCGATCGCCTATCCTACTATAACCGTAGCTTTTTGCTGTCATGAGCCATGTTTCGACCAATTGATGTTACTCTGCACCCAACATTATTAATTATTATTTTATACTCGAAACTCAAGACAGAGTAGCTTTCAACACTAAGATAGCAGATAAAAACTGATACTAAATTTGGAATTGAGATTTGGGCTTGAATAGTCTTTGCTGTTTCATGCCTGAAAATCGACAATTTTGTGGTCAAGAGTCCTAAGTATAGCTGACTCCTGACCAAATAAAGCAGGGGTAGAAAGAAAAACTGTTCGCCCTGGAATTTACTCAAGCCCGTAGCTTTAGCTATGGAGAAGAGAAAAATATTTTTGCCAAGACTGCTTGCATTGAGGGTAAGGTGTGAATATTCAAACCCCTACTTTTGAGTATGGGGTTTACTCCCCCTGCTCCTCTTCTCCCCCTGCTTCCCCTGCTCTTTTCGCTGACTCCTATGAATCTAGCAGAGGGCGAGGTTAAGCCCCTCGTCGGAGTGCGGCTTCTACCTGCTGAAATTCTTGTTCTAAACGCTTTTTGAGTTTTTCTGGTACAGGTCTATTGGGGTAAGAACTGTAGTGACCAGCCAAAGAGTTGAGGGCTGTTCGCATAGTTGTAAAGGAACTCAGGCCTGAAACCGAGTTAACCCTTTGATAGCGAGCCGAAAAATCATTTATTTTTTGTCGTGCTTCTGCTTGAATTGCCGCTTTTTCTGGCGAATCAGGGGATACTTCTAAAGCTTGCTTGAGAACACTAACTACAGCCAAGGTATCTTGACGGTAATCCCCTGTTAAGCTATCTGGGCTACCACAGCCTACTAAGCCTATGGCAACAACCAAGACGAGAGCAAGCAGACGCGACCAATACCGCTTCATAAGCATTATTTAAAACTATACGTAAATCAACGTCCATCGTATCTTGGATTGGTATCTTGAAGATCAAGTTAGGTGTTGTGGGTAGGCGTTAAATGTAGCATTATCCTCAGTTTTGGGTGGAGAGGGTTTTAAGTAAAGAATTATTTTCACACCCATTTGGGATAGACAATATTGTGAAATCCAAAATCTAAAATCTAAAATCTAAAATCCAAAATTGGTATCACACGATCGCTAAACCAGACTGATTGATTTTTTGATATAAGGTGTCTCGTTGCTGGTATGGTCTACCCAAGGAAGCGATCGCAGTTTGTAGAGTGGTGACATCCATAAAAGTACCACCGACAGCACCCGCCATACTGGTGATGTGTTCTTCCATTAATGTGCCACCAATATCATTACAACCCCAAACTAAGGCTTCTGTTGCACCACTTAAGCCCAGTTTTACCCAACTGGGTTGATGGTTAGAAATCCAATTACCTAAGTAAATCCGCGCTACTGCACTTAAGTGTAAAGCATCAGCTAGGACTGGTTGATCACGTCCCACACGACGACGTAAGGATTTGGGGGCTTCTTGTCCCACAAAGGGTAAGAGAATAAATTCGGTGATTTTGGCAGGATATCCTTTTTGGACGGCGGTTTGTTGGAGCGATCGCAATTTTTCTAAATGTCCAATTTGTTGGGATGGTGTTTCAATATGTCCCGATAGCATGGTGCTGGTGGTGTGCAAGCCTAGTTTATGGGCTGTACTGACAATTTCTAACCAAGTAGCGGTGTCAATTTTTTCTGGACACAGGACACGCCGCACCTGATCATCTAAAACCTCTGCGGCTGTTCCGGGCATTGAATTTACCCCAGCATCTCGTAAAGCTGCGATCACTTCAGCATAGGTCAAGCCATCAATTCTGGCAATGAATTGCACTTCTTGTGGGGAAAAGGCGTGCAGATGAATTTGGGGAAACTCCTGCTTGATGGTTGCTACTAACTTCAGGTAGTAGGTGAGAGATTTCCCCTCAATTTGGGCTTCTGGGTTTAATCCTCCCTGCATACAGATTTCTGTCGCACCACGCCGCACCGCATCTTGGGATTTTTCGAGAATTTGCGTCCAATCTAACCAATAAGCACCTGCGTCCCCCGCATCCCGCCGGAATGCACAAAAACTACAGTGCTGCTCACAAATGTTAGTAAAGTTGATATTGCGATTAATTACGTAGGTAACAGTATCACCGACTTGCTGCTGGCGGAGTTGATCAGCCGTAGCACGAATAGCTGCGATCGCCCCAGGGTCAGTTTGTGTTACTAATAACACTCCTTCTGCTGGGGATAAATCATCCCCCATCAGAGAACGTCTAACAATAGCATCAATAGGATTTTTCTGCACAATCAATTAATAAAAATTCAGCTAAAACAGCTACAACAACAATTCTACAATTATTATTTGTAAGTTTAATTTTACTAGAAAATCACACAACTTTCATAGTTTCGGAAAATTTACACTGATTAAATATCACCAGGCAATATTTCTCCTCTGCCTCACGACAATGATCACCCGCTTTTTTCTGATCAATCAAATTGTTTATCATCATCCTTTGGGTGTTCAGGCGTTGCAAGTTGTAGAAGAATTATCGCCGCGATCGCGGTTAGCAGATGCCGAGAATATTTTTCTAGTATAGAGAATCATTTATTCAGTTATTTTTCCTTAGTCTACTTTACTTTTTTATTTATTAGTGGTGCTATCTTTACCGCATTGTTTGTCATTGGTTTACATATCAATATTTATCTGGGAATTAAATATTTTGATCCTAGTAAAAATACAGAAACTTTAACTCTGCTGAATTTTTTACGCAAAGATATTAATGAAGTGATTGCTGTGGCTTATTTATATGTTAGCCAAATTTTGGAGCCTTGTTTAATCAAAAAATATTCTTCTTAACTAAATAGCTTTTATCACCATAGAAAAATTGTATTTACCTATAAGTAAATATCCCCTTGTGAAAATAGTCAGAGAGTCATTAAATTGTCAAAGAATGCCAAATTTATGTAATTAGAATGACAATTAAATATCAGTAAATATATGGATTTAGGTTTGCCATTGATTAACTCGAAGAAGCTGGTTTCTGTGGAAAAACTAGCTTTAGCGGCGATCGCGATCGCTATACTGTTGAGAATAGTAAATTTAGGTAGTCGAGAGTTTTGGTACGACGAAGTTCTCTCATTACTGCTTTCTAATGGAAACAAAGGTGGCTATAGCACACCCAGAGACTTACCAGTTCTGTTAGCCGATTATACCTCTTTACTAAAGCTACCTTTGGAATCGAATCTGAGT
Source organism: Aliinostoc sp. HNIBRCY26 (assembly GCF_050235535.1). Classification (GTDB taxonomy): domain Bacteria; phylum Cyanobacteriota; class Cyanobacteriia; order Cyanobacteriales; family Nostocaceae; genus Trichormus. Next base: position 65,064 of record NZ_CP189852.1, read on the forward strand.
GATCTGATTTCCACCATCAAAAAGCTGATTTTGAATTTACTCAATGGAGAACCTCACCCACCGATATTTTTTCTGAGTCAACATTTATGGTTGCGTCTTTTTGGTAACGGCGAAGCCGCGATGCGGAGTTTGAATGTACTATTTAGTATTGCAGCGATTTTTAGTAGTTACAGCTTAGGTAAAGTTCTCCTCAACCACCGTAGCGGCTTATTACTTGCAGCCTTTATCGCCGTTAACCCCTTTTATCTATTTCATTCTCTTAACGTGAGAATGTATGCGCCTTTGGTGTTGTGGACTTCACTCAGTGCAGTTGCACTGATACATATAATTAATCATCAGCCAACAGAGCCATCTACCAAAAATCTACAGCATCGGTTATTCTTGGATATTCTCTTCATTACAGCCGTGGCAGCTGGGTTACTCACATTTTATTTATATGCTTATTGGGTAATTACTCTGGCAATTTTAGTAATTTATCTTGATCGAAAACATTGGTGGCAACATGGCTTACGTTTAGCTACTGCGGTTATGGTCACTATACCTTGGTTTCTCTGGGGTGGAATTAGACAACTCCGCAATGCTGACTTGAATCGGTTTACGGCTCAACAAGGAATCATCACCGCATTTTTCAACCATCTACAAGATTTCTTTTACACCCTCGGCACTAATATATTGGTAGGTGATTGGGTAACACGTTTACCAGTGATCAGCGTTGCCGCTTTTGGGGTGTTAGTGGTAGTTTTTATGCTCATCTGTAGTTTGCATCTGTGGCATAAAAATGAACAGCAAAATTTGTTTACATCTGTAATTTTAGGTATCTCCCCTTTATTACTAAGTTTAGCTGTAGATATTATTACTAAAAAGAATACCTTGGGTTTTGGTTGGGGCAGAACAACGATTATTATTCTACCTGGATGTTTACTATTATTTGTTGTGTGGCTAGAACGAGCAGTATCCCAGCAAAAACGCACCATTATAGCTGCTAGTTTATTAATATTGTACCTGGGAATTGGCATTAGTGATTTTAGTTTGAGACAACGTACCGTATTCCATCAAATTGCCAATGTAGTTACCCAAGAAAACAATCACTCAACACTAATTGCGATGAATTCTAAAGCTTGGGGTCATGTGATGCGCCTAGCTTATTATATTCCTCCACAACTGCCTGTGATGCTATTAGCGGAAAGTCCGAATAAATTAGCAGATTCCTTAGCCAACGTATTAAACGATGAAAAAAATCAATATCAACGAGTTATTTGGTTAGACAGTGCCGATCCTGTTTGGTCTAGGTTAAAAACAGCCGCAGAAATCCAGACAGCACAGCAGAATATTCAGCAAGTTTTATCGCCGAAATTTAATCTCCAACAAACTCAAAATCTCAGAGGGACAATGGACATAGACGATTTTACTCTCAAGCTTTACACCCACTCTCACAATCAATGAAAGAAAATAAGGAACAGGAAAAGAAGTAACATAGTTGTACTGAGTTCTTTTCTCCAAATCAAATATGATTCCTATAGGAATCAGCTTTGATTCCTGAAATTATTTGCGTATGGAGGGAACAGGGAACAGGGAACAGGGAACAGGGAACAGGGAAAAGGAAAGAAGGAAAGAAGAAATCAAAGTGTACTGAGTTCTGTTCAAAAATCAAATAGGAATCCTATATATGAACTCAAATTAAGTAAAAAGCTGGCACAATCACCATGATTGATTTTCAGTTTTGGCTGATTTTACTAACCTTGTGCATAATATACTTAAAGGTAATGTGCTGATGTTCAGTTTCAAAAGCTACATAGATCACGAATTCACATCTGTTGATACGGAAAAGCATCAGTTTGTAAACTCTATTGTATTATTTTTAATCTAGTTTATGAATGTCAACTCATCCAGCACGTTATTAGCAGTTCCCACTGGCCCTTTACAGATTTCTGATTTACCACCTATTAATGAGGGAGAAATTGCATCAGATATTGGCTTTTCGTTGGTAATTCCCACTTACAAAGAACGGGACAATATTCACAGTGTCGTACAAATTTTGACTCAGACATTAAATGAATATATTCCTGAAGACTACGAATTAATTGTTGTCGATGATGATAGTCCTGATTTGACGTGGGAAGTGGCGCAATTATTAACCAAGGAATATCCACAATTGCGGGTGATGCGGCGACAAGGGGAAAGGGGATTATCCTCAGCCGTGATTCGGGGTTGGCAAGTTGCTAGGGGTCAAGTTTTAGGTGTGATTGACGGAGATTTGCAGCATCCACCAGAAGTATTGACACAACTATTGTCGCAAATTTCCCAGGGAGCAGATATGGCAGTCGCTAGCCGTCATGTGGATGGGGGCGGTGTGAGTAGTTGGAGTGCTATTAGACGTTTCTTATCTCGTGGCGCGCAGATATTAGGTTTAATTATCTTACCAGGAGTCTTGGGGAGAGTTTCTGACCCGATGAGTGGTTATTTTATGGTCAGACGTAGCAGCATTGCTGGGGCGACACTCAACCCTGTAGGTTATAAAATTCTGCTAGAAGTAATTGGACGGGGTAATATCCAAAAGATTGCGGAAGTTGGCTATGTATTCTGTGAGCGCAAAGAAGGTGAAAGCAAGGTAACGTGGAAGCAATATGTTGAATATATTCACCATTTAATCCGATTACGTTTATCCACAGGTCGCCTGAAACGCATTAATCAGCTAGCAGCAAATTTTCCTATGGGGCGATTTTTGCGGTTTGGCTTGGTGGGCTTAAGTGGGGTGTTTGTCGATATGGCGATGCTGTATTTACTCAGTGATCCTTCTACCTTGGGCTTACCGTTGACTCGCAGTAAAATTATCGCTGGAGAAATTGCCATTTTTAATAATTTCTTGTGGAATGATGCTTGGACATTTGCGGATGTCTCCATGAGACAGCAACAATGGCATCAACGGTTAAAAAGATTTTTAAAATTCAACGCGATTTGCTTGGCGGGGTTAATGTTGAACGTTTTAGTATTAAATGTGGTGTTTAATTTCTTAATTCGCAATCGCTATATTGCTAACCTGATTGCGATCGTGATCGCCACCATCTGGAATTTCTGGGTAAACTTAAAACTCAGCTGGCGAGTTACTGACGTAAAATAATCAGCGAACTTAAATCAACGATGGAAGTCTAAGATATACAAATTGACACAAAAATTTATAGATGCGTTTGTATAACTGGCACTCTACCATGACATCTCGTTGGTTTCATCCTCTGATGTTACTTTTGTGGTTCATCATCGGCCTGGGCTTACGTTTAACCAATCTTACAGCCAAGCCCCCTTGGACTGATGAATTTTCCACATTGGTGTTTAGCTTAGGGAATAGTTTTCTAGGAGTACCTCTAGATCAAGCGATCGCTCCTGAGATATTATTGCAACCACTGCAACCACACGCCGCAGCCAGTCTCAATGATGTCTGGAAACACCTCAGCCACGAAACTAACCACCCCCCGATTTACTTTGCTTTATCCCATCTGTGGATGCAGTTATTTCCCACACAACAGGGTTTAGTATCTTTGTGGGGGGCGCGATCTTTAGCGGCGATTTTCGGGGCTATTTCGATTCCGGCGATGTATATCTTCGGTTGGATTGTTTTTCGTTCCCGAATTGTAGCTCATTTAGCGGCGGCGATGATGGCTGTCTCACCATACGCGATTTTTTTGGCACAAGAAGCCCGTCACTATACTCTAGCCATCTTGTGGGTGATTGCTTCCCTCACCTGCTTTGTGATTACTACACGCCACATCCAAAACCAAACACAGCTACCCATTCCCTTAGCGTTGTCATGGATAATTATTAATGCTTTGGGTATCGCCACCCATTATTTCTTTGTGCTGACTCTGTTTACAGAAGGCTTAGTATTAATAGTTTTAGCTGGGCGCAAAATTCATAATAGCCCCAAAATATTCCCCAAAGTATTTTTATCTCCCCCTTGGCGGCGCATCTATGCTGTGATTTTAGGTACGTTTATCACTGGTATAGTTTGGCTACCAGTCTTTTTACAGAATAGCTATGGTGATAAATTAACAGACTGGATACAGCAACCCCGTGTAGGATTTGCCTGGATAAGTCCATTTTTTCAAGCTTTTGCTGCTTGGGTAACAATGTTGTACTTGTTACCAGTAGAATCGCCACAGTTATGGATTGTGATTGCTTCCGGTTTAGTGATGCTCATCTTTATAATTTGGGCTGCACCGATTTTCGCCAGGGCATTGAAAGTACAATTACAGACACCAGAAACGCAATTAGAAACACGGGTGTTAATTGGATTAGTGATAGGTGCGATCGCCCTATTTTTTGTATTTACCTATTTCCTGGGCATAGACTTAACTAGAGGTGCGCGTTATAACTTTGTCTACTTCCCGGCTGTTATCGTTTTGCTAGGGGCGAATTTAGCTGTCATTTGGCAAAATTTCCAGCAGAAAAAAGCCGTGATATTAATTTGGATGATGGGATTTTTGAGTGCAATTACAGTTATCTGCAATCTGGGATATCAAAAATACTATCGCCCTGATTTATTTGTGAGATTAATTCAACAAACATCTCAAGTTCCCGTACTCATTGCTACTACCCAAATTACTCACGTTCAAATCGGGGAAATGATGGGTATAGCTAGGGAATTCAGAATCAAAAATGTGACAAATCCTGCACCATTATTTTTGTTAGCTCATCAAGATAAAGATGTCAATTTAGCTACTAGAACTCTAGAAAATACCCTCAATCAATTACCACATTTCTTTGATTTATGGCTGGTAAATTTCCATGCTCCTATTGACGAAGCTGTAAAAAATTGCACAGAGCATAGTCAGTCTTTACCAGCGATTAACGGTTATGAGTACAAAGTTTACCAGTGCAAAATTAGTCCTACTTTGGATTTTGAATTTTAGTGGCTGCTTAATCACATGGAAATGAGATTTTAGGACTCTTGATTAGGAAGTAATTTCAGAATTTTGGGAAGAATTCTGAACAATTGTTTTTTGATGGCGATAATCGTTGACACTCAGGAGTTTCCAACTAGAATTTTCTACAAGTTCTAGAACCCATTGATGATGATCAAGTAGACTTTCTCTATGGCCAACACTAATAAATGTTGTTTTCGCCTCTTGTAACTGTTGATATAAATTCCCTTCATTATTCAAATCCAAAGCACTAGTTGCTTCATCTAAGATAGTAAAACTAGGATGAGTCACTAATAGGCGTGCAAAAGCCAGGCGTTGTTGTTCTCCTAGTGATAATATGTTTTCCCAAGGAAGCTCAGTATCAAAACTATCAATGCGACTGAGCAAGTTTTGCAGGTTCACTTTTTGCAATATTTCTTTGAGTTCTGCATCGGTCATCTGACGATTTCTATTAGGATAAAGCAACTGTTCGCGCAAAGTTCCTAAAATAATGTAAGGTCGTTGGGGTAAAAACAGCAGGTCTTTTAGGGAAGGTCGCACTAAACGGCCAGTTCCGGCATTCCACAAACCGGCGATCGCACGCAATAGTGAACTTTTACCGCGACCACTAGGGCCGACAATCAATAAACCTTCTCCTGGTTGAACCGACAATGATAAGTCTTCAACAATTACCTGTTCATAGTTAGGCGTTTGTAAGGTAAGATCCTCAAAAGCCAGACGATTTTCTTCTATGGTTTTAATAGTGCTGACATTCTCTGGTTGTTTGGTAACAACTTCTAAAGCATCAGAGAAATAAGCTAAACGCTCAACATAACTCGAAAATCTTCCAGAAGTTCCAAATTCATCAATTAATGTTGCCAAACCATTAGCAAACATACTACAAGCTATAACCGCTTGGTTAACTTGTCCAAAATCAATTTCACCTCGAATATAGGCAGGCGCAAATATTAAAAACGGAAACAATTGGATTACAGATCGATATCCTCTATTAAAAATGTCTTTATTTTTTTCCCAATCAATTTTGCTTTCAGAATTTTTTAAGAGATTATTAAATCTGCGCTCAATTATATTTAATTCTTGGCTTTCTCCTTGGAAAAAAGCTATAGATTCAGCATGATTCCGAACATGAGTAAGGCTGTAGTTGTAGCTTGCTTTAGATTCAAGTTCCTCTTGGGTAATCTTATCTAATGCTTGACTCAAAAAAACAGCAATTAGATTACCTATAAGAGTATAAGTAAGTAGAATAGCTACTGCTAGTTTGGAAATTGACCACAGAATTATTAAAAAAGTTGTCATTTCCAGGATTTTTTCCAACAAAGTAGCAGAAAAATTGAGAGCAGTCCTGGCAATAGGTTCGATTTCTTGAGATAGACGTTGGTCTGGGTTATCGATATCGGAGCTAAAATTGATTTTATAATAAGCACGATTGCTAAAATATTTTTCTAAAATCTGTTTGTTCAGCCATTGATACCAATCAAGGGCAATTTTTTTTCTGACGAATTTAGAAAATCCTGTTAACAGGGTGATTAAGAGCAGCCCAAAGGCGTACAGTGCTAACGTTTGAAAAAATTTAGTAACATCTTTATCTTGAACAATAACATCGACTAAATAGCGATCAACGAAGCTATTAAATGCTGTTACGCTCACCAGCCCAATGATTAATAAAATGAGGAGAAAGAGCATCCCCCAGCCTTTAATCACATCTGAAAATGCTCTTATACCTGACTCTGTTGGAAACCAGTAGGGGGCGGCGATCGCTTTTACAGATTCCCAAAATTGAGTAAAATTAGCTAGGAAAGCGGTATTTTTTGAAGATTGATTATAAATAACTTGATTTTGCATATTAGACATCTTGCAAAAATAATTTTTTAGTATTATAAATTATTGTAAAACTTTGTTTTCTGTTTCATCAGTTATAGATATAAAATCAGGAAAATACATCATTAATATTGATATATATTTGAACAAATTTATTATCTCACAAAACAATTTTGCTATATTTCTCAAACAGAAATACAGCAAAACTATTTGATAATAATGCCAAGCCATTGTTTTTGTTTTGAGGTAAAAAGTGGCTCTTCCGTAGGTGTTATACTAAAGTCAAAAAACCCGGTGTTTCAGGCATTTACAACTTAGATTTTTTCCCCAAATCTAAAACGTCAAGATTAAAAGCTTTTTTTCTTGCCCAGCAAGGTATATGAGCTAATTAATAGACGTTTTTATCATAACAGGTAATGAAGAACCAAATTATGAATTCCAAACTTCAGGATTGACAATGTAAGGCGGCTTCTCGCCCTGAAGCACTTGCAGTATTTGATTAGCTGCGGAAAGTGCAGCAGCCATACCAGCTTCAGGTGTAACTCCAGCTAGATGAGGTGAGAAAATTACATTGTCAAACTCATATAAAGGATTATCAATAGCTGGAGGTTCTGGTTCAAACACATCGATAGCAGATCCTGCTATCAATTTTTCGCGTATAGCTGTAATTAAATCTTCTTGGCGAACTATCTTCCCACGAGATGTATTGATTAAAAAAGCAGTGGGCTTCATTTTCTTAAAAGCTTCTAGAGCAAACATTTCACAAGTCTCATCAGTTAGCTCAGGATGCAAAGATACAAAGTCAGATTCAGTAAGTAGGTAGTCTAAATCTTGTACTAAAGTTGCACTGACGGCTTCTGCTTTACTGCTGGGGACATAAGGATCGTATGCTAAAACTCTCATCTGCAATGCTGTACTACAAATTTTCGCAACAGCACTACCAATCCTTCCCAAACCAACAATCCCAAGGGTTTTTCCTTCGACTTGAATTGGTTGTACCTGATTACGAATTAAGTAGTTTCCTGCTTTGACACATTCATTGAGAAAAGTTAGTTTTTTAGCAAGTGCTAAAATCATGGAAATCGTGTGTTCTGTTACAGCAGTTGTTGACAAGCCAGGATTATTAACTACGACAATTCCCCGTTTTGTTGCAGCAGCAATATCAATTGCATCAGTTCCGAATCCAGAGGTACTAATAACTTTTAAATTTTTTGCTAATCCAATTGCTTGGGCATCTAATTTGGTAGGATAACGGACAAATACGCCAGATACATCTTGAATAGCTTCATGGATTTGATGCTGTGTTGGTTCTTTGATAATCTCGATGTTAGTGTATTCTGCGAGCAGTTGTTCACCTGTCTCATCATACATTTTCCCAATTAACAGAACTTTATGATTTTTAGTCTTAGTTGGGGAAGTTTGGGGGAAAATAGCTGTCATGGTAATTAACCTTAATTTGTTTGATATAACGATGTTTTGGACTCAATATTTGATGAATGAAATTGCTGAGATAACTTCATTGTTGTTGTCAGCAAATCAGAATTAGATGAGGATAAATCTAATAACTGAAAAAAGTTCTCGGCAATAGTAGTTAAAGGGTCAATCGCTTTCATAGAATCAATGCTATTAAGCTTGAGATATTTGGCGAGAATATGAAATTCTGTACAACCAGAAATAAAGGAACGAGTATTATATTTATCTAACAGTTTTTGGACATCTTCAAGAATTATTATGGGGTTGTGTCCTCGTTTTAATACTTTAAAAATCATCTCGTGAATTAAATGATGATCTTTTTCATCTGGAGAAATAATCAGATTCGCAGCAGTACAGCCTTGCTCAAACAATTTCTTCTTGTAAGTCCCTGAACCTGCAAGTAAAAGCGCAGGTTCGTTATGTGCCTGTAGTTGTTGATCAGCAATTTTAATTAAAGAAATTACTTTATTAGTCTGATGTTCTGGGAGATGAGCCAAAGCATAATGAGCAGTACAACAACCAATCACTATGCGGTCTACTAATTGATTGAGTTTTTCTAAATGTATTTGCACAAAATCAATGAATTCTCTTTCATTTCCGCTATGCACTGAAGTCGTGCGATCTGGTGCAGCAGGAAGTGAGAAAACAATAACGTTGGGTGCTTCTTGTTCGTTGTCGATATACTGGTTATATTCATAAATAGTTTTGAGAAATTCAACAGTAACGACAGGCCCCATTCCGCCTAAAACTCCTAACACTGGTAGTTTTTGATTCATAATTTTTCTCCAAATTTGCAATTGTTTAGTTGTAGAGATTACTAAAAATTAAAATTTGTAGCGAAAAGACCGTTATCTTCTTGACTGAATTTATCTATGCGATCGCCTAGTTTCAATAGTGGTGTGTCGGGAGATTTGACTACTGCTTCTAGAAGAGTTTCTAGCAACTTAATCATCAATGAAATACGTTCGCTAGCGAATATATCTGTGTTGTAGATTAACTTCAAGTAGAATTCCGCTTCGTCCACAAAAATGAATTCTAGATCAAATTTAGCAGTAACAAGTTCCTGCTCAAGAGTATTAATAGTAACTCCATCTATTTCTAGCTCTACATTTTGATTATTTTGCAGGACAACTACAACCTCAAATAGAGGGTTACGGCTAGGATCGCGTTTAAAATTTAAATCTGATACTAGTTTATCAAAGGGATATTCTTGGTGATCATATGCCTCTATTGTGGTCGTTTTCACTTTTGCCAGTAAAGTCGCAAAGCTATCGTCTACTGCTATTTGGTCGCGTAAGACTAAAGTATTCACATAAAAGCCTATTTGTTCCTCTAAATCAGGATGATTTCTTCCAGCGATGGGAGAGCCTACGGTAATTTCATTCTGCTCTGTATAGCGAAACAGAAAACCTTTAACTAAGGTTAGTAAGCCCATAAATAAACTAGCTTCTTGGGTCTTATTTAATACCTCAAAATCCTTAATTAATTCTTGATTTGGTTTCCAGATAACCGCAGAGCCAGCAAAACTTTGTACTGCTGGACGAATATGATCTAAAGGTAAATCAAGAGGTGTTGGCGCGGGAGTCAACTTAGTCAACCAGTAATCTCGTTGTGCTTGTAATTTTGGTGTTTGGAGTTGCTGATCTTGCCAGGAAGTATAGTCTTTATAATGAACTCTTAGAGGTGACGGTAATTCTACATTCTCGTTTCCATAGGCATGATAATGTGCCAGAAAATCTTTAATTAAAACGCCTGCTGACCAACCATCGGAAATGATGTGGTGCATATTAAATATGACTATATTACTCTGTTGACTCAGCTTGAGTACATTAATCTTGAGTAAAGGCCCTGTTTCTAAATTAAAAGTAGTTTTGGCATTGTCACGAATAGCTTCAGCAATTTTTACCGCTTGGTTTTCATCATCGATTAAGTCTATTTGATTGACTGCAAAATCCATCTGCTCGTTTACTATTTGACGCGGTTCGTTATTGATTAAAGTAAACGTAGTGCGTAAAATTTCATGGCGTTCTATCAATTTTTTAAAAGCATTTTCAAAGGCAGCAATATTTAAATCACCATTGAATTGATAAGCACTGGGCATTCCGTAAGCATAATGGTTATGATCGAGGAATTCTAAAGCCCAGAGACGGCGTTGCCCATGAGACATGGGATAAGATGCTTGTGGAGTTATCGCTGGTATTGGTTCTTGATAGTTAGATTGAGCTTTAGATATTAAAGCTGCTAATCCAAGAATTGTGGGAACTTTAAAGAAATCAGCTAATTTAACTAATACATTTAATTCTTTATGGACGTGAGTAACTACTCTAGAAAGTAGGAGAGAGTGTCCGCCGATTTCAAAAAAGTTATCAAAAATTCCAATGGGATGTTTAGTGAGAATTTTTTCCCAAATATGTACTAGCTTTGACTCTAAAGTATTACGTGGTGCAGTATAAGAGACTTGTGTTAATTTATCTGTTGGCTTGAGGGCGACAAGCGATCGCAAGTCAAGTTTGCCATGTTTAGTTAAGGGAAATTGCTTTAATAAAATAAAGGAAGTCGGAATCATATAAACTGGCAAAGAGTTAGCTAAAAATTCTCTAATTTCTGAAATTTTTATCTCTTTATCAGTTTGACAATAGGCAGATAATTGAGTTTGATTATTTACCTCTATAGGTAACACAATTGCTTTCTCAATCTGGGCGTAGCGACTAATTTGGTATTCAATTTCACCTGGATCTACACGATAGCCATTGACCTTAACTTGATTATCTTTTCGCCCTATAAATTCAATTACACCTGGGGCAATTTGTTTACCTAAATCTCCCGTTCTAAAGAGAATTTTTTCTGGATTTAGAAAACTGGGTTGAAATTTTTCTTTGGTAATTTCAGGAAGGTTACGATAACCAACTGCTAATGCTGCACCTTCTACGCAAATTTCGCCGATTACGTGTAGAGGTACGGGGTTATTGAATTCATCTAAAACAAATAATCGATTGTTATGGAAAACTTGACCAAGAGGTACGTCTGTATTTAAATTTTCGTCTATTGTATATTGAGATACCCCTACACAAGTTTCGGTAGAACCGTAGACATTGCTGACAATTTCAGCAGGGAAGCGTTTTCGTAAAGCGATCGCAGTTTCTCGGTCTAATTTTTCTCCCCCGCAAGAGATATATTTTAAGCTGGGGATAGTTTCTTCGGGTGCAAGTACAGCTAAAATTTCTCGGTAAATAGATGGCGTTGTGTGCAGCGCATTGATTTGATTTTCCTGTAAAAAGTCAACTAAATGCCCTATATGCTGTACTTCGTACATATACAAAGCAGCACCTATGGTTAAAGGTAGGAAAATATTACGAAAAGATGGATCATGGGTAACAGGTGCAGTGAAGATATAACGCCATTCAGGATGTTTATCTAAGTTAAATGTCAGTCGTAAACTCCGAATTACATTCAAAATAGAAATGTGACGACCCATGACTCCTTTAGGGTTTCCTGTAGAGCCAGAAGTGTATAAAATATAGGCAATTTGGTTATTGTCTGGTTGGCAATTAGGCTCAGTTATGTCAAAATCTGCCAAAATATTGTCGATTTTATCTAAGCAGATTGCTTCGATTTCTTGGGGTAATTGAGAGACAAAATTACTCTCGGTGAGACAGAGATGACAGCCACTATCCTTTAAAATAAAATCGATGCGACTGCTAGGATATTGGGGGTCTATAGGCACATATGTCGCCCCAGTTTTAAAAGTAGCTAGAATGGCAATAATTAAGTTTTGATTGCGTCCGATTGCGAGTGCGATCGCCTGCCCAGAACTAATGTGATATTTTTCACGTAAGTAATTAGCTAAACAATTTACCTTCTCATTCAATTCTCGATAGGTAAAAGTCGTTTCCCCAACTATTAATGCAGGTGCATTTGGTGTAGATTTAACTTGAGCAATAAAGTCATCAATGATTGTATAATTTTGGGGTAATTTTATTGTTGACCCTGTTAATTCTGCCAATAATTCTTCCTGCTGCACTTGTGTTAATAAAGGCAACTCAGAAAGTAAACTATTGGCATCTTTAGTTACCCCCTGCATCAGAATTTCAAAACTTTCTAGAAACTGTTTGATAGTTTCCGGCTTAAACAGTTCTGTATTGTAGTTGCAGTAGATAATTAGTGCATCATTGACTTCGATGAAATTAAAGCCTAAATCGAAAGGAGTGTAACCAATTGGCTCTGGTGGTAGTGATACATTCAATCCTTCAAATTCAGGTAAAGTTAATTTAGGGTCAAGATTGAAAGAGACTGAAATCAGAGCAGAACGCGAAAAATCACGTTGTAATTGTAACGCTGCTAATAATTCTTCTAAGGCGTGACTTTGGTGTTTAAAAGCGGCGATGAGTGTTTCTTTGGTGTGACGGAGATGTCCAACAAAAGAAGCAGTGACATCTGTCTGGATACGAATCGGTAAAAATTGCGAACAAAAGCCAACTAATTTTTCGCTTCCCTCAAATTGTCGCCCAGAAATAGGAATACCAATTACTAAATCATCATGACCAGAAATGCGTCGCAAAAAAGCTGTGTAAGCCGCGAACATTGTCATAAATAATGTTGCTTGATTTTTGCGTCCTACAGTCTGTAAATTTTGCCATAGTTGGGGAGCAATAATTTTACTTTCTCTACCACCTGTGTAAGTTTTGACAGCAGGACGAGGAAAGTCTGTAGGAAGTTCAAATACAGGGATTTCCCCCTCATAAGTTTTCAACCAAAAATCACGATGTTCTTGCATTTGTTGGCTTTGCGCTTCTTGCTGTCGCAAAGCTAAATATCTGCGAAACTGCATTGGTGGCGTTAAATATTCTGTAGCAATGCCGATTTTTGCTGAATAAAGATTGCCGATTTCATTCAAGATTAGCCCTAGTGACCAACCATCTGCCACAATATGATGAGTTTTTAAAGTTAGCAGATAATGTTCAGGTGCTAAACGCATCAGCACAGCCGCAAATAAAGGAGCAACACCCAAGTCAAAAGGCTTTTGAGATAACTCAGTTCTCAAGACTAAAGCAGTTGCTTCTGGGTTATCTTCATCCATCAAATTGATTAATGGTAGGTCAATTTTGACACTATTGATAACTTCCTGTAGTTCGCCTTGTTCTATGATTTTGGTTCGCAATGCTTCGTGGCGATTCACTACTTCATTAATCGCTTGTTGCAAAGATGAAATATCTAAAGCACCACGCAATTCTAAAGAAGTAGTCACATTATATGACGCTGAAGCGGTTGTATCTAATTCTGCCAATAGCCAAAGCTGACGTTGCCCTTCACTGGTAGGAAATTGCTGGTTTAAATTATTCCTACCATCTTCATCATCAGAATGATCATCGCTTACTTCTCTTTTCTTTGTTTGTGGTGGTTTAGCGTTTGCAAAAAAACCTGCTTGTCGCAGTTCTATAATTGCTTCTTTGACAGCAGCTACCACTTTATCTATATCTTCATTCGTATGACTAGTTGAGAGAAAACAAACTCGTTTTTCCCATGTATACACACCTTTGAGATTTAATAAGTAGTAAAAGAGTGGTAATTCGATAGGTTTGAGGAAAATACTATAAGCACCAGAAGATTCAAAACGAAACAACGAGCCAAAATGCACAATGCGGATAGGAATTCCTGTTTCTTGAAAGAACTGATTAACTTCAGTCGCTAATCGATTAGTTAATTGATTTACCCTTTCTTGAAGCGTTGCGCCTTGTTCACTTAGATGTAAAAGCACTGCACGACAAGCCGCCAAAGCCAGAGGATGACGACAGAAAGTCCCACCATAAGCAGTTAATTCTGTTTGTGGATGGGAATCATCTCCATAACTCCAGAAACCGCCATCAACTGTATCTAAGAAATCTGCTTTACCACAGATCATACTGATAGGTAAACCACCACCAATTGCCTTACCATAAACTACGATATCTGCCTCAACTCCAAACCATTCCTGCGCCCCTCCTGGAGTAATACGAAATCCCGTAATAATCTCATCAAAAATTAAGGCGATTTCTTTTTGTTGAGTCAATTTACGTAATTTTTGGATAAATTCTTGAGGCTGTAAATCAGGTTTACGGCTCTGCACAGGTTCTACTAAAACTGCTGCTAAATTATCAGCTTGAGCAGCAATTATTTCTAGACTTTCTTCTGCTCCATAGGTAAGAACTATAACATCTTCAACCATTCCTGATGGTGTACCAAGACTCAATGGTTGAGCTGTTCCCGCTTCCTCGCCAGCGCGCGCTAAAATGCCATCAAAAGTGCCGTGATAAGAACCAGCAAAAATCACAATTTTTTGGCGTTTTGTCCGAGAACGAGCAATACGAACTGCTGCCATAATCGCTTCTGTGCCAGTATTACTAAAAGCAACTCGTTCTACACCTGTCATTTCACAAATTAAAGCAGCTGTTTCTGCTGCAATATTCGATTGCATTCCTAATCCAATTCCGTGTTGCATTTGTTGCTGAATTGCTGTCAACACAAAATCAGGACTATGCCCAAAAAAGTTAACACCAAACCCCATTGCTAAGTCGATGTAATCATTGCCATCGATATCACGAAAATATGCGCCTTGGGCTGATTCGGAAACAATGGGATACTGAAATTCTTTTAAAGCCATACGGAAGTCAATAGTAGGTTTCACATCAACCATCGTCTTCCGGCTGTTTTGCGAATATGCCTTGGATTTTGCCGTTTTTTGATTATAAATAATCTGTAATTTTTGAATAAAAGCTTGCTGTTGTTCTGTTAAAGATTTACTCTCTGTCAGCTTTAAAGCTAGTGGGTTTAAATTTGGAGAACTGGTTTTTTGGCTAGGAGTAGTGGTTTCTATTTTGCTGGTTTTAGGAGTAGGCGCAGTTTCTGTTGGAATCAACAAAACTTCTGATTTATTGCTGGGTGCGACAGGTGCAGATTGGAGAATTTCTAATTGCTTAATAATAGTTTTTTCATGAATATCTTTGAGTTCTTTCAAAGATTGCAGTTGAGCCATCATCAAAGCTTCTTTTCCAGAGGTTGGTGTTGATATAGCTACTGTTTTTGATTGGTGATTAATAGCAATTTCAGGAGAGGTGGAAGCAATGATTAACTCTTGCCCATTGTAGATGCTGAGATTATTTTGTTTAGAGAAACTATCCGCAGTCACAAAACCGCAACGTTTTAAAGCAGTACACCAGTTTTCTCCACTTAGCAAGGGAGTATCTGAACGTAACTCTTGATCTTGAAAACGCCACCATCCTGGTGTGAGTCCAAAAGTTAAATCAAGCCATGAATTATTTTCTACTGTTTCTAGTAGTACCAAGTAACCACCAGGTATTAGTAGTGCTCGAATATTATTGAGTGTTTCTGTAATATTTCGGGTACTATGAAGCACGTTAGCAGCAACAACTATGTGATAAGAATGTGCTGTTAACCCTTGGGCAACTGGTGACTTTTCAATATCTAATTGATGGAAGTTGAAATTATGTCTATTTTTAAATTTTTGCCGCGCTTTATTGAGGAGGACAGGAGAAATTTCAGTAAAAGAATAAGTTGTATGATTGAGATTTAAATTATTAACAATTGCTTCAGATGTCGCACCTGTACCACCTCCCACTTCAATAATTTGGTAAGGGCGATCGCTACTAGAAAAATTATTTAAAATAGAGTTAATTGCTTGGGCTACTCGTTGATTCATCAAACGAGATACAGGAGAATTGCCATATATACTTTCTGCATGGACAACTGAACCTGCTGGGAAAATTAACTCTAAAGGATCTATGTTTCCTTTGAGAACTTCCGCTAAATTTTCTCCGCAGCGTTGTAGCATTTCTAACTCAGGTTTTGCTGCTGGACAAATTGTTTGCAAATTCTCTATAGCTTCTGTCAAAGAAAAAGGCGTAGGTAGGCTTTTTACTATCCATATAGTACCTTGATTTTGAATAATTCCAGTTTGCTCTAAAGTTTTTAAATAACGAGTAACTAAAATCTGATATTTTGAGGCAATGGGTAAAGTTTTTAATAAATTTTCTGTTGTCCAGGTTTCTGCTATACTTAGTCTTCTACCTAATGCTTCTAAAGCTTTCAAGATATAAGCAACCGCAATGGGTTGTAGTTGGGAAATCACCCACAGATAATTATTTAATTCTGACTCAGAAGGAGATACTTGAACTGAGGTTTTAGTGAAAATATCATTTATTGCTATTGCATCAGATGTGTTTGATGGTTCCTGTTTAATATAATCAGATAGATAAATAGATATTTCGGCAATTGTTTGTAAATCAGTAAATAATTGATCTATCTTGACTTTTACACTAAATTTCTCTTCAATTTTGCGGACAAAGTCGGTCAAAATAATCGAATCTGCTCCCAGATTTAATAATGTCTCATCATCTCTAATGTCATTTTCATCTTCTTTAAGTAGCAGAGCCAAGATAGACTTTAATTGATTACCGATGTCTTGCTGATGTTTTGTGATATTTGCAACTTTTGCTAAAGTCATTTTAGTCTCCATTAGCTCTTTTTCTAAAGGCACTTCTTTGATTAAATGTGATTCTGATAAAACAGTAGATTTAAATTGAAAACGTTTTTTTTGAAAAGGATAATTTGGTAATTTAATATTTCTATAGCCGTAATCTTCATTGAATTTTTCGGCATTAAAATTAACTCCATTAATGTAGAGTTGGGCAAGTGATGATAGCATCGTCTGCCAGTTATCCAAGCCTCTATTGAGAGAACTCAGCCAGATAGCTTCATCGTTATAACGACGGCCTTGTTCTGCGAGTATTGGTCTTGGCCCCA
This sequence comes from Aliinostoc sp. HNIBRCY26, assembly GCF_050235535.1. Classification (GTDB taxonomy): domain Bacteria; phylum Cyanobacteriota; class Cyanobacteriia; order Cyanobacteriales; family Nostocaceae; genus Trichormus. The sequence goes on from NZ_CP189852.1 coordinate 82,067, forward strand.
CTTCTAAAAACAGGTTATATCCTTTGTTTAACGACGTAATTAGACTCTGGAAATACTGCACAGCTTGACGGCTTTGTTGTCTCCAGTAACTTGCATCAGGCGCAGTTGCTAAAGGCTGTCCGTCAATTCCTGAAAGTAGTAGAATTTGAGGATGGTGATAAGAAACCTCACGAGCAGCAATTTCAAAATCATCTAAGATTGACTCCATTAATGGAGAATGAAAAGCCCCGCTAACTGATAATAATTGAACCGCTATTTTTTGGCTTTTGCAGTTGGCGACAATCTCATCAATACTATTACTTTCTCCAGAAATCACAATTTGTTGAGGATGATTAATAGCCGCAATGGAAACTGTATTACTATAGTCTTGAATGAGCGCAGATACCGTAGCTTCATCTGCAAAAACTGAAGCCATTTTTCCTAGAGGCGCAGTTTGCATTAATTGCCCGCGTTTCACAATTAATGCTAGACCTGCTTCTAAACTAAATACTCCGGCAATACAAGCTGCAACATATTCACCAACGCTATGACCAATGAGTAAACTAGGCTTGATTCCCCAAGATTGCCACAACATGGCAAGTGAGTATTCTAAAGCAAATATAGCTGGTTGAGCGTATGCAGTTTGATTGAGTAAATCTGTGCGATCGCCAAATAATATTTCTTGTAGTGGAAACTCTAAATAATTTCCTAAAATGTCTGCACATTGATCAATATATTTACGAAATGTCGGTTGGGTTTGGTAAAGTTGCTCACCCATACCCGCATAACAAGCTCCTTGACCAGTGAAAAGAAAGGCTATTTTCGGTTGTTTTTCTCCTGTAAACCGTCGATAGAAAATCCCCTGATCAATATTTTTTTCCTCAGCAAAAGCTGCTAATCTTTGTTGCAACTCTGGCAATGTCTCTGCAACGATCGCTAAACGTTCAGGTAAAGATGACCTCCCAATTGCCGCACTATGACAGATATCTCCCATCTCTGGGTGAGACTCGAAGCGGGTGTGAAAACGTCGTGCTAGTTCTTTTAAAGCTGGTTCGCTATGGGCAGAAATCGTCAACAGATGACTGGGACGTTGCAGTTTAATGTCTGGTGTGTTTGCCGCAGGTGCTTGTTCAATAATTACATGAGCATTCGTTCCCGAAAACCCGAAGGAACTCACTCCAGCCATGCGGACTTGGCCATTGTTAGACCAGGGTATGGTTTGACTAGGAATTTTGATTGGGTATCCTTGCCAATTAATCAGGGGATTAGGTTCTTGGAAGTGGAGATGAGAGGGAATTTCACCATTTTGGAGGGCGAGAATTGTCTTGATTGTGCCTGCTATCCCGGCGGCGGCTTCGAGATGCCCGATATTAGTCTTCACAGAACCGACATAAAGAGGTTGCGATCGCTCTCCATAGACAGCCGCGATCGCGTTCATCTCAATGGGATCACCTAAAGAAGTTCCTGTACCATGTGCCTCTATATACCCAACTTCCTGGGGCTTGACTCTAGCATCAGCTAAGGCTTGACGAAGTAAATCTTGTTGGGCGGGGCCACTGGGAACTGTTAAACCGGCGGCTGCCCCATTATGATTGACCGCAGACCCCCGCAGTAATGCAAGAATGCGATCGCCCTTTTTTTCAGCGACAGACAGGCGTTTCAGCACTAAAACCCCGCATCCTTCGCCCCGCACATATCCATTGGCAGCTGCATCAAAGGTCTTACAACGACCATCGGGAGACATCATCCCCGACTGGGAAAGGTTAATTGTAATTGCTGGATTTAAGATGAGATTGACCCCACCGACCAAAGCTATTTCGCACTCATGATTTCTTAAGCTGCGAATAGCTTGGTGAAGTGCAACCAATGAAGAAGCACAGGCGGCATCAATAGACATACAAGGGCCGCGCAGGTTGAGAAAATAAGATAACCTACCTGCTGCTGCACTCAGGGCGTTTCCTGTACCAAAAAAAGAATCGATTTCGTCATACTTGCTTTTGTAGACTGTCATCGCGTGGTCAACACTAGTGATACCGACAAACACACCCACGCGATCGCCTGCTAAATTAGTTGATGGTAAATTGGCATTTTCTAACGCTTCCCAAGTCACTTCCAGTAGTAACCTTTGTTGAGGATCCATTGAAGTCGCTTCGCGAGAAGATATGGAGAAGAAACGAGCATCAAATTCTGTAATATCCTCTTGCAGAAATCCTCCATAACGAGTGTTCATTTTGCCGGGGGTAGGCTCTGGAGCGTAAAATTTCGAGATATCCCAACGGTTTTGAGGAACTTCTACAATCGCATCTAATCCAGCTTGACAAAAATTCCAATAAGCTTCAGGAGAATTTATCCCTCCAGGGAAACGACAACCCATGCCAACAACAGCAACCGGCTCACTTTGTTTAATTTCTAATTCAGTAATGCGAGCCTGCATCGCCTCCATTTTTGTGAGGGTTGTGGCTATTAATTTTTTATAATCTGTATTTTGAGCCATGCTTTTGTCCGCGATTTTTTGATTTTCTGGCAATATCTAATCGGGTTTTTCCCCTGAAAATAAGAGATAATCATCAAAAGCCATAAACCAACCTCTATCTCTCGACCAAGCCTCAAGTCCTGGATTATCTTGCTGGAGATTAATCACCATGTCGTGTTTACTGATGCCTTTACTAGCCTCAGCAAAGTAACGCACAGCAGCAGGCCAAACATATTCACTGATTGATATAGCTTGGATGTTTACAAATCCATGCTGTTTAAGTTTTTCAACATAAATATTGCGGTCATATTGGTTGACGAAAGGAATACACATTTTATTGCTATTGACGCGCAACCAAAAGTCAATATTTCGTCCCACTCTTGGCAGACAATCTGCTAATGCTAACTTTCCACCAGGGCGCAAAACTCGAAATGCTTCAGCAAAAAAGTCCTCACGAGTATTGAAGTGAAAAGCACATTCTAAAGCTGTAACTTTATCAAAAGAATTGTCCTCACAAGGAATGTTTGTTGCCGAGCCAAGTTGAAGATTTATGCGTTCAGCTAATCCCGCCTTAGCTACTCGTTCTTGAGCAATTTCGACTTGTATCTCTGTCGTATTGATTCCAGTAATTGCATCTACATTGTTTTCACGCACCCAGAGGATATCTTGTTCGGCAAAACCGAAGCCGACATCTAAAACTTTGTCTCCAGGACGAAGTTCGGCAATTTCTCCCAATTTCCGGGCTAAAGCAGCACAAGCTCCGTTATAAGTCGTTTCTTCTTGCCAATAGCCAAAGTTAAGCCATTGGGGAACATTGGGGTCGTGAAGATCACGCTCTCGTTTAGCTATCCTAGTGTAAAGTTCAGATACCTCAAATTTATCTCGTAAAAACCAGAGTTCTTGCAGTGGATTCTGGATAAATTCTTTGATGATTATCCAGCGATTTCGCCATTCATAGTTGAAGGGGATTTTACCAATATTTTCCAAGACTTTACTCTCCTATTTATTAATTAAAATTCTCGTTGCACTGAAATTTATCTTGAATATTTAACAACCTTTGGGTGGTTAAATTACCGTCACAAAAAGTAATTGCGAATTGTTTTAATCACCATATTCCTCAAGCTCTGCTAACTTTTGATTAAGTAGTATAGCTAACTCATCTTCATTGAGACTTTCGTAAGGATTTAAAATATCACTAGGGTCATTTATTTTTATCTCAAAAACTATAGAATCTGCCAACACTTCTTTCTGCAAATAAATGTTGAGGCTTGCAATATTAGGATAATCAAAGATTATGGATGTAGGTAAAGAGCAAGCTAGATTAGTTTCTAGCCGATTTTTAAATTCTAGTACCATTAATGAGTTTAAACCCAACTCTAAAAATGAGGTATACTGAGGAATCACACTACTAGCAGATAATCCAGTAACCTCGCGTAAAATTTGCTCAATTCCTTGAGATAAATTTTCGGCTCGCTCATCTATAGGTAGAGATTTTAATTTTTCTAATAATTTTGCATTTTTGTTGTCTTCCTTAGTTGTAATTACTTCGGCAAAGAATGGTTGATTAATGTTAAAAGATTGATTAAAAGTAGCCCAATCAATATCAAGAATAATTCCTTGCTCAACGTCGCTAAGAATTAAGTCACTGAGATATTGGATAGCGGTGTCAGCAGACATACTTTGAATACCCCAATTAGCAAAACGTTGTTTTTCAATTTCATTTCCTGTATCCCATGCTCCCCAATTGATACTAATACCTGGTAATCCTAAACTTTGTCGTTGCTGCATTAAAGCATCCATAAAAGCATTCGCAGCAGCATAACTACTTTGTCCCGGTGAACCGAGAATCACAGCAGCAGAAGAAAAGGCTATGAAAAAGTCTAAAGATAAATTGCGGGTGTAGTGGTCTAATAGTAAAGTGCCTTCTACTTTGGGACGCATTACATTTTGATATTTTTCCCAATTTTGATTAGTTAAAAGCCCATCATCCAAGACAGCAGCCGCGTGAATGACTCCACGTAAGGGGGGTAAATCTGCACCAAAACGGGAGAATAGCTGTTCCGTATCTGCGGCTGAGGTAATATCAGCATTGACAATTGTAATCTGTGTACCGCTTTCAATTAATGAGGCGATCGCTTCTGGTGGAGATTTGACATTGCGACTACACAAAACTAAATGACTAGCTCCCATTTGTGATAACCACTGAGCCATTAGCAAGCCAAGTTTACCCAAACCACCTGTAATTAAATAAGCTCCCTCTGTGCTTACTAATTGTTGTTTTTTAGCTGCGGGAATTGTTGCCGATACTAACCTTGCTCCATAACGATTTCCTTGGCGTAAAGCTAGGCGTGATTCATCACTTGCAGCATGAAATTCGTTGAATAAAAATTCAGCTTCATGAGATTCTACAGTTGTTGGTAAATCTAAACATACACAACGAATTTTGGGATATTCATGATTAATTACTGCCCCTAATCCCCAAAGCGGTGATTGTTGAGGTTGCAAATTAGTTTCAGCTAGCACTTTATTTGCACCGCGAGTTACTAACCATAAATCAGGCAAGTTTTTACCATTGGCTGTAATAGTTTGGATTAAGTGCAATACAGCATTACAACTGTTGTAAACTGTCTCCGCACTTGCTTCATGAGGTACAGTTTCCCAGATAAAAATCACACCTGTAGGAAATTCACCCGATGGATATGCTTCTTGATATAAATATTGAAAATCAGATTTTCGAGATGGATTGACGACAAAACTTTCTGGAGAATGACATTTATAATCATCACCAAGTTCTACAGTAATAACTCTTTCTCCAGATTTTTGCAATAAATCAATCGACTGCTGCAAAGCTGTGCTAGGACGTACAAACACTAACCAAGAATTTCGGGATTTTCCTGTAATAGTTGGAACTGCATCAAGCTTTTGCCATTGAATTTGATAAAAACAATTGTTTTCGGTTTCTTGCCATAAACGTTGTAAAACTGCTGGATTAATCCGCCGTGCGGTTAAGTCTGTAAATCGAGCGCAAAGCTGTTCTTGTTCATCGTAAATCTCCACATCTACGCACATTTCACCATCAGTATTAGATTTAATCTCAATGTGCGTCCAAGCTTGAGTACCAGGATTGCCAAATACTTCTAATGAAGAGAAACCATAAGGTAAATGCAATTCCTTTCCATGAATTTCTGGGAAAGCCGCACCAATACTTTGTAAACAAGCATCTAACAGCACAGGATGCAGACGATATCGCCGATCTACCAAACTGCGATCGATACTAATCTTAGCCTGAGAACCACTGCTGAAATAACTGAGTTCTTGAATAGCTTGAAAACGCTGATCATAGCTAATTTCCATCTGCTCATAAAGCTGATAAAATCTGGCGATATCTACAGATTCTCCTTCTATATCAGACCAATTATTCACAGATGTAGGTGTTTTTAGATTATTGGGTTTAATTTCTCCACTTACGTGCAGAATCCAGTTATTGTGTGAGGCATCACTACTAAATGTTTCAAAACCATAGCCAGATGATTTTTTAGGCTTAAAAATCATTTGTAATTTAGTTTGAGATTGAGATAAAACTAAACCCTGATGAATAGAAACATTTTGAATAATCGCCAAATCATTACCAAATATTTGCCGACTAGCTACTAAAATCGCTTCAATAAAACCCGTAGCCGGAAACAATATTTTCCCAAATACCTTGTGTCCTTCCAGATAATCTGGATACTCAGAACTTATCTCTCCCTCAACAATAATTTCTCCCGTAGCTAGCTTTTTAACCTCATGAATAAAAGGATGCAGTTTAGTTTTAATATCACTTACAGAAAATTGGGAATTAGATAGCCAATAACGTTCTCGTTGAAAAGGATAAGTGGGTAAATCAATTCGCTTTCCTTCCTTAAATACCTCTGTCCATTCTATAGAATAGCCATTAACAAAAAGTGTCGCCAAACTTCTATACATCTGTGCCTGTTCATCTTGCCCAGGTACAATGCTGGGTAGCCATAATATTTCTTTGCTTTGATAAGTTAGCCGCGCCATACCCATTAACACAGGCTTTGAACCTAACTCCAAAAAATGACGATAACCACTATCAATTAAAAATTGAAATCCTTGACCAAAATGTACAGTATTGCGAAGATGGCGCAGCCAATAATCAGGCGTAGTAATTTCCTGACCAATTGGTTTACCTGTGACATTGCTAATAATAGTTAAGCTTGGTTCATGGAAATCAACTTTATATAAAACCTTGGCGAAGTCATCAAGTATTGCCTCCATTAAAGGAGAATGAAAAGCATGAGAAACTGCCAAACGTCTAGTTTTATAACCTTGCTCTATAAAAGTTTGCTCTAGTTGTTCAACAATTTCACGCAATCCAGAAATGACATTAATTGCACCATTATCTGCGGCAATATTGACTTGATTTCCATAGGGAGTCAGATGATCTACTACTGTTTGATAATCAGCGTAAATTGCAGCCATTGCTCCATTATGCGGTAGTTCTCCCATCAAGCGACCGCGTTGGACGACTAATTGCAAAGCATCTTCTAAAGAAAAGACTCCTGCTAAACAAGCGGCGACATATTCACCAATGCTGTGTCCTAAAAGTGCAGCAGGTTGTATTCCCCAAGATTGCCATAATTTCGCAAGTGCGTATTCCAATGAAAACAGGGCTGGTTGTGTAATTTGAGTCTGTTCTAGCTGTTCGCTCTTTTCCAAGTTAAAAATTAAATCCAAGAGCGACTTTCCTAAAATGGGTTGCAGGATTTTGTCACAAAGATCCAGAGTATTTTTAAAGACGGGTTCTTGGTTGTAAAGAGTTTGTCCCATCCCTGAATATTGAGAACCTTGTCCTGAAAATAGGAAAACTACTTTTGTGGGAGTTTCTGATGTAAGTGGAGTAATTAAATTATCAGAATCTTCACCTTTTTGGAAATCAGCAAGTGCTTTTTCGGCTGTAGTATTTGAGTCAGCTAAGACACATAATCGCTGCCGGAAAATAGCCCTGCCTGTACTGGCAGTAAAACAAGCATCGGCTAAATCAATAGATTCATTGAAAGCGTATTGATAATTTTTTGCTAATTCTTTGAGGGATTTTTGAGAACGAGCCGAAAGCGGCAGCAGGTAAAATTTATTTTCAGATGGTTGTGGAGAATTAGATGTAATTTCTCCAACAATAATATGAGCATTAGTACCACTAAATCCAAAAGAACTGACTCCGGCAATGCGTTCTCGTTGGCTAGGATGCCAATTTTTTCCATGTACTGGAACTTCAAAAATTTGAGAACTCCAATCAAAACGGGGGTTGGGTTGTTGAAAGTGGAGATGGGGAGGAATTTTTTGGTGTTGTAGGGCTAAAACAGTTTTAATTAACCCAGCAATTCCGGCTGCTCCTTCTAAATGTCCTAAATTAGTTTTGACGGAACCAATAATTAAAGGTCGATTTTGAGGACGTTGGCTAAATACCGCAGCCATACTTTCTAATTCTATAGGATCGCCTAAAGCTGTCCCAGTACCATGAGCTTCGATAAAATCTATTTGCTCTGGCTTAAGTTTCGCCGCCTTTAATGCTTGATGTAATAATTTTTCCTGAGCATCACCATTAGGTACAGTCAAGCCACTACTTGGGCCATCGTGATTCACAGCTGTACTGTGGACTTTAGCTAAAATGCGATCGCCATTTTTCACGGCTTGACTCAACCGCTTGAGAACAATCATCCCGCAACCTTCACCCCGCACCATACCGTTAGCACTTGCATCAAAAGTCTTGCAACGTCCATCAGGTGCTAGCATATGGGCGCGACTTTCAATTAAGGAAATTACCGGAGTTAAAATGATATTCACTCCACCCGCTAAGGCAATGTTACACTCACCATTACGTAGAGCATTGCAAGCCAGATGTACTGCTACTAAAGAAGAAGAACAAGCAGTGTCAACCGTCATTGATGGCCCTTGCAAGCCCAGTACATAAGAAAGACGACCGGCTGCTACACTCACAGAAGTTCCAGAACCGGTATAGGCGTTGATTGCTTCTGGCGCGTAACTCAACTGGGCATAGTCTTGAGTCATCGCCCCCACAAAAACCCCTGTTTGAGTGTTGCGTAACTGTTGGGGGTTTTGTCCAGCAGATTCTAAAGCTTGCCAAGTTGTTTCTAATAGTAGGCGTTGCTGAGGATCGATGGCGACAGCTTCGCGGGGGACAATGCCAAAGAATTCGGCATCAAATTGATCTATTTGCTCTAGAAATGCTCCGTAAGGAGAATAGATTTTTCCTGGTGTATCTGGATCGGGATGATACCATGCTTGCATATCCCAGCGATCGCTCGGAACTTCTCTCACGGCATCTTTTCCTTGTTCTAGCAGTTGCCAGAATGATTCCAAATCATTCGCACCGCCAGGAAATCGGCAAGCCATCCCCACAATCACAATTGGATCTTCTTCTGGTTGTGGTTTTTCTGGAGGAGATTTTTCAATTTGGATTTGGGGGACTTCTTGTATTAGTTTTTGTGCAGGATTCTGCACCTTGGAGGTAATTAAAATTTCCCGCAACAAATAATCAGCTAAAGTTTCCACATTGGGAAATCTAAAAGCAATTGTTGTGGGGAGAGAGCAGGTAAAATCTGTTTGTAGAAGGTTGCGAAGTTCTGTAGAAGTGAGAGAATCCATCCCCATATCAAAAAAGCCTTGCTGGGGAGATACTTCATCTGTTGATAGTCCTAAAACAGTGGCAACTCGTAAACTAATATGGCGGATAAGTAAATCACGACGCTGTTTTACAGGTACGGTTTGCCACTGTTCTAAAATATTAGATGCAGTTGGAGATTTAGGTTTGATTTGGGGTAAGAAGTTTTGATAAAAGCTTTGATTAATGTATGGAAAACGTTGCCAATCAATAGCAATTACACCAGCACGTAGAATCTGATTAAACAGAATTTTTTCTAGAGTATTGAGTGCTAAATCAGGTGCGATCGCATCATAACCTTTAGCGGCTAATCTTTCTAAGACGTTGCGATCGACTGCTGCACCGATTTCACTCCAAGGCCCCCAGTTGATGACTGTAGCTGGCAAATTATGTGCATGACGATAGTAGGTAAAGGCATCCTCAAAGGCATTAGCAGCCGCAGCATTAGCTTGTCCCGCCGAGCCAATAAGCGACACAGCCGAGGTATAACAAACAAAGAAATCTAAAGGATCATTCAGGGTTAATTGATGCAGTAGCCAAGTTCCTTTCACCTTGGGCGCAAGAACATAGTTAAATCGTTCTGGTGTCAGTCGCAGTAATGTTGTATCGTCTAAAGTGCCGGCGATGTGGAAAATTCCCCGCACTGGATACTGCGATCGGCATTCTTCTAGTAAGGTGTCCAGTTTCTCGCCATCTGTGACATCAACATCTTTAATTTGGATGTCTGCGTTGCTGGATTGCAGACTTGTTAAAATTTCAGGAGTGAGGGCTGCTGTACCACTGCGACTGCACAATACTAAATGACGCGCGCCACATTCTATCATCCATCGGGCAGTAGCTAAACCTAACCCGCCTGTACCACCAGAAATTAGATAAAAGCCGTCGTGACGGAAATTGATGTTTCCGTCTGCTAATTTACGCTCTACCAAACGGGGACAGAAGCGTTGTTCATCGCGCAAAGCGATGCGGTTTTCTTGGGTGTTGTGGTAGATTTCTCTAAATAGTTTTTCTCCTAAATCTTGTGTATGAGGATCTAAATCAATGGCTCTAAAATTGAGTTCGGGATGCTCTAGAACTAAGCTTAAAGCGATTCCTAATAAGGAAGATTGTGCTGGAGAAGTTAAGCTTGTGATTTCTTTGGCGGGGACAGAACCTTGAGTGACAAGAACAAGTGCGGGGGGATTTTCTTGTTGTAATAATGCCTGAAGTAGAAATAGAAAACGTTTACAATGAATTTCTACTGCGTGATAAATTTCGCCTGCTATTTCTTGTAATGGCCAGAGGTAGATGATTTCACGCGTTTCTGGTGTTATCAGGTTTTGTAATAGTGATAGATAATCGTCGGGGTTATCGGGGTTAATGTCTTGAGGGGAGATGAGAGAACAAGTAATTCCTCGCTGTTGGAATGGGGTGACTAAGGTTTGGGCTATTCCTTTTGTGTCGGTAAAGATTATTTCGCGCAAAGACGCGGAGGCGCAGAGGGTAGAAAGGTTATTTTTGGCGATGATGACACTTTGTTTTAATAGGTTGTGTGTCTCTGGGTTGCTTGGTTCGATGATGTTAATTTCAGTAAATTGATACTTGGCGAGTAAGTTTTGCCAATGTTTTGTATCTACTAATGGATAACCATTGCGGTGCGGATCTTGACTGCATAACCACCATCCTTCTGTTAACCCAAAGGTTAAATCTACCCAACGACGCGCTCCAGTACTTTCTAATAGTATGAGTAGGGCATCAGGAGCTAGTAAAGAACGGACGTTATGTAGTGTTTCGTTAATATCGACTGTGGCATGAAGGACGTTAGCAGCGATAATAATATCAAAATAACCAGGGAAAAATCCTTGAGTGATGGGATTTTTTTCTATATCTAAAGTTTGATATTTAATGAAGGGATAATGACTGAAATTTTCTTTGGCTCTGGTTAAAAAGCTAGAAGAAATATCGGTAAATGTGTATTCAATTTGTTCTGGAGGTAAGTTTGGTAAAATTGCTGCGGTACTTGAGCCTGTTCCGCCGCCAATTTCGAGGATGCGTAACTGTCGATTTGCTGGTAAATTTGCGATTGCATTTTTAATTGTGGCTGCGACTAATTCATTCATCAACTTAGCACCAGGCGCATCAGAATATATAGATGCGATCGCATTCAAATCGCCTTGGGGAAATAGTAGTTCTAATGGCTCGGTTTGGCGACGCATTACCGCAGCTAAAGCTGAACCGCAACGTGCTATCAAATTAATTTCTGCAAGGTAATCGGGATACTCGCTTTGTAGTTGTTGAATTTTTAATTGAGGTGAAGATTTACTTGGTTCTTTTGCTAATAACCATCCATCTTTTTGCTGAGTAACTATTCCTTCTTCAGCGAGAATTTCTAAACACCGCGATAATAAAGGACGATAAAATTCAACTACTCCACCTTGAGCAGCAATCTGTTCTTCTTGATAAGTTTTACCTAATTGTGGTTGCCAGTTAAGCTCTTTTAAACCTTCCCATATATAACTTACGCTTAAAGTTTCCATTTCTGCAAGCAAGCGTTCGTATTGGCGCAATTTATCGGCTAATTGCTGTTCTAATTGCTGTGGTTTAACTTGAGTTTTAATGGCATCAGGATTTAGTAAATAATCTCTACCATCGGGTAACAATGGTGCTAGAGTAACCCACTCTTCTATATAAGACTGTGGTTGAATTTGAGGACGGATAATTTCTTGACTTTGAACAGATTTAAGTTCAAATCCTGTAATTGCTACTAGTAGCTCACCTTGTTCTGAGTAAATATCAATATCAGAGATAATGTAGTTATCAGAATTGTTAGTTAGTCGAGCTACGCTGATGACAATATCACCTGGAGACTTGAAGAATTGAAATTTAGCAATTCGGACTGGGACATAAGTTACAGATGATTCTTGCTGAAATAAAATCGCAGCGATCGCCTGAAAACAGGCATCTAACATCACTGGATGAAAATGATAGTTCTTTGCCTCTAAAAGTTGAATCTCTGTTAACTTAATTTGAGCAAATGCGGTATTTTTACCACGTTTAATTTTATGAATAATCTGGAAGCTATTACCGTAATTTACTCCCGATTTTTGATATCTTTCATAAAATGAATTAATCTCAACCTGCTCTGGACAATTAGCTGCTATTTGTTCTAGATTCTGGTGATTTACATCTAATGATTTTAATTGTTCAATTTTTCCAGTAACCAGTACATCCCAGTTATTGTGACTTTGCTGATAGATTTGAAAATTATTTTTGTCAATGATTAACTGTAAGGTATCTGCTTTATCTTGCAGCAATAATGCTTTTTGAAAATCGATATCTTCTAAAATTACAGGGCTTTCTGTTGCAGCTAACGCCATCTCAATAAAAGCTGCACCAGGAAATATCGGTTTACCAAAAACTTGATGTTCTGCTAAAAATGCTGGGTTGTGCTGACTAATACTAGCTCGATATTGAATAGAAGATAGAGGAGAGGAGAAGCGATCGCCAAGTAAAGGATGTCCAGAGTGATTATGATGAGATTTATTAGCAGAGTCTACCCAGTAGCGTTTGCGGATAAATGGAGAATGGGGTAAACTAATTTTTTGCCCTGAGCGAGAGCGATGAAATTCTTGCCAATTAATATTTACTCCTCTTACATACAGTTGAGCTATGACTGTTTGGATTTGTTCATAATTACTACCATCTTTAGCTAAACTACATAAATTCAGGATTTCATGGGCGGGTAAGTTACTATGCTCAATATTATTGATGGGCTGATTGCCAAGTTCTAGAAATATTTGATAGCCCATCTGCTGCAAAGTAACAATTCCTTGGGCAACATTGTCTGATTGATGTAACTGTTGTCCCCAATAAGCAGATGTTTTAATAGCATTATTCGCAACTTCACCATTATTAGCAATCAAAGTGAGTTGGGGGCTACTATAAATAACTTCTTCAGCTACTTTTTTCAGAGCAGAAAATTCGCTTTTTCCATTTGCTTCGCTCAATAAATGAGCGCGAGTTGCAACCAACTTAACTGCATCTTCAATTGCAAAAACTCCAGCTTGTTGAGCAGCCAGATATTCACCAAAGCCAGAACCTAAAACCGCAGAAGGGAAAATTCCCCAAGATTTCCAGAGTTCACAAAGAGCATATTGCAGTGTAAATAATGCTGGTTGAACATATAAGGGATTATCTATATCTCGATTACTATCAAGTAACTCTTGTGTAGAGAAATTTAAATAATTTTGAAATAAGCGATCGCAGCGAATCAAAGCATCACGAAATACAGGATCATTGACAAAAATCTCTTTCCACATTCCTGCAAATATCGCTGTTGCCTCATGGCAAACAAAAGCAATTTTAGTATTTGCTTTTACCCCACCGTAAATAATATTAGTTTCTCGCTGATTACCACTAGCAAAAACCCGTAGTTGTTGCTGCAAATCGGCGATATTGGCAACTAATAAAGATAATCGCAGCTTATGATGAAAACGACCTGTATTTAAAGAAAAAGCAATATCAGTTAAATTAACTTCCGGTTTTTGGTCGATATAATTAACGAAGTTAGCAGCCAATAAACGCAAACGTTCTTCATCTTTAGCAGACAAAGTAACTAATACAGGAAATGTATTTGTAGTTGGGGATTGTACTTGTGGAGGTTCGCTTAATATCGCATGAGCATTAGTTCCCGATGCTCCAAAGGAACTGACTCCGGCGGCTTTTATCTTGCCATTACCTTGAGTCCAAGGACGAGTTTTTGTCACTACATGGAGAGGTAAGCTATCCCAATTAATGTGAGGATTTGGTTTTTGCAAATTGAGATGAGCCGGAATTTCGCCATGATAAATAGATAATATCGTCTTGATTAATCCAGAAATTCCCGCCGCCGCCGCTAGATGGCCGAGATTTGTTTTAACAGAACCGACTAACAAAGGTTGGGATGAAGAACGATTGACACACAAAGCATCTGCGATCGCTTTAATTTCAATCGGATCTCCCAAAGATGTACCAGTACCGTGAGCCTCGACATAATCAATGATATCGGCACTTAAACGCGCGTCAGCTAGAGCCTCACGAATCAATTCTGTCTGCATCGGCCCATTAGGAACAGTAAAGCCGCCACTTGCACCGTCGTTATTAACAGCTGTTCCCCGAATTAACGCCCAAATGCGATCGCCATCTGCTAAGGCTTCACTCAACCTTTTTAAAACGACAACTCCGCAACCTTCACCAATTCCAAACCCATCAGCACTTGCATCAAAGGTTTTGCACTTACCGTCAGCAGCTAACATCTGATTTCTGCACAATGCGATGGGTACTTCCGGCGTAAGAATCAGATTCACTCCCCCTACCAACGCTTGCCGACATTCCTGAGCGCGCAAAGAACGACAAGCTAAATGCACTGCCACCAAAGAAGAAGAACAAGCCGTATCCACAGCCAAGCTAGGGCCATTAAGATTCAAAAGATAAGAAATGCGTCCAGCAGCAGCATTGATATGGTTGCCAGAGATATGATAGGCACCAATGGTGCTGTAATCTCTTCCTGGTGCAATCAGACGAGCATAATCATTGTTTGTGATGCCAATAAAAACACCAGTTTTGCCGATTCTGGCAGTAGGCGCAGCCATCCCTGCATCTTCTAACGCCTCATAGCCGACTTCTAACAATAACCGTTGCTGGGGATCGATATGCAAAGCTTCTCTCGGTGCAATCCCGAAAAATTGCGCGTCAAACATCGACACATCATCGAGAAAACCGCCTTGAGATACATAGATTTTGCCGGGTTTACTACGGTCTGAATCATAAAAATCAGACATATTCCAGCGATCGCTAGGTAAATCTGTGAGCGTATCACCACCAGCCTTGAGAAAAGACCAAAAAGCTTCAGGAGTGGAAATATTTTTACCAAAACGACAACCCAAACCCACAACTGCGATCGGTTCGCTTTGTTGGGCTTCAACAGCCTTTAATCTCTCCTTCGCCTCATTCAGTGCCTTAAACACCCTAGCTTGGACAGACTTATCGTTACTTGATATCTCCAACTCCATCTTTTCTCCTTCCTCTGCGCCTCTGCGTCTCTGCGTGAGTAAAAAAATCAAGAATTACCCAAAAAAGCCTCCAAATCTGCAAGCTCTTGTAAAACTAAATCCTCATTCACCTCCTCCTCAATAGGAACAACATTCATAGATTGATGAGAAGTATGCAGAGAGATTTTCCCCCCTACTCCCTGCTCCCTGCCCCCTTGCCTCTCATTAACCTGCCAACCAAACACCTGTTCCACCAAATAATCAACTAATCTTTTAATATTGGGAAAATCAAATATCAAAGAAGCCGGTAAAGCAACTTCCAATCCTTTCTCTAAACGATTTTTCAATTCAATCGAAAGTAAAGAATCAATCCCCATTTCTAAAAACCCTTTTTCGGAGTCTGGTATCTGTTTATTTCCTAAAATTTTCGCTACTTGTTCTCCAATATATGCAAACAAATGTTCTCGCCGTTCTCCTGGGGTAATTTCTTCTAGCAACCGACGTGGAGAGTTTGACTGTGGAATTTCCTTAGCTAAATTTTTGTATTCTCCTAATTTCTCAAAAATTGGTTTATTGCCTTTAGATTGATAAATATTTTTGAAGCGCGCCCAATCTACATCAGCTAGTAAAATTTGTGTTTTCCCAGATACCATAATAGCATTCATGGCTGTAAAAGCTTTATCCAACGGAATTTCTTTCATCCCAATTTGTTTGAGCCAATCTTCATATTCTTGAGAAACTATGCCATTTCCAGCTAATAATGCCCAATTTAAACTAGTAGCTGTTAATCCTTGAAGACGACGTAAATGAGCTAAAGCATCCATGAAATGACTAGCGGCATCGTATAAACCTTGCTCTTTAGCTCCCCAAATTGCACCTGCGGAAGAGAACAATACAAAGTAGTCTAATTGAGTTGCTAAAGATAACTGATGCAAATTCCAAGAACCGCGAACTTTAGCCTGAAAAACTTCAGCAATATCATCCAATTTACATTCGCTCAATTGAGCTTTGCGTCCTGACACTCCAGCAAGATGGAAAATACCCCGGAGTGGATAAGATGTTTTTTGAATGTTGGTAAAGATGCGGGACATCTGCTCAAAATCTCCCACATCTGATTGACAAACTTCTACAGATGCTCCCTTTTGTTCTAAAGTTTTGAGATGTTGAATTATTTCCCCAAATTTGGCTGATGAATCCCACTCAGAGCGCGGCGGAAATTGACGACGTGTAGTCAAAATGAGGTGTTCTGCACCCATATCAACCAGATGACGAGCAAGTTGCAAACCTAGATGACCAATACCGCCTGTAATCAAATAGGTGGCTTGAGCTTGGATGGTGACTGGTTTTGTAGGTAGAGATTCCAGTGGGGAAAGACGCGCCACGTAGGCTTGACCTTTGCGGAACATCAGATGATCTTCTGTAGCTGAATTTGTCAGTCCTAGAAGTAAAGCACCTAGATTTTGAGCAATATCGGCGTGGGGGTCGAGGTCTATCATTCCCCCCCAAAGTTCTGGTTCTTCTAACGCTATCACGCGTCCCAACGCCCACAGAGGAGACTGAGTAATAAAAGACGGTTGCTCTAATCCAAATGGTTGACCGCCTTGGGTAACGAGGAATAATTTGGGAGGATGAGGTATTTTTTTAATCGCCTGGAGAAGATTTAAAAGCTGGTGAGAGCGATCGCGTAAAGTAGACTCATATTGATCGCTCTCTCCAGCATTCACAAGATAAATAATTCCACGCAAAGATGTATCTAGCTCAAAGCTATGTTCTGGATTAGCGATCGCACAATATCCTGCATCTTTGGTAAGTTGCTCTTGAATTGCTAAAGCTAGATTATCTGCCTCATTCTCAGCCAAAATAAGCCAATTACCCAAAATATTGCTGTTTTCCTGGATATTTTGGGCAATAATAATACTTTGCTGAAATAAAGGACTACCAATTTTTTCGTCAGGAGAAATAAATTTAGCTTCAGCAAAACCAGATTCTCTGAGAATAGATTGCCAAGTAGATGGTGCCAGAATGGGATGATCTGGACGTAAATTGCGATCGCTAAAACGCCACCAACCTTGAGTCACACCAAATATCAAATCAATCCACCGCGACTGATGAGTCAGTTCTAGCAGTAATAAGTGTCCACCAGGACGCAGCAAACCTCGAATATGAGGTAAGGTTTCTCCTTGTAAATCTCGCGTAGAATGCAATACATTTGCCGCAATAATTAGATCATAAGACTTAGGTGAAAAACCTTGAAGTTCAGGGTCTTTTTCTATGTCTAAAACTTTGTATTCTATGCAGGGATGAGCGAAAGTATCTTTGGCAGTTTCGAGGAAGAATGGTGAGATATCAGTAAATGTGTAGCTAATTTGACGAGCAGCACAAGATTGGAGAATTTGATGAGTAGTAGCTCCAGTTCCCGCACCAATTTCTAAAATTCTGATTGGTTCTAATGTAGAGTAGTTTGACAATAAAAGTTCTACTGTTTTAGAAATACCAAGATTGAGAACTTTTGCCCAAGATGTGTTTTTATAAAAATCTTCTGCTCCAATTTGCTCATCTTGAGAAAATAAGATAGATAAAGGCGAAATCTTGCCTGTAAATATAGCTGCGAGATTGGCAGCAACTCTCCTAAACAGCGTTAACTCTATAGCAGCATTTGGGTACTGAGCAATCAAATCATCTAATATTAAATCAGGGTGAAATTGTTGCGGTTCACTGATGATTTTCCAGTCCGAACCCTGCTTTTCTAAAATGCCTGTTCGTGCCAATATTCTTAAGCAATGCTGCCATAATAATCTATACTCTTCTTTAATCCCAGCCTGAATTAAACTGTCTTCTGGAGAGAGGATAGTATTTATTTGCCATAATCCCAAATCTTTTAAAGCTTGCACAATGAAGTCTGCACTCAGTTCTTCCATATGGGAAAAAGCTAAAGCAACTCCTGAAAAATGTGCAGATTTTATTTGTTCTGACAAATAAGAGTCTAAATTTGTTTTAATTGTGGCTAAATTCTGTAATTTGTTCGCGAGTAAAGTCCGAGGTAGCCATTCTAATTGATAAAGTAAGTTATCAAAATTA
The DNA here is from genome assembly GCF_050235535.1 of Aliinostoc sp. HNIBRCY26. Lineage (GTDB taxonomy): Bacteria > Cyanobacteriota > Cyanobacteriia > Cyanobacteriales > Nostocaceae > Trichormus. Next base: position 100,290 of record NZ_CP189852.1, read on the forward strand.
GAATTATCTTTATCTTGATGATGTAGCTGAATTAACTGTTGAACAATGACCGATAAAGTTTGTTTTTCAGTTTCTGAATAATTACCAGTTTCTACTAAAGTTTGGATTAAACTTTCTGTATCTTTTTGAGATAACATCTTAACAACAGCAGATTCCTGGGAAGTTGGGAGTTGAGTCTTTAAGGGAATCCAATGTTGACGTTCCTGGAAAGGATAAGTTGGTAAAGCACATCTTTTAGCTTGGTAATCTTTTTCTAGGCTAAACCAATCTATATCTGCACCGCGCACATAAAGTTTACCTAGACTTTCTAATATAACTTCCCAGTCAGAAAATCCTGAGCGTAAACTCGGTAATATCAGAGGATTAGATAATGATATCGATGACTGAATAATCCCTAAAAGAACAGGTCGGGGGCCGATTTCGATAAAAGTATCGCATCCTAGAGATTGGAGAGACAAAACTCCTTGGTAAAATTGCACTGGACGCAGCAAATGTTGAATCCAATAATCAGGAGTTAAAAGGCTATCATCTGCAATTTCTCCCGTTAAGTTAGAGATGATAGGAATTTGTGGTTTAGCAAAATCAATCTCTTGCAGGGTATTTCTAAATTCTGGGCATACAGGTGCTATGAGTGGTGAATGAAAAGCATGAGAAACCTTTAACTGGCGAACTTTCACGCCAGTGTTAGTAAAGTGTTCGCAAAGGTGTTGAATGATGGTTTGTTCGCCCGAAATAACGGTGTGTTGTTCGGCATTGATGGCTGCGATCGCCACTTTTATTCCCTGATTTTTACACACTTGCTGCACAGATTTTTCATCTAAGAAAATGGAAGCCATCGCTCCTTGTTCTGCGGGCAATTCACCAATTAAATTTGCTCGTTGTACAACCAGTTTTAACCCACTTGCAATATCAAAAACCCCGGCAAAACAAGCAGCCGCATATTCTCCCAAGCTATGACCTAAAACAGCAGTCGGCTGAATACCCCAAGAACGCCATAATTGAGCCAGTGCTACTTCAATAACAAATAAAGCAGGTTGGGTATAAGATGTATGATTTAAATCTATATCAGAATTAGCAAATATGACTTGTAGTAAAGATTTACCAGTTAGTTCTTGATATATCGTTTCACATTGGTCTAAAGTTTGCCGGAATGTTGGTTGAGTTTGATAAAGTTGAGCAGCCATTCCCAGATATTGAGAACCCTGTCCTGTGAACAAAAAGGCAATTTTAGGAGGCTGTTTTTCATCAACTTGTGCGTGAATTACTGATTCTAAATTTTGTTGTTCAAACTGATGTAATTTACTAACAAAATCCTCTATTTTAGAACCAGTTACCGCCAAACGATGGCGGAAGTGAACTCGGCTAGTATTAGCGGTGAATGCTACATCACAGATATCGCTTTCGGGATAGTTTTCCAGAAATTCTGCATAGCTTTTTGCTAAATCCACCAAAGCCTGTTCTGTTCTAGCAGCAAGTGTCAGTATATGGTGGGGACGCTTAATTTCATTGGGCTGAGGAATAATGGCGGGTGCTTCTTCTAGCACCACATGAGCATTCACACCACCAATTCCTAAAGAGTTAACCCCCGCACGTCGAGGCAATTCTTTGCCATCTTCTTGCTTTGCAGTCCAGGGTATGGCTCCTGTATTGATATAAAAAGGAGTTTTGGAAAAATCAATCTGGGGGTTGGGAGTATTGAAGTGTAGAGTCGGGGGAATAATTTGATGTTTGAGAGCTAAAGCAGCTTTGATCAGACCAACAATACCAGAAGCAATTTGCATATGCCCAATATTGGTCTTCACCGATCCCAAAGCGCACTCTCCCTCATTTGCAGTGCTATATGCTCTAGCTAAAGCATCGATTTCGATGGGGTCTCCCAGTTTCGTACCTGTGCCGTGAGCTTCTACAAAGCCAATAGTATCAGCTTCAACTCCAGCAAAGGCTAGTGCTTCGGCTGCTACTAAAGTTTGTCCTTCCCCTCCAGGTGCTGCAAATCCTAGTTTTGTCCCGCCATCGTTATTAATGGCAGATCCCTTAATCACAGCGTAGATATGATCGTTATCTGCTAGAGCGTCTTTCAATCTCTTAAGCAGCACAACCCCAACGCCACTGCCAAAAATAGTCCCATTCGCTTGGTCATCAAAGGCGCGACAATGGCCATCGGGAGATACAATCAAACCTTCTTGATACAAATAACCGATCTTTTGGGGAGAGTTGATAGAAGCAGCTCCAGCCAAAGCCATGTCACTTTCACCATTCAATAGACTTTGACAAGCTAGATGTACAACTACTAGTCCGGTGGAACAGGCTGTTTGGACATTGACACTAGGGCCACGCAGATTCAATTTATAGGAAATCCGCGTAGTCAAATAGTCTTTGTCGTTAGCCACCATCGTTTGAAACCCTCCCATAGAATCTAATGTGAAGGGTTGCAACTCATCATTGCTGTCTAATTGGCCGCGATTTGGATAGCAATTATTGATCAAGTAGGTGTTCATACTTGCTCCAGCAAACATTCCGATCGCTCCCTCGTAGGAGTTAGGATTATAGCCAGCGTTTTCTAAACACTCCCAGCTACATTGCAGCAGTAAACGTTGTTGTGGGTCGAGTAGTTCTGCTTCTCGGTCTGTGTATCCAAAAAAATCACTATCAAAGGATTCGACGTTATCGAGAATCGGTCTAGCTCTGACATAGTTAGGCTGCTGGAAAAGTTGCGGAGAAACTCCCGATTCTAGTAATTCTTCTTCAGAAAAGAAGGATATTGTCTCGACTCCATTTTTGAGATTTTCCCAGAAACTATCTATGTTCTTAGCTCCAGGAAATCGCCCTGCCATCCCAATAATCGCAATATCATGGGTGTCATGATCGTGACTTGAACGATTTGCGGCGCGTTTGCGACTTTTTTCGGTGATAACTTTTGTGGAGTTAGATTCTTCAGTAAAGAAATGGGCTAATGTGGCAACTGTAGAATTTTTAAATATTTCAGTTAGAGGTATCTGGCGACCAAAGAGTTGTTCTAATTCGTTTTGGAGGCGAATTAGGTGTAGAGAATTCCCACCCAATTCAAAGAAGTTATCCTGTAGACCTACTGCATCAAGTTGTAAAATTTCACACCAAACTGCGGCGATTTGGCGTTCATTTTCCGACTGCGGTAAGCTGGCATTTTTTCGGCGATCGCTAGCTAAATATTCATTGATTGCTTGGATGCGATTATCAAATAATCCCTGCTCAAAATCTTTTTTTAATTTAGCTTTTTGAACCTTCCCAATAGATGTTTTAGGGATTAACTCAGCCTCTAAAGGGATCACATGAGCAGGTGCAATTCCCACTTTTTGCGTTAAATGGCTGCGAATTTGTCTAACTACTTTTACCGCATCCTCAATATTATTGGATTCTGGACTAAAAGTAATGACTAATAAATCTGTTTCTTTGTTTTGGTCGAAAACTGCAAAGGCAGCCGTATAGGAAATAGCTACACCATCTAATTCTTCTATCGCTGTTTCGATTTCATGGGCAAAGTAGTTAATCCCGTTAATAATAATTTCTTGTTTCTCTCTACCAGTAATTACTAATTCACCATTATGTAGATAACCTAAATCTCCAGTAGTAAACCACCCTCCATCCTGAAAAACTTCTTGGTTTAGTTCAGGATTTTGATAATATCCTTCAGTCACAGAAGGGCCTTTAATCTGAAGTCTGCCAACTTCGTTCTCTGGCAAAATATTATTATCTTGATCAATAATTCTAATACTAGCTCCAGGAATCGGGCGACCTAGAGAGACAAAACTATTTTCTTCTATCAGCTCATCTTTGCTTAAACCTGCTGACCAAGTAATTCCAGAACAAGATTCAGTCATCCCGAATGCTGGTTTAATGACTCTATCCTGTAATTGATGTTTCTCTAGAATTTCTAAGAACAAGCGAATAGTTTTGACTGAAACTTGTTCTCCAGCATTAACTAAAAATTTGATTGAGGAGAGGTCATAGCAAGATTGGTTAAGTTCTTCAGCTTGCTGATTAATTAAGGAGAATGCAAAATTAGGGGCCCAAGATATCGTAGCTTGATACTTTTGAATCAGGTCTAACCATTTGAGTGGTTGACGTAGAATTAGTTCAATTGGCACATGGATTTGATGACAAGCCAAATCCACAGCCATAATTCCTAAAAATACTATTGCCCCCACATGGTCTAAGGGCATCCAATTCAGTGTAACTTCTTGTTGTGTAAAATTATTCATCCGCACTGTACCGGCGGTCATTGATAAGATGTTGCGATGATGCAACATCACACCCTTGGGTAAACCTGTACTACCAGAAGTAAATAGTAATAATGCTGGATCTAGTGGTGCAAGATGAGGTAATTCATGAGTTGATAGTTGCTTTGATAGAGATTGATGACTGCGTAAATCATCTATCGATACTGCCTGCAATTCCTTGAGATGAGATTGAGTAGTTAATTTTTCTATTTCGCTAATTAATTCACAATCTGTTAATATAATGGGCTTATCTAAAATCTGCCAGACATTTTCCAGTTTTTTGACAGCAGCATTTTGAAGATCATAATTGGGAGCGATACTTAGAGGTGCAGGTATAATCCCACCTAAAAAACAAGCCCAGAGTGCAGGAATAAAATCTTGATTTCTCCCGATTTGTAATATGACTTTATCCCCTAACTTGAGTCCGCGCCGATAAAGTTCATCTAAAATAACGAGAGCATCATTATATAAATCTTTATAAGTCTGAAAATATTCGCTGCCGTCACTTCTAATATATGTAATACCTTGATTTTCATCCTGAGCAGCATCACTCAATACTTCTGGAAGCGTCCGCCAACTATCTTCTACTGGCCCACCAAAACTAATTGATTTTTTTGATATTCCTTCCGGCTCCGATTCTTGATCTGATTGGTCATACAAATTAGTTTCTAGTAGCTTCTTGATTTGAGGAATATTCATATATTTCCTTTTGGCAAGTGATTAAGTAAATGCTCAACTCAATATCGTTTATTACTAACCTTACAGCCTATCTTTATTATTCTTGATAACTTGAATTCTCTGGTGCTGAAACTAGTCTCTTCTATAAATTTAGATAGATTTTGCATCAAGGATAGTAGCCATCTAGTAGATTTACGAAAATTAATTGATTATCAAAATTTCGTGTAAATAAAAATAGATGTACATCCTGCTAATGCTTCATCCCAAGTCTATAGTATGACTTGCGGAATAAACAATCACATCGTTAAGTTTTTTATAGATGATTATGTATGGCTTCGACTGTAATTTTTGCGATTTATGTAACATTAGCGTTACATGAGTAATATATGTGATCTCATGTTTTTTTGATTTTCAAATTTATAATATAGTCCCACTACTAAAGTCAATATGCAATACCAATAAATTGTTTTTAACTAAATGTCTTAACTGTCTAACTTAAATGTCTTAACTTACTTAACTATCCCAAATCACGACTTAAATATCTTAACTGTCTTCATTAATTAAAATATTCACAATGATTACAGTAAAAATTTGAGTATCCAAGGTTTTATGCTTGCAATAATAAGAATAAGCTATAAGATGGTAAAGGGAAAATCAAGCGATCGCTATTTACTGGAACTGACGATACTGAGGAAGAAAAGCAACTTTGACATAAAAATAGTTGCGTGGCTCACTACTCAAAAAAAATTTACAACAAACTTAAATGGTTAAAATTCAATTCATATAAGCATTATGGCTTTTAACTCGATCAAAGTACGAAAGATAGATGAGATGGGATCTGAATCGCTTATTGTTTCAAAAACACTTATGGTGTAGACTTGGTTGCTATAGTTCTAGTGCTGATCACTAGTTACTCAGTCACAAGAATTAATCATTATAATCCCATAAAAAGTAGTTTTTATTTGACCAAAGAGAATTAGGGCTATCTTCTGCGATCGCCCTAGTTGCTATGGCTAATTTTAATTAGCAGTAGTTAATTTCTGTATTAAAAACATAGTTTTTTGTACTCAAATGGCTTGAAGCACGAGAAATTATCAAAAAACATTTTTCCGTAAAAAACTTTTTCCTTCAAATTAATAATAAAAATCAAAAAATAAAATAATCCTTTTTCTGTTTCTTAATTGAGATAAAACAATGACAACTTCCCTGTACAACCTAAAAGTTGATATTCTCAACCATACATCTAACCTAGATACAAATAATAATGAAGTAATACCGACTCTCTCATATAAAGCAATTAAAAAATCTATTCTACTTCTTCAGAGTTGGGTAAATCACTTACCTCCACTGTATGGTGTTTCTGAAGCTGATATTGCTGATATCATGCCTCTACTGCTATTCATCGAGGCTACAATCTATCAGATTGACGAAAATAACGAAATTCATGAAGATATTACCAAACACAGTTCGGTACTACGGAACGTATTAAACCAGCTAAAATTATTGGATGACGCAGTAGAAACCCTGATTCAACAAGGATTAACATACTACGACTTAGAAACGCAGTTTTGCTTGGGTAAGATACCTACACCAGACGATATTGATTCCGTATGTCTAGGTAAGTCTTTCGATTATGGTCTTCTCTCTCGACTATTCTTTAAGTTAACTGGCCAACCTGATCATCAACAAGAAATATTGCAAGTCTCCCGACTTGCAGAGCAAATTATAGAAATTAGGTCTGACCTCAAATCATATAACGAAGATATAGAACGTAATGTGATGAACATCTATCGAATGTTTGTGCGCCTTTACAGTTCTGAAGCACCTCAAAAGTTGCAGATATATCTGGAAAATTTGCATTCTCAATTGCAAGGTAAACTGAAATTACTTGAACAAAATCGACCAGATATGGCTGAAAAGTTTATAAGTATCTGGAATAATATCTTCCCTGAAGATCGTCCGTTACCTGAAATTCCCCAGCCAATTTTGGAAGAGGGTAATCTAGTCGGACGAGTAACTACTGCTTATACAAATTAGAAGTTGATTGTTTCTATAGTAGAAGTAAATTTTTTAAATCTGACAAGAGCTATAGAATTAGTATTTCTATAGTTTTTAATAGTAAATCAGGCTTTAAATTTGCAACACCATTTATGGAGAGACTTATGGCAGTGACGGAAGCAAATCTTGTTGCAATAGATTACCAAATTCGACAACTGCGAGAAATCCAGCCAGTTACACCTTTATTTAATAGTGCAAATCACAACAATAAAATAGAACATAAAGACACAATTTTTGATAAAATATTAGTAAATTTACGCGATAAAATATACAAATTAACTAGTAATTCTCCCATTAATAAACTAGCCTTATATTTATCAACTATTCAAACTTTATTATTTAAATACACTGCTCAAGAAGAGTTTATTGTAGCAACGGGAGCTTTGAATCTAAACAAATCTGATAGCTTCATATTCTCCCGATTTTATAGACAAAAAATTATTTCATTTAAAGATTTACTCAAAATCACTCGCAGTCAGCTACAAGAAGGATACAGTCACCAAAGCTATGATGTAGACGTTCTTGTTGAAACATTTCTTGCTAGAGGTGGAAATCCAGCAGCAATTTTTGATATTGCTCTCATCCAAGAGGGATTATGCAGTTATAGTTCTTTGTTCAACAAATTTCAATTAGTCTTTGAAATTGATGCTCAAGATACTTCTGTTTCTGTAACTTTCCCAAAAGATGCTTTTGATGCCAATTTTGTGCAGAGAATGCTGGGGCATTTTCGGCAAATTCTCGAAACTGTAACAGTTAATCCTGATTGTAAATTGTCAGAAATTGACATCTTAACAACAGAAGAACATTATCAATTACTTCAACAGTGGAACAGGACAAAAACTCAATATCCGCAAGAGAAATGTATTCATCAGCTATTTGAAGAGCAAGTAGAAAGAAGTCCTGAAGCCATAGCAGTAGTATTTGAAAACGAAAAAATCACCTATAGACAGCTAAATGAGCAAGCCAACCAAATAGCGCATCACTTACAGTCATTAGGAGTAAAACCAGAAGTATTAGTAGGGATTTGCGTCGAACGTTCCGCCCAAATGGTAGCAGGACTATTAGGCATCCTCAAAGCCGGAGGAGCATACGTACCATTAGACCCAGCCTACCCCAAACAGCGTCTAGAAATGATTGTGGCAGACTCGCAGGTATCAGTATTACTCACACAACAGAAATTAGCAGCAAGATTACCTGAACACCAAGCCCATCTAGTGAATTTAGATGAGCAAGCAGCAATTACGAGTGAGAGCCAAAAAAATCCCATCAGTCAAGTCAATTCCAGTAACTCAGCTTACGTAATTTATACCTCCGGTTCTACAGGCAAACCCAAAGGCGTAGTTATTGAACATCACAGCAGTGTAGCCCTGTTATGTTGGGCAAAACAAGTCTTTAGTAGTGAAGAACTAGCGGGTGTTTTAGCTGCAACTTCGATTTGTTTTGACTTGTCAGTCTTCGAGCTATTTGCACCCTTAGCTTGGGGAGGAAAGGTAATCATGGCACAGAACGCCTCATATTTACCAAGCTTAGAAGCAGCCCCAGAAGTGACATTAATTAACACTGTACCAACAGCGATCGCCCAACTGCTACAAATTAAAGGTATACCCAAGAGTGTGCAAACAATTAACCTGGCAGGTGAACCATTATCAAATCAAATAGCACAGCAGCTTTACCAGCAGGAAAATATTCAACGAGTTTACAATCTCTATGGGCCGTCGGAAGATACAACCTACTCAACGTATAGTTTGGTAGAAAAAGGGGCAACCAAGCAACCTAGTATCGGCAGACCAATTTCTAACACCCAAATCTACATTCTCAACCCTGAGCTGCAACCTGTACCCATTGGGATTGTTGGGGAATTGTACATTGGTGGTGAAGGTTTAGCCAGAGGCTACCTCAACCAACCCGAATTAACTGCCCAAAAATTTATCCCTCACCCGTTTGAGCCTGCCCAAAAATTATATAAAACAGGGGATTTAGCTCGTTATTTACCAGATGGTCAGATTGAATTTCTCGGTCGCATTGATCACCAAGTAAAACTGCGTGGCTTCCGCATAGAATTAGGAGAAATTGAATCTGTTCTAGAAAGTTATGATTCAGTCCAACAAGCGGTAGTCATCCTGCGGGAAGATACCCCTAACAACAAACGACTCGTAGCTTATTTAGTCACACAAAATCAGGCTATAAATGTTAGTGATGTGCGCCATTTCTTAGAACAGAAATTGCCTGCTTACATGATTCCTGCGGCTTTTGTGTGTTTAGATGCTCTGCCCTTAACCCCCAATGGGAAGGTAGACCGCAAAACCTTACCTGTACCGGAGCAATTACGACCAGAATTAGCGGCTAATTTTGTAGCTCCTCAAACTCAACCAGAAAAACTCTTATCTAAGATTTGGGCTGATATTCTCAAGATTGAAAAAGTTGGCATTCATAACAACTTTTTTGAATTGGGAGGGGATTCTATTTTAGGAATTCAAGCTCTTGCAAAAGCCAAACAATTTGGTCTGATATTTTCCCTCCAGCAGCTTTTTCAATATCAAACAATACATGAACTTGCCAGAGAAATCAGCCAGGAAAATGATTCTTTCTCTACACCCAAACTAGGATATTTTAGTTTCAAATCTCAGGAAGAAAACCTCAATTTACCTGAAAATATAGAAGACGCTTACCCACTGACAAAGCTGCAAGCGGGAATGGTCTTTCATAGTGAATACAGCGTTGATACAGGGGTGTATCATGATATTTTTACGTATCATTTGCGATCGCCCCTTGATCTGAAGACCTTACAGACTGCGATCGCTGATTTAATTAGTCGCCATCCAATACTACGCACAAGCTTTGCTCTGACTGAATTCCCACAGCCATTACAGCTGGTTCATCGCACAGTTAAGATTACTTTACCTCTAGATGATCTGAGTCACTTAACAGCAGATGAACAAGAAGCAGCCATAGAAACTTGGATTGAACAGGAGAAAAAACGGCGTTTTGACTGGAGCATTCCGCCGTTAGTATGCTTTCATGTTCATCGTAGAACTCCTGAGACATTTAATTTCACTTTGAGCTTTCACCATGCAATTTTAGATGGCTGGAGTATAGCATCTTTTATCTCGGAATTATTCCAACATTACTTATTTCTTCTCGGTCTGAAAGTACCTCCTATCCCAGCAGCACCTTCCTTAACTTTTCGAGATTTTGTTGCCTTAGAACAACAAACAATTGCAGACCTAGATTGTAAAAACTACTGGCAAGAAAAACTACAAGAAATAAATGTTACCAAACTTCCTCGTTGGCCTCAGTCTTATCTTTCCAGTCAGACAGGGCAAATAGTTCAGCAGGAAGTTACCATATCACCTGAAATTTCATTAGGTTTAAAACAGCTAGCCAAAACAGCCAGAGTTCCTCTCAAAAGTGTTCTCTTAGCTGCTCACATCAGAGTATTAAACTTAGTCACTAACCAAACAGATATTCTGACCGGACTGGTATCTAATGGCAGACCAGAAGCAGAAGATGGAGAACGAGTATTAGGACTATTTATCAATACCCTACCATTTCGTTTGCAATTAGCTGGAGGCACTTGGATTGATTTAGTGCAGCAGACTTTTAAAAATGAGCATGAAGCTCTACCTTTCCGGCGTTATCCTCTAGCAGAATTACAGCATAATTTACAGATTAAAGAGCCATTATTCGAGACTTTATTTTATTTTAACAATTTTCATGTTTATCAAAACCTGTCGGAATTTCAGGCAATAGAAGCATTAGAAAGCAAATTTTTTGAACAAACCAACTTTAGTTTTATAGTTAACTTTAGTCTCAATTCTTTTTCTGAAGCAGTAGAGCTAACCCTAAAATACGACCCTAGCCAATTCTGTCAACAACAGATGCAAACAATTGGTGGATATTATCAACAAGCTCTGACAGCAATGGCCAGTCAATGGTCAGAACGATATGAAAAACATTGTTTACTCTCTGATACAGAACAGCATCAGCTGTTAGTGGAATGGAACAGGACAAAAACTCAATATCCACAAGAGAAATGTATTCATCAGCTATTTGAAGAGCAAGTAGAAAGAAGTCCTGAAGCCATAGCAGTAGTATTTGAAAACGAAAAAATCACCTATAAACAGCTAAATGAGCAAGCCAACCAAATAGCACATCACTTACAGTCATTAGGAGTAAAACCAGAAGTATTAGTAGGGATTTGCGTCGAACGTTCCGCCCAAATGGTAGCAGGACTATTAGGCATCCTCAAAGCCGGAGGAGCATACGTACCATTAGACCCAGCCTACCCCAAACAGCGTCTAGAAATGATTGTGGCAGACTCGCAGGTATCAGTATTACTCACACAACAGAAATTAGCAGCAAGATTACCTGAACACCAAGCCCATCTAGTGAATTTAGATGAGCAAGCAGCAATTACGAGTGAGAGCCAAAAAAATCCCATCAGTCAAGTCAATTCCAGTAACTCAGCTTACGTAATTTATACCTCCGGTTCTACAGGCAAACCCAAAGGCGTAGTTATTGAACATCACAGCAGTGTAGCCCTGTTATGTTGGGCAAAACAAGTCTTTAGTAGTGAAGAACTAGCGGGTGTTTTAGCTGCAACTTCGATTTGTTTTGACTTGTCAGTCTTCGAGCTATTTGCACCCTTAGCTTGGGGAGGAAAGGTAATCATGGCACAGAACGCCTCATATTTACCAAGCTTAGAAGCAGCCCCAGAAGTGACATTAATTAACACTGTACCAACAGCGATCGCCCAACTGCTACAAATTAAAGGTATACCCAAGAGTGTGCAAACAATTAACCTGGCAGGTGAACCATTATCAAATCAAATAGCACAGCAGCTTTACCAGCAGGAAAATATTCAACGAGTTTACAATCTCTATGGGCCGTCGGAAGATACAACCTACTCAACGTATAGTTTGGTAGAAAAAGGGGCAACCAAGCAACCTAGTATCGGCAGACCAATTTCTAACACCCAAATCTACATTCTCAACCCTGAGCTGCAACCTGTACCCATTGGGATTGTTGGGGAATTGTACATTGGTGGTGAAGGTTTAGCCAGAGGCTACCTCAACCAACCCGAATTAACTGCCCAAAAATTTATCCCTCACCCGTTTGAGCCTGCCCAAAAATTATATAAAACAGGGGATTTAGCTCGTTATTTACCAGATGGTCAGATTGAATTTCTCGGTCGCATTGATCACCAAGTAAAACTGCGTGGCTTCCGCATAGAATTAGGAGAAATTGAATCTGTTCTAGAGACTTATGAGTCAGTCCAGCAAGCGGTAGTCATCTTGCGGGAAGATACCCCCACTAACAAACGACTGGTAGCTTATTTAGTCACACAAAATCAGGCTATAAATATCAGTGATGTGCGCCGTTTCTTAGAACAGAAATTGCCTGCTTACATGATTCCTGCTGCTTTTGTGTGTTTAGATGCTCTGCCTTTAACTCCTAATGGTAAGGTAGACCGCAAAACCTTACCTTTACCAGAAGCAGAACCGACACGAGAACGAGAGTTTTTCCCGCCACAGACACCTATTGAGCAGATTTTAGCCACGATTTGGCAAGATGTTTTAGGAATTAAGCAAGTAAGTCGCTATGATAAATTTTTAGAAATCGGTGGTGACTCTATCCTCACTATTCAAGTAGTGGGTCGCGCTCGTCAAGCAGGAATCAAAATCACCCCACGACAAATATTTCAATATCCAACTGTTGCTGAACTAGCTGCTGTAGCTGATACTTCCGCTTCAATTTTGGCTCAACAGGGTTTAGTGACAGGAGTTGTGCCTCTAACTCCGATTCAACATTGGTTCTTTGAGCAAAATCTCTCTGAACCGCACCATTTCAATCAGTCGGTACTACTCTCTGTTCCCTCTCACCTCAAACCGGAATTACTCTCCCAAGCTATTGGCAAACTATTAGAGCATCATGATGCTTTGCGTTTACGCTTTCGCTTTGAGGCAGGTGAATGGCAGCAAGTAAACTATGGCATTTGTGATCTAGTACCTTTCCAAGTCATCGACTTATCCCAAACTCCTGAAGCGCAACTGCCGCAAAGCTTAGAGAAAATAGCAACTAGTCAACAGGCTAGCCTCAATCTCGCAAATGGGCCGTTGATGAGGGTGGTATTGTTGCAATTAGGCAATAACCACGATCATCGATTACTGATCATCATTCATCATCTAGCTGTTGATGGAGTCTCCTGGCGGATTTTACTAGAAGATTTGTTCACCGCTTACCAGCAACTAGAACAACAAGAAACTATTCAACTGCCACCTAAAACCTTAGCTTTTAAAGATTGGGCTAAACTTTTGCCAGAATATGGGATGCTTCCGACAGTACGCGCGCAATTAGATTACTGGTTTAAACAGCCTTGGTCTGAAGTAAATTCCTTGCCAGTAGATTATCCCACAGAAAAACAAAATAACTCAGTAGGTAGTGTGGCTGATGTATCGATTACTCTGACTCAGGAAGCAACTCGCGCCCTCTTGCAACAAGTTCCTTCTGCCTACAATACCCAAATCAATGATGTGCTGCTGACAGCGTTAGTTCAAACTTCGGCACAATGGACAGGAAATTCTACAGTCCTGATTGATTTAGAAGGGCATGGTCGGGAAGATGTATCTGCAGATGTGGATGTATCTAGAACAGTCGGTTGGTTCACTAGCATATTTCCTGTGATATTGCAACTAGAAAATCAAACTCATCTGGGAGAAGCTCTCAAATCAATTAAAGAGCAGTTGCGAGCCATTCCCCAACGAGGCCTAGTCTATGGAATTTTGCGTTATTTAAGTCAGGATAGCGAAATTCGTTCTCAATTGGCAGCACTACCTTTAGCGGAAATCAGTTTCAATTATTTGGGTCAATTCGACCAAGGGACTGCCAAAAGCGTCGGTTGGAAATTTGCCACCGAGTCTACAGGAAATGAGCGTAGTTTGGAGGGACAGCGCAGGCATCTATTAGATATTAATGCCTGGGTAGTAGAAGGACAGTTACAAGTTAGGTGGAGCTACAGCAGTCATATCCATCAGCGTTCTACCGTAGAATCATTAGCTCAAAAGTATCTCCAAGCTTTGTTAAACCTGATTGAACATTGTCTGTCTCCTACAGTTGGGGGATACACTCCCTCTGATTTTCCTGTGGCGAACTTAAATCAAGACGAACTAGACGAAATTCTGGCGGAAATTGACTAAAGAGGATAGGAACGTAATGGTAGCCGAAAAATCTCAAAAAAGCAAAAACGTAGAGTCTATTTATCCTCTCTCCCCGATGCAACAGGGGATGCTCTTTCATAGCATTTATGCTCCAGACTCAAGAGTTTATTGCAATCAGACGCTAATCACGATATCTGCGGAAATTAACGTTATCGCTTTTAAGCGAGCTTGGGAACAAGTAGTAGAACGCTACTCAGTGTTACGGACTCTTTTTCTTTGGGAAAAGCGTCAACAACCTCTACAAGTAGTGCGAAAACAGGTAGATTTACCTTGGAACTATCAAGATTGGCGAAACCTTTCCTCTATAGAACAACAAAAGCGTCTAGATTCTTTGCTGGAAACAGAACGCCAACAAGGGTTTCAACTCAACCAAGCACCTTTGATGCGCTGTACATTAATTCAGCTATCTGATCAAACCTATAAATTTCTGTGGCATTGGCATCATATCCTGTTAGATGGTTGGTGCTTACCAATCATTTATCAAGAGGTTTTAACCTTCTATACTGCTTACTCTCAAGGTCAAAACTGCTATCTTCCTTCTCCTCGTCCTTATCAAGACTACATTATTTGGTTACAGCAGCAAGACTTATCTGTGGCGGAAACGTTTTGGCGGCGAACGCTTGAAGGCTTTACTGCTCCTACCCCACTGGTGGTAGAGCGATCGCAGTCTAGTAACTCTGAAGTACAACCAATTTATCAAGAACAGGAGTTCTCTTTATCCTCCGCTACCACTAAGGGTTTGCAATCCTTGGGGTTGCAGCATGGTTTGACTTTATCAACTTTAATCCAAGCAGCCTGGGCTATCCTCTTCAGTCGCTACAGTGGAGAGTCTGAAGTTTTATTTGGTGTCACAGTTTCCGGTCGTCCTGCTGCTTTGCCAATGGTGGAAAACATGGTGGGGTTATTTATTAATACCTTACCACTGCGGGTATCAGTTCCCAAATCAGAATCAATTATACCTTGGCTACAAGAATTACAACAAAAGCAAGTTGAACTTCAAGAGTATGCTTATAGCACTCTGGCAGAAATACAAAAGATGAGTGATGTGCCACCAGGAGTTCCTTTATTTGAAAGTTTGGTGGTGTTTGAGAACTATCCTATCGATGGCTTGTCACCAGAGTCAAATCAATTATTGCCAGTCAGCAAGGTGGAGAATTTTGAACAAACAAATTACCCTTTGAGCGTGGCGGCAATACCCAAACAAGAATTGCTCATAAAATTTAGTTACGATACTAATCGTTTCACAAGGGATACAATTGTGCGGATGGCTGGTCATTTGCAGACCTTATTAGCAGCCATTGTGGCTCATCCCCAGCAGCAGGTAGCTGAACTACCTTTATTAACAGAAGCAGAACGGCATCAGTTATTGATAGAATGGAATAAAACAGCAGTTGCATATCCTTTAGAAAAATGTATTCATGAGTTATTTGAAGCACAAGTAGAACGCCACCCTGATGCGATCGCAGTCATATTTGAAGGGCAAAAACTCACCTATCAACAATTAAATGCAAAAGCCAATCAATTAGCTCACTATTTACGCACAAAAGGTGTAAAACCAGAAGTATTGGTGGGCATTTTGGTTGAGCGTTCCCTAGAGATGATCATCGGACTATTAGGAATATTAAAGGCAGGGGGAGCTTATTTGCCTTTAGACCCTAGTTATCCGAGTGATCGCTTAACTTATATGCTCACGGATGCAGCCGTGTCCATCTTACTGACTCAGCAGTCTTTATTGGACTCTTTAGGCGCAAATCCAGGCGAGGTAGTGTGTTTAGATCGGGATTGGCACATAATTGCTAACCATAGCCAGCATAACCCCATCAACTTGGTGAATTCAGAAAATTTGGCTTATGTGATTTATACCTCCGGTTCTACAGGTAAGCCCAAGGGAGTGATGAACATCCATAAGGCTGTTTGCAATAACTTATGGCGAACGATAGATGCTTATCCGCTTACAGTAGGTGATGGCTACAGCATACAAAGCGATCGCATTCTGCACATAGGTCTTTTGAGTTTTGATGTTTCAGTCTTGGAAATCTTCTTCCCTTTAACATCTGGCACTACTTTAGTAGTGGCTAAACCTGAAGGTCATAAAGATATAGCCTATTTGATGAACTTGATGGCAGAACAAAAAGTTACTCAAATATTTTGTGTTCCTTCAATGTTGCGAATTATTCTGCAACAATCAAACTTAGATAGTTGTCGTTGTTTAAAGCAAGCCTTTATTGGGGGAGAAGCACTATCTTATGAACTGACTCAACGATTATTTGAGCGATTGGACTGTGAATTATATAATTTTTACGGGCCTACAGAAGCAGTAATTTATACAACTTGTTGGCAATGCCAGCCACAGTCTAATTATCAAATAATTCCTATTGGTCGCCCGATAGCTAATACTCAAACTTATATCCTCGATGAATATCTGCAACCACTTCCCATTGGCATTGCAGGAGAATTACATATTGGGGGTGTCTCCTTAGCTAGAGGCTATCTAAATCAACCAGAATTAACTAATGAAAAATTTATTTCTCATCCCTTTGGTGAAGGTAAATTATATAAAACTGGAGATTTAGCCCGTTATTTACCGGATGGGAATATTGAATATCTTGGTCGCATCGATCATCAAGTTAAACTAAGAGGTTTACGGATTGAGTTAGGAGAAATACAATCAGTTTTAGATACTCATCCCCAAGTAGAACAAACAGTTGTAGTTCTGCAAGCTGATACTGCTGAAAACCAACGCTTAGTAGCTTATATCGTCGGGAAAGACAACTCATTTAATCAGGGCGAACTCAGGCAATTCTTACAGCAGAAATTGCCAGCTTACATGATACCCTCAGCTTTTGTGGTTTTGTCAGAATTGCCATTAAACCCTAATGGCAAAATAGACATCAAAAAATTACCTAAACCTGATGAAGCATCGATATTAGAATCCATATATTTACCTCCCCGTAATTCCTCAGAAATGATTTTGGTAAACATTTGGCAGGAAGTTATACAGGTGTCAAAAATCGGGGTTAATGATAACTTTTTTGACTTAGGAGGACATAGCCTCAAAGCAATTGCTCTAGTTAGTAAAATTCAAGAAAAATTTGGTCTTTCCCTTCAAATTAAACAAATATTTTTACATCCTACAATCTCAGAACAAGCAGAATTATTAACTGCTTGTACAGCTATAAAAAATATTCCGGTAATTCCCCATCTGTCTGAGCAAGAAACCTATGAAACCTCCCATGCACAAAAACGTTTTTTTGTGCTGCAACAGATGGATTTAAATAATGTTGCTTATCACATTGTTTCTCAACTCAAAATAGCAGGAAATTTTGACCCCAGTGCTTTTGAGCAAGCAATGCAGGTTTTGATTGCTCGCCATGAATCTTTGCGGACATCGTTTGTATTAGTTAACGGTGAACCGAGGCAAAAGGTACTAGCACACAGTCCTTTTAATATCGGGTTTCAAGATTGGACTAATCAACCCAATGCTGAAAGCCACATCCTAGAAATTATTCAACAATATAGAGAACCTTTCGATTTAGAAAATAGCCCACTTTTACGAGCTAATATTTATAAATTAGCAGAACAGCAATATATTTTAAGTCTGGAAATCCATCATATTATTTGTGATGGTTGGTCGATGGATTTATTAGCTAAAGAATGCTTGAAATATTATAATTATTTCGTTAAAGACTTACAGCCAAATCCAGATAACTTGCCTATACAATACAAAGACTATGCAGCATGGCAAGCTAATATTTTACGCAGTAATGATTATAAACAAAATCTAGATTACTGGCGGCATAAACTTGATAATGGGCAAATACCCCGCCTTCACTTACCTACAGACTTTCAAAGGCCTGCTATCAAGACTTTCAATGGTTCACATCTAAGTTTGACATTCAAACCAGCAATAGTTTCTAGATTGCGAGGAATTTGTCAACAAACAGAAAGCACTTTGTTTATGGCACTATTAGCAGCAGTAAAAGTATTACTGTATCGCTATAGTGGTCAGCACGACATTTCTATTGGTACGGAAATTGCCACTCGCAATCATCCTCAATTGCAATCTTTAATCGGTTTATTTCTCAATACACTAGTTCTCCGCGACCAAATAGACCCAGAACAAGGATATCAAAATTTGCTGGCACAAGTGCGTCAAACTGTGACTGAAGCATTTGAACACGCTGATTACCCGTTTGATATTTTGGTAGAAGAACTAGCTATTTCTCAAGAGATTAACCGTACACCATTGTTTGATGTGTTAGTGCTGCTACACAATTTTGGTCAACCTGTATTTGTAGAAGAATTACAAATCAAATCTCTAGATTCACTAACTTCTACCAGCAAATTCGACCTATCTTTTGTATTTAGCGAACATGATGAGCAACTCAGGTTAGATTTAATTTACAACACAGATTTATTCCAAGCTGAGAGAATGCAGAAATGTCTCAGCCATTTCGATAAGCTGCTCACCGAAATGCTCGAAAATCCTAGCCAACCACTTTGTGAGATTTCTATTTTATCATCAACAGAAACCACTTTTTTACAAAGCTTTATCCAACCAATACCCCGCTTAGAAACGCGTACAGTTATCCATGATTTTAGCGACCAAGTAAGAGCCTTACCAGACAAAACATCAATTATTTATCCTGGTGGTCAATTTAGCTATCTTGAATTAGATACACTCACTCACTATTGGGCGAATATCTTTAAAAATTTAGGTATCCAAAAAGATACTATTTGTGGCGTAATGCTGGAAGGAGATTACCGTCAAGTATTAGCAATGCTAGCGGTATTTAAGGCTGGGGGAATTTATTTACCTCTGCGTTTAGATGAGCCAGAAGAACGCGCTTTACGCATGATGAGCAAAACATCCCCTACGATGATAGTAGTCGATACCGAAAATTTAGATGTCATTAAAACCCGACTAGCACTATTACCAAAACCACCTCAAATATTGGTGATCACTGCTCATGAAATTCAGCAATCCTATCAATGGGATGGCACAAATTATCAATGCTTGCCTGTAGTAGTAAGTCATGATGACAAAATTCTAATTATGCCTGATGCAGATGATTCTAACTATATTATGTTTACATCTGGGTCAACAGGTGAACCCAAAGCCATACTTGGTAGTCATGGCAGTTTGCGTCACTTCCTCAATTGGGAAAAATTAGAATTTGGGATTGATCAAAACTGTCGCTGTCTGCAAATCGCACAGATTAATTTTGATGCTTATCTTCGGGAAACTCTTGTCACTTTATGTTCTGGAGGAACTCTTTATATTCCTGATAGCACAGACCGCGAAGATTTAGAAAAGTTATTACTGCGGTTAGGAGAATGGCAGATTAACTTACTACACACTGTACCCTCGGTGATGCGCCTATTTTTAAAGATTGGTCGCAATTTAGCCGATGCTGATCAATTACTCCAGAATTTACAAGTTTTGGTGTTAGGAGGAGAACCTTTATTTGTTAAAGAATTGTGTGAATGGCATCAAGTTTTTGGTTCTCAAACAGAATTTGTGAATATTTATGGTGCAAGTGAAACCACTTTTGTCAAACATTTTTACCGGATTCCTGATCCAAATAAAATTACTTACGCCAGAGTTCCTGGAGGTAAAACATTGTCAGAGGCGGCTTTCGCCGTCATTGATGGAACTCGTCCTTGTGCTGTAGGAGAAGTGGGAGAAATTTTTGTCAAGTCACCATATTTAACAAAAGGCTATTACCAAGACCAAAGCCTAACCAATGCCGTTTTTGTACCCAATCCTTTGAATCATGGCACTGATATAGTTTATCGCACAGGAGACTTGGGACGACTGCTACCAGATTTAACCGTGGAAGTGATAGGACGCAGTGATAACCAAGTGAAGTTGAATGGAGTACGGATTGAGTTGGGAGAAATTGAAGATGCACTAGCTGCTATTGATGGTGTAGAAAAAGCACTGGTAATTGCTGAGAAACAAGAAGAATTGGTGACAGTAATTGCATATTATCAAGCAAAGAATACTATAAATCAGCAACATATTAGCAGCCAATTAAAACAAGTTTTACCAATTTATATGCGGCCAACTCATTTGATGCAGTTGGCAGATTTTCCGTTATTACCAAATGGCAAAGTCAACCGCCTAGCACTACCAAAACAAGAAATAAATTATACTCAAACAAGTTATCAAATTACTAGCTTTAATCAACAAGAAGCTTTATTAGCCTCGATTTGGCGTGAATTATTAGATGTAGAGGTGAGTGATGCTAATCAGTCATTTTTTGAACTAGGGGGAAATAGTTTAAAGGCAATGCGTTTAGTGTCACATATCCGTAATCAATTTGGAGTTGCACTGCGATTGCGGGAAATTTTTACTCAAAATACTTTAAAAGCTCAAGCTGATTTGATTCAATCACGACAATAAATAATGATTATGATAAATTTACTACCGAATCAACAATATTATGAAGTGTCCCACGCTCAAAGGCGGATGTGGATTCTGCACCATATAAGTGAATATTCCAGTGCTTATAATATTAGGCTGGCAATGAAAATCAGTGGTAAATTAGATATTGCCGCATTGACAGCAGCTTTTGAAAAACTTGTGATTCGTCATGAAATTTTGCGGACTACTTTTACAAATGTTGCAGGCAAAATCCAGCAAGTTGTACATGAAGAAGTACCTAGCGAAAAATTAATATTGTTTCAAGATTTAAGAGAAGAAGATAATGCAGAAACAATAGCCGATCGCTTGATTCAAGAGTCAGCCAACTCGCGGTTTGATTTAGAGCAATTACCTTTGATGCGAGTTTTATTAGTACAGATAAAGTCAGAGGAGTTTTTATTTGGGTTGACCCTACACCATATTATTGGAGATGCGCGATCGCTCGATATTCTTTTCCACGAGTTCGTTACTTTATACTCTGCTTACACACAGCAAAAAACAGCCGCATTACCCCCACTACCATTGCAATATAAGGATTATACTGTATGGCAAAATAAGTGGTTAGCAACGGAGGAGGCTAAAGAACAGCATAATTATTGGTGCGATCGCTTTGCTGGAGAATTACCTATACTCGACTTACCTACGGACTTTCCTCGACCACAATTTAAATCTTCTCAAGCTGGTATATATACGTATAATTTTAGTCAGAGTCTCAGTGAAAAGCTACGCTCTTTTGCTGCTGGGAATCACACAACTTTATTTATTATTCTCTTAACTTTATTTAAAATATTACTCTATCGTTACACCGGACAGTTTGATTTAGTTATTGGTATACCGATTTCTGGACGCAATCATCCAGATTTAGAAAATCAAATTGGCTTTTATGTTAATACATTGGCTTTAAGAACTTTACTCCCAGAAACAGGAACTTTTCAACAAGCATTGACAGAAGTAACAAATACTTGTCTTGATGCTTATGAGTATAATAATTATCCTTTTGATCAATTAGTATCTGCCCTCGATTTAGAACGCGATTTATCACGAAATCCATTATTTGATGTGATGTTTTCACTGCTAAGTCAAGATAGCAAAACAGTGATAAAAATTCCTGGAATTGAACATCAGGCTTACCCACTAACACCACGAACTGCTCAATTTGATTTGAGTTGGAGTTTTTTTGAAAATGCCAACGACTTAAGATTGGTTATAGAGTATGAACCGGATCTATTTAGAGCCGAAACGGTTGCTAGAATGGGCGGTCACTTTTTACAAATTATTCAGGCAGTAGTCGAAAATCCTCATTGCCAATTGTCACAAATCAATTTACTAACTCCAGAAGAACGTGATCAGTTACTAAAAGAATGGAATAAAACAGCAGTTGCATATCCTTTAGAAAAATGTATTCATGAGTTATTTGAAGCACAAGTAGAACGCCACCCCGATGCAATCGCAGTCATATTTGAAGGTCAAAAACTCACCTATCAACAATTAAATGCAAAAGCCAATCAATTAGCTCACTATTTACGCACAAAAGGTGTAAAACCAGAAGTATTGGTGGGCATTTTTGTGGAGCGTTCCATAGAGATGGTGATCGGACTATTAGGAATATTAAAGGCAGGGGGAGCTTATTTGCCTTTAGACCCTAGCTATCCGAGCGATCGCTTAAATTATATGCTCACGGATGCAGCCGTGTCCATCTTACTGACTCAGCAGTCTTTATTGGACTCTTTAGGCGCAAATCCAGGCGAAGTGGTGTGTTTAGATCGGGATTGGCACATAATTGCCAACCATAGCCAGCATAACCCCATCAACTTGGTGAATTCAGAAAATTTGGCTTATGTGATTTATACCTCTGGCTCTACAGGTAAGCCCAAGGGAGTGATGAACATCCATAGGGCTGTTTGCAATAACTTATGGCGAACGATAGATGCTTACCCACTGACAGTAGGTGATGGCATTCTGCAAATAACTCCTTTAAGCTTTGACGCTTCAGTCTGGGAGATATTCTGGTCTTTAACATCTGGTACTACCTTAGTAGTGGCTAAACCTGAAGGTCATAAAGATATAGCCTATTTGATGGATTTGATTGCTGAACAAAAAATTACTCAAGTATCTTTTGTTCCTTCAATGTTGCGGATTTTATTGCAACAACCAAACTTAGAAAGTTGTCGTTGTTTAAAGCGAGTCTTTAGTGGAGGAGAAGCACTATCTTATGAACTGACTCAACGATTCTTTGAGCGATTAGACTGTGAATTACATAATCTTTACGGGCCTACAGAAACAGCAGTTGATGCAACTTGTTGGCAATGTCAGCCACATTCTCACAGTCGAATAATTCCTATTGGTCGCCCGATAGCTAATACTCAAACTTATATCCTCGATGAATATCTGCAACCAGTCCCCATTGGCATTGCAGGAGAATTACATATTGGGGGTGTCTCCTTAGCTAGAGGCTATCTCAATCAACCAGAATTAACTCATGAAAAATTTATTTCTCATCCTTTTGGCGAAAGGAAGTTATATAAAACTGGAGATTTAGCCCGTTATTTACCTGATGGGAATATTGAATATCTTGGTCGCATCGATCATCAAGTTAAACTTCGAGGTTTACGGATTGAGTTAGGAGAAATTGAATCAGTTTTAGATACTCATCCCCAAGTAGAACAAACAGTTGTATTTTTGCAAGGAAATACTGCTGAAAACCAAAGATTAGTAGCTTATTTAGTAGGAAAAAACTCATCATTAAAAACCAGTGAACTGCGTCTTTTCTTACAGCAGAAATTGCCAGCTTACATGATACCTTCAGCTTTTGTGGTCTTATCAGAATTGCCATTAAATCCTAATGGTAAGATAGACCATAAGAAATTACCGAAACCTGATGAATCATCGATAGTAGAATCCACCTATTTACCTCCCCGCAATTCCTCAGAAAGTATTTTGACAAACATTTGGCAACAAGTTCTACAAGTATCAAAAGTAGGAGTAAATGATAATTTCTTTGATTTAGGTGGTCATTCATTACAAGCGATGAATTTGATGGCATTAATTTATCAAGAATTGGAAATTGAAATTCCATTGTCGATGATTTATGAAAAGCCTACAGTAGCAGAATTGAGTGAATATATCATCTATGCTAAAGAGATGAATATCCAACCTAAAGAACGTCCTTATGTAGTTTTCAATCAAGCAAGTGAAAAAGCAGTTTTTCTATTTCCCCCAGCCCTTGGTTTTGCCGCAGCTTACGCAAATTTAGCTGATTATTTAACAGATTATGCTATCTATACTTTCAGATATATTGCTGATGAGGCAACTTTAGAAAAATATGCCGAATTGATAGATAATATAGCACCAAATCAAGACTTAAAATTGATGGGGCATTCAGCAGGTGGTTTTTTAGCGATGTTGATGGCTCAAAAATTAGAAAGTCGTGGTCGTGTAGTTTCTGATGTTATTTTAATAGATACTTATCGCGGTGGGCGTGAAGCTATAAAAGCTGAAATGTCGGAAATTATAGAAGGTGTAGATAGTTTCTTGTTAAATCCCAAACGTCAGGAGTTGAGGCGTTACTTTATGGAAAATCAAAAGTTACGCGATCGCACTTACAATCAAGTCTGGGAATACTTTAATTTTCTCTGGCATTCCGATCTAAAAAATGTCCAAATTCATGGCAATATTCATCTCATCCGGGCTGAGGGTAACTACGATTATGAAGATGATTGGACACAAGCTACAAAGGGACAACGCATCAATCATTATGCTTATGGTGTCCATCGCGAGATGATTGATCCTCCCTATCTGAATCAAAACGCCACTATTATTAACACGATTCTGAGTCAGAATTGAAGACAAGAATAATTAACCGCAGATGGACGCAGATAGACGCAGATGAGTTTGTAATTCAGTAGATTCAGAAAGGCTAGTCAAACAGCATTAATGCTTTAGCAAAGATTTCTTCCTTGGCTCTAGTTTCCAGAATTGATTTAACCAACTGGATAAAATCCCAATCTGTTTGCATATCATTATCAATAGTTTTGCTAGCCGCGTAGAAACTAGCATCATTAATACTTAACTCGTTGGTAGTTCCTGTTTGTAATTTGTTTTTCCTCCGATCCCAGGAAATTGATTTACCACGTAAAGTAAATTCAAACCATAATATTTCATTATTTTGCAACTCAAATAAGACATCAAAATAAGGTTCTTCTCCTTGAAACCAAACCTTTAGCTTACCTTCATTTAGTTTCTGTTTTAATACTTTTTGTTCAATTTGGCGCAATGATGCTCCTAAAGAGATAATTTCACTCTGGCTAAGGGTAATTTTTTGATTAAACATTGATAATATTGTCATGATTTAAATCAGTATTTAATGAAAATTAAAATACTCTGAATTCCTAATTAATTATTATCTCAATATAAAATATAGGAATCATATTTGATTTCTGCGAAGCTAGGTACACCTCTGTTCCCTGTTCTCTGTTCCCTGTTTCCTACCTATGCAAATAATTTCAATAATCAAGTCGGATTCGCATAGTTCAATATAAAATAGCTTTGATCAAAGTGTATTTGGTGATAATATTCGTCCTGATTGTACACAAATAACTTGAGATGAGTTCAACCATTGAGCATCAAAAGAACTTAAGTGAGTTGTTGTAATTAGGGTTTGAAAGCGGTCTTGAATAGCATCAAGTAATTGATTTTGCCGGGAAGGATCTAGTTCAGCTAGAACATCATCCAGCAAAAGTAATGGTGGTTCTTTAATAACTTCTTCAATTAGTTGCAATTCTGCTAATTTGAGGGCTAATACTAAGGTGCGCTGCTGACCCTGAGAACCGTATTGACGCGCCGGAGTTTGATTAATAGTTAATTCTACTTCGTCCCGATGGGGGCCGACAAGGGTGGTATTGCGGTTGAGTTCGGCGACGGCTCGCTGTTGTATTTTGGTTAAAAAAGCCTGCTGGACTTGTTCTGGCTGGGTTTCGGTTAAGGGAACATTTGGTGCGTATTGAATCTGTAAAACCTCAGTGCTACCACTGATGCTGGCGTGCCAAGCTGCTGCAATTGGTGCTAGTCTTTGTAGTGCGCGATCGCGTCTTCTAATCACCTTTGTACCAGTAATGGCTAATTGTGCATCCCACAAAGCCAGTTCTGATTTTTGAGTGCTGGAGATGGAATCCTGCAACTTTTTTAACAGGGCATTGCGTTGGCGTAACACATGATTATATTGCTGTAAAATGTGGGCATAAACTGGTTCTAGTTGGACTAATAAAGTATCCAACCAGTTACGCCTTGCTTCCGGACTACCACGGACTAATTCTAAATCTAAGCTAGAAAACTGCACAGCATTGAGGACACCCAAAAAATCCATTTGTCGCCGCAAAGATTCCCCATTTAAGGCTACAGTGCGGCGACCGTTGCGACGCAGAGTTAAGCTGAGGTCAATTACGCCAGTTTGTCGTTCTACAACAGCATCAATTTTGGCTACTGGCTCACCTTCTTGAACAATATCGCGATCGCGTGCCATCCGATGCGATCGCAATGTTGCCAATAACTCCACTGCTTCCAATAAGTTAGACTTTCCCTGGGCATTATTCCCCACCAAAATCGTTTTAGCAGCAGTAAATTTTACTTCTTGCTCTTGGTAGTTGCGAAAATGCCGGAGATGTAAGGTTTTGAGGTACATAGGGAAGGCAAAAGTAAAAAGGTGAGCCACTGCGTTGGACGGGTCTCCCGGCTTAAAGCAAGTGGTGAACCCACAGGGTAAAAGGCAAAAGAAAAGAGGATTAACTTTTACCTGTTGAGGAAACTAAAATTTAACTATATTGAGGGTAAAAGCAATCATTCTTATGTTCTTCTCTTTTTACTTTTTACTTTTACCTTTTTTTACACGGTCTTTTTGCCCATAAAGCGGAAGAAGAGTTTTTCCATTTCAATCCAGACGAACATTAAAGCACTGAAACCACAACAAATTGCTAATTCTGTGGGGGGTAGCCAGTGAGTACCGAAAAATGCTCTTAAGGGTGGGACATAAATCAGCATGAGTTGCAAAATCGTGGTGACAATTACAGCTCCTAACACAAATATATTCGAGAAAGGATTAATCTCAATAGTTAGTTGATTATTCGAGCGAATGGCGATGGCATGACCCATTTGAGCAATACACAAGGAAGTAAATACCATTGTTTTCCATCTTTCAGGGTCTAATCCTTCCCCGGTGAATGTTTGGGAATGTGTATAAGCCCACTCCATCAAAATGATTGTAATGATGGCGAAAATCACCCCAATGCGAACCATGTAAGAACCCAAACCCCTAGCAAAAATGCTTTCACGGGGACTAAAAGGCGGACGCTTCATCACATCTGGTTCAGGGGGTTCTACTGCTAATGCTAAAGCTGGTAAACCGTCTGTAACTAAGTTCATCCACAGAATTTGCAGAGGTGTGAGGGGAACACCACCTAGTCCTAAAAGCGGTGCGGCGGCGATGGTGAGGACTTCCCCAATGTTACTGCCCAGGATGTATTTAATAAAACGACGAATATTAGTGTATACTACCCTACCTTCTTTGGTAGCGGCGACAATGGTGGCAAAGTTATCATCTAGCAGCACCATATCACTGGCTTCTTTACTGACATCAGTACCAGTAATACCCATTGCAATACCGATATCAGCTTGTTTTAAAGCAGGAGCATCATTGACACCGTCCCCAGTCATAGCGACAAATCTACCGCGATTTTGCAGGGCTTGTACAATCCGCAGTTTGTGTTCTGGGGCTACCCGTGCATAGACGCTGACTAGGTCAACTTGCTCTTTGAGTTCTTCGTCACTCATGTTTTGTAATTCTTGACCGGTGATCACCCTATCACCTGCTTGAGCAATACCCAAATCTGTGGCGATCGCCCGTGCGGTTAGTTGATGGTCGCCAGTAATCATCACAGGACGAATTCCAGCATCTCGACATTCTTGGACGGCGGCGCGCACTTCCGGGCGGGGTGCGTCTAGCATTCCCACTAAGCCTAACCACACCAAACTCTCTTCTGCGGTTTCGTCTGTGCCTTCTGGTGGTACTTCCCAGAGGGGTTTGTAGGCAAAACCTAACACCCTCAGACCATTGCTAGCCATTTTGTCATTTTGTGCCAAGACTTGACTGCGTTGCTCTTCGGTTAGTGGTGCGGCGTTTGTACCCAGATAAATCCCACTGCACCGCGCCAAAATTAACTCCGGCGAACCTTTAGTAAACATGATGTAAGGTTCATTGTTGAGTAATCCGGCGATTTTGGGGTCAACATCTGTTACAGATGCTTCTCCTGTGGACACCTTTTCTACCTGAGAAATTACGCTCATC
The DNA here is from genome assembly GCF_050235535.1 of Aliinostoc sp. HNIBRCY26. Classification (GTDB taxonomy): domain Bacteria; phylum Cyanobacteriota; class Cyanobacteriia; order Cyanobacteriales; family Nostocaceae; genus Trichormus. Next base: position 128,265 of record NZ_CP189852.1, read on the forward strand.
CGCTTACGTTCTGAGGAAAAAGGAAATTCACCAACACGGGGTAATTTACTGAGCCATTGGTCTTTTTCAATACCTACTTTTCCAGCTAGGGTAACTAAAGCACCCTCTGTGGGGTCGCCTAAAATTGCCCATTCTCCATTTTCTTTTTGCAGCACTGAGTCGTTACAAACAGCACAAGCCACTGATAAAGAGGCAATTTCAGGATATTCTTCTGGCACAATGGGGTAATCGGCATCACTGTCTAAGTAAAATTCTCCCACGGGTGCGTAACCTTCTCCCGTGACTTTGAAGTTTTGTTGATTGGTATAAACTGACTGCACTACCATTTTGTTCTGAGTCAATGTACCAGTTTTATCAGAACAAATTGTGGTGACAGAACCCAAAGTTTCCACCGCAGGTAATTTGCGGATTAAAGCCTGATGGCGTACCATACGCTGAGTTCCCAGTGCTAAAGTCACGGTAATGACGGCAGGTAGACCTTCTGGGACAACAGCCACCGCCATACTTAAAGAAACTTCTAAAAGTTCTTGTAAATTGCTAAAACCTCTGGCAACGATAATACCGCCAATCACAACGATCGCCACCAAGACCAAAGAACCCGTGACTAGCACATTCCCTAATTGGGTCATGCGTTGCTGTAGTGGGGTAGGTTCAGTTTCCACTGACTGCAAAAGTTCAGCAATTTTTCCTAGTTCGGTACGCATCCCGGTATTTGTGACCAGTACCTTACCCCGTCCTTGGACAACTTCCGTTCCTTGAAATACAGAATTAACGCGATCGCCTACAAGTGTTTGTTCTGGTAATGTAATATTCGCCTGTTTACTAACTGCTTCTGCTTCACCTGTCAGGGCTGATTCTCGCACCTGTAAATTCGCTTGTTCAATCAAACGGCCATCGGCGGCTATTTGCACCCCAGCCTCTAGCAGCATCACATCCCCTGGGACGACTTCTTTAGCTGCGACATCCACTAATTTGCCGTTGCGGAGGACTCGCACCAAAGGAGAAGACATTTTTTTGAGGGCGGCTAATGCTTGTTCTGCCCGACTTTCTTGGACATAGCCTAAAACACCGTTGAGAATGACAATCGCCAAAATAGCAACTGTATCTTTAAATGGCACTTCTCCTGGTTTGAGTGTATTGGCTTGCCAAGCCATAAAATCTAAAAACCCAGAAATGAAAGCTACTGCAATCAGCATCAACAACATAATATTTTTGAACTGATCTAGCAGAATTTCCCAAGCACTACGACCTCCCTGTTCTTCTAGTTCGTTGGGGCCGTATTTTTGCAACCTTTGTTCAATTGCTTCTACGCTTAAGCCACTATCTGCATTACTAGAGAGCAGGCCGAGTGCTTTATCAACTTCCAAACTATGCCAACTGGTGATATTTTCAGGCAGAGAATTAGCAGACATTGTGTCAGTCACAAAAAATGGTTACAGGATTTGATCATAATTGAGTAACGGACGGAAAACCATCCACTCAAGTTACATTAAAACTATGGTCAACTCGTATGGCTATGATACGAAATTATTAGTCAACGTCAATTTTTGGCGGCACTTCATATGTATTATTACTTAAGCCAGATTTCTTTATAAGATATTTTAATATCTCATAGAAGTGAACCAAAAAGCAGCACGGTCTTGGGCTTTCTTTGCCCAAGGGGAGCGACTGCAAAAAAAAGGGGAGTGAGAGAGTAATGAGTTGATAACCACGACTTCCCCATCCCCAATCCCCAATCCCCGATCCCTAGTTCCCAATAAAGCTTAATATGAGTTTTGCACCCACCAGTTTGACAACTAGCCAAATGTTTGGGCAAAGGACAATTCGACCGTTGACTGCTGCTGCTTTATGTGGCATTGCATTTATCCAAGACCGACTGATTGCGATTGATACGATTAAGGGGCATTTACTAGAAATTGACCCTCATACTGATAACAGTAGAATCATTAACCCTCACCAAACCAGAGAATTTAGTGAGGTGAAAGGTTTAGCTGTTTGGGAAGATACACTCTGGGTAACTCGTGGTAACAGTGTTTATGTATCTAAACTGTCATCTTTGGCTTTAGAACATTTTGCTACTTTACCCTACGCCGCCGATGGTGTGGCTGTTTGGGACTCCACAGTCTATGTGAGTTGTCAGAAATTAGGCTACATTCTGATTTATGACCGTGATAGCCGCAAAGAAATTACCAGATTTTATACTCCTGGGGTTGGGGTAGAAAATTTAGCCGTGAATCGAGAAACCCTGTGGATTTGCGATCGCACTGAACAAACGGTGTATTCTATGGATCGGGCGACTGGGGAAGTGAAATTTAGCGTGTTAACTCCCTTTGATTCACCTACGGGCATAGCTATACACCTAGACACGTCAACAGGGAAGGAAAGTCTATTTGTAGCCTATGCTTCCGAAGAACCTTATATTCGGGATAACCCCAACGCCGATCCTAACCATGAATTAACATACCGCGATCGCACTTTTATTCACCCTCTTTATTACCATCACGCACCAGATCAAAAATACGCCCTCTCGAATGGCTATCTGATTGAAATGTCCTACGTCGAGGAAATAGCCCCCTTAGAAGAGGTGTATTTACCTGATGTGGAATGGCGCATTGCCCTTCCTTCCGAAACCGAACGTCAAAAGGTGAAACACGTTGAACCCATCGGTATACCCTTCACAGAAGAAATTATTGATGGACAACGGGTAGCTGTGTTTAAATTTGAGTCTCTTGTCCCTGGCGAACGACATATATTTGGCTGGAAAGCACAATTGGAAGTACGGGGGATTAAATACCGCATTACACCCAAAGATGTGGAAGAGATTCCCGAAATTTCCCCAGAAATTGCATCTCGCTATCTGGTGGACAATGATGATTTAGCAATGGATACAGCCATTGTGCGGCGTTCCGCCCGTGAAGCCATCGGTACGGAAACAAACCTTTTGCGGAAAATGTACAGCATCCGCAACTATGTTTATGATGAACTTTCCTATGGCATCAAACCCCATATTGATACGCCCGATATAGTTTTAGAAAGGGGTGTAGGTTCTTGTGGGGAGTATGTAGGGGTACTTTTGGCACTTTGTCGCCTGAATGACATTCCTTGCCGTACTGTGGGTAGATACAAATGTCCCCCAAATGGCGAACATCAAGGAGTTCCCCTACAACCAGATTTTAATCATGTGTGGTTAGAATTCTATATCCCTGGTACTGGTTGGTTGCCAATGGAATCTAATCCCGATGATTTAGGTGATTATGGCCCTTATCCCACCCGCTTTTTCATGGGTTTATGTTGGTATCACATCGAAATTGGTAAAGGCATATCCTTTGAAACATTAAGCAGTCAAGGTAAAAGGTTAACTAAAGAAGATATTCCTCTAGGTGATTTGGCGATTAATCATATCCGCTTCACCATTCTTCAGGAATTACCACCGTTTTAAGGGAATATGGGGATTGGGGACTAACTAAATTCAAAATTCAAAATTCAAAATTGAAGAATGATTGGGGATTGGGGAAAGGTTGGTATTAATTTGGGGTTTTGCTAGAGTGGCGGAACTTAACCCAACATGAATATTGACGTTAAAATAAGGCTAAAACGACGAAAGTAGTTGCAAAATGCCTGCCATTGTTAAATTACAACTTTCCTTAGAAGATTTAGCACAAGTAATATCGTCTCTTAATTTAGAAGAAAAACTACGATTACAACAGATGATTGAGCAACAAATTTTTGAAGCTGAAGAATCTTTGTACGAGGATGATACGGAGACACAAGTAGAAATTCAAGCAGTTCGTAATGAATACGCAGTTGGCGAATATACAACTGTGGATGATCACAAATTACTTGTTCGCAATTGTCCACAGGCGGCATCAGCTTCTAAACCACGGGAATAGCGGACGCTAACGGCGATTTTTTGCTGTTGCAGAACTTTTACAAAAGCTTGAATGCGATCGCTCTTCGGTCGTTTATAATCAACTTCCTGAATGGGATTATAGGGGATTAAATTGACATGACTTTGAAAGCCACGCAGACGTTTGGCTAGTTCTAAGGCGTGTTCTGGTAAATCGTTCACACCAGCTAGCAAAATGTATTCAAAACTTACACGTCTACCTGTAATTTCCACATATTCCCGACATTCAGCTAGTAAATCCTCAATGGGATAGGGACGCGCACTAGGTATAATTTTTTCTCTTAGGGCTTGGTTAGGGGCATGGAGGCTCACAGCCAGAGTTACTTGTAGATGGTTCTGCGCTAACTCACGAATGCGATCGCGAATTCCTACTGTAGAAATAGTCAGCGATCGCTGTCCAATTCCCACATCTTGATTTAAGGATTTTACCGCATCTAAAACACTTTCCGTATTTAACAACGGTTCACCCATGCCCATAAACACCACATGACTCACCCGTTGTTGAAAATCTTCCTGCACTGTTAAGACTTGATCAACAATTTCATGTCTGCCTAAATTCCGCTTGTAGCCACCTTTACCAGTAGCGCAGAAATCACACGCCATCGGACAACCCACTTGAGTAGAAACGCAAACAGTTAACCGCTTCTCTGTGGGAATTCCTACTGTTTCTACAATCTGCCCATCGGATAGTTGCAAAAGGTACTTAACTGTGCCATCTGGTGCCACGGAACGATAATGAATCTGAGAACGCCCGATGGGGATATCTGCGACATCGGCGCGCCATTGCTTAGGAAATACGGAAATATCCGCTAGCGATCGCACTCCCTTGTGATATATCCAATCATGGAGTTGCTTTCCTCTGTAGGCGGGTTGTCCTTGCTGCTGTACCCATGCAGTTAACTCCGTCACTGAAGCACCGAGTAACGGAGGTAAAGTTGCTGTTTCGGGAATGGTTGAGTTAGCTGGGGAAACAAGAGGCGTAGCAGACATAAAAAATCACAAGTTCAAGCTCTGAATCTCTATACTACAACCTTCAACTTAATTTAGTCGGGAATCTATCATCAAACCATAAGGTAGCGATCGCCATTTTTCTATGATTTGCTGAGAAACCCTGAGTAAATCAGGGGATTAGGGAGTTTCAAGCCGCTAGCCAGAGGGCGGCGTTATGCACGTAGGTTTTGATGTCTGTTAGGGCTTGTGGTTCGGTTTTCATCCCTGTTCCTGGTGGTTCATCGACGAAGGAAGGACAGCCTTTGTCAATGTCCCAATTGTAATCAACAAAGTGATGGAAACTGGAATGAGCGATCGCCCTTCCTAATCTGTTTCCTTCTGTGTCTGTGTAATGTTCCATCGCTACCACTAGGTTAAATTTTCGCCCCGTAACTATACTTTCACCAAATGCAATCACACTTGCTGTTGAGTCTGGTTGCACTCCTATGCCGCCTTCGTGGGGATGGGATGGAAACAATTCAATTAACCCAGTTGGGGAATCAGGATTCTGTAGTAGGGGATGATTGGGTTCGGCAGGGATGATTTTTTGATAATCGCCATTCGCGCCAGAATGATAATTTGGCCAGGAAATATAAGTGGTGTGGGGGTCGTCGCGAGTCCAGCGAGAATCATCAGGATCAGGATTTTTGGTATTAAAATAATGCAAATCGCCAATATCCACAATGCCACACATAGAACAGCCCATATCTTGATGATCGCGTGTGGAAAGAATTCCCCCACCCCGCTTTCTAAAGGCGTTAATTCCGGCAATATCTTTGGCTGTTAACCCCTCACCAACATCTAGGGCGAATAACCATAATTGATTAAAATCTGATTGATCTAAACTACTTAAAATCGGATCATCTCCGGCTGCATCCGAAAGGCGATCGCGTCCCGTGACTACAAATAATTGTTGTCCTGTTTCATCTTTAATTGATTCTAGATATTCTTTTAGCAGAGAGAATCTAGAAATATTCCAGTCATCCTCAACTGAGGGAATTGTAGTTTGTAACAAAATGTGGATTTGTCTAGACATAGTTGTAGTGAGTTATTATTCCTAATATTTGATTTTATGAAATACTGTACAGCAAATTTTTCATTAAAAAATCCCCAACTTCTTTGAAAAGTCAGAGATGGTAAAATCAACTACTGTTGCTAAATACAGAGCAAGAACAGACTAGATATTTTGAGCGCGAGGTGATAATTATCGAATTATTTCTAAGTTCTCAATAGTCAGATATATTTCTTCATCAGCTATTTGAGCATTGTAATCGACATTAATTTGGGTGGGATAACCATATCGAGGATTGTAGCTTATATCTAAATTTGCGGCTTGTCTTGCAATGGCATCGCCAATCACATTAAAAAGTTTGGGGATTGTATTATAATTTTGGAAAAATTCGGGATTACTCACTGGCTGACCTGTAGCCACTGAAGTAACAGAAACTGTTTTACCGTTGCGAACTTCAATTACTACAGGGCCTCTAGCATCAGGTGTACAAAAACAACCATTACTAAATGTGTAGCGATAATTAACAATATTATTGCTGTTCCATAACCTGCGGTTAAATTGCAGTCTTCTGGCTTCTAAATTCGGCTTTCTATTTGATGATATCTGGGCTACCTCTACGGTAGGTTGAGACATCACAGGTAAATTCATTCCTAAAGAAAACAATAATCCGGCACTAAGAATTAGGGGTAAACGCATAGTTATCCTTTGTGGTTTTAATAGGGAAATTTAGGATGTTTCGCTGGATTTTGAGTACAATCTCCATTTTTTATGAGATTATTTAAGCTAATATTATTTTTTGATTAAAAATAATATCGAAATTAAGCACTGAAAATTCATCAGTAAAATCGGGGTGCGTTATGCAGTGATTAACGCACCCCCAAAGATTCTTAACATTTCGTAAATATGCAGCAAAATCCGATATTTTAATTGGCAACTTTCTTGCTAAAAATTCGGTAGTAAAGCCAATTGCTCATTTCCTTGATAGGGAACAGCACATAGGTGATGGGATTGATAGTCACGATAATATTACGGAAATCACGCCGGGCTAAAAACAAAATTGCACTGGCTACCTGTGATGCGGACATTACGCCATAGGGGTTAAGTTGACTTTTAAAAGGCCCCAAAATTAATTTGCGAATCACGCATTCACCATTCAAGCGTTTCAAAGTCACTAAATCTCCCAAGGTACGTTTACTGAGTTCATAAAGTGGACTTAACGCTGGGTTTACCTCAGCCTCAGATGTATTTACCCAAATTTCTTTAGTGGCTTTAGCTTGTGGCCCTGTAACTGTGGCGATAAATATATCCATTAACCGCAGTGCAGAAAAGGTATTGATTTCATAGGAAGAGTTAATGGCTTGTGATGTGCGATCGCCATAAACATTTACGCCGTGGTTAATAATCAAAATATCGACTTTCTCTAAGTTGGCTCGCAGTTCCGCTTCATTACCTAATTGCCAAGAAACTACTTTGATACCGTTATCCGTTGGTAGTTTATCTGGGTTAGTAGTTAATGCCACAACTTTAGCATTTCTTTTCAGTAATTCTGCTGTTAATGCTTGTCCCAAAGCACCTGATGCACCAGTAATGGCAATGGTTTTCCCTTTGAGAGATAGGGCTGTTCCCAAAACCTTATCTACCAGGGAAAATACACCACTATAGTAAGCATTAACATCATCAAAATGGTGTCGCCAGTGATAAGAACGATTCACCAACCACATAGAAGGTATGGTATCTAAAGGCCCTGGTTGGTGATTATAGTCTGTATCAATTGTGCCTTGAGAATATCTTAGATATGCCGCAGACAAAAATACAATATTGTAAGCGACTCCCAACCATAAACCCCATTGCCGGAAAATGAGGGCAATTAAAATTGATGCTGTGAATAAAATACCTGATTCTAAAACGTCGTGATACAGCTGAGATTCCTGATAAGCTTTGAGGGAAACTATCGATAAATCACGACGATATGCTGTGTGATGTTTATTGTGGAATTTACCCAGCCAAATAACTTTATGACACAAAGCATGATAGATATCTCTAAGTATTTCCGTGAGGAAGAGGGAAAATAACCCCCAGGTAACGAACTGTAAGCCAGTGTTTACGAGATCCCAATTGACTTGTAATTTGCTTGTAATTTCAGTGAAGCTTTCCAGCATTTTTTTGCTCGCCACTTGTCTTAATCTTTTTTCATATTGTGATCAGGATAGATTAAGAACAAGTTACAAAGCAAACTAAAATTTAGTGGGGATTGGGATTGGGGATTGGGGATTGGGGACTGGGGATTAGGAGACAAGGGAGACAAAGTAGATTCTTTCTCCATACTCTATGCCCAATGCGCTATGCCCAATGCGCCATGCCCAATGCCCGATGCCCATTATCTACAGGCGTTGGTATAGACTGTACAATTCTCTTGTTAGCATTAACTTAAGTTTAAGTGTCATCTGTAGACAACTGACTGTACAGGTGGCGTTTTATTAGGAGAATAACAGTTTCATGAAGCTCGGAAAACCTTCCCAAGAATGTGCAGTTAGAGTAATGGACACAATTCCATTGTTGATGCGGTTTATCCGAGCTGATATGCGGAGTCATAGTGCTGATTCTCTTTCCATACCACAATTGCGATCGCTGGCGTTTTTGAAGCGTCGTCCCGGTGCTTCACTATCGGAGGTAGCAGATCATCTCGGTGTCACCTGTGCGACAGCTTCAACCACTATTGAGCGATTAGTACAGCGTCATCTGGTACAGCGTACTGATCATCCCCAGGAACGGCGGCGGATAGTCCTCAATTTAACACCGGCAGGTAAGGATTTATTAGAGCAGTCCCAAGATAAAACTCGCGCCCACATCTCTGATATTTTAGAAGATTTGACACCAGAACAGATCATCCAAATTGAACACAGTTTAATGCTGTTAAAAAATGTTTTTGAGAAAACGGAACTATCTCCTTAGTTGAAGGATGATATTAATTGATTAACGATACATAGCTAATCTTTTTTGTAACATTTTAATTTTTTCTTCAACTACTACAACCTCTATGCTATTTTGATGATATCTTGCCTGTAACTGTGTCAGTTCCCCTTTGAGGGTGAGTATTTTATTTTCAATTGCTTGGGAAACAGCATTATTCAGTGGGATTTTACTTTGAGATTCGAGAACTTTTGACCAGCGATCGCGCAAATTTTTCACATCTAGTTCAGCAACCGCAATTTGTGGCGATATTTCTGAATATCTAGCATATAGTAATGCCGTTTCAACTTCTAAATTAGCAATTTTATTCACTAAGTGCTTGGCTAATGTTTGATTCAACAGGACTTTATTGCCACCGATTTTTGCATAGCGTTGATGCAGGGTTTGAATTTTATTATTAATAGTTATAACTTGAGGTGAGTTATTCAAATAACGGGATAGTAGTAAAGCACGCTCACCCTCTAACTTAGCGATTTCTTCCGCTAATGAATTCACATAAGATGCGGAATTAACGGGCAAACTTGCTACAGCATTTTGGGACAACATATAATGCTCATCTGTAATTGCCGCTTGAGCATAGCTGGTAATAGAGATTATGCCCAACATCATCAAAATAGACGTAAAGCTTCTGACTGCGACTGTCACAAAATACTCCTGTTTTTTATTGTAAATAAATTCTATTTATTATACTAATTTTCCTAAAATACTACTATAGGAATCCGCTTTTATTCCTGAAATTATTTGCGTAGGGAGGGAACAGGGAACAGGGAACAGAGAGAAGTCTGAGCGGAGGAACAGGAAAGAAGGAATCAAAGTGTACTGAGTTCTTTTCAAAAATCAAATATAGGATTCCTATTTGATTTCTGAAAAACCATCAACACGGTTTTTGTTTCCTGTTTCTTGTTCCCTGATCACCTAACTTCAAGTTAAAATTTCTGTTTATATTCTGTAAATATAAATTACTCTAATGACGCAATTAACAGCTAAAGATTGGATATCGATTAAACGACAGTTAACTCCTTACATATTTCTACTACCGGCTTTAGTTCTCCTGAGTTTAACTGTATTTTGGCCTGCACTGCAAGCATTTTACCTCAGCTTCACTAGCTATGAAGATATTAGTCAACCAGCACAATGGGTAGGAATGAAGAATTTCCTGCGTTTGTGGGAAGACAAAGTTTTTTGGAAAACTTTAGAAAATACTTTACTCTATCTTGTGGGTGTAGTTCCTATTTTAGTTATTTTACCTCTAGGCTTGGCAATTTTAGTGAACCAAAAACTGCGCGGAATTAATTGGTTTCGTGCCGCATATTACACACCAGTAGTAATTTCTATGGTAGTTGCGGGGATAGCTTGGAAGTGGCTATACGCTGAGAAGGGATTGTTAAATGAATTGCTGAAAATATTCGGTCTTTTTCCAGAAGGTATTCCTTGGTTAACTGATAGCGTTCCTCCAATTAAGTTATTTGGCATTGTACCTATTCCCTTAGCTAGTGTCATGCTAGTTACTATCTGGAAGGGATTGGGTTATTACATGGTAATTTACTTAGCAGGACTACAATCTATTCCGGCTGATGTCTATGAAGCCGCAGCAATTGACGGTTCAGACGGTATTCGTAAACATTGGGACATTACTGTACCTTTAATGCAACCTTATATTGCTTTGGTGGCGGTAATTTCTGCAATTTCTGCAACTAAAGTATTTGAAGAAGTTTACATTATGACTCAAGGTGGCCCGTTAAATAGATCCAAAACAATTGTTTACTATTTATATGAGCAAGCGTTTAGTAATCTGGAAATTAGTTATGCTTGCACCATTGGTTTAGTGTTATTTCTCATCATTTTAGGTTTATCAGTTTTGCGATTAATTGTTAGTCAACCAGGGGGCGATAATCTGGTTTGACCCTCCGAATTTTGGATTTTAGATTTTGGATTGAGTTTTTCAGTTCACGCCCCTACACAGTTGATTACTCTTGTGTTACATTAAGTAGTGGAATAGTAATACATCAGCCAAGCTATAGTGTGGGTTCTGGATACCCCACTGGTGCGCCAACCTCTGGATTGAGTGTATACCGCAAAGCCGATGCGTCACTACTCCCGCCCCGTTTGATAGGAGTGGGCTTTTTGCCTGCATCAAACGCCCTGAAAGTAAGCTTACTGGATAAAGCGATCGACTCATAATCGATAGGTAGTAGGTTCGAGTCCTGCACTTTCTCCCCCGTCCGGAAGGACACTACTCTGTAAAAGTAGCAAATTCAACGAATTTGATTTGATGAAAAACTCTGCAATATAGGCTTACTGCTGAATTATCAGTGGTAGCAGTAAAGAAGCTAGAGTGATTGTTTCTCTCCCTAATTTGAGTATGTCCCTTCAGTTTCAGTCTAAAACCGACAAACTGAACGGCATATTTGATGACTGTTATCGATAGTAAAATTACCTTTGGGTAGTTTTGGCGATCGCAGTTATCTTCATCCAGTTTTGGAGACACAATTTACCCGCAACTAAACTGTAAACACCTACATTTGCAGAGTTTAAAAATATAATGTAGTATATGTATTATTTCATTGTTTATGGTTTACTGATTTCCCGATGAACAAGTTTTAATCATGTCAAAATTCGAGAACCAACTAGAGACATTTCATGCTGCAAATCGTCAAGCATGGCGGGAATGGTTAGAGGATAACCATCAAAGTTCTGTTGGTGTATGGTTAATTTACTATAAAGTCAAAAGTAAAAAACCAAGCATTAGATATAGTGAAGCAGTTCAAGAAGCTTTATGTTTTGGTTGGATTGATAGTAAAGTTAAATCTCTAGATGCAGAGCGTTATATGCAAATATTTACGCCGCGTAAACCCAAAAGTGTGTGGTCGAAATTAAATAAGCAATATATAACAGAATTAACTGCCCAAGGTTTAATGAAGGAGGCTGGTTTAGCAAAAATTACAGCCGCACAACAAGACGGTTCATGGACTACTTTAGACGCGATTGAGGAATTAATTATCCCGGAAGACTTGCAACAAGCACTAGCAAGTAATGAAGTTGCCAATAATTACTTTGCCGGCTTTAATAATTCAACTAAAAAGAATATTCTTTTTTGGATTGCTAGCGCGAAACGTCCAGAAACCAGAAAGAAGCGAATTGAGCAAACTGTAAATTCAGCAGCACAAAATAAAAGTCCCTTATCAGTAATTTTCTAAGTTTTAAGTTTGATTAGTAGGTGAAAATTATATGTGGAAAACATTTTACATCAAGCCTCATGAAATTGGGGTGCTGTATCATCGTAGTGATTTTAAGAAAATCTTGCCGCCTGGAACTTATTTTTATTTAGGTGTGCATTGGCACGTAACAACCTATGACCTCAATTATCCAGAGGCAAATATAGAAAATTTAGAACTTTTATGGCGGAATCATAGTGAGGAATTACAGCGATATTTATTAGTAGTGCGTACAGCATTTAATCAAGCGGCTTTAGTACGGTGCAGTCAAACTTGGGTGAGTGTTTCCCCCAATCAATTAATAGCTTTTTGGCGTGGTTTTATTGAAGTCGAATCTCATGTTTTCAACGTAAATGAAAGCTTAGAATTACCTGCTGAGTTTGCACAGCAGTTACGGGGAATTTATTTAAGTGGAATTCAAACTTTTCAAGTTTCTGAACATGAGATTGGATTGCTGTATGTGCAGAATAACTTTGTGCGTCCACTAGAACCAGGAGAATATGCTTTTTGGGATGTAAATAGAAGTGTGGCGGTGAAAACTCTCAGCCGGATTTTACCCAATCCAGAATTTCCCCTAGAAGATGTATTAATTGAACGACATCCCGAATTTGTAGCGGCTTATTGCGAAATAGTACAATTACAGAATCACCAAGTTGCGATCGCCCGTTATCAAGGCAAAGTCATCTCTATTCTACCGCCATGCAGCCGCAAACTATTTTGGCGGGGTGTGGAAGTGGAAGTAATTGACATCAGCACTGAAACTAAGTTGTCTTCTCGCTTAGTAACAGAGTTAGTTTCTGGCTTACCAGAGACTTTAGTTTTGAGTCGCAATTTCCTGCATATCTGCGAAGTGCGCCCGCAAAACATTGGGTTACTATATATCAATCAGGAGTTTCAAACACAGCTACAACCAGGGAAACACGCTTGGTGGCTATTTGGACGTTCCTTACAAACAGAAGTCTTTGACTTGCGTCAGCAAACTCTGGAAGTCTCAGGACAAGACATCCTCTCTAAAGATAAAGTCCCCTTACGTTTAAACTTAACAGCAGGCTATCGGATTGTAGACCCCCTTACTGCTAGAAATGGACTAGTAGATATAACTGGCTATCTGTACAAAGAACTACAGTTTGCTCTACGTGCTGCTGTGGGAGAAAAAGCCTTAGACGCTTTATTAGAAGATAAAGGCGTAATTGACCAGAGTATTTTTGAATACATCAGTCAAAAAACTTCCGCCTACGGAATTGCAGTAGATTCCGTAGGGATTAAAGACATCATTCTCCCTGGCGAAATTAGAACAATTTTGAGCAAAGTAGTAGAAGCGGAAAAAGCCGCCCAAGCCAACGTAGTTCGTCGTCGTGAAGAGACAGCTGCTACTCGCAGTATGTTAAATACAGCCAAGGTGATGGAAGATAACCCCATCGCGTTACGCTTGAAGGAATTAGAAGTGTTAGAAAGAATTGCTGAAAAAATTGAGAAAATTCAAGTTAATGGGAGTTTAGATAGTATTTTGACCGAATTAATTCAGATTAATCGCAATTAATCTTAGTCAGTTCCTGTTATTTTCATATATAAATTAAACCTTGGATTCATAAAACCCAAGGTTTAATTATTTGCCCTCTCACTTACTTTTAGAAAGTGTAGGTCTTTTACCCCGGATATTTGGTTTAACGTACTAATTGCTGGTCAATGTACGTGAATTAAGAACTCCTCACACACTTTACACGCTATTGATCTGACCACGAAAACAAGTACACAACTCTCTTACTGATGATGATGGATTTAAACCATTCATCTGCTTTAAAGTTAGCTGTTTACTGTTGAGTATTTATCGTCCTGGAGATTGAAAGATACATCAGCAATAACTAATCTTTAGATAGAGACTCAATTTATTTTTATAATTAAAACTCAGAGAAATTCCAATTAGCAACCAATGACAATTAAAACACTGGGATTAGCATCAAATCTATATGATTACCTAACATCTGTTTCCTTACGTGAAGCCGAAATATTAACTAAATTACGCCAAGAAACAGCCCAACATCCAATGGGGAGAATGCAAATTGCACCAGAACAAGGACAATTTATCGCTTTGTTAGTGCAATTATTAGGAGCAAAGAAAACCTTAGAAATAGGAGTATTTACAGGTTATAGTTCCCTAGTAGTGGCGTTAGCGTTACCACCTGAAGGGCAGATAGTAGCTTGTGATACTAGTGAAGAATTTACAGCGATCGCCCGACGTTATTGGCAACAAGCAGGAGTAGACCATAAAATTAACCTCCACATTGCCCCAGCCCTCGAAACTTTAGATAATTTAATAGCAGCAGGCCAAGCAGAGACATTTGACTTTGCCTTTATAGATGCAGACAAAAGCAACTATGAAAACTATTATGAGCGATCGCTGCAACTAGTCCGTCCTGGAGGACTAATAGCCATTGATAATGTTCTATGGTCAGGAAGAGTTGCAGACCTCCAAGTCCAAGACAACCGCACCAAAAAAATCCGCGCCTTCAATGAAAAACTACTACAAGACCAGCGAGTGAATATCAGTCTTGTCCCCATAGGCGACGGCTTGACTCTAGCCTTAAAGCAGGGAACAGGTAATAGGTGACACTGAACCTGAATTTTCACGCTACGTAGAAAACCCCTCTCCAAACCTCTCCCCTACAAGGAGAGAGGCTTTAATTTTCCCCCTTCCCTCGTAGGGAAGGGGGTTAGGGGGTTAGGTTCTACTTAACGTCTGGGTTGAGTGCATCATAATTTGTGCTTTTTTCTCTGTTGAGAAACTGTTATGCTGTGGAAAATCAGTATAATCTCGTAATATTATTGTTAAGTTATGGAACCAGTAACATTAACAGCCGTAGGAACTGCGATCGCTACTATAGTTTTAACTAAGGCTTTAGAAAAAACAGGCGAAAAGCTGGGAGAAGCAGCATTAGAAAAAAGTAACGAGTTAATCGCCAAGCTACGCCAGAAAAATAAGCTGCCCCTGTTAGCCAATACGTCACAGGAAGACACACAGCAGCCGTTAGATTATGGTCAAGCTGTGCTGGAGTTGAAAGCAGCAGCCGATAAAGATACCGAAATTGCTCAATCGGTGCGGGAAGTAGAAGCGACAATCAATCAAGATAAATCCCCCAAGGCTGAGGAAATTCAAAAATTAGCCGCAGAAATTCAAGCGCAGCCAGCAATTGTGAATAACTTTGCCAAGTTAGCAGAAAGTATCCAAGCTGAAAAAGGGGCAATGGTTGCCCAACAAATCACAATTGGGGAACAGCACAACACATACAACTGACTACAGTCGCCCGGACAGGAACGGGTAAAGTCAAATCCTGAAATACCGCAAAATTTACCCCTGAGTGGGGTGGTGAAATTTGTGGGACGTGATGAAGAATTGCAACAACTCCATAAACTTTTGCAGGAAAATAACCAAGTAGCCATTGCAGCTATTTTGGGAATGGGTGGACTGGGTAAAACAGAACTCGCCTTGCAATATGCCATGACTCAGCGCGAAAACTACAAAGGTGGACTGTGCTGGTTACAGGCGAAAGTTGAGGATTTTGGCGTTCAAGTGGTGCGGTTTGCCAGAACTCAGCTTGATTTAAAGCCACCAGAAGAATTTGATTTACCTGCACAAGTACAATACTGCTGGCGGAACTGGCGTGAGGGTAATGTGCTGCTGGTGGTGGATGATCTCACAGATTACCAGCAAATCAGACCTTACCTACAGGGCGCATCTTCCAGATTTAAAGTGTTGATGACTACCCGCAAAAAGTTGGGTGCAGGTATCAAGCAATTATCTTTAGATGTATTACAACCAGATGCAGCGTTAGAGTTGTTACGGTCTTTGCTGGCAGAAACACCAGGGCGAATTGAGAAAGAATTAGATGTAGCAAAACAGTTGTGCGAATGGCTGGGGTATTTGCCTTTGGGTTTAGAGTTGGTGGGGCGATATCTGGCGCGAAAACCGGATTTGTCCCTATCGGAAATTATGGGGCAATTAAAGCAAAAGCGACTAGAACAACCTGCAACTGTCAGCCCAGAAGCAGATATGACAGCACAACGGGGAATAAAAGCCGCCTTTGAGTTGAGTTGGCAGGAATTAGCAGAGGATGATAAGTTATTAGGCTGTTTACTCAGTTTATTTGCAGCTGCACCGATACCCTGGGATTTGGTGCAACAAGTTGAGGCGAAAAGGCGCAAAAGCTGGTTTTTGAGTTTTATATCCCGACTCACCAACGCCACACATCACCTACCAGAGAAAGATAAGGATGAGTTAGAAAAAATCCGGGATGATAAGTTATTGAATCTGCATTTACTCCAGCACAAAGGTGAGGGAATCTATCAACTACATCCATTGCTGCGGGAATTTTTCCAATCTAAGCTTACAGGTTTAGACAGGGCAAAGGAATTTAAGCGATTGCTTTCTCAAGTAATGATAGAAGTGTTCCAAAACATTATTAAAACTAAGACACTTGATCAAAGTAACACTTTTTCCCTCGCCATACCTCATTTAGTGGTAGTAGAAAATAATTTATCAGTCGCCACTAGCCTCAACAACTTGGCATTACTCTACAAATCCCAAGGACGCTACGACCAAGCCGAACCCCTGTATCTCCAAGCTTTAGAACTCAGACAACGCCTGCTGGGAGACAATCATCCCAATGTCACCACTAGCCTCGGCGACTTGGCATTTCTCTACTATTCCCAAGGAAAGTACGACCAAGCCGAACCCCTGTTTCTCCAATCTTTAGAATTCTATAAACGCCTGCGGGGAGACAATCATCCCGATGTCGCCACTAGCCTCAACAACTTAGCATTACTCTACAAATCCCAAGGACGCTACGACCAAGCCGAACCCCTGTTTCTCCAATCTTTAGAATTCTATAAACGCCTGCGGGGAGACAATCATCCCGATGTCGCCTCCAGCCTCAACAACTTAGCATTACTCTACGAATCCCAAGGACGCTACGACCAAGCCGAACCCCTGTATCTCCAAGCTTTAGAACTCTATAAACGCCTGCTGGGAGACAATCATCCCCATGTCGCCATGAGCCTCAACAACTTGGCAGCACTCTACGATTCCCAAGGAAAGTACGACCAAGCCGAACCCCTGCATCTCCAAGCTTTAGAACTCTATAAACGCCTGCTGGGAGACAATCATCCCGATGTCGCCATGAGCCTCAACAACTTGGCAGCACTCTACGATTCCCAAGGAAAGTACGACCAAGCCGAACCCCTGTATCTCCAAGCTTTAGAACTCTATAAACGCCTGCTGGGAGACAATCATCCCGATGTCGCCATGAGCCTCAACAACTTGGCATCACTCTACCACACTCAAGGAAAGTACGACCAAGCCGAACCCCTGTATCTCCAAGCTTTAGAACTCTATAAACGCCTACTGGGAGACAATCATCCCGATGTCGCCACCAGCCTCAACAACTTAGCATTACTCTACGAATCCCAAGGACGCTACGACCAAGCCGAACCCCTGTATCTCCAAGCTTTAGAACTCAGACAACGCCTGCTGGGAGACAATCATCCCTCAGTCGCCACTAGCCTCAACAACTTGGCAAATCTCTACCGCACCCAAGGAAAGGACGACCAAGCCGAACCCCTCTATCTCCAAGCTTTAGAACTGTTGAAACGCCTGCTGGGAGACAATCATCCCTCAGTCGCCACTAGCCTCAACAACTTGGCAAATCTCTACGAATCCCAAGGAAAGTACGACCAAGCCGAACCCCTGCATCTCCAAGCTTTAGAACTCAATAAACACCTGCTGGGAGACAATCATCCCCTTGTCGCCACCAGCCTCAACAACTTGGCAAATCTCTACCATTCCCAAGAAAAGTACGACCAAGCCGAACCCCTGTATCTCCAAGCTTTAGAACTCAGACAACGCCTGCTGGGAGACAATCATCCCTCAGTCGCCACCAGCCTCAACAACTTGGCATATCTCTACAAATCCCAAGGACTCTACCAGCGAGCCGAATTTCTGTATTCCCAAGCTTTGAATATTTGGGAGCGAAGTTTAGGAGCAAATCATCCTAATACTGTGACTGTGCGTGAGAATTTAGCAATTTTACGCGATTCTCTCTAATGAGAACACGAAAATTTACCTTCCCAACCGCATCAATCAAGCTTTTATCTCCAAGTTTCCTGTTTTGAACACAAAGTTTCATGTTCAGAACCCGAACTTTCGTATTGCAAACGAGAATGTTCCTGTTTCCAACTAATACCAATTCGCAATTCGCAATTCGCAATGGACTAACGTCCCGCTACGCTAACGCAATTAAGAAAGTCAGATACCATCTGGTTTTCCAGCTTTACATCTGTTGCTTAATTTTAGAGTACCAAAAAATAAACTATCCCAAATAAATGCCTTACCCTTATTAGGGTGCGTCAGTATGAATAATCTCTTGGTATAGTTAGGTTTTCTCGAACTGACGCACCCTACTGACTGATTGTAACTGCGAATTGCGAATTGCGAATTGCGAATTGGTTTGACTATTGACCATCCTTCACTTCTTTGGCCAACGCCAATTGTAGCGATTCCACTCATACATACCTTGAATCTCATATTCAGTACCGTTGTAGAAACGCACAACACAGGTAGTAGAAGTATCTTCCTCCTGATGAACTTCATTAATCTGAATCACGATAGAAAGAAACCATTCGCGTTTGCAGGGGCCATTATCTTGCACCCATTCCCATAGGGCATTGGAAACTTCAATGCGATCGCCTATTCTGAGTTTTAAAGCATCCTCAAAATAGGCATACTTATCAAAGTGATACGACTCGACACGATTTAACCATTGCAAACCGTAGCGTTCTCGGATAAACTGCACCTTACCTGAGTCGTTGTTATTTAACCAATCGTTAAGTAACTGCACCTTCCAAGTCCGGTTTTGCTGTTCCTCTGTCTTGACAAACGCTAAGAATATTTCTAACTCCTGTGGAGTCAGTTCATCTAGAGGGTTAGGCGCGTCTGATTTGCCAGACTTAGATTGCTTGTAAATTTCCTCGACTAATTGTAGTAAAATTTCTTTTTGCCTATCAGTGAGAGGACAGCTGGCTGCATCACAACGATTAAAAGCTGCTAGCAAAGCTGTTGTTATCTCATCTGGTGTCATAAGTTAATACTAATCGAGAAGCTGATTTAATAATTATTACAAAAGTTAAATAGAAGTTTCTAGTTATTAGGGAGCAAGTTGTGGGGAATAGGTTATGGTTTACAGGGAACAGGGAACAGGGAACAGGGAACAGATGATAATAGTTGTTCTCTTCCAGTCCCCAATCCCCAATCCCCAATCCCCAATCCCCAATCCCTATCCCCAACGTTATAAAGTTTAGGTATGTTTCCTTGCTACCTTATACAGTTATGGAAAAGAAAATCCGCCTAGCACTCAATTTCAAATACTCAAGACTGATTACAACTATCTTGATGTCCTGTCTCATCGCATTGATTTCGTGGGTATGGACTCCTGTCGCTGTAGCGTTAACACAGATCAAACTCTCTGATTTATCTTATAAGGAGTGTCCAGCAGAATTGGCTCAAGGGGCTGTAACTAGTAGTGGTAGCGGGGCTGCTAATTGCTTTATTGTTACTGGTAAAGCCCAAAATAGCACTCGTAAAACTGTCTACGATGCAGATATTTATGGGCGCATTTATGATGCAAACAATGATGCCATATTACAAAATCGTTCCCGCCTTGGTTCTATTCCAGAAGTTCCCCCAGGAATCAGTGATTTTGAATTAAGAATTTCTGTACCTGCAATTCAACCTTTACCTTTAAAACTCAAGCAATTCAAAGCTTCTGGATTTAGCGCGCAGATTCGCAAATAATCTCAAATCCCAAAATTGAGAGACGTAGCACAAACTTAGTGGTGCTACGTCTCTAATACGTCTATTTGGGCTACTGACTAAAATCCCACTGCTGGCAATCTGCCGAGTGTTTCCAATAAACCACTGAGTAAATTTAGCACCACGAAAGCGAGGATGGGGGAAAAGTCCATACCACCCAAGGGAGGAATAATAGAACGAAATAGGTTGAGGTAGGGGTCTGTAACTTGGCTTAAAGCAGTAAATGGTTGGTTATACCAATTGATGCTGGGAAACCAAGTCAGTAAAACCCGAATAATCAACAGGTAGCTGTAAATAGTGACGAAAGTAACTAATGTATTAATCAGTAAAGGCATGGATGGGTTATTTTCCTATTAAGTGTCAAAAGCGGTCTTATTATAGATTTTAATTTAGTCTAGGTCATAGCATATGGATATCATAACCTTGGGGGTTAGGGATTGGGGATTGGGGATTGGGGACTGGGGATTGGGGACTGGGGATTGGGGACTGATGAATTCAAAATTCACGCATACTTTACGGGATCTTGCTACAAAATTCAAAATAAAAGATTCTGTTCCCTGTTCCCTGTTCCCTGTTCCCTAATGACTAATTAAGAATCTTGCTTGACGGAACGATCATTAACTGGTTGAGTAGAACCGCCGTTAACGTTCCCTAAATGCTTCCTGACTTCATCAATTGTGGCATTTAGCTGGGCGATTTTATCTTCTAGCGATCGCCTTGCGGTTTCCATCTCTATGCCTTCACTCTCAGAAGATAGCATCTGACGGCGTTTAGCAGGCACTTTTTGATTTTCTTTGGAATTATTGATCATTTCTGTGCCTTCTTCCACTATTTCCTCGTTCTGGCGGGTAGCAATGACAGCACCTAAAATTCCGCCCACCACGCCGCCAAATATCGCCCCTGCCAAAAAACCACTACCAAAACCATCACGCTGACTCATAACTTTATTCCCTTGAAGAAACACGGCTACTTTTAGATCATTTAAGTTATTTTCCTTCCCTAGCTGCATACTAGCTTATGTGCCGAAGATGCGATCGCCTGCATCTCCTAGTCCTGGTACAATAAACCCTTGATTATTGACCGTTTCATCAATTGTGGCAGTGTAAATTATTAGGTCAGGATAAACTTCACTCAATTTTTTTAATGCTGGTGGTGCAGCTACTACGCAAACAATCCGAATTAAAGCCGGATCAACACCCCGTCTCGTTAACTCAGACATCGCCATCATCATTGAACCACCCGTGGCTAACATCGGATCGGTAATCAACACCCTAGTTTGGGGGTGAAATTTTTCTGGCAACTTGTTCAGGTAACAGGAAGCGTCTAAAGTTTCCTCATTCCGCACCAAACCCAAGTGATAAATCGACGCTAAAGGTAGTATAGTTTGCGCCCCTTCTAATAAGCCTAAACCAGCCCGTAAAATCGGCACAACTGCCACAGGTATTTCTGGACTAACCACCGTCCCAGGGCAATTATCCAAAGGAGTTTGTACCACAATATCTTGTGTTGGCAACCATTCCCGCGCTGCTTCATAGGTTAACCAACGCCCTAACTCAGTCATCGCACTCCGAAACAAAACTGAAGGCGTAGCAGCATCACGGGCAACTGTCAGCCAGTGCTTGATTAAAGGATGGGGAGGAACATAAACACGCAGTTGTGCCGCCATACCTAAAAATAGCCTTTTTTATTCTATGAGAACTGAAACATCATCATACTCTTTCCTGGGCATTAGTCATTAAGGAATGGGGAATGGGGAATAGGGAATAGGGAATAGGGAATAGGGAATGGGGAATGGGGAATGGGGAATGGGGAACATTGTTCAACTAACTAATAACCCAATGCCCAATGCCCGATGCCCGATGCCCAATACCCAATGCCCAATGCCCAATGCCCAATGCCCAATGCCCGATGCCCAATGCCCAATGCCCAATGCCCAATGCCCAATACCCAGTCCCCAGTCCCCAGTCCCCAGTCCCCAATCCCCAATCCCCACCTATTGCAATAAATTTGCATTAACAGTTGACATCTATTCTCAACCAAGGTTATATTATCTATCAGTGTTCTCCTCTCTTTAAGGATCGGCAGACGGGATTAGCCGGCGGTAGCAGGCTCGTCCCTCTTTTTTGTTTGTTAAGAAACTTAAACAAAGTTCATCACGCACATTTTTATTTATTTTCCAGCAAGCTTCACCATATTCCATCAATGGCTGTGATCAACTCTTGATTATTTATCTAGACTTAAAAGCCAAACCACATATTTGGGATCATCCCTATTGGCTTTCAATAATAACGATTTCTGAAAATAATCATGATTTCTGCGGACAAAAGTAATATAAAATACGATTTTCTGCGTTAATTTTATTTACTTGCTGTTCCTATGACCTCAACTTTTAGGACTACCTCATCCCTTGATCATTCATTTGATGTCATTGTGATTGGATCTGGTATTGGTGGTTTAGTCACAGCTACCCAGCTAGCAGCAAAAGGTGCAAAAGTTTTGGTACTAGAAAGTTATGTCATTCCTGGCGGGAGTGCTGGCTACTTTGAACACGAAGGTTATCGCTTTGATGTGGGGGCCTCGATGATCTTTGGTTTAGGAAACAAAGGTACTACAAATCTCCTAACTCGCGCCCTCCAAGCAGTAAATATTAATCTGGAAAGTATTCCTGATCCCGTACAGATTCATTACCATCTACCACAAGGTTTAGACTTAAAAGTTGATCGGGATTATGACAAATTCTTGCAAAATCTTATTGCTTACTTTCCTCATGAAGCTAGAGGAATTCGTCGTTTTTATGACGAATGTTGGCGGGTATTTAATTGTCTCAACAAAATAGATTTACTGTCTCTAGAAGAACCTCGCTATCTCCTGCGGGTATTTCTGCAACAGCCTCTAGCTTGTCTTGGTTTAGCTAAGTATCTGCCTCAAAATGCTGGAGATGTTGCCCGACGTTATATTAAAGAACCCCAATTATTGAAATTTATCGATATGGAATGTTATTGCTGGTCTGTAGTCCCAGCCAGTATGACACCAATGATTAACGCTGGGATGGTGTTTTCTGACCGACATTATGGCGGTGTAAACTATCCCCAAGGTGGTGTAGGACAAATTGCTCAGGCTTTAGCACAGGGTTTAGAAAAAGCAGGCGGTAAAATTAAATACCAAGCCAAAGTTACGAAAATTCTTACCCAG
Source organism: Aliinostoc sp. HNIBRCY26 (assembly GCF_050235535.1). GTDB lineage: Bacteria > Cyanobacteriota > Cyanobacteriia > Cyanobacteriales > Nostocaceae > Trichormus. The sequence continues at coordinate 151,412 of NZ_CP189852.1, forward strand.
AAAGGACGTGCAGTAGGTGTGCAGCTAGCCAGTGGCGAAACTTATGGGGGTAAACGCATAGTTTCTAATGCTACACGATGGGATACATTTGAAAAATTATTGCCAGTGGAGAAAGTACCACATAATGAGAAAAAATGGCAACAAAGATATCAAAAATCTCCCAGCTTTCTCAGCTTGCATATGGGGGTAAAAGATTCGGTTTTACCTGTGGGGACGGAGTGCCATCATATTATTTTGGAAGATTGGCAGGAGATGATGACACCGGAAGGTACTTTATTTGTGTCGATTCCCACATTGCTTGACCCAGATTTAGCTCCCAGGGGACATCATATCATTCATGCGTTCACGCCCCACTGGATTGATGATTGGCAGGGAATGTCTGCAAAAGAGTACGAAGCGAAGAAAGAAGCGGCGGCTTGGCGAATTATTGACAGATTAGAAAAGATTTTTCCGGGTTTAGATGCAGGTTTAGATTATTTGGAAGTGGGTACACCGCGCACTCATCGGCGTTTTTTGGGGCGTGTAGATGGGACTTATGGGCCGATACCCCGGCGTAAATTATGGGGATTAATAGGAATGCCCTTTAATCGTACATCTATTCCAGGGCTTTACTGCGTAGGGGATAGCACATTTCCGGGTCAGGGGTTAAATGCGGTGGCGTTTTCTGGGTTTGCTTGCGCCCATCGCATCGCAGTAGATTTGGGACTGTGAAATTAATTCAAAATTCAAAATTCAAAATTCAAAATTCAAAATTCAAAATTAAGGGTAGTAGGGTGTGTCAGTACAAATATTTTCTGGATATTTCCAGGTGATTTCTAACTGACGCACCCTACTAAAACTAATAAACCCAGTCCCCAGTCCCCAGTCCCTGTTAATTACGCATCGTTTAAAGCAGCGATACCGGGTAATACTTTGCCTTCGAGTAATTCTAAGCTAGCACCGCCACCGGTAGAGATGTGGCTCATTTGATCAGCCAAACCTACCTTTTCTACAGCCGCTACAGAGTCACCGCCACCGATGATGGTGGTTGTACCGGTTTTGCTGATTTCTGCTAGAGTATGAGCGATCGCTTCTGTACCTACAGCAAACTTATCAAACTCAAATACACCCATAGGCCCGTTCCAAATCACGGTTTTGCAATCAGCTAACGCTTCTTGGAAAACTTTCACAGAGTCAGGGCCGATATCCAAACCCATGCCATCAGCAGGAATATTTTCAATGCTGACGGTGGTAGCATTGGCATCGGGAGCAAATTTATCAGCAGATACGATATCTGTAGGTAACAAGAAGGTGACACCTTTTTCTTTAGCTTTAGCTTCCAAAGACTTCGCTAGTTCTAGTTTGTCTTCTTCTACCAGAGACTTACCAACATCCAGACCACGGGCTTTATAGAAGGTGAAAATCATCCCCCCACCGATGATGAGTTTGTCGCACTTCTCTAGCAAGGTTTCGATAACACCGATTTTGCTAGAAACCTTAGAACCGCCAATAATCGCAGCTAAAGGACGTTGGGGTTGTTCGATTGCGCTTTGCAGATACTGCAATTCTTTTTCAATCAAATAACCACCAACAGCCGGACTCAAATAATGAGTCACACCTTCAGTGGAAGCATGGGCGCGGTGTGCTGTTCCGAAAGCATCATTGACATAAAAATCAGCATTAGCTGCCAGTTTTTTAGCAAATTCTGGATCGTTTTTTTCTTCTTCTTTATAAAAACGGACGTTTTCTAACAACAGCACTTGGCCATTTTGTAAAGCAGCTACTTTTGCAGCTACATCATCACCGATACAGTCATCAGTTTTGACGACTTCTTGACCCAACAACTCAGACAGACGCTTTGCAACCGGGGTTAGGCGCAGTTTGTCGTCCACACCTTTGGGACGACCAAAATGGCTTGCTAGAATGACCTTAGCACCCTTCTGCGTTAAATCTTGAATGGTTGGTAGAGCGGCGCGAATGCGGGTATCATCTGTGATGTTACCTTGGTCATCCACAGGTACGTTGAAATCAACCCGCACAAAGGCGCGTTTACCGGAAATATCAGTCGCAGATAAACTTGCTAAAGTTTTTTTGGACACTGCCAAACCCTCCTGATTGCCTTTTTGTTATCGTTTTGAAAGTATCACCATCAAGATTTTACCGGAGTAGGGGGTGCTGAGGAGACATATATGTTCAAGACAGTATTATTTCCAATAGATCAAAGTCGGGAAGCACGGGAAGCTGCTGATGTTGTGGCTAATGTTGTGCAGCAATATGGTAGTCGCCTAGTGCTGTTGTCTGTGGTGGAAGAACCAGCTACCGATGAAGCGAAAGCTGACCCAATGGTGTCACCAGAGGCTGTAGCGAAACTTTTGGCTGATGCTCAAGCTTTATTTTCTGGGCAAGGTATTCCATCGGAAACTATAGAAAGACAGGGTAAGCCAGCCTTTACCATCTGTGATGTTGCCGATGAAATTGGGGCGAATTTAATTATTATGGGCTGTCGGGGTCTAGGTTTAACGGATGAGGGTGCAACGGATAGTGTAACTACTCGCGTGATTAACCTGTCGCCTTGTCCTGTGTTGATTGTGCCTTGAGATTGCTGAGTGGGGAGTGATGAGTGCTGAGTGGGGAGTGGGGAAAAAGAGACAAGGGAGACAAGGTAGACAAGGGAGGAGAAAAAATAATGACTGTTGACTGTTGACTATTGACTTCTTACCTAGTCACCTTGCATGGGGGAGATCCAAAAAACTAAAAGCCAGAGTATATGTAACGTTACTCTGGCTACTTAGGTCTAATAATAATATTCCGACAAAATTCTCTAGGCAGGAATGACTTGAGCTACTAGTGAACGTTTATCCAGCGACTGGACTTTACCAACTTGAGCTAAAGCAGTAACGATTTTCTCTAACAATTCTGCCGCCTGTTCACGATATTGGTGTTCTCGACCCCGTAAACGAATCACAAACTTGACTGAATCACCTTTACTCAACCATCCGGTAGCTTGTTCAATGCGTAAATTGTAATCAGCTACACCTACATTCGGACGAAGCCGAACTTCCTTGACTGTGGGTTTAGCACTGCGTCCCTGACGCTTTTTCTTTTGATACTGAAGCTTACCATAGTTGACAATCTTAGCAACTGGAGCATCTTTGCCTTCGGAGACTACAACTAGGTCAAGCTCTAGACTCTGTGCTAGCTCTAAAGCTTCACGTGTATCTATGAGTCCTCGGTTATTATTCTCATGGTCAATCAAGAAGACTTGATTTGACCTGATTTGTGAGTTAATTAGTTGCTTTTGGATTACGATAACGGTTTCTCTCGATAGATTAATGCTTGACTAGTGCAAGCACTGCCAATATAACACAACACTTGAGTAAAGTTTTGGTACAAACAATTAAGAAGGAGAAAGCGATCGCTCTTTCTCCCCCCTATTAATTGTTAAACTTTTTGCGCGCCTGGTTTGCCGTTTTCTACCACAAAGGACGCTAAGGTACTCACAGTAGCATTCTGGTCAAGAATACTAGAAACAGCACGATAATCACTCTGCCAATTATTTCTTGTCAATTTACACCGCACATAACCACGGTTAGCACCATCAAAGAATTTTGTATGGGGATTAGCAGGAACTGCGGCTTGTACTGGGGCAATAAAACTTGTGGGAAAATCGGAAGTGATGGAAGTACCGACAAACTCAGTACCTACTGTTGCTGACAGGGGATTATTAAAATCAGCTTTTAAATCAAATACCCAACTAGAATGGATATCGCCAGTAATGACTACAGGGTTGGATGGTTTGCGCTGTTCTAAGAAATTTAACAACCGTTGACGAGCTGCTACGTAACCATCCCATTGGTCAACGTTAAATAGTTGTACAGCAGGACTGGGGTTAAAATCAAACTGAGCTAATATAAGTTGCTGGGCAATAACATTCCAGCGTGCTTGTGATTTGTCTAGTCCTTGAAGTAACCAAGCTTCTTGTGCTGTACCCGTCATTGTCGCATTGGGATCTAAAGCTGCGGCGCACAGGGGTTTGAGTCCATCATTACAAGGTTGGTCTGTGCGGTACTGGCGGGTATCTAAAACGTTAAACTCGGCTAAATCACCAAAGGTAAACCTCCTATACAGCTGCATACTAGCTCCCCTTGGTAGCGAAGATAACCGCAATGGCATATGCTCATAATAAGCTTGGTAAGCATTGGCTCGTCGCTGTTCAAAGGCTGCTGGTGTTTGACTATCTTCAGGGATTAAGTTGGCGTAGTTGTTATCTACTTCGTGGTCATCCCAAGTGACTATCCAAGGGAAATTGGCATGAACTGCTTGTAAGTTTGCGTCGGTTCTGTACAAAGCATAACGGTTGCGGTAGTCAGCTAGGGTGATGATTTCTGGGCCAACGTGTTGCCTTGGTGCGCCAGCTTCCGGGCCATATTCATATATGTAATCACCTAGATGCACAACTAAATCTAGGTCTTCCTGCGCCATGTGTTTATAGGCTGTATAAAAGCCGTTTTGCCAGTCTTGACAAGAAGCAAAGGCAAAGTTGAGTTGGGAAGTTGAACTATAGATGGCGGGTGCTGTGCGGGTGCGACCGATGGGACTGACTTCGCTACCCACGGCGAATTGATACCAGTACCAACGGTTAGGTTCTAACCCCCGCACATCAATGTGGACAGAATGACCGAGTTGTGGTGTTGCTAAAACTGTGCCTTTTTGTACCACCTGTCTCATGTTTTCGTCTCGTGCAATTTGCCAACGCACAGGTACATTTACAGGTGGCATTCCGCCGCCATTTACGGGTTGTGGTGCGAGACGAGTCCATAAAACTACGCTATCGGGTAGAGGATCACCAGAAGCAACGCCTAACTTGAAGGGATAGTCAGAAAATCTTCCCCGCGCCATAACAGGCTGTAATTGGCTAGTTACGGCTAACCCTGTAAAGAAACTTGCACCCAGTAAAAAATTACGCCTTTTGAGTAGGCGATCGCTATTCATAAATTCCATACTCACCCCTACTAAGATTGAAATATAGTTGGCAAGCTGTCACCTGACTTGCAACCAAGCACACAGAACTTACCAACCTAGAATCAAAGCGGGATTAAGGAAATGTTAAGACAGTAGAAAATTGTGCTGTCTACTAATTACTTCAGGCAAGTTTTTAAACGTTGTGCCAATACTTGTACATGAGGTTCTAAAACAAATGAGTAATGATTTCCTGGCACATCAATAATATTGATTTCCTCTGCTGCCATCACAGAAAATAACTCTACCCAAACTAAGGTCGGGTCAGGAGCCATAATATGTTTTTCCTTAGCACGAAAAACAGTAACTTTGCCAGGATAAGGCTGTCTTTGATAGCTATAAGTAGCTTTTAAAGTCCCTACCAATACATCTAGAATGCGGCGATTCTTTTGACGTTCTACACCAGGCGGAAAGATTTTGGCTTTTCTGGCTTTATCGATAATGTAGTTAATTTTCTCCTCTAAAGCTAAATGCTCAATTTCTGTTGGTGTAACTAAATTATCTTGACCAAACATTCCCCCAAATACCCTAGAAAGCACACCCACTAAATAAACATCATCAATGGGTTTTTGTTTATCTAATAGAATGGGAACGTAAGAGTCAAGGATAGCTAACAAAGAAACTTCCTGTCCTTGTCTTTTTAATTGCTGTGCTACCTCATAGGCGACAACTCCGCCAAATGACCACCCACCTAATTGATAAGGCCCTTGGGGTTGAAATTCTCGGATAGTTTTAACATAGAGGCTAGCCATGTCTTCAACTTTAGTTAAAGGTTCTTCCTCCCCATAAAAACCTTGAGCTTGTAAGCCATAAAATGGGTGTTCGTTACCAATATAATGAGCTAATTTAAAATAGCAGAGAACATGACCACCGGCGGGATGAATACAAAAGAAAGGCTGATTAGTTCCTTGTGGTTGAATGGGAACTAAAGGGGAATAATGAATTTGGCTATCATTAGCTTGAATTACTGTAGCTAAATCTGTGATAATTGGATTTTTTAAAAGTGTTGCTAAGGAAATTTCTTTCTGGAAAATTTCCTCGATTTTGGCAATTAAATGTAATGCTTTGAGAGAATCGCCACCGAGAGCAAAAAAGTTATCTGTTACCCCAATTTGTGGTAAATTTAAAATCTCTGACCAAATTGTTACTAATTGTGATTCTACTTGATTGCGAGGAGCGATAAAATCACTGCTTTCCAAGAAGTGAGAAATATCCGGTTTGGGTAAAGCGTTTCTGTCTACCTTACCGCTAGGAGTGAGGGGTAAAGCTTCCAGCATTACAAAAGCGGCGGGAATCATGAAATCTGGTAATTTAGCTTTGAGAAAATCACGCAGGTGCTGAATTTTGGGTTTTTCTGAATTGTAGGTAATATAGGCGACGAGTTGTTTTTCTAAATTGCGATCGCTACGTGCAACAATCACAGCTTCTCTAACTTCTGGATGTAAAGCCAAGACATTTTCAATCTCGCCAATTTCAATGCGATAGCCGCGAATTTTGACTTGATAATCAACTCTACCTACATATTCAATATTACTATCAGGTAAATAACGCCCTAAATCACCAGTTTTATACAGACGTTCTGATGTAGATTTACTATGTCTAAATGGGTTAGGAATGAATTTTTCTTGAGTTAATTCGGGACGATTCCAATAACCACGCGCCACACCTACACCACCGATATAAATTTCCCCCACAACGCCAACATCAACAAGCCGTAAATCTTCATCAAGAATGTAAATTTGTGTGTTAGCAATGGGACGACCTATGGGTACAGTATTTAAGTTACTGTGTTTTTGACATTGCCAGAAAGTGACATCAATAGCAGCTTCAGTAGGGCCATAAAGATTATGTAATTCACAATTAAAATACTCAAAAAAGCGATTTTGCAAATCTACAGGTAAAGCTTCCCCACTACAAATTACTCTTCTAATGGAAGTACATTTTTCTACACCACGACTGGCTAAAAATAGCTGTAACATGGAAGGAACAAAATGCAGAGTCGTAATTTGCTCTTGAATAATTATATTAATCAGATAATTACTATCTCGATGTCCCCCAGGTTGAGCCATAACCAAGCGCGCACCCGTTAATAAAGTCCAGAAAAATTCCCAGACAGAAACATCAAAGCTAAAAGGAGTTTTTTGTAAAACACTATCTGTAGAATTGAGTTGATAGGTTTCTTGCATCCATAGCAAGCGATTACATATACCTTTGTGGGTGTTCATAGCACCCTTGGGTTTACCAGTAGAACCAGATGTATAGATGACATAGGCTAGATTCTCTGGTTGTATATCACTTTGAGGATTAGTATTGGGTTGGGTGGAAATTTTTTCCCATTCTGTATCTATATAAATAGTTTGAGTGTTATTTTCAGGAATTATATTCACTAACTTTTCTTGGGTTAGTAATACTTTAACCTGAGAATCTTCTACCATATAAGCTATACGTTCTTGGGGATATTCTGGGTCAATAGGTACGTAAGCACCACCGGCTTTAAGAATTCCCAATAAACTCACTACCATTTCTGAGGAACGTTCTAGACAAACACCTACTAATGTTTCTGGTTTAACGCCTAGCTTTTGTAGATAATGTGCTAGTTGATTGGCTCTAGAATTTAATTCTTGATATGTTAATTGTTGGTTTTTAAAGGTGACGGCTATGGCGTTGGGGGTGCGTTCTGCTTGTGCTGTAAATAGTTCGTGTAAGCCTTGAGATAGGTTGTAATCTCTGTGTGTAGCGTTGGGATTTATTGGTGTGATTTGCATTTTTGGATGAGGGGAAAACTTCGGTTAATGGCTGTATGGAATGGGGGGTAATTTACTCACGCAAAGGCGCAAAGGCGCAAAGAAGATAAGAAGAGATTAATTTTTCCTCTGCACCTCTGTCTTGAAAAGTTTCCTACGCCGGGAAACCCGGCTTCGAGGAACTTTTCGCTGCGTCTTTGCGTGAGATAAAACCTCTTAATCTCCCCCTAATTCGACTAATTTACCGATATTGAAATCTATCCTTGTCCAGCCTTTGAGTTGACGGAAATTGTTCAATAACAGCAGGGGAATTTGCCAGTGATGTACCATCAAGAATGGTAGGGGGTCATCTAGTTTTAAAATTGCATCTGTCCCGCGCCAAATGTTGTGTAACCATGTCTTCAATTGGGTGAAGGAACGAATTCCCGTCAACCGCCAAATTTCGTGATAAGTCCAATAGGTTGGTTTGCTAGTTGGTAATGGCTGTAAAGTTTCTGTCACAGAACCAATGTAAGCTTCTGCAACTAGGGGGTGGTTGTAGAAGGTGGTAATGGCGGAATGTGTGCGGGGGTTACACTCGATGGCGTATACTTTTCCGTCTTCAGCTTGGATGAAGTCAAAGGAAATTTGTCCTGTAAGTTTGAGTTCTTTGACGAAGTGTTTCACCCATTCCAAGATTTGCGGGTTTTCTACGTTCTCATAGTTGACTTGAAAGGCTGATGATTCACAGCAGCAGTGTAGTTTGATTTCTCCATCCCTGACTGTGCTGTGGGTGCAGAATTCTTTTCCTGGAATGAATTCTTGCATAATCCAGGGTTTTTCAGGACTGATGGGTAAATTTCTCACAAAAGCTGCTGTTTCCTCTGGAGTAGCGCAGGGGAGTTTGGTTAAGTCCAAACGCCTCACTGAGTCGTAGGGTATGCTTTTGAGGATGTATTTGCGAGTCTCGCCGGAAAAGTCGAAGTTGATGACTTGTTCGCCAGAGGTAATTTTAAAGGATTTGGGTACAGATAAACCAAGCGATCGCGCTTTCTCTGTCATTGCAAATTTGTCATCCAACATTTGGGTGATATCTGCATCAAAATGCAATACTTCGCAATGGGGAGATAATTTTGGTTTAGCGAGGGAGTCGTAATAACTCCCCACTGGACTGGTAACGGGGATATATACATCTATGTTTTCCCGTTTGACTATCTCCACTAAAGCCTTGATGTAAGCTTCTGGGTCTTTTTGGGGTGCGGGAGTTGTATAAAATTTATCTACCGCTTGGGAAAATCGATGACCAGTTAACCAGTATTTATGGGTTTCTACCAATACTACCCGGTGTCCAGCCGCATGGAATGACCTTGCTAGTTGCAAAGCTTTGGTCATTTTTCCACCACTGATGAGGATGTTTTTGGGGTTGCTGGTTTTGCTGGTTTGGGGACGAAAAATCGCACCCACAACCAAATATATAAAAACGATCGCAGTATTAATTGGCAGTGCTAATAATAGCAAAGTCAAAGTCAGAATGTTTTGGATAATTGCGGCTATTTTCGTCTCTAAACCTAAAGACGGCGTAGCAGGTGAGGAGTCAAATGAAATAGATTGTGCCATAGTTTAAACTCGGCGGATAATCGTCAAACCATCGCGCAGGGGAAGTAAAACCTGTTCGACACGAGTATCTAAAGCCACGGCGCGATTAAAGTCAGCAATAGCTTGACCGTTAACACTGCGCTTTGTTGGAGGTAAATACACTTCCCCCTGTAGGAGTGTGTTATCAACACAAATAAAGCCTTGCGGTGCTAACAAATTGGTATCTAACAGCATTTCTAGATAAGCTGTGTACTCTTTTTTATCGGCATCAATAAATACCAAGTCAAAGGTTTCTCCAGCCGTGGCTAATTTCTCTAGAGTTGCTAAAGCTGCACCTAATTCCACACGTATCTTTTCCCCGTGAGGAGATTGGTTAAAAGCCTTTTGTGCAACTTCCGCCGCATAAGGATCTACCTCACAAGCTACCAATACCCCATCCTCTGGTAAAGCTTCCGCCATTGCTAAGGCTGAATAACCCGTGAACATCCCAATTTCTAGAACTCTCCGCGCTTTAGTCATATGAACAAACATCTTCAGAGTCTGTCCTTCAATATGACCAGAAAGCATTTCCTGTTCTAGAGGACGCACCGTCGCACCTACTGTAAAATGCTCACCCCAAGCCTCTTTTGCAGTTATCTTGGCGAGTGCTGCTAAAGCCTCTGATTCTGGGGTAGTACATTCCTCTAGATAAGGGTCAATACCTGCGGCTAACTCCCAAGCTTGGGTAATCTCAGCTACCAAATCAGCAGATAAATCTTGATGCTGGTTAGCTTGTTTGACAATAGCCTCTAACTTCTTAGTTAAGATTCCCAAGGGTGTAACAGGTCTAGCTGTCGCTATGTCTATCAAATTCGTCATAATTACTCTAACTCCGCGTACCTCTGCGTTTACCTCAGCGAACCTCCGCGTTTAAACTCATCACTTCCCTACCACACTCCCTACCAGTTCCTTCTGACTGCTGAGAGGATACATATCTACACCCTCACCACCACGGGGATATTTGCTGCAAAGTTCCTTATGTTCAGCTAAAGCTGCGGCTGCTTCTGCTTTGGTGAAGTCATTGACAAAGAAACATTCACCGATAGGTCTTGGCATGGCGGCTCTCAATAAACCGTCTCTAGTTAAAGTGATAGACTCAGTAGCACGCCATAATAACTCTTCGTCCAATAGGGGATGGTCTAGTGCTAGACCTATACGACTCATCAATCCTAAAATGCGATCGCGCTCTTGAATAGTAATGTAGCCTCTCCGTGCAGCGATTGTGGCTGACAAAGCCATATCAATATTCACAGCATGACCGTGGAACATGGGTATATGTGGCGCGAGTTCCAAGGTTGGACTCCAGGTGTGACCATAAGCAATTACTCTATCTAGGTCTAACTCGTGGAGGTTGGGGACTTCTAATTCCAACATCTTTTTGATGGCTTTGTAGGTCAGTTGATGCGCTACTTCTTGAATTTCTGGTGTAGCGTCAAGATTGCCGAAATGAGTATGTAGTAAGTCTTCGCCGTACTTCTCCAACAATTCAAATACTTCTTTGTGTCCTACTACAGCGATTTTGACTAACTCCGCCATTCCGTTGCGTACTTGGTCTGTAGGTAAAGTACCCAGCAAGGAGAAGTCTAAGAAAACTTTGCGGGAAGCGTGATACGCACCCAAGCGGTTTTTCAGCTTTTTATGGTTGACTGCAACTTTAATCGCCACACTAGCATCAATTAAGCCAATTAAGGTAGTAGGAATACGGATGTAGTTACTACTGCGGCGGTATGTAGAACAAGCAAAACCGACCACATCCGTTACTAAACCGCCACCCACCACTAATACTGGTTCTTTGCGGACTAATTTGAAATCTGCAAAGATATCAATCACTTGCTCAAAAGTGTGAATGGTTTTATTGGGTTCGGTAATAGTGATGGGAACGAGTGTCAAATCAATCCCGTGATACTGGAAATATTTTTCTATCTGTGTACTGTAGAGACGACTAACATTAGCATCTACCACAGCTAAACAGCGTCCAAAATCCTTGTAAACATCTGCCAATTCGGAGTTTCTTAGTTGAAAAACTCCATCTACATAAACTAAATCATATTCAATTTTTTCATAGCCTTCTACATGAAAAGCTGTGTTTGTAGCTTCCAGTTTACTTTGAACTATGCTCATATTTATGTCCTTTCACTACAAAAAATAACTTGTTTTATTGCTTGACAATTATTCATGAAGTCAGCAGCAGACATCACACTGAAGTTGATGAATGAAATAGTGTGATAAAGAAACTTTTGGTGATGACCTTAACTTAAATTATGCTTAAGCGACGCGCCAAACACTTACAGCACAATCATTAAATCATTTATATGATGATGTTAAGTTTCGGTTAATTTGGTGTCTCTTGTAAGTCTGAGCAGAAAAACTACATGAATCGCCTGCTATTTTAGTGGTGAGATACTGAAATTGAGCTAAATACAATAGCCGTCAGTATCACATTCTGTGAACGAGATTTGTAGCAGTCACAATGACACTACAAACTTTTTAATATTTTCTTCACATTTATAAACATATCACTGTTTTACTGAAATTGCATCTACTTTTGAGAAATTAACTATAGGAAATATATAAAATCCTGATATTAATCCTGAGAGATTACCAATTGTGAGTGTTTGAAACTTTCCTGATAATTGGCTGTCTCAATAATTAATGAATCCCAATTGACAACTAGTATTCATCAATTATTATTGACAATTTCAGCACAAGTTAGACTCTCTTTTAATTAGAAAAAAGAGTCTATTTGTTAGTCACAGTTAATGGACTTGCAAGACTGATTCACATTGGAGACATAAAGCCAGTAACTCAAAGCTTGGATGCAGTATATACAGCCAAAGAATTTAGCGTTTCGTCTGCAAATTAAAGTTTTGGGCAATATTCGTAATAAAAGTTAACAAGTTTACTGCCCATCTTAAACCTTGATTAACATACCTATCTCCAGAATTCAATGGCTATAAGTCTTGATTAATCAATGTTTAAGCAACTAATAGCAGATGTAATGACTACTCAATAGCTTAAGAATAGCTTTACATATCTAAACATAACATTGTTTCTCAAGGATTGCACCCAGACTCGGTACCAGTGCTATCACTTTGCCATCAACCCTCCGCGTATCCCGATAAGCTTTGACCTTCTTTCCTTTCACATCTTTCAGAGAATAATTGCACACACCCAGTTTGCTCCCTGTCTTCGCCAACGACTACTAGACAAAAAAACAATATCTACTTAAACCAAAACGATATCTATCAATAGATAGGTGGCATAAATAAAGCTAGCGAATATCAAGTTAAGTATTGGTACTAACTAGAGTACATAAGTACTTTGCGTAAGTCCTACAGAGTAAACCAAACTTACATCCAGGATTTGATGAAAGCACTATTGCTCTATCCTCGGTTCCCTCAGTCTTTTTGGTCGTATGACCGCTTTATAGAAATTGCTGGACTCAAAGCTCTCTTGCCCCCATTGGGAATTATTACAGTTGCAGCACTGCTACCCAAGGACTGGGAAATTAAATTTTGCGATCGCAACGTCAATCTGGAAACAGAAGCTGATTGGGAGTGGTGTGACCTTGTTATCCTTTCGGCAATGCTAGTGCAGAAACCAGATTTTCATGCCCTAATTCAAAAAGCAGTGCGCTTAGGCAAAAAAGTGGCAGTCGGTGGCCCTTACCCCACATCAATCCCCCAAGATGCCTTGAACTCTGGAGCGCATTATTTAATTTTGGATGAGGGGGAATTGACAGTTCCTCAGTTTCTGGCAGCCCTCAACCAAGGTCAAGAACAAGGAATCTTTCGCTCCCTAGAAAAACCTGATGTCACCCAAAGCCCGATGCCCCGTTTTGACTTGCTACAACGGGATGCTTACTTGATGATGGCTATCCAGTTTTCTCGCGGTTGCCCCTTCAACTGCGAGTTTTGCGATATTATTACACTCTACGGTCGTAAACCACGTACAAAAGAGCCTCAGCAAACCATAGCTGAGTTACAGACTCTTTATGAGTTAGGCTGGCGAGGGTCACTGTTCATAGTTGATGACAACTTTATTGGCAATCAGCGCAACGTCAAACGCCTCCTGCGAGAGTTAATTCCTTGGATGAAGCAGCGCAATTATCCATTTACCTTCATCACAGAAGCTTCTGTGAATTTGGCCGAAGATGAAGAAATGTTGCAATTAATGAGTGAAGCAGGTTTCTATGCAGTTTTTCTCGGCATAGAGACTCCTGACCAAGACAGCCTACAAGTAACACAAAAACTGCAAAATACTCGTAATCCACTTGTGGAAGCCTGCCGCAAGATCAATGAAGCCGGAATGCTGATTTATGCAGGGTTTATCCTTGGTTTTGATGGAGAACGCCCAGGAGCAGGAGAACGAATCCAAGCTTTTGTAGAACAAACCAATATTCCTCAACCGATGTTGGGCATCCTTCAAGCTTTGCCCAATACTGCTTTGTGGAACCGTCTGCAAAAAGAGCAGCGTTTATTAGAAAATCAGGGTATTGGTGGGACTGAAGTGGGAGACCAAAATACTTTAATGAATTTCATTCCCACCCGATCTATTGATGAAATTGCTAGAGAGTATGTAGAAGGCTTGTGGACGTTATACGAACCCAGAAACTATCTCCGGCGATGTTTTCAGCAATGTCTGAGTGTTGGCGTACCTTCAAAGCGAAAGCAAACCATGCAATTTTCTCCAGGTCAGGGATTGCGGCTTGTTGCTCAGTTAATCTGGCATCAGGGCTTACGACGACCTGAAATTCGCTGGCAGTTTTGGCAACAACTGTGGACGATTTTGGTGAAAAAGCCTCAAGTTCTCAATATGTATTTAGGTCTATGCGCTGCGGGAGAACATTTTTGGGAGTACCGCGCTTTAGCTAGGAAACGGATTACTCAACAATTAGGCTACGACCCACTCAAAGTCTCTGTGTTACCTGAGCCAGAACTAATGCTGATCAAATGAGGTTGATGCTGTCGGGAATTGAGCCAATTATGACATCAGGGCGAAAGCAGCGATGCTAATGGAGCATGAGTGAACTACTGAGAAAACAAAAAACAGCATTAGCGAAAGAACGTATAAGCGTGTTGTATTTGTTTAAGATTTTTCGCCATATTCCATACCGTTAGCTTCAGCATAACGGTGCATAAAGCGCATGAATCTTTCCCAATGATCATCACGTTCAACTTCAAATTTGCACTCTACTCCCCGCAGTTCGTCGCCTTCATCACCCCCAAAAATGAAGCGAGTTGAGGAGGGGGTGATATTAATTTCACCTTCTTCATCAGTTAACAGTAAGGCATTTAATGATTGTTTGGTAAAGCTATTCAATCCTTCTAAAGCCTGTAATTGCTCAAATTGCATCATCACAATGCGTTTACCTGTACGCACTTCCCGGCGTAAGCTAACGTTACTCAATTCTTCATAAATACCTGCGAAAAACTGAATTGAGGGAGGAGTCGAAGACATAATCACAATTAGGATTGAGCGAACAGGGCATGGGAGTTAAATTTGTTTCCCCTACATCCCTTTATCTTACAACCACTGAAGTTATCTAGGTGGGTAATATTGCTGATTTACCGCCGGAGGTTGATAAACATTAGTGGGGATGGTAGTGGCTGGTGCATTCATCCCAGGGGGTTGATAAGTATTAGTGGGAATGGTGGTTACTGGTGCATTGATTACAGGAGATTGATAGCCTGTTGGGGGAATGGTGTTAGTAGTGTTGCTTGGTGTAGGGGGGGTTTGGGTAAATTCTTGGTAAGCGGCACGGGAAACTGAACTGATGAATTTTTCGGCGCGGGGGTCATTATTGGGACGTTGTACCATAACGACGGCAATATAACGCTTGCCTGTAGGGGTGTCAATTATACCTGCGTCGGCTAATAAAGTACCGATATCGCCTGTTTTATGGTAAGCGCGCGCACCTGCATCTAAGCCAGCAGGTAAAAGCTGATCTCGCTGTGTACGACGCATGATATCAAGGATTTGGTCGCGCGATCGCATAGTGACTAACTTACCTTGACTAACCATCGCCAGTAAATTGCCTAATTCCTTGGGAGTGGTGGTGTTTGTTCCTGACAAATCTGGTAGTGGGTTGCGAATAACTGTGCTAGTCAACCCCCAACTTTGGAAACGCTGATTAACTGCTTCTATTCCCCCTAATCTAGCAATCAACATATTGGTGGCGGTGTTGTCGCTGACGGTAATCATTTTAGTAGCGACTTCTAAAGCTGGATATTGCGTCCCGGCTGGTTTGTATTGGAAATCCCCTGAACCACCAACAATCATTTCCTTTTGTATGGTTAGCATTTCATCTAGGCGGATTTTCCCAGCATCTACGTCTTGGAAAAAGGCAATTAAAATTGGCACTTTAATGGTGCTAGCGGCCGGTAAGCTGTTATCAGCATTGAGATTGACATATCCCCCATTGTCTAAATCTACTAAAAACACCGCCGGAGTCAAATTAGGATTAGCTGCGGCTAACTCTTGTACCGCATTTTTCAAAGTGGGAATTTCTTGGGATGTAGACAAAGCAGGAGTGGGGTTAGTTGTGGCGGGTTTTGGCTGGACTTGTCCACTATTATTAGATGCGGTTGGAGTTGTGGAAGGGACGCGATTTGCCGGATCAAGCACTGATAAGACTGTACCGACGATCGCACCAATCCCAACTCCCACAATCAATAGACGGATGGCATATAAAAAGGCTCTTGCCATTGGTTTTAACCGCGTTTTTTTCGATACTCGTCTACCCATTGGTACAGGCTGTCTTTGTACTCGCACCGTCTTCACTTTGACATTTTTTGGCGGTGCTGACATCTGCCTAGTTGTGGTGGGGATGGGTTTGACCGCAGTAGGCATGACTAACCCTTGTGGTTTGGGCTTTCGTGTCTTAGGAGTGACTTGGTAAGGCAGGACATTATTATAAGAGTTTGTGACTACCGTTGCACCAGGCTCAACAGGTTGTGGTTTGGGAACTTTGACTTTTTTGACTTCCCCCTGAGAAACTGTACGCGATCGCTGGCGACGATTGGCGGGTTGTCGTCGTGAAGAAGTTCTGCGTTTGTTACCTAACTCTGACACTGTCACTCCTTGTGACTCACTTAAAAATTGATTTTAAAGTAGTCCCGATGAAACTTATTTCACGCGCCTTGCATAAAAGCACGACTATTTACCCAGTGTAACTACTACTTAGTAATATTTTTGTGTTTAGTTTATGTCATCTTTAAGACTTTGGGAATGATTTTTGGAATTTTGGTCAATAGTCAATAGTCAACAGTCAATGGTCAATAGTCATTAGTCAGGGTTCTTGGTTGGGGTCTGGGCTATTTTGGCTTTTTGGGTGATTTATTGCCCATTCGGCTTGCCTGAACAAGCCACGCAGCATGGCTACTTCATTGGTTGTCAGATGGGCGCGATTGTAAATTTGCCGGAATTTTTCCATGCGGCTGTTTGCTGTGTGGGGATATAGATAACCAATATCTAAAAGAAAAGATTCTAATTGCTGATAATATGCTTCCACTAGCTCTAGGGGGGCTAGTTCGGTGGATGTCATAGCGAGTGTAGGTTGTGGTTGTATTGGTTGAGCTAGTTCGTAGCAGCAAATACCTACAGCACTGGCTAAGTTTAAGGATGGATAAACGGGACTGCTGGGAATATGAACAAATCTATGGGCATAATTTAATTCTTCATTGGTTAATCCTCGGTCTTCCCTACCAAAAATTAAAGCTGCGGGTTGGTTAGTTGGTTCTAATAGCCACGGTAAGGCGGTTCTGGGGGTTTCTAAGGGGAAGGGACAATGGAGATCGCGTCCGGTGGTGGCGATCGCACTCACACATCCCTGTAAGGCTTGTGGTATGGTATCGACGACAATTGCTGATTCTAAAATCTCTTTGGCATGAACTGCCATTTTCATGGCTTCTGGAGAAAAGCGATCGCATTGGGGATTAACTAATACTAAATGCTCTAATCCGAAGTTTTTCATGACACGGGCGGTTGAACCTACGTTCATAGGGCCAGCCGGTTCTACTAAAACAATTCGCACTCCAGCTATAGATGAACTAACTTGATCCACTACGTTCACAAACTCTTCGACAATACAGCTTACAAGTACAGGTTACAGCGAAGTGTCAAGCAATTTTAAATGCAAATTCATGGGTTGAGGAAAATTCTAGAATCACTTTTGGGAACAATTGATGTAGTCGGGCGCATATCTACCAAATTTCTACTATCCATTTAAACTCAGCATTTCTACATCAATCATGAAATTTACTCCAGCATCTCTATTGATGATCGCCTGTGGTTTACCTTTGTATTACAACTGTCTCCCGATAGCTGCTTTCGCCGCCCAAAAGACACAGGTGCAATCTGCAAATCCCAAACCAGATGGACTGATTAGCCAAGGTTTTAAACCACCAAAACGCAAAGGGCCACCAGTGAGTGCTGGCGGTGCTACCCGTGGTACTGTCTGCATTCAGGGGAAACAACTCGTTACTCCTCTCACTCCCGCCAGTAAATGGGGACTAACATTTGCTCAAAGACCGCAGTTTTTTTGGTATTTACCCCTAAGTTCAGCAAAAACAGCGCAGTTCTTACTGTTGTCGGAAGCAGATAAAAAAATTCTATATGAAACTACTTTGAGCTTACCTAATCAGTCAGGAATTGTTAGCTATAATCTCCCTGAAAATGCACCAGCGTTAGAAATCAATAAAACCTATCGTTGGTTACTAGTGTTAGTGTGTGACTCGGAAGATTTTAGTACAAACCCCAGATTTGAGGGTTTGGTGGAACGTGTTCAACCGGAAGCGTCATTATCTCAGAAATTAGCGAACGCAGATGCGAAAAAACTACCTGCAATCTATGCAGAGGCAGGAATTTGGTATGAAGCGTTAAGTGCGATCGCGCAACAGCGTTATAGTAACCCCCGAAATGTGCATTCTATGTTGGGTTGGAGACAATTGTTAAACTCCGTCGGTTTAAATGCGATCGCTTCTCAACCTTTGCTGGATTGTTGTCAAGCTGAAAATTCAGCATCCAAATAATTATGCGCTGGAAACAATTTAAACCCTTTATCTGGCGATGGCGCGGGATAATTTTTGCTGTACCTAGAATTACATTCCTGGTGATTATCTTACGTGTAACAGGACTGTTACAAGCATTAGAGTTAACCGCACTAGACCAATTTTTTCTACTGCGTCCACCAGAACCGCCAGATCAGCGAATTATCATAGTGGAAATTAATGAAGAAGATATTCATAAATTTGGTA
This sequence comes from Aliinostoc sp. HNIBRCY26, assembly GCF_050235535.1. GTDB lineage: Bacteria > Cyanobacteriota > Cyanobacteriia > Cyanobacteriales > Nostocaceae > Trichormus. The sequence continues at coordinate 170,025 of NZ_CP189852.1, forward strand.
AATGGCCGATTTCTGATGCAGATTTAGCTAGTATTTTAGAGAAAATTAAACAGCAACAACCCAGAGCCATCGGTCTAGATATATATCGTGATTTACCTGTAGAACCTGGTTATGAAAAATTAGTGAGAGTATTTGCTAATACTCCTAATTTGATTGGTGTGCAGAAACTTTCAGAAAGTTTTGATAGTGCAACTGTTAACCCACCGCCAGAACTCCAAAAACGCCAGCAAGTCGGCTCAAATGACTTACCTTTAGATGATGATGGCAGAGTCCGCAGAAGCTTATTATACGTCAATTTTAATGAAGATGATGTGATAGAGAGCTTCGCCTTAAAGCTAGCGTTACTGTATTTAAAATCAGAAAAAATCACTGATAAACCTGCGGCTAATAATCCCAATTATTTACAGTTAGGTAAAGCCGTTTTTCCAACTTTTGAGTCTAATAATGGTGGTTACGTCTGGGCTGACGATGGTGGCTATCAAGTAATATTAAATTATCGAGGACGCATCAAAAAGCAGTTTGCTACTATCTCCTTATCTCAAGTCAAAAATAATCAGATTCCTCCCAATTTCATGCGAGGTAAAATCGTCTTAATTGGGTCAACGGCTGAAAGTCTAAAAGATTTATTCTACACACCTTACACAAGTAAATTCTTTGCTTCTCCTGAACGAATGGCGGGAGTAACCATTCATGCCAATTCCATTAGTCAAATTTTGAGTGCGGCTTTAGAAGGTCGCACATTAATTAAAACTCTACCAGAACCAGTAGAATTATTATCAATTTTATTGTGGTCAATTATTGGTGCTAGTTTATGTTGGCAACAACGCCATCAAATTAATCAAAGAACACTCTTATTAGTCAGTGTGATTGTTGGGGGTGGGATGTTAGTTGGTGGGAGTTTTGTGGCGTTCTTACTTGGTTGGTGGCTACCACTTATCCCTTCTATGTTAGCCTGGGGCGGTTCAGCGATCGCAGTCACACACTACATCGCCCAAAATGCTGGCGAAATGCGCCAAACTTTAGGACGCTATCTCACTGATGAAGTCGTCGCCAATTTATTAGAAACTCCATCTGGTTTGAAAATCGGGGGTGAACGTCGTCAAGTCACATTACTATTTTCTGATTTACGTGGTTTCTCCGCAATTTCTGAACAATTACCACCAGAAAAAGTAGTCCAGATTCTCAATCTTTACTTGGCAGTAATGACCGATATTATTAATAAATATCATGGCACAATTAACGAATTTATGGGCGACGGGATTTTTATCATGTTTGGTGCGCCTATTAGTCGTTATGATGACGCGCAAAGGGCGATCGCTTGTGCAGTTGAGATGCAATTAGCAATGGCACAAGTCAATCACCAAAATCAGCAAATGAATTTACCAAAGCTAGAAATGGGAATTGGGATTAATACAGGTGAAGTAGTGGCTGGTAATATCGGTTCGCAAAAACGTGCCAAATATACAGTCATCGGTAGTCATGTAAATTTAGCTGCCAGGATTGAAACCTATACAGTAGGAGGACAAATTTTAATTTCTGAAAATACCTATCAAGATGCTCAAATTGAACTCAAAATTATTGGACAATTAAAAATTGAACCCAAGGGAATTAAAGAAGTAATTACTATCTATGATATTGCCGGTATTGGTGGTGGCTATAATTTATATTTACCAGAAGATAATGATTTGATGGTAACTTTAGCATCGCCATTAACCATAGAATACACAGTCTTGCAAGGTAAACAAGCAACAGGCATATTATTATCAGGGGAATTTGTGACGCTTTCGGAGAAAAAAGCATTACTCAAATCTACACATCCCCTCGAACCTCTGAATAATCTCAAACTCAGGCTAGTGAATGCCCCAGAGGCGGATATTTACGCTAAAGTCATCACAATAGCCGATGAACATCATTTTTTAATTAGATTTACAAATCTTCCGCCACAAGCCATTGAAATCATTAACTCATTGCTTGTCTAATGCAATAATCGGTAAACTGTTCCTTCTAAGACATTTGGTGAATCTTGCGATACCAAGTGAACAACTTATCATCTTGATTTACGTACTTGCTAGCCTTATACTTAGTATTTCTAGATGCACAAATAAATTCAACCCAAAGGCAAAATTTTAGGTTGGTTTAATTTTTTAATGTAATTATGTTTTTTATCCACAACTTACTTAAAATATTTAATTAGTTAATGATTGACCACAAAACAGACCCTAACTCTCTTTACTCTTGAGTAAAGGAGTTGATTTAATGCCTTACCAACAGATTGAAGACTTACCAGATTCAGTTAAGGAACACTTACCCCAACACGCGCAAGAAATTTTTCGCGCAGCGTTTAATAGTGCCGTAGAACAATATGGAGAAGAAGAACGCGCTTTTCGTGTAGCTTGGAGTGCAGTTAAACGCGACTACGAAAAGGATGATGATGGCGAATGGCACAAAAAGCCAGAATAATTGTATGTAATTTCTTTCTTTAGTTAGAAGAAAGTGGTAATTGTACTAGCTATCTTGTCTACTAGCAGTAGTAGTAACTAATATTTTGGGAATAATCAAACCGTCAGATAATCATCTGTATTTGAGAAATTCCCAATTTATTTTATTACAGGTAAAAATTATTGCTATAAATTCAATTTGCTAATTACAAATTAAATAATTAGGGTGCGTTAGCAACAGCGTAACACACCCCACTAATACTACAAAAATTGTTGAATAATTATTTATTTTGTCTGTAACTCTTTTTCAGGTTGGGGATGAGCATTTTCAATATGCTGAATTAAAATTTCTGCCATCTCTACAGCCGTGATAATTAATTGTTGTTCCATTTGTCCATAGCCTCCAGCATCACTAACTTGGGGATAAATATGAGGGTTAGATAACATAGCAGCTAACAGTTGAGATGCAGTTTGTTTCAATTCGCCGTTCATAATTATTCTCTCCAGTCGAGGGGCGGTTCAATTAAAGTTTGGCTAGATTTACCAGCCCGCACACCTGGCTTATCTACAATTTTGACTGTGCTGGCTTGTAGTCCTTCTTCACCTTCTTCTACGGCACAATAAACCCCAGTACCAATTTCTAGACGTTCAAAGTCGTGATGGAGGACGCTATTTTTGTGGAAGTAAATTTCTTGGCTATCTAGAGTTTTGATGAAGCCATAACCTTGCTCTCTAAACAGTTTGGTAACTAGTCCCGTAGTTTCTCCTGTACCTGCTTGAGTTTGGGATCTATCGCTTGCTTTTTGGCGTTGGGTTAATTTTAGTAACTGTTGACGTGCTGCATCAAAAGCCTCACGAACGACTACATCTAATGGTTCATACTGCACAGCTTGAGCAGGATTACTTTCAGCTACAAGTTCATGTCCTGGTGGTATGGTGAGATCAATTCTGACACGATAAGGCGAACCACTACGAGGGCGATCGTGTACTTTTTCTACAGCAATATGGCAGCTATTTATATAACTACAAATATGCTCTAACTTAGCAACTTTTTCTCTAATTAATTTATCAATTGCATCTGATTTATCCAAATTGCGATATGTAATGTCTAGTGGTAATTTCATACTTTTTTGAATGTAAGTCTTTAAGGGTGTGGAGGAGACAAGGTAGAAGTAATGAGTGATGAGTAATGAGTGATAACTAATGACTAGTGACTAATGACTATTGACTTTTTCAATAACTCATGGACTTCAGCGTCTGTAGTTTGTGGAAAATCTTCGTACCACATACCTACGCTATAAAATTTACTAGGTGTGGAAATACAGACTATTTTTTCTACTTTGGGTAGTAATTGTTGATAGGTTTCAGGTGCAGCGATGGGGACAGCAATAACGATTTCTTGGGGGGTTTTTTGTCTGACAGCAATTACAGCCGCCCACATGGTTGCGCCAGTGGCTAAACCATCATCAACTAAAATCACTTTACGTCCTGTTAATTCTGGAAACGGTTCTTCACCTCGATATATGCTTTCTCGTCTTTCGAGTTCCCGTTGTTCTTGGGCTGCAACTCTAGCAATGACTTCATCTGTGATCTTAATATCATCGATAATCTGCTGATTAATTATACGGACACCACCAGAAGCGATCGCTCCCATCGCCAATTCTGGATTATCTGGTACGCCGAGTTTGCGTACTACTAACACATCCAAGGGGGCTTTCAAAGCTTGAGCAATTTCAAAAGCAACGGGAACGCCGCCTCTGGGTAAAGCTAAAACCAGCACATCTGGGCAGTTAGCATAATCCAGTAATTTGCTAGCTAGAACCTGTCCTGCGGCTTTGCGGTCTTTAAATAACATGATTTCACCCCCAAGGGGGAATTCAAAATTAAAAATGCTCAATGAGTAGGCTTACGCCAGCGTAGCAAAGGCTTGCACCTACAAAAGTTTTTGCTACTGCTGTCCAATTTTAAACAGATTCAAGATTCCATATCCTCTGACTCAGGAAGCGATATTTTGACTGTATCAGTATGTCTAATGGACTAATGCAGATAAGTTGTTGACTATTGACTGTTGACTATTGACCATTGACTACTAATTTTTTTGTAACAAAATTTGTAACGGCCACATCTTTTGAGGTTTGACTCGTCTACATTGATGAAAAATCTACGGGGAATCCCTTAAGAAAGAGTCAATGTTGCTCAAAGATATACGGGATTATCAAATTCTATTTCTAGGCTTGTTTCTAGTTTTGGGTATTGGAACAAGGGATTGGACACTACGCCCGGAATTAATTGCAGTAGCGATCGCCACTTGTCTTTTAACGCAGTGCTTTTTGTCATGGGTGATAAGGCAGGGGGCAGGGAGTAGGGAGCAGGGGGAGGAAGATTTTTCTTTTTCTCACAATGCCCAGTCTCCAGTCCCTAGTCCCTTAAATCTCCGCAGTGCTTTAATTACCGCATTGGGACTCAGCTTACTTTTACGGGCTGATCATTGGACAACAATGGCTTTTGCGGCGGCTAGTGCGATCGCTAGTAAATTTTTCTTGCAAATTAATCAAAAACATTTCTTCAATCCAGCTAACTTCGGCATTATTGCTGCTTTGGTTTTCACCTCTGATGCTTGGGTATCTCCAGGACAGTGGGGTGAAGATTGGTGGTATGGGCTGTTATTTGCTGGGACTGGAGGCATGATTTTGCAACGTATCGGTCGCTGGGATACTACAGCCGCTTTTTTGGGTGCTTACTCTCTATTAGAAGCCATCCGAAATCTTTGGTTGGGTTGGACTTGGGATGTTTATTGCCATCGCTTAATGAGTGGATCTCTATTACTGTTTGCCCTCTTTATGGTCACAGATCCTCGCTCAATCCCTAACGCCCGACTTGGGCGTGTAATTTGGGCATTTTGCATCGCCATCACCACTTTTGTATTACGCAATTATTTCTTTCTCCCCACCGCAGTATTTTGGGCTTTATTCATCTTTGCACCCTTAACCGTCCTATTCGATTTCCTCTGTACAGCCCCGCGTTTTGATTGGTTGGAAGCGAGGAGTAGGGGTTTAGGGGTGTAGGGGAGGAATAACTCCCCAATGCCCAATGCCCCATGCCCAGTTAACAATTTAATTTTAATGAGGTATAAAATGCAGCCTTTTCGATTAATTATTCCATTATTGTCAGCTTTAATGTCTGTATTGTGCTTTGCACCTACAGCTTGGGCGTTTTGTGGCTTTTATGTGGCAAAAGCTGATGCCAAACTTTATAACAAAGCTTCTCAGGTGGTGATTGCTAGAGATGACAATCGCACTGTGTTGACGATGGCGAACGACTATCAAGGGGAAGTCAAAGATTTTGCAATGGTGGTTCCTGTTCCTACAGTCATTAAAAAAGAGCAAGTCCGTGTTGCAGACCCCAAGATTATTGAACGTTTAGATGCTTTTAGCGCGCCACGTTTAGTAGAGTATTTTGATGAAGACCCATGCAATTCATATGGTAACAGTGGAGATATATTTTTAGCTGCACCCTCAGCACGACAAGAAGAAGCAGAAAATTCCACACGCGATCGCGGTTTGGGTGTAACGGTCGAAGCACGCTTTAATGTGGGTGAATACGATATTGTCGTTTTGAGTGCAAAAGAATCTGGTGGTTTAGAAACTTGGCTCAATCGCAATGGGTACAAAATTCCCAGAGGCGCGCAACAGTTACTCAAGCCTTACATTCGTTCTTCCATGAAGTTTTTTGTAGCTAAGGTCAACCTCAATAAATTCGCCCAATCTGGCTATGAATTTCTCCGCCCTTTGCAAATCTCTTATCAATCACCCAAGTTCATGTTACCGATTCGCTTGGGCATGATTAACGCCACCACCGAGCAAGATTTAATAGTTTACGTCCTCTCACCCAAAGGACAAGCCGAAATTACCAACTATCGGACAGTCAAAGTTCCCTCTAACCTGAATATTCCCGTATTTATCAAACAGGAATTTGGCGATTTTTACAAATCTACTTTTGAAACAGCTTACACCAAAGAAGGCAAGAGAGTTGCCTTTTTAGAATATGCTTGGGACATGAGTAATTGCGACCCCTGTTCAGCAGAACCCTTAACTACAGAGGAACTCAAACAAGCAGGTGTATTTTGGCTGGATACTAATTCTTCTGATGAACCTGCACCCACTAACTTCCGTCGCCCCTTCCCTACCAATAACGTTTTTATCTCTCGCCTACACGTCCGCTACACCCGCGACAAATTCCCCGAAGATTTGATGTTTCAAGATACATCCAACCGCGAATCCTTCCAAGGGAGATATGTTTTGCAGCATCCTTTTACCGGCGAAGTGAAATGTCAAGCCGGAAAAGAATACAAGCGGTCTTTACCAAGACGTTTTGAACAAGAAGCCCAAACCCTCGCCAAATTAACCAATTGGAATATCCAAGACATCCGGCGCAAAATGCGTGTAACTGTAGGTGATATCAGAACATCCTGGTGGGACACCATATTTTCTTGGTTGGGAATTTCATAGCAATTCGCAATGGACTAACGTCCCGCTACGCTAACGCAATTAATTGGCAACTGTTGATTAACTCTAGCAAATTGCTGACATGGTGACAAAGGTCTATGTGCTATGAGCCTTATCCAGTCATGCTTTGTAGCTTCTTTGTCACCCCCGTCAGTCCGGGAACTTCAACCCCCAAATTTTCTTAAAAGTTTGTAGTAAGGACTAAATTCATGAATACAAACTGAGTTGTAACCAGCGTAACGTCACGATCTTTTTGATAATTGATGACTGTTAAAGTGGCTTTTGAGTTGGTACACCAACAGCACGAGGAAATTTAGCAGGTGTGGTTGCTATTTTTCGTAAATATAAACAGTGACGAATACTATTACTCACAGGTGTAAAAAACTGTTCTATTGATTCAATCTCACCACCTAACTGCTTAACCGCATCTTCCAAAGCTGTGGTTTCTTCATCTGTCCAAGTACCGCGATAGATTACAGCCAAACCATTTTTTTTGAGTAAAGGCAAAGTATACTCAGCACAAACTGAAGCATTACCAACAGCACGAATTAAGGCAATATCATACTTTTCTCGGTGCTGTGGTTGCTGTCCAATTTCTTCGGCTCTACTCACTAGAGTTTGAGCGTGATTAATTCCTAATTCATTCAGGATTTTATCAATAAAAGCAATCTTTTTGCGGGTGGAATCTACAAGTGTAATTTGAGAATTAGGTGCAATCATGGCGATGGGAACACCAGGAAAACCTGCACCTGTACCAATATCAATGACAGATGCACCTGTTTCTAAAGACGAAATAAATTTTTGCTGTGGTGCAGTTCCCCGCAAAGAATCCCAAAGATGCTTTTCCCAAAACTCTTGCGGTTCAGTAATGCGAGTTAAATTTAACTGACGATTCCCATCAAGGATTAATTCATACAACTGCTGAAAACGCGCTTGCTGTTCATCAGTAGGTTGCCAATTGAGAGTTTGCTGCCAAATTTCTGCCATTATTGGCAATGAGTTAGTCATTAGTCAATAGTCATTAGTCATTAGTCAATAGTCATTAGTCAATAGTCAATAGTCATTAGTCATTAGTCTTGGGGCATTGGGCATGGGGCATTGGGCATTGGGGTAAAATATACCTTGTCTACCTTGTCTACCTTATCCACCCAGTCCCCAATCCCCAATCCCCAGTCCCCAGTCCCCAATCCCCAAGTTACACTGCGGCTTGAGGTTCTTTGACTTTCGCCTCCAACACAGCAGGATCTACGGATTCTAATTCACCGTGATTGAGTGTCCAGCAATAGTCTGCGATCGCCAGCATATCACCTGCGTCATGTGTTACTACTAACAGTGTCCAGTCTTGTTTGAGTTTTGCTAATAAACTCACTAATTGCCGACGCATTGACCAATCTAAGCCTGCTGTGGGTTCGTCTAATAATAATAAATTGGGTTGGCGAATTAATTGCACGGCTAAGGCTAAACGGCGTTGCTGTCCTCCACTTAACGCATGAGGTGCGGTGGATAGGGATAAATGCTCTAATCCTACTTCGCTGAGTGTGTGTCTAACTCGTTCACTCCCTAATTCGGGATGTCCTAAACGCAATTCTTCCAAAATTGTCCCGCCGCAAAAATGGCGTTCTGGAAACTGAAACACTAAACCAGCTAATTGTTGTAGCTGTTCGGAAATGAGTTCTTGTTCTCGCCAAAAAACTGCGCCTGATGTGGGTTCAGCTAGTCCAGACAAAATCTCTAGTAGGGTACTTTTACCAGAACCGCTAGGGCCAATAATCAATCCTAGCTTTTGGGTGGGTAACTCCAAATTAGTGGATTTCAGAATTGCTGTAGGGCAAGCTGTGGGATGATAAGTTAAATTTCTGAGATAGAGCATTTGTTAAGATTACCAAAAATTTGGCGTTGCTTGGGGATTGGGGTGGGGACTAGGGACTAGGGACTTGTACTGAGCTTGTCGAAGTATTGGGTATGGGGAGTAAATTATAGATAAATCCAAGTATTATCAATAAATTCAAATTTAACAGTTAAAATCCGCTTGTTTCCTATTGTGGCAATTTTATTCATAAGTAATAGCTACAACCAATATGGGAACTTGAAAAAATTATTACAGTCTTCTTGGAGAGAGTATTTTAGCCATCAAAGATGCGATTTTTAGTTACATATTTTTTCTATTTTAAGTAACATATCAAACTATTTAAACCGCAATTTTTCTGAGGCTGGTAATGACTAAAATTTCCTTTTTTCCCCCAATGCTGAGATTTTCCCCATTCAATAAGTTAGTACAGGTGACATTAGGCATAGCGATCGCCTTCAATCTGGGGGTAAATCCTAGTTTAGCTGGTGATCCCTTCCGTGCTAATCAACCCCATAACATTGGCAAAAACACGGAAGCTGCTTTTAGGGCAGTATTTTTCAATGGTGATTACCCAACCGCCGAGCGTTATCTCAAACAGGCAACTTCTAGCGAGTCAGATGAGCCTCTAGTCTATGCCATGAAGGCATCTCTAGCTTACATGAACGGAGATTTAATAGGACTAGATAATTACAGTAAGAAAACCCTAGAAGCAGGAAGCAAATTGCTGGCTACTGACGAATTAAGGGGGAATATTTACATAGCTGTCGGTCATTTTTTAGAAGGTGGAGTGATTTTGACGCGTGAAGGGACAATCAAAGGCGCACCCAAAGCCTTAAGCCGTCTTAGACAAGTGTATCAATATCTAAATCAAGCAGAGGCGATTTCATCCCAAGACCCAGAACTAAATTTAATCAAGGGTTACATGGATTTGATGCTATCTGTAAGTTTACCCTTTGCCAACCCAGATGACGCAATCGAACGTTTAGAAAAGAACGCCGCACCCGAATATTTAACAAATCGGGGAATTGCGATCGCCTATCGTGACTTAAAACAATACTCCCAAGCCTTAAATTACGCCAACCGCGCCCTAAAAGTTGCAGCAGACAACCCAGAGTTGTATTATCTAAAAGCCCAAATTCTCAGAGAACAAGGAAGACAAGACAAAAACCAGCAACTAATTCAAGAAGCAGTTTCCAACTTTGACAAAGCCTTAGCCAAAAAATCCCAACTCCCCAGAGATTTAGTCAGACAAATAGAACGCGAACGCGACGGCGCAGTTAACAGTTTAAAAAGTATTTGAAGGGAGCAGGGGGAGCAGGGGGAGCAGGGGAAGCAGGGGAAGCAGGGGGAGCAGGGAAAAAACTATTGACTAATGACTAATGACTAATGACTAATATGCACATCCAATTTCGTGAATTTAACCCCTTTGATGTTTGGATTTGGTTGAAATTTACCACTGTTCCTTCTGAACGAGAAAAACAGTATATAGAAGAAGTATTTAACTCCTGGTTTTACCTGGGAAAATTAGGCGCGTTCAATGCTGAAAATCTGCAAGTTCAAGAAACTGGATTAGATATCAGCTATATGGATTATGATTCCCAAGGTTATGACAAAAGCCTATTAGCTCTCATGCACAACATGGGCGAATTTGAGTATGAAGGACAGTGGGGAAGGTGTTGGTTTGACTTGGGAACAAGTGATGCGATCGCTTTAGATATCCTCATTAATGCACTCACTCAACTTAGTGAAGAATACGTCACTCTGGAATCCCTATATATTGGTGGAGAAAATGAAGATTGGCCTGTCGAAGATAGTGAAAGTCGTGCTTACTCTATTTACGATAATTAACTACAAAAATGGGCAAGAAACGTGACATTAGGGTTATCACCTTGGGACTAATTCGAGATGAGGAGAGAATTTTTGTCTCCGAAGGTTATGACCCTGTAAAACAATCTACATTTTACCGCGCTCTTGGCGGTGGTGTTGATTTTGGCGAAACTAGTTTAGAAGCCTTGAAACGAGAATTTCAAGAAGAAATTCAAGCTGATTTAACTAATATTCGCTACTTAGGTTGTATAGAAAATATATTTGTATATGACGGTCAGCCAGGACATGAAATTATTCAATTATATCAGTGTGATTTTGCCGATTTTAAATTCTATCAACTAGAAAGTCTAGTATTTTCTGAAGGGGAAAATCATCAACATACCGCATTGTGGATGGATATTTCTCGGTTTAAATCTGGTGAACTCACATTAGTACCACAGGAGTTTTTTAACTATCTTTGAGACAAATAAAAAAACTGCCTCAGAAGTATCACACCTCCAAGGCAAGCAAAGCTATCAATTGTGATTCGCTATCTAAAGTTGCTTCACTTCTGAAACCAACTTAGACACCATATCTTTTGCACTACCAAAAAGCATTGTGGTTTTATCTTTGTAGAACAACTCATTATCTACACCAGCAAAACCTGCACTCATCCCGCGCTTAATTACAATGGTGTGTTTTGCCTTATCTACCTCTAAAATCGGCATACCGTAAATAGGGCTATTAACATCACTACGCGCCGCCGGATTTACTACATCATTTGCGCCAATGACTAAAGCTACATCTGCTTGTTCAAACTGAGGGTTAATATCTTCCATGTCATACAACTGGGTGTACGCCACATTTGCCTCAGCTAACAAAACATTCATGTGTCCCGGCATTCTGCCCGCAACAGGGTGAATGGCATACTTAACATCAACACCCATACGCTCTAATTGGTCTGCCAATTCTCTCACACTGTGTTGTGCTTGGGCTACAGCCATCCCATAACCGGGAACAATCACCACAGAACGAGCATAACCCAACATCATCGCCCCTTCTTCGGGATCAATACTGTGGACGGTGTGATCTGTTGTACCAGCCGCCGCACCACCAACCGCACCAGAACCTCCCGAACCAAACGCGCTAAACAGTACGCTGAAAAGGGAACGGTTCATGGCTTTACACATGATTTCCGTGAGGATGATACCAGAAGCCCCCACCAACGCGCCAGCGATGATTAACATATTATTCATCACCACAAAACCCGCCGCCGCCGCCGCGATACCTGATAAGGAGTTTAGCAGGGAGATCACAACGGGCATATCGCCACCACCAATGGGGATGACGAACATCACACCTAAAACTAGGGATACGGCTACGACACCTAAGAACACAGGCAAGCTATCGGGTGTGATGATTAAGTAGGCACTACCCGCAACATAAGCACCCAATAACAACAGGTTGAATGGTTGCTGTAGGGGGAATGTAATTGGTGAACCGCTTATTAATCCTTGCAGTTTAGCGAAGGCGAGAAAACTACCTGTAAAGGTGACACCGCCGATTAACACATCCAATAACATGGAAATGTTGACATCTAAAGGAACAGGCGCGCCAGTATCCAAAAACCGCCAAAATTCAGCCACCGCGACTAATGCGGAAGCTGCACCACCTAAACCATTGAGTAAACCCACCATTTGGGGCATTTCTGTCATTTGGACTTTGTAAGCTGCGATCGCACCAATTGCCGAACCAATCGCCAAGCCTAACAAAATCATCTCATAGTTCAATACGTGCTGGTCGAGCATTGTAGCGACAATCGCCAGCAGCATTCCCACCGCCGCAATCACATTACCATTGCGTGCAGTAGCAGGAGAACCGAGTTTTTTCAAACCCAGAATGAATAAAGACGCAGCGACTAAGTACGTCAGCTGAATCCCAGTTGGTAAAAAGTCGCTCACGCTTTAACCTCCTTTTTCTTAAACATTTGCAACATTCTGTCAGTCACCAGGAAACCACCAACGACGTTGACTGTCGCTAATATCACCGCAATTAAACCGAGAATTACCGATAAATTGGTGTTTCTTTCTCCGGCTGCTACTATCGCCCCAATTACAGCAATCCCCGAAATCGCATTTGAACCTGACATCAGGGGAGTGTGTAGCGTCGGTGGGATTTTATTGATAACTTCAAAACCGATGAAAGATGACAATACAAATACAAACAAAGCCGCAATTAATGCCTCTGTCATTGAAATCTCCTTATTTTTTAGGGGTATAAGGGTGTAGGGGTGTAGGAGGGGGATTTTAATCCAATGCCCCATGCCCAATGCCCCATGCCCTTTACCTCAACACAGCATCTTGTAGCGCATCTTTAACGCGTTGATTGCGAATTTCTCCAGCGTGGGTGATGCAGGCTGCATCAATGATGTCGTCAGCAAAATCTACATTTAATGCTTTGTCTTTAATCAAGAGTTGCAACAAAGATGTCAAGTTCTTGGCATAGAGTTGGCTGGCGTGGACTGGCATGGATGAAGGGAGATTAATCGGCCCGATAATAGTGACACCATTCCAGACAATATCTCTACCAGGATCAGTACAAGCGCAGTTTCCACCTTGTTCGGCAGCTAAATCGACAATCACTGAACCAGGTTTCATCTGTGCCACCATTTCCGCAGTCACTAACAGTGGTGCTTTTTTCCCTGGAACTTGGGCAGTAGTAATTACTACATCCGCATTTTTGATATGCTCAGTGACAACTTCTTGGGTACGTTGTCTGCTAGCTTCTGAGATTTCCTTGGCGTAACCACCGGCGGCGGTTGTTTCTTCTTCTAGCTGCACTTCTACAAATTTCGCGCCTAAACTCTGCACTTCCTCTTTGACAGCCGGACGAATATCAAAGGCTTCTACCACTGCACCCAAACGTCTAGCAGTGGCGATCGCTTGCAATCCTGCTACCCCAGCCCCCATAATAAACACTTTGGCTGGGGCAATTGTGCCTGCGGCTGTTGTCAGCATCGGGAAATATTTCGGTAAGGCGGCGGCGGCGATTAACACTGATTTATAACCCGCCAAGGAAGCTTGAGAAGATAAAGCATCCATACTTTGCGCCCTAGTGGTGCGCGGAATTAATTCCATACTCAAAGCCGTTACCCGCCGATTAGCTAACTGCTGTGCCACGACTGGGTTTCCTAACGGATTTAGAAAGCTAATCAATACTGCCCCTTCGTGCATGAAGTCAACTTCTGCACGCCCGTCTTCTCGTGTTTGGGGAGGGCTAACTTTCAATAAAATATCGGCTTCGCCCCATAATTGCTCAGGATGTTCAATAATTTTAGCTCCTGCGGCTGCATAGGCTGCATCACTAAAAAATGATCTTTCCCCTGCGCCTGCTTCTACCCAAACTTCCAAACCTTGCTTAACTAATCGCCCAACGGTATCAGGATTTAATGCTACACGCCGTTCACAAACTTCTATTTCTTTAGCAACTGCTATTTTCATGAAATCTCCTAGAGATAAATACCTAATCTCTGCACAAACTTTAACTGTTGCAATTAACTATGGATTTAACTCATAGCTACTGCCTTCAACTATAAGTTGTGGCTTTTTTGTTAGGATTAAAACCTTAACTTCCCTTTATTTCCTACCTTTATGCCAGATTAAGTTCAACTTTAATGCTGACAAATCTTAACCTTTACTGATAGATACCAATTGCTTTACTTAGTGCAAATCTTAGTTTTAATCTGCGGTTTTATCGCGATGTCTTTAGTTTTTTTTAGGGATCTGAAAGGAAAAATTCTTGTTTTGATGACATCTCGCAATCTGCAACAAAACTTTAATTATTGATTTTGGTATTTTGGCAATAGTTTTCAATGATTATTAATTAATATGTGAGTCTATTTTGATCAACTTATCCCAAGTTAACAGGCGATCGCTAATTACATCGCTCAATTTTTATAACAAAAACCCTAAATTAAGATACACTTATACATATTTAGCAACACAATCAAATCTCTACAGTATTGATATGGAGTTAAAACTTAGATTCCAGAAATATAGAGATAAAAGCAGAATATGCGTATTTAACAATGGGATTTGCTGCTAAATGACCAATTATTAGTGGATGTTACAATACCCATAGATAAATATACTGACTAGATTGAGTCACAAAGCCGAAATATCAGAAACATCTTTTGCCTTCTTTCCTGTCTTATCTCTAGTCCGATGTCCGCAAAAGGCACTTTCATCACTAAGTTACGTCTTTTTTGGGCAAAGCAATAGTAAAGTTTAGTTACGAAAACCCCAATTACACATCATTCTCTGGTGGAGGAGTTGAAATTATGCGCCGTTTACTTTCCGTTTTAGCTTTGACTGGCTGTGTACTTACTAGCTTACCAACTATGGTATTGGCACAAGGTCAAGGATTTGTACTTTTTAGCGGCGTTAAGCGGGAAAACCAGCTACCCTTCCGTTTAGATTTTGGCGGACAGACAAATAGTATAGATAGATACATACTGAGAATTCCCGCCCAAAACATGAAACTAGCAGCAGCACAATTTGCTGTTACTTATCCTAGCTACTACAAAGGTAGTTTTGATACTAAAAAAATTGAAGTCAGAGTTAGAGGGAAGAAAGTCCCCCTTTCAGAAGTCAAATGGAATAAAGAAACCGGTTTAATTGAGATTTTCCCTGAAGAACCAGTACCAGCAGGTAGCAGAGTCGAGTTAGTATTTTCCAACGTCCGTAACCCAGTCTTTGGCGGCACATACTATTTCAAATGTCAGATCCTCTCCCCAGGAGATGTCCCATTACTGCGCTACATCGGTTCTTGGATTTTGACAATTAGTTAATTAGTCATTAGTCAATAGTCAATAGTCAACAGTCAACAGTCAGTAGAGGCGGGTTTTCGTAGATATTCACGTTAATAAACAGATATTTTGTTTAAGCCTACCCGTACAAATGCACCATATTCCATCTCTAAACTAATGACTAATGACTAATGACTATGATATATTTTTAGATTGTGACTTTTTATAAAAATCACCTACGAGGAGAATAGTATGCAAAGAACTCTGGGCGGAACTAACCGCAAGAGAAAAAGGACTTCCGGCTTTCGTGCCAGAATGCGAACCCCTGATGGTAGAAACGTCATCAGAGCTAGAAGAAGAAGAGGACGGCATCGTTTGACCGTTTAGGGTATTTTAAGCTGTGGCCTTGCCGAAAGCACATCGATTAAAATCCCGTCAAGATTTTCAGGCAGTTTTCCGAGAAGGAATGCGGCGATACAGTTCTCATTTAACTTTGAGAGCTTTAAAACCGTCATCTGCCAAAGAATCTTCTTTGGCTACTGCCCCTAAAAACTCTATAGGGACTGAATGTCAGCATCTCACCAGTACGAAAATAGGCATTTCAGTTAGCACAAAAGTTAGTAAAAAAGCAGTGGTGCGTAACCGCATCAAGCGTCAAATTACAGCAGCATTGCAACAACTATTGCCGAAAATAGCACCAGGGTGGAAATTGGTGTTAATTGTCAAACCAACAGCAGCAGGAGATGAGTGCGGAAGCCAACAATTTCTGCAAGAATTAGAGCAGTTGTTGGCAAAAGCCGAGGTATTAAATGGGCATTCGTGAAGAAGTTTATTATGAAGGCGGCCCCCACATTGGGGATTTAATTTTAAATATCCTGATTGGCTTTACTGTGGTTGGTATACCACTTACAGTTGGTGCAATAGTGAGAGCCTTGTGGTTACGTTACCGCATCACCGACCGCAGAATATCTGTCATGGGTGGCTGGATGGGACGCGATCGCTCTGACGTAATTTACTCAGAAATTGTCAAAATTGTCAAAATTCCCCGTGGAGTCGGTATTTGGGGAGATATGGTAGTCACCTTAAGAAATGGTAGTCGTTTAGAAATGCGGGCGATCCCTAATTTTCGTGAAGTTTACGACTACATCAACGAAAGAATTGCTGCCAAAAATCCTCAATACACACCCCAATAGAGAACAGGGCATAGGGAACAGTCAACACTCAACAGTCAATCAAGTTCTTAATTTTGAATTTTGAATTTTGAATTTTGAATTGATTCCTCCCTACTCCCTACTCTCCCTTTTTTAGATAAATTAGATTCAGATCAATTTACAGTAACTCAGGTTGAATTCAGAATAATGGATTTTGGTATCGGGTTTCTCTCAAACAACGTCATGCTGCCAATCATAGACTTGTTCTATAGTATTGTGCCTAGCTATGGATTGGCGATCGTTGCCTTGACATTGATAATCCGCTTCGCGCTCTACCCCCTGAGTGCTGGTTCAATTCGCAGTATGCGGCGGATGCGAATTGTACAACCTCTGATGCAAAAGCGGATGGCGGAAGTTAAAGAACGTTACAAGGACGACCCGCAAAAGCAGCAGGAAGAAATGATGAACGTGCAGAAGGAATTTGGCAACCCCTTAGCAGGGTGTTTGCCACTCTTACTGCAAATGCCAGTCCTGTTAGCCCTATTTGCTACTTTGAGGGGTTCACCATTTGCGGGAGTTAACTATTCTGTTAACCTGCAAATCCTCCCCACCGAACAAATCGAACGGATTCAACCCCAAGCCTTTGCGACTCCTCCTCAGAACATTTATGTGGCTGATGGAGAACACGTCAAAGTTACAGCGATTCTCCCTAGTGGTAACAAGTTAACAGTAGGGGAAAACACCAAGATTCAATACCAAACCCTTGAAGGTAAGCCATTCCCCGCATTGCTGGCAGAACACCCAGACACCAAGTTAATCCCCGAATGGAAAATTACCAAAGGGGAAGACAGAATCAAAATCGATGCAGAGGGCAACATAGAAGCTCTACAGCCAGGCGATGTCACCATTCAAGGGACAATTCCTGGTTTAGCAGCAGATAAAGGCTTCCTGTTCATTGATGCCTTGGGTAGAGTCGGAGCAATTGACCCAGACGGAACAGTCCACTGGGATATTGTAGCGATGATTATTTTCTTTGGTATTAGTCTCTACGTCAGCCAAATGCTTTCCGGGCAGAACTCTAGTGGTGGCAATCCCCAACAGGATACAGTTAACAAAGTCACCCCTGTAATTTTCTCTGGGATGTTCTTGTTCTTCCCCTTGCCAGCAGGGGTTTTGATGTACATGGTGATTGGAAATATCTTCCAAACCCTGCAAACTTACATCCTCTCTCGTGAACCCTTACCAGAGGAACTACAAAAAATCGTAGACACCCAAGAAAAACAAGCGGTGGCGGCACAAAAGACCCTACCTTTTGAGCCAAAAAGTTCCAAGAAAAAGACCACAGGTTAATAGATGAGCAATATTCCCATGCAGCGAGGTCAGCAGTGGTTAAAATCACTGCTGGAACTCACGGGGATATCAACAGAGATTCGAGGTAGTGTAGAAACGCCTCATTCTCTAGAAGAAGATTCCCCAGCCATAGATAGCTACTGGTTGAAAATTGATGAAACCAACCTTACCCCAGAGCAAATAGGCGTTTTAATTGGTGCTGATGGTTCGGTGTTGGATGCAATTCAATATTTGGCTAATTCCACGCTGAACATCAACCAATCAGAAGCCGGACAAGCTTCTTACACTGTAGAATTGAATGGCTATCGAGTTAAAAGACAAGCTGAAATTCAAGCAATAGCGGAAGCCGTAGCTGTACAAGTCCGTTCCACAGGTCAAGAAGTGGAAATTAGATCCCTCAGTTCTGCGGAAAGACGCTTTGTCCACACCTTGTTTCAAGAATTAACTGATATAGAAACCTTTAGTCGTGGCAAAGAACCCCATCGGCATTTAGTTGTTCGTCCTGTGGGCTTTGAACCCTAAACAGTTTAAGCAGTACAGAATATTCTTGCTAAGAGCTAGACTATATATGGATTATCAGCAGAATTGCTGATGATCAACATAAATTTTCGTGATGATGTTTCACCAATCCTATGGACGCAATTTTTATTCCGCAGCTAACTAAAGCACCGGAGCGTACAGAGGAAATTCAAGTTAAAGAATTTCTGCCTGGGCTAGATACGTTAACACCAGTTCGCGGTCGCGTCCGCGTGCAGCATCATGGTAATTACTTAGAGGTATCAGCACAGGTAGAAACTATTGTTACTTGTACCTGTAATCGTTGCTTACAACAATACAATCACCGTTTAGTGGTGAATGCCCAAGAAGTGATTTGGTTAGATGAAGCCGTAAATCAAGAACAGAACTTGCCTTTAGAAAGGGAAGTGGCGATGGAAGATTTAGTGGAAACTCTATCACCCAATGGTTATTTCCATCCCAGTGAATGGTTGTATGAGCAGATGTGCTTAGAATTGCCCCAACGTCAGTTATGTGATTTAAACTGTCCAGGGATTCTCAATTCGGCTGGTGAGAGTGTAGACAAACCCGTTGATAGTCGTTGGGCTAGGTTAGAGGCTTTGAAGAAGCAACTACCAGGATAAGTACAAAAAACAGGGGCGTAATACCAATTCACAATTCGCAATTCGCAATTCGCAATTGATAAATCCTGACTTGACAGGGGTTTCTGGGTTTGGATCTGTATCAGAATTTTAGTGAATTGGTATAAGTGATACCAGACCACGATTAGGTTTAGAATGCTACGCTCGGCTGTGTATCCACCTCCTGAACACTAAGACTTGGCAGATAATTATTCAACTTCATGAAAAATTAGTAATTCGTAATTACTAATTTTTAACATTCTTAATATTTTGTATTTTAATTTAATAAAGTTTGGATGGCTGATCTGTAAAGGTCAGCGATCGCCCTCTCAGTAAAGGGTTTTCTTCATAATAGTGGGCTTAATTTTTAGTTAAATTCTCTGAAAGAATAATAAAAATGTATTTTAGTATACAGAACTAATGTTGTAATTAAAACACTATGAATGCAATTTATTCATGAATAAATCACTTGCAGTAGATTTCGGCTGCTTCTGTTCTGTGTTCTATCAAATAAATGGAGTGGTGAAGAGCAAAAAATAGATGCAGTTTTAGGGAAAACTAGATCGCTAGATTTGCTGATCAAAACTCTTTGATTTTGATCAGTCTGCTACCATGATCAATCATCGCTTTTCAAGCAGGAAAAATATTGAGCTAATGAATAAGCGTATTCGACCTTGGCAACGCATCATCGTACTGGCGATCGGTTCAATGATCTTGGCAATCTTTGCCCCCACCGTTGTACAAGCAACAGATAGTGCTAATTTACCCTCTAGTGGAGAAAAAATCGAGGCATTGAGATTCTCGATAGACACTATCTGGGTACTAATCACGGGATTCTTAGTATTCTTTATGCAAGCTGGCTTTGCTATGTTGGAAGCTGGTTTTTCTCGACAAAGAGGTGTAGTTAACGCCTTGGTAGAAAACTTTATTGATGCAGCTGTTACTATCTTGGTTTGGTGGGCAATAGGGTTTGGTATTGCCTACGGTACGAGTGTCGGGGGTTTGTTAGGGATAGACACTTTCTTTATGAGCCAAATTCCTAACAGTGATGGTGTTTATCCGATGGGTGTGCCTGGCTCTAAAGCTCTGATCAATAACTATACTTTGTTCTTCTTCCAGTTTGCTTTTGCTGCAACTGCCAGCACTATCACTACTGGTGCGATGTTGGGTAGAACTGACTTCATTGGCAACTTAATCTACAGTGCCGTCATGGGAGCATTTAGTTATCCCATAATCGTCCACTGGGCTTGGAATGTGAATGGCTGGTTATCTAAACTCAGCTATCATGACTTTGCTGGTAGTTCTGTTGTGCATTGCGTGGGAGGTTGGACAGCTTTAATCGGGGCATATTTATTGGGGCCGCGTCCTGGACGTTCAGCGTGGGGATCACCACCACCAGCTCATAACCTGGGTTTAGCAACCTTGGGAACAATGATTTTGTGGTTTGGCTGGTATGGCTTTAACCCTGGTTCAACCCTGGGTACAAGTAACACAGGATTAATTGGCTTAGTGACAGTCAACACCACACTGGCTGGTGGTGCAGGCGCACTCACAGCTATGCTCTATCAGTATATTCGTACTAAAAAATGGCATTTAGAGTATTGCCTGAACGGTGCATTAGGTGGCTTAGTCGCAATTACAGCTGCTTGTGCTTATGTTGCCCCTTGGGCGGCGGTATTGATTGGGTTAACTGCTGGCATTCTGTTAGTGCAAGGTATTGATCTAATTGAGTCACTGCAAATTGATGATCCTGTTTCTGCCTTTTCCGTGCATGGAATTAACGGCATGATGGGAACTCTCGCCGTGGGTTTTTTAGGACAACCTGAACTAACTTTGAACAAAAAAGCAGGCTTATTGTTAGGGGGTGGGATTGAACTATTAGGGATACAACTTTTAGGGGTAGTAGCGATCGCAGTCTTTACAGTTGCTTTTAGCTTTTTGATGTTCGGCACTCTCAAAGCCTTGGGACGCTTACGGGTTAATCCTGAAGGCGATCGCCAGGGAATTGACGTTCATGAACATGGTGCGTCAGTTTGGCCTGATATTTATTCAGTAGAGAAGTTGCCAGAAGAGAAAAAACACTATCCCAAAAGCTCAGATGTTAGCTCTTTTGAGAATGAATAAAGTAATGAAACTAATTCATTGACAAAAGTAAACCAAGAGTAGTAAGGTGTGGCACAAATTGATGATGAATTTCTGTTTTCATATCTGATGAAGATTAACTTGACAAAATCAAGCGATCGCCATATTTAATTGTATTTTTCATGATTAAAGATTGAATGAAGAATACTTGACTGTTGCAGAAAATACATCATAAATTTTTAAGGATATTTGCAAAAATATTTACAAAAGTGTCATTAGTTCCCTAAACTTCTAGATAAATTATTTTGAGTTTTTGATTGACCAGTTAAGAGGTCTGACAAAAAACATCAAAACCACTGATTTGCAGTGAAAGTGTGAGCTGTTTGCTCAATCTGTTTCTAGCTATCAAGGATAGTTTGGAGGGCATTGTTGTAACCCATGTACAAACGTAAATCAAAAATAAAAAATAGGCGATTCTCTACCAGGAATTCCGCCAAAAGCCTGCATTTTAAATCCAAAACCGATTTATTTAGTTTAATCAAGCGACTATCTCCTAGTTGGCAAGCTTGTTTACCCCTAGCTTGTTTAATTGTTTTGGGATGGGGTTATGTTGCCGTTGCTCAAACCCCAGCAGCCGGGCCAACAACAGCAGAATTAAAAGTAGCCCTAGACACTCTTTGGGTAGCGATCGCAGCATTTTTAGTATTCTTCATGAATGCTGGTTTTTGTATGTTAGAAACCGGCTTTTGTCGTCAAAAAAATGCTGTGAACGTCCTCGCCAAAAACTTAATTGTGTTTGCGCTGGCTACCGTTGCTTTTTGGGCAATTGGTTTTGGCTTGATGTTCGGCGATGGTAACGATTTTATCGGGCTAAATGGGTTCTTTTTAGCAGGAGCAGATAACAGTCCCGCCACTGCAAAAGAATATCAAGGTGTATTTAGTGCTTTAAACTGGGCTGGTGTACCTCTAGCTGCTAAATTTTTGTTCCAATTAGTGTTTGCGGGAACAGCCGCCACAATTGTTTCTGGTGCAGTAGCAGAGAGAATCAAGTTTGTTGACTTTTTAATTTTCAGCCTTTTACTGGTAGGTGTTGCCTACCCCATTACTGGACATTGGATTTGGGGTGGCGGTTGGTTATACAAACAAGGTTTCTGGGATTTTGCTGGTTCTACAGTTGTTCACTCAGCCGGTGGTTGGGCAGCTTTAATGGGAGCAGCTTTCCTTGGCCCCCGCATTGGTAAATATCAAGACGGTAAAGTTGTGGCTTTACCCGGCCACAACATGAGTATTGCCACTCTAGGCTGTTTGATTTTGTGGTTGGGTTGGTTTGGTTTTAACCCTGGTTCTGTAATGGCAGCTGATCCCAGTGCCATTACTCACATTGCCTTAACAACCAATATGGCGGGTGCAGTCGGTGGAATTGCTGCGACTATTACTGCTTGGTTGTACTTAGGTAAGCCAGACCTATCAATGATTATCAACGGTATTTTGGCCGGGTTGGTGGGTATTACGGCATCTTGCGCCTATGTCAGTATTCCTAGTTCCTTTGTTATCGGTTTAATTGCTGGAGTTATCGTTGTTTTTGCTGTCACCTTCTTTGATAAACTCGGCATTGATGATCCAGTAGGTGCTACATCCGTTCACCTAGTTTGTGGTGTTTGGGGTACTTTGGCTGTTGGTTTGTGGTCTGTTGGCCCTGGTGTTTATTCCTGGTATGGTGAGGGACTTGGCCCTGCCAAGGGTTTATTCGCTGGTGGTGGCTTTGGACAGTTAGGTGTACAGTTTTTAGGTGCTATTTCCGTCGGTGGGATGACTGTACTTCTTTCCAGTATTTTCTGGATCATTTTGAAGGCTACTTTGGGTATTCGCGTCACCAGAGAAGAAGAACTGGAAGGCTTGGATATTGGCGAACACGGTATGGAAGCTTACAGTGGATTCCTCAAGGAAGCAAGTCCTGGCGGATTTGCAGAAGGTGGTCAACCTGAAGGCTATTCATCCAGTGAAGATTATCCTGGTACGGTATAAAGCAAATTAGAATTACAAGCATTCTAGACCCCCAATTTCAGTACGAAATTGGGGGTTTAAACTTTTTCACTACCAACAGCAATACAATAGAGTGTGGCGTGACGCTGACCATCAATACCCAAAAGACGATTGATGCTGGAATCGTGAAATCCCCCCAGACAAAGACTACCAAGTCCTAACTCTACAGCCATCAGACAGATATTTTCAGCTTGATGACCAGCTTCAAATAAAACAAAACGGTAGCCTCTAGTACCGTACTTATACAGCGATCGCATAAACACACCAGTCAGGATAAATAACGCATTGGCATGAGTAATAAAATCCTGATCTAATAGAGGTGTAATAAAGTCGTGTGGTGTTGACTCGTTCACCCACTGTAAGGTATGACCACGGGGTTCATAGTGGTATAAACCCGCAGCTAAACCAGTAACTTCCTGTATTGATACAAACATTTCGAGGGGATAGAGTCCACCAGCTGAGGGAGCATTTCTGCCCTCATAGGTATAACCCTGTACCTGACGCAGACCATTAATGCCACAGGCTGAATCTAGTAACTGTGCCAGTACAGTCTGTGACATCTGGACATTTTGAAACGCACGCACAGAAAGACGTTTACTTAACAAACTTGCCAGAGGATTATCCCTGGGTACGGGTGGCAATTCTAAAACGGGAGTATCTGCTAGATAACGCATTTCACCAGCAGGCACTGGTTGGGCATAAGCCTCTGGTGGCGGGGAATTCAAATGGTAAAGCAGGGTTAACTCTAGAGGTTCGTTGACTTTGTACATAGCGAAAAGAATTTTAGATGAGGCTTTGTAGGTGCAAAGAATCGTTAGTTGAGCAATTTAATCTAGGGGATGTGGGCAAGGATTTAGGTGATGAGGGCGACTGTAGCCTAAACGTTCTGGAACTGTAAACAAGCGTTGAGTTCCCAAGGGTTCTTGACCATAGCCAAAATATATTGGTACTAATTCACTGGCTAACGTCCGTACTACCCGAAAACCTAGTGGTGCGACATCAGGGGTGGTGACATCTACTAAATAAGCTTCAGCACCAACTTGATGAAGTTTCTGCACCACTGATTGCAACCTTTGTGATTCTGTACAGTCCTTACAAGTGGGTAAATCTGCAATTTCTCGCCTGTAGTTATGGTGGAGGAGAAAATCTAACTCCCCAAGTCTTGCGGTTGTGTAGAAAAAAGCACTGTGGTCTTTTAAATCTTGGATATCTTGATATTGATGGAGATTTGCACCATCTCCCGCCAGCATACGGCTAATATCATGGGGGCGAATTTGACAAACTTCAAAGATAGCTTTGCGAAGGGCTGTGGCACCGTCTAAATCACATCCTAAACCCGTGACTAAAGCCGGACTCTCACCAGAACGGTCAATTGCAAAAGCTGCAATCACCGGTACTTGAATATCTGTAGTCAAATCAAACGCCATTAATTCTACGCCAAATCTGGCATAGTTACGAGCGATCGCAGTTTCTATGCCTGGTTGATGAGTAAAATCAATGCGGGGGACTGGGAGACGATTTAACCAGGTAATCATGAAAGCATCGCGTTCAATCAACTCACACAAACCACGGTAGGCTGCAAACTCTACAGATAAACCACTGGCCATACCGTTAGTTGTGACAGGTAAGATACAATCCCCTAACTGATGACTACAAAAATTGAGATAAACCGAGGCTGCTGGGAGTAAAACCTGCTCCTGGCTATGCAAATTCACAGCATTCACCCAGGAAGTCTGCATTTTTGGGTCAAAAGTCGGAAAAGGAAAATTGGGGTCAGAGTATTGCTGCTGAGAAAACGAGAAAAAAACTTGGGGAGGAATAGCCATATCGGCTAGACTTTCGTAACTACCGACAATTACTTGTCTGCGGTCAACAATGCTACCACAATAACGTTCTAAAGCTTCGCCTACAGCACCGATAATCGCCTGTTCATCAGTCATCCCTTTGCCTACGCCGTAACGTAAATCGTCTGTGGCTTTATAGATGTTAAAGTGCGAGAGTTCCGCTTGCCACAACACAGGCAGTTCAAACTCTGTGTAGGATTTAGTTAATCTGTCTAATTTTTGAATGATACCAGTGTGGGGACTGACTAAATCTCGCCAGTTTGGGCTAGCAACTGTTGCGTTCATGATTTTCAAAATGGGGAATGGGAAGAACAGTGAGGACAGCCAGGCTTTTTGAGAACAACATTGTGAGTCAGTTTGGTGGTGATTAAATCTAGATGGAGTAATTTACCCTGTGTAGCGACTGGTAAACCTAGTAACATCTTCACTGCATCCAGCACTAAGTAACTACCCACCAAGGTGTGACCTATCGGCAAATTTTCCCGCCATTGGGGTTGAGAACGGCGATCGCGGTCTAAGTGTCTTTCTAGTTGTAATTGTGCTTCTGGTAACTTAGCACAAGCAATAGACCGCATCCGATAGCACAGATAACAGGGACTATCGCCGCCGACAACCAAAGGGCCAATAGTACCCTCAATTCCAAAAGCTCCCCCAGGGAGTAATGGACACTGCATATTTAAACAAAGTCGGTTGAGGCGATAGGCTAAATTCACTGGGACTGCATCAGTGGCAACAATAGCTAAATCAACATCATCCAATAAAGCCTTGACTGTGTCATCATCATTTAAAATGTCCGTAACCGTCTCAATGGCGGTAAACCCTCCCATCCCTGCAATCTGTCTAGCTGTTTCCACAGCGCGCAAACTACCAGACTGACTCAATCCCCAATTGGCCATAATCGTGGCATCATAAGCAGATGTAGAAATACTATCGCACAGGCGCAGAAATCCTACACCACAGGCGGCTAGATGGATTGCGGCTACTACACCTGAGCCACCTAACCCAAAAATTGCCACACGAGCATTCGCTAGACGTTCTTGAGCATTTTTTTGCTGAAAACCTAGTTCATGGTACAGGCTAAATTGAGGTAAAAATTGCTCGTGATTATTTAAAGCAAATGTAGTTTCTGAATATTCTTCAACTAAGCGATTCTCCATCAAAAATGTTAAACATTGATTGAGAGAAGCATCCGTAATTTGTTCCCAGACAGCAGCACGTATTTCTCCGACTGTACGTGTTCCGTCTAGTAAAGGAAAAACAATATTCTCTAAATCTTTTAATGCTTGACCATCGACTTTGAGAGTGCGTCGCGTTGTGTTAAATATCATCGTTTCTCGGTCTATTTCAGTCTCGGAAGGCATCACATGAATCAGGAGATGTTCCAGTAAGCGCAACCTTTGATTGTCATGAAATTGCATGGTTGATTCTATCCAAATTTAGCAAAATATCGGGCTTACTAAAATAAACAAAAGCAACAGTTTGAGGTTTGTTAACTAGCTAAAAATTGGTTACATTAATAACCAAAATTCATCTCCACTTCTTCTACATTTGCATCTGGTAGTGAGGCAACACCACAGCCTCCACATTTAACGCAACCGCCGCAGCCACCGCAGCCAAAACAGCGAAAACAACGGAAACAGCGACCACATCGACCGCAGCCACCGCAACCACCACAACCTCCGCAATTACCGATAATAGGAGGCATCACTCCTTGACTAGCTAATTTTTCCCAAGCTGTAATCTCTGCTTCAGACAGCAAAACCTGTTCCAGTTTATCGTCGCTGTCTGCTAAACGCATTTCTATAGTTTTTTCCCGCAATTTTACATCAGTAAACATCATCATTTACTCCTTGTAACCTAAACTCATTTGAACTGTCGGAAAGTCTGAATTCATGACATTGAATAGGGATGATATTAATCTGTTAATATTTTTTTAGCAAAAGGACACTTCAGAAATCACTAATTGCTAGAACCACAGTAATTTCTTTATCTGTCATGATTTTGCTAATCCAATTAACAGAGAGTTCACATCTTGGTATTCAGAGTATTACTAGTCCACAAAAGTCAAATTTGCTTGCTAATTTTAGCAAGTGAATTATGCTGGAGATTTGATTTTCTTCTCATCTCAAATCTTGAGAACTAACTGTTGCTTTTGAAATCAATAAATGACTTTGATTTTTAATGATTTGATTTCTTCAACAATATCAACGATATCTTCTTTTATATGTTTTTATTCTTTCTGAGGTAGTTATTGATTATTTTTAAGGTTATGTCTTCAGAAGTATTTATTTTATTACAGATAATACTAAGGTTGTAGATACATAAATTAAAGAATTTTAGAGTAAAAAATTACATAAACTTCAGCAATAATCAATCAGAGATCAACTTTCATGAAAATGCAAAATCAGAGTTAGGTGGAATGTGTACACTCAAGCTTTATGGCGTTCTCTACCCTTAGTATGGAAAGCTGCACCACAGGAAATTGCTGTCTTAATGGTCGTGATTTTAGTGCAAGGGTTTTTACCTGCTGTTAGTGTTTGGATTACCAAATTAGTCATAGATACGGTAGCAACAGAGTTGTCTTCTGGTAAAGCGTTGGGGTGGGAAATTTTACTACCTTTAGTGGCTGGATGGGTGGGAGCTTTATTAATACAAACACTCCTTGATCCTTGGCGCACTGCACTCCAAGGAAATGTCAATGATAAGTTGACAGCACATCTCAGCTTAATGTTGATGCGTAAAGCGGATACTTTACCTGACCTCAGCCGTTTTGAAGATGCTCAATTTTATGATGAGTTACAGCTGTTGCAAGAACAAGTTAGTTATCAACCTTTGAATTTATTAGAAAATTTAGTGGAGTTGGGTCGGTCACTTGTCACAGTGGTGGTGATGGTGGGGTTATTAATTCCCCTAGCTTTTTGGATTCCTCTCATAATTGCGATCGCTACTGTACCCCAAGTAGTAGTCTCTGCCCAATATGGTAAAGCAATTTGGCTAACTCTATTTGAAAATAGTCCTCAAGCCCGCAGAATGAGGTATTACACATCAGTGATGTTGACTGACACCTACGCTAAGGAAACGCGACTGTTTCAGCTAGGTGAATTTTTTATTGAGCGATATCTGCAAGCATTTGGGTCTTTACACAACTCTATGCGCCATTTACGAGGTCAACAAGCTTTTTGGTCTTCCAGTTTAGCTGTTTTAAGCACCTTGGGAAATGGCTTTGCTTTTTACTGGGTGGTCAAGCAAGCATTTCAAGGGGAATTTAGTCCAGGTAGTGTGTTGTTATTCGTTCAATCTTTAACTTACTTCCAACAAAATTTAGCTGCATTTGTCGGTAATGGGTTGGAACTTTGGGAAAATGTCTTATATATGCAGCAATTCTTTAATTTTCTCGACAGCGCAAGTCCCATGTTATTGACTGTACCTGGAGAGAGAACCCCCAACCCTATACTGACTGGGATTACTTTTGAAAACGTTTATTTTCGCTACCCAGACGCTCAAGCATGGGCTGTGAAAAATATCTCTTTTACTCTACACCCTGGTGAAACAGTGGCGATCGTTGGCGAAAATGGCGCAGGTAAGACTACTATCATCAAGTTACTTACCAGATTATACGACCCAACTCAAGGCAGAATTTTAGTTGATGGGGTAGACCTGAAGCATTTAAATCTACAAGAGTGGCGACAGCAAATAGCCGGGGTTTTTCAAGATTTCGGTCGCTATGCTCTCACCCTGGGAGAAAATATCGCTTTAAGCAATCTCCAAGCCCTAGAAAATCGAGATTTACTGAGGTTTGCTATAGAAAAAGCCGATATCATCCAACTAATCACACAATTTCCCACAGGGGAGGATACACCCTTGGGTAAGCAGTTTAGTGGTACAGAATTATCTGGTGGTCAATGGCAAAAGTTAGCCCTAGCCCGCGCCTTTGTGCGTCAGCAAGCCCAAATCCTCTTGTTAGATGAACCTACAGCCGCACTCGACCCCCGTAGCGAATATGAGCTTTATCAGAGGTTTGTAGAACTAGCCCAAGGTAAAACTACTATTTTAATTACGCATCGACTAGCCTCTGTGCGAATGGCGCAAAGAATCTTAGTCCTTAAAGCCGGTCAATTAATCGAAGATGGGACGCATCAGGAACTTCTAAGCCACAGTGGTGAGTATACAACGTTGTGGAATATGCAGATTCGGCAGTATGGGGAATATTTCAAAATGCCAAATTAACTGCCCAGCACATATCAACTTTTTAACTGCATAATTTTACGCAGATTCCATGTAAAACTTCTCAACACACAATCAATAAATTAGGCGGATATTGCAGCTAGAAATACTGTAGTAAATATTACAGTTTTATTCTAGAAACTTCTCATCAGGCTCACCTTTTTTAGTTATAGGCTTAAGTATTAAGTAATAAAATTTACAAATTAATTGCATAGATTTTATCTATCAATAGTATTATTTTTTTGTTAAAATTTCCCGAAACCTAAATCTCAGTAACCTAGAAAACAAAAATTCATACCAAAAAGTAATCAAATTGTAACTAAGTATACAAGGATATTGCTCTTCAAGGAAAAAAACAAAAAGACGTGATCAAGAAATTTTTCGTGATTGGGTTTATAACCCTACTACTGCTGGCAGTGCCTTTCACGGGTTATGCGTTTGCTCAAACACCAGCAAATACTCCATCTGCGGATACTGGAGATACAGTATTTATGTTGGTATCGTCAGCTTTAGTGCTGTTGATGACACCAGGATTGGCATTTTTCTATGGTGGCTTTGTGCGATCGCGCAATATCCTCAATACATTGATGATGAGTTTTGTATTGATGGCGATTGTGGGAGTTAGCTGGGTGTTATGGGGTTATAGTCTCTCATTTGCACCTGGGTTGCCATTTATTGGCGGTTTAAAATGGTTGGGCTTAAATGGTGTGGGGCTAGAAACAACCAACTATCTACAAGGTTCAGCACCTGTGGATGTAGTTTCTTACGCTCCGACGATTCCCCATCAAGCATACATGATTTATCAAGCCATGTTTGCTATTATCACCCCGGCGTTGATTTCTGGTGCGATCGCCGAACGGATGAGTTTTCGTGCCTACTGTTTGTTTGTTTTGCTGTGGTCAACCTTGATTTACACACCTTTAGCGCATATGGTTTGGGCTAAAGGTGGTTTATTGGGGTTATATGGCGGTTTAGGCGCGCTAGATTTTGCTGGTGGTACAGTTGTGCATATCAGTTCTGGTGTGTCTGCCCTAGTTGCAGCGATTGTCTTAGGGCCACGCAAAACTCACCCCGACCGTCTTAGTCCCCCCCATAATGTCCCATTCATCTTATTGGGTGCGGGCTTGTTGTGGTTTGGTTGGTTTGGCTTTAATGCTGGCAGTGCTTTATCTGTAGCTAGCGGGACTTCTGGTAATCTAGTCACCAACGTTGCTACGACTGCTTTTGTTGCTACTAACACCTCGGCGGCGGCGGGGGCTTTGATGTGGTTGATTTTAGAAGCAACTTTACGGGGTAAACCTACGGCTGTTGGCGCAGCTACAGGGGCAGTTGCCGGTTTAGTGGGAATTACTCCAGCCGCCGGGTTTGTCACACCTTTAGCCTCAATTTTGATTGGTTTCATCACTGCTTTCGTCTGTTTCTATGCAGTCAGTTTCAAACATAAGCTAAATGTTGACGATGCCTTAGATACCTATCCTGTACATGGTGTAGGTGGCACAGTTGGGGCAATTTTAACTGCCTTTTTTGCCACTAAGGAAGTCAACTCTGCCGGTAAAGATGGAGTATTGCGGGGTAATTTTGGAGAATTAGGTGTAGAACTAGCAGCCATTGTGATTGCTTACGTAATTGCAGCTGTGGGGACTTGGCTGATTCTCAAAATTATTGCCGCTACCGTGGGGCTACGAGTCAAAGAAGAAGCCGAATACCAGGGTTTGGATATCAATGAACACGGAGAAGAGGGTTATAACTCCGAGTTTGGCGATCGCATTGTATCCGAATAATTGCTGAAAATAGTGCGATTATCTTACTAGCGATTTAAAATCTGAGTCAAATCATTGGAAGATTTCGCTAGTCGTGTCCACTACTGCAAAAACCTTTCCGGTCTGGGCGTTTTTCTTACTGGCAACCAACGGCATCCTTATGTTGGCGGTCATTCTGCTGATTTGGCGACAGCAGGGATTGACCGCCGTTTCCAGTAATGCCCCTCCTCCAGTTCCAGCCAACCAAAACCCACCCCCAACACCAGAGTTAGGCCCCCGCCATCAACTCACCTATCAACAATGGGTAGATATCCTCAATCAAGAAGCCCAAGTAGCTGCTCAACAGCGTCCATCAAAGTTGAGTGTCTTAGTGGGAGATTCATTGAGTCTGTGGTTTCCTGTGGAATTATTACCGCAAGATAGAAATTGGCTCAATCAAGCAATTTCCGGCGAAACCAGCAATGGATTATTGAAAAGATTAAATTTATTTGACCAGACAAAACCAGAGACGATTTTTGTGATGATTGGGATTAATGACTTGATTCGGGGAGTAGATGATCAAGTCATTTTAGACAATCAACGGCAAATCATCATTTACCTGCGAAAAAGTCATCCCAAAACCAAAATCTTTATCCAATCAATTCTGCCCCACGGAGGAGCAGCAGCCACTTGGGAAGGAAAAGAGAAATTACTAGCGATTCCCAACAGTCGAATTGAAAAGTTAAATCAGCAGTTACGAAGCATCGCCGTGAAAGAAGGTGTGGAATACCTAGATTTATATTCCTTGTTTGCGGATCAAAAAGGTAATATGCGGACTGAATTGACTACTGACGGTTTACATCTCAGTCCCGCAGGTTATCTTGTGTGGCGCACTGCGTTGCAGATTTATCAGCAGGGAGGGGGGACTGGGGATTAGGGACTGGGGATTAGGGACTGGGTATTGGTAAAGGCAAAGCGCAAAAATATCTTTTACTTTCTTTTTACTTTTGCCTTTTTACTTTTTACTTTCTCAATATGCGTCTTGGCGCGAGAGAATCATTAAAGAGGAGATATAAACAAATAAGAGATTATGGATACAAAAGCTTTTAAGCGTTCACTAAATCACTCCGAGAATTACAACCGTAAAGGATTTGGTCATCAGGCTGAAGTCGCTACCCAATTGAAATCTGAGTATCAAAGTAATCTAATTCAAGAAATTCGCGATCGCAATTACACTTTGCAAAGAGGTGATGTCACTATCCGCTTGGCGCAAGCCTTTGGATTTTGCTGGGGTGTAGAACGCGCTGTGGCGATGGCTTACGAAACCCGCAAGCACTTCCCTACAGAACGCATTTGGATTACTAACGAA
Organism: Aliinostoc sp. HNIBRCY26; assembly: GCF_050235535.1. Taxonomy (GTDB): domain Bacteria; phylum Cyanobacteriota; class Cyanobacteriia; order Cyanobacteriales; family Nostocaceae; genus Trichormus. The sequence continues at coordinate 202,368 of NZ_CP189852.1, forward strand.
ATTATCCATAACCCTTCTGTTAATCAGCGAATGCAGGAAATGCAAGTTGACTTTATTCCTGTAAATGGTACTCAAAAAGATTTTTCTGTCGTAGGTCAAGAAGATGTGGTGATATTACCTGCTTTTGGGGCTAGTGTCCAAGAAATGCAGCTACTCAACGATAAAGGCTGTAAAATCGTTGATACCACCTGTCCTTGGGTTTCCAAAGTCTGGAACACTGTAGAAAAGCACAAAAAAGGCGATTACACCTCAATTATTCATGGTAAATATAAGCATGAGGAAACTGTTGCTACTAGTTCCTTTGCTGGTAAATATTTAATCGTTCTCAATTTGCAAGAAGCCCAATATGTAGCTGACTACATTTTACATGGGGGCGATCGCCAGGAATTTTTACAAAAGTTTGCTAAAGCCTGTTCCCCAGGTTTTGATCCTGACACAGATTTAGAACGCGTCGGTATCGCCAATCAAACCACCATGCTCAAAGGTGAAACTGAGCAGATTGGTAAACTGTTTGAGCATACCATGATGCAGAAATACAGCCCCGTTGAATTAAATCAACATTTCCAAAGTTTTAATACTATTTGTGACGCTACCCAAGAACGCCAGGATGCGATGTTGGAATTAGTGGAACAAAAATTAGATTTTATGGTGGTAATTGGTGGGTTTAATTCTTCCAATACTACACAATTGCAACAAATTGCCCAACAAAGAGGAATACCTTCATATCATATAGATAGCGTAGGGCGTATTAAGTCTAGAACATCAATTGAACATCGGCAATTAACTGGTGATTTAGTCATTACAGACAACTGGCTACCACATGGGGAAATTGTTGTTGGCATTACTTCTGGAGCTTCTACACCTGATAAGGTTGTCGAAGATATAATTGAGAAGATTTTTGCTCTGAAGGCAACTGTGACGGTTTCTTGAAAGTGCTGAGTAATGAGTGCTGAGTAATGAGTAAGATAAAATTACTCAAAAATTCAGCACTTAGTAAATTATTGTTTGTAGTAAGGACTTTAGTCCTCTAATAAGAATTTTCATCTTTGTAATTACTTGAACTAGTTTGTTTTTCCAGTTGTTTTAATTATTGTTTATTTGATAATTTCCTGAAGATAAAAACTGAGTTTACTACCATTTCCAAAACTAGCCTATCTAAAATATCCTGTCTGGAAAAGGTATCTTTTATTCATAAGTATTTATTTCTTGAATAACTTGTTGATACTCTGCTTCTTGTCCATTGGATTTATAAATATCTGCAATTTTATGTAAATCACCAATTGCTTTTTTCTTATCTCCCATACTTACATATAATTTATATCTACTTATATAGCTTGCAATGAAGTTTGGATCTACTGCTATAGCTTGGCTATAATCAGATATTGCCCCTTTATTATCTCCCATTTGAGATTTTAAAAAACCTCTATTATCATAGGTAATAGGATTTTTAGGATTGAGTTTTATTGCTTTATTATAATCGTCAAAGGCTCGTTTAGGGTCTCCATTTTCTGCAAAGAACATACCTCTATTAACATAATGAGCAAAATTATTTGGTTCTAATTCAATAGCTTTATTATAAAAAGCTATAGCACTATCTTTATTTCCTAAATGCTCCTCTTTTATGCCAGATATAGTATTAAAAATGGGAACTTGGCTCAATTGACGTTGAGCATTATTAAAGACAATAAATAAATACAAAGAAAACAGTGTTATTATATATGATAAAAATTTGACTATTTTCATGAGCTTATTAAACTCCAAATGCCGTTTTAAGGAAATCATTTCCTATCCCAGTAAGGCTTTTTTCAAAGACTTACTAACTATTGCCGAGTTTAATATACCATTAAAGGGTTTGAGAATCTATTCTACACTCAAATTTTAGCGGGGTTAAAATACAAAAAGGACTTGATTCAACAGTTATTTCGGGAGGGTATGATGCGCGAATCAGTGATTTATCAAGATATTCTTTCCGAAGGTGAAAAAATCGGAGAACAACGAGGAGAACAACGAGAATGATCGCTTATTTTTCGTCAACTTACTCGTCGTGTGGGAGAATTACCACAGTCACTGCGAGAACGGGTAGAAACTCTCTCTTTAGAACAAGTAGAACATCTGGGAGAAGCTCTGTTAGATTTTCAGGCGATCGCGGATTTAGAAACGTGGTTAAATACAATAGATTCCTAAAAAAGCTAAGAATCTCCCGACTATCTGCAAAATCAACTTCGCATCACTTAATAGTCGGGAGATATCTAATTATCTACTGTGAGATTTTTCTGGCATCACCATATTAACTGCCACCTTACCATTTTTACCGTTGGTATGATGGGTATGGCCGTTGTTGTTTCGGGGTTGAATTACGCCATAACCGCCATGATTGCGTTCGTAAATGACGTTAATCTCACCACTTTCAGCATTGCGGAACATATAAAAATCATGTCCCACTAACTGTAACTGTTCTAAAGCTTCTGCAACCGTCATCGGTGGCATGGAAAAATATTTGGTACGGACAACTTCTTGGGGGAGTTCGGGAGTGCGATCGCCGATTAAATCTGCAACTACTGGTTGTGGTACTACTACTTCATTAGTGGGTTGAGCTTGAGTTTTCTTGTCTTGTTTTCTTTCTTTATATTTTCGCAGTTGTCTGGCAATTTTATCTGCAACTAAATCAATACTAGCGTACAAGTTTTCGCTGCTTTCCTCGGCGCGGATGACACTACCATTTGCAAATATAGTGACTTCAGCCGCTTGTTTAGGACTAATTCGGGGATTGCGAGCTACGCTAAGGTGGACATCCACTTCGTTGGTGATGTTCTGGAAGTGACTAACTGCTTTTTCAATTTTTTGATGCACATATTCTCGAATCGCATCGGTAATTTCAATATTTTTGCCGTGGATGACAAGCTTCATGTAAACTCTCCCGCTCGATAGCTCAATATTTAATGTGATGTCGTCTTAGTAAGAAAAGAGATTGCGGTAAGTTATGTCACTGCACCAACACCTATTGAGGAATATTAAAACGTACTGCAAGTACGACATAGTGTAAAAAAGCACTAAGTCAAAGTAGGAGAAAACCTGAAAACCAGCTTTCTTGATTTCACCTTGCACCCTTTTACCTTTGCCTTTGTGTACTAGTCTGTTTACTCCCATTTTTTGCATCTATATAGTTATTCTTATGTACACTCTTGACTCTGCTCCTTGATTTGCTGCGATTCGCTTGCCCCAAATTAGGCGATCGCTCTAATTGATTGCCAGACAATTAGGATCATCGCCTTTTTTTCTCAATTAAGGTAGCCTCATTAATGGCTGTTTTGACTAACTGACGCATCAAAACAAACTTTACATAACCCATAGTAGTTACTTTTTGTTTGTTAAAGGAGATTTGTTTGCTTTTTTGTGAGAGTATACAAGTCCTTCAGATGTAAAAAGATATGAAATTCATCAGCCAGTACATTCGTTCCTCTTCTCTTGGCGTGATGCTTATTGTAGGAATTCCTCCCAACACCTTTGTGTTTATATATTCAAACTAGCACTTTGTTTTTCCCAAAGATGATTCCCTTGATGTTCCTTTAAAATCCTTTGCATAGCTTGACAATTGTTGAAGATATTCCTAGAACTTGCAATATATTTAGTTGTTAATACAGTTGATATTCGTTATGAGCCGTAGTAATGAGTCAGCACAAGTAAAATATTGTTTGCTATACAATCAGGGGTTGATACCTTACCAAAAAGCCCATGAATGGCAAAAATCCCTCTTAACGGAGAGGATTCATCACCCTGATTTGGAAGATGTATTAATTTTGCTAGAACATCCCCCTGTCTACACCTTGGGACAAGGTAGCAACGCAGAATTCCTCAAATTTGACGTAAATCAACAGTTGTTCGAGGTATACAGAACAGAACGTGGCGGGGAAGTAACTTATCACTGTCCCGGACAATTAGTGGGATATCCGATTTTAAATCTGCACCGTTATCATAAAGACTTACATTGGTACTTGCGGCAGTTAGAAGAAGTAATCATTCGCGTGCTTGCAGTTTACGGTTTAACAGGCGATCGCATTCCGTCTTTGACTGGTGTATGGTTAGAAGGACGTAAGGTGGCTGCAATTGGAATTAAAGTCAGTCGTTGGATTACCATGCACGGTTTCGCTTTAAACGTGTGTCCTGATATGACAGGCTTTAGCCGCATTGTTCCCTGTGGTATTGCAGATAAACCAGTCGGTAGTTTAGCCGAATGGATTCCTGGAATTACCTGCGATGAAATACGTCCTCATATCGCCCAAGCTTTTACGGAAGTATTTGGTGTCAAATTTATCGAGGCAATTGTGAAATAATTGTGCTGTTTTCAGTATTTTTAGATGTAAATATGTAATGGGTGCAATTTACTTTTAATGAGAAATATCAAGTAATAAAAAGCAAATATCTGTATATTTGAGATTTTAATTGAGCAAGTTAGAATGTGATTGTCTGGCACTCTCAAAGCCCACTTTTTGTATCAGTTGACGCAAATTGCACCTGTGACATATCCAAACACTCCACAGACTTACGCCCCAGTGTTTACGTCTCTTAGAGAAAGAGACTGGAAAGTTCTCACAGAACTTTTTGACAGACACGATAGCGAAGAAATTGAAGCTGACATCAACACCAATTTGTTGTTCATGATTCCTGAACCATGTTGGGAAGACGATCCCTTTGACTTCTTACGAGAATATCTTTAAAAGTGGTGAGTGCTGTTAGCGGAAGCGGGGCGTTTAGCCCGTGCTGAGTTTTGAGTTTTGAGTTTTGTGAGTAGTAGCAAAGCGTTTAGCCGATACTGACTTCCGACAAAACCAATTTCCTTAAACTTAGTAAGGTTGTCACCCATTCAAATTAAGCATACACTTACCACTCATTACTCATTACTCATCACTCATTACTCATTACTCATTACTCAGCACTCATCACTCACTCAGGGGGTAAGCATCACATGGCTAGATTCAGTTTTAGAAATTGGCTGTGTTGGTGTCTAGTTGTGTGTGTGAGTTGTGTCTTCCTTTCTGGCTGTAGCGTTAATTCGAGTACGGCTAAAACCTTACGTGCTGCGACTGAACCAGCGTTTCCCCCTTTTGAGTTTCAAGGACAAGGTGGAGAATTGCAGGGTTTTTCCATTGATTTAATGAATGCAGTTGCCTCATCTGCTAACTTGCAAGTAAAATTCCAAAGTTTGCCATTTGATGGGATTATCCCAGCTTTACAGGCCAAAACCGTAGATGCAGCCATCAGTTCTATTACTATCACGTCCGAACGCGCCAAAGCTGTAGCTTTCTCCCGTCCCTATTTTAAAGCCGGATTAGCGATCGCTATTCAGGAAAATAATCCCAATATTACAGGTTTTGACAGTCTCAAAAATAAAAAAATTGCCGTCCAAATTGGTACAACCGGCGCAGAGAAAGCTAAAAGTATCCCAGGCGCAGAAATTCGCAGTTTTGACTCTGCACCTTTAGCCCTACAAGAATTACTTAACGGTAATGTAGATGCAGTTATTAATGATGCACCAGTAACTTTATATGCTATTAATACAGGCAATCTCAAAGGTATTAAAGTTGTAGAACAATTACTTACAGAGGAATATTATGGCATCGCCACAGCCCAAAATTCCCCGAATTTATCACTTATTAATAATGGATTAGATATAGTTTTAAAAAACGGCACTTATAATCAAATTTATCAAAAATGGTTTAACGCTACTCCGCCACAACTACCAGATAAATCACCATTTGCTAATCAAACTAACACAGATAAAGGTAGCATATTTGCCTCAATTGGTTTAATTTTACAAGCTTTACCAACTCTATTACAAGGTGCATTAATCACCCTACAACTTACAGTGCTTTCTGTTGTGTTGGGTTTAATTGCTGGTTCATTAATCGGTATTGTACGCCTTTCTAAAATTACTCTTTTGCGCTGGTTAGCGAGAGCTTATGTTGACTTTTTTCGAGGTACGCCTTTACTCGTCCAAATTTTTATGATTTATTTTGGCATCCCCGCCATTGCTCAAGAACTGAATTTTACTTTTACATTTGATCGTTTAGTCGCTGGGGTAATTGCCTTAAGTTTAAATTGTGCAGCTTATATTGCTGAAATTGTTCGTGCTGGTATTCAATCAATTGAACCAGGACAAGCAGAAGCAGCTAAATCATTAGGCTTCAATCCTATCTTAACAATGCGTTTGGTGATTTTCCCCCAAGCTTTTCGGCGGATGTTACCAGCTTTAGGAAATGAATTTATTAGTTTGTTAAAAGATACTTGTTTAGTAGCAGTTATTGGATTTGAAGAATTATTTCGCAAGGGACAATTGATTGTTGCTGCCAACTATCGTCCGTTTGAAATTTATGCAGCAGTCGCCTTAGTTTATCTATGTTTAACGCTGTTATCTTCTCAAGCTTTTAGTCGGTTAGAAATTTTAATGAATCCCACTCAATCAGGTAAAGTTAGTACAGATATTACCTCTAATGTGACTAGAAAATAAAATTGTCACAGCTAGATATAGAGGCAAAATTAAGCTCGATACTCTCCAATTACCTCAATTTTTCCTACAATGTTGGCGTTCAAATCTTCTAATTCTTCACATGGAATCCACCATTCCGTATGATGTGAAGCCCCAACTTGATGAATTTCATATCTATCCATAAATACTTTCTTGACTTCAAAGCGTGTGACATAACCCACACCACTATCTCTAATATTCCATTTATCCCTCTTTTGTTACTTTAGGAAAAGAAAAATTGACAAGAGATTCAACTAGCAACAGAGAAACTGACTGGAGAAGCGCGAAAATCATTCATAAAGTCGATTAATTTCAAAAAGCAACGCTTCATACCAGGAATGTTAAATACTGTGAGCCAAGGTTGAATCAAACAGTAAAAAATATAGGGTTGAATGAGCAATCTAAGATTATTTAAAGCACTCTTCCATGTTATACCAGATTCCCAATTAGGATGTTGACTATATTGATAAATATTAAAGTCTATTGATGAAGGTGATTCTGAACTAGATGTTGATTGAGTTTGGGCATAAAGTTGAAAATAAGTAGCCTGAATGCTAACTAAAAGGTAAGCACTAAAAATGATTTCCCACCAGCGTTCAATACTTTCATAATCAGTCAGACGAAAATCAGCCCAACCCAGTTCATTTTTAACTTCTTTAAAACCATATTCAATCCAGTTTCTTAAACTATAAAGTTGCGCGACATTCAGTGACAAATCAGTTGATAAATTAGTCATGATGTACCAACTTTCATCTCCAGTGGGGTCGGGTGTATTAACTTTACTGATTTGGTAATATCTGATGCGGCGACGTTGACCAAAAATAATTTCTCTCAGGTAACGAGTTTCTAATTGACGATGTGAAAGCTTTTGCTCATAAGCTTTCCAACGATTATAACGTTTTCGGCTTCCTGGGGGCATTAACACTCCATGATTGGAGCGAATTGCTACGATAAACTCTAGTTCTAATTTTTCTAAACATCTAATTACATCTCCACTCTCACCATATAAACTATCTGCTAACACTAATTTAATTTTGAAACCCCATTCTTTCAACTCTTGAATAATCTCTACCGCTATTTGGGGTTTGCTCTTATATTTATCCCCTTCTTTTAAGCGATTTTTCGGTTTAAATATTTGGAATATTAAAGGATAAGTGATTCCATCTACTACACCATAAGCATTTACGGATACTATTCCATTCTCTGTTTTACCTAAGTTTCCAATATATTGCCTAGTCACATAATCTGTTGATTTTCCCTTTTTTTGATCTCCGGTTTCGTCAATACATAAAATTATTTCTCTTTCTCCAATAAACATTTTTGTTAACCATAGCCTTATTTCTCTTAATTTTTTGATATCCCACAGTGCATCTCTCAGGAAATGATGTAGTGTTTGGCTATCTTTTAGCCCCACTGTTTTAGCTATTTCTGGCAGAGTTTTTCTCTTAATTTCTGAAAGTATGCCCAAATGTAAGAATTTGAATGCTTCAAAATGCCTCACATCCTCAAATACTGAATAATAGTGCTGGCAATAGTTATCTATGAATGCCACTGTGCTTACTGGCTGTCTACGCGCTGTAACCATTCCTCTTACTTGCTTTGTCTGCTTTCTTCCTGATTATACTTTCCCCGTAGTAACAAAAGAGGGTTAATACCAATTTAATATGAAGTTGCATATAATAGGGGGAGGTAAATGTGATAAGTCCTCAGACCTATGAGCCGCCCGTTTAAGATAGAAATCGTGGAGAGCGAAGAAGAACTCAAAAAACGCCTGCAAACAGCCAGTGAAGGTAGCCAAAAAGAAAAGCTACAGATGTTGTGGTGGCTCAAGAGTGGGCAGGTAAAGGAGCAGCAAGAAATTGGAAAACGCTTGGCCAGAGATACTTCGACGGTGACGAGATGGTTACAGAGGTATAGAGGGGGTGGATTGTCTGAGTTATTAGCAGTGAAGAAAGCACCAGGGGCAAAACGAAAAATTACTGAAGAGGCGATCGCTTCATTAAAGCAAGAGTTGGAAACAGGAGAAGGATTTAGCAGTTACAGAGCAATAGTCGAGTGGTTGAAACTCAAACATGGATTGGATATCGAGTATGGAACAGTCTATGACTGGGTGAGATATCGTTTAGGAGCGAAACTCAAAGTACCACGACCCCAAAGCTATCAGCAGGATGAAAAACTCAGAGCCGAATTTAAAAAAAACTCGGTGTGCTGATAGTTAGTCTCGAACAACTGCTAGCACCAGGTAAAACTGTGCGCTACCTGTGTCAAGATGAAACGAGAGTGGGACTCAAAACCCTCACAGGCAAAGTAATTACAGCTAGAGGAGTTAAACCTACTGTTGAGGTGAAATGGCTGCGGGAAAATTTTTGGATTTATGGTGCAATTGAACCGTTGACTGGAAAGCATTTCCAGCATGAATACCCCAAACTCAATGGCGACTATTTTCAGCAGTTTTTAGACTGGCTATCTGAACAATTAGGCTCCGATTACGCCATTTTACAGATTGATCAAGCTCCTGCCCATACTAGTTCTACGATTCGTTGGCCAGACAATATTATTCCTCTACTACAACCATCTCATTCTCCCGAACTTAATCCCATCGAGAGGCTTTGGCAATTTCTCAAAAAATCTCTCAAAAATGTACTTTTCTCTTCTTTACAAGATTTACGTGAGCGCATTCAGCAGCTATTTGACCAATTAACTTTTGAACAAGTCATGTCTGTGTCTTCTTATGACTTTATTTTAGAAGCTCTTTTATATGCAGCTTCATATTAAATTGGTATTAGTAGCTATTTCTTTAGCATATTGTTCGTTCGTAACCGGATAAAAAATTGGTTGTTCCGGTAGTCTAGGCGGCCATTTACGGTAGCCACTTTGTTTTACTAGCTCTAATTCTTTTGCCCCCGTCGGACGATATAAAGTTACTGTTTCTTCCATATATGTTATTTATTTTTATCACGATTTTAATTCTTAGTTTATGGGAAAAATTGATCAGATGGATATAGTAAATTTTTACTTTCTTTGACTCACACTCCAATACTTCCCAGGATATGTAAATTCATTATCATCCCAAATCCCAATTTTTTGCTACTGGGCTTGAGCTTATGTTCATATCCCCCAATTCTCAAAGACTTCGGGGATATGATACCAAGTCAAAATTAATTTTTAATACTTATGTTCCAGTTCGCGATAATTCTCTTTCTGAAGCATCCACCGCATCTGCTCAATTTTCGCTGATTCGGCTTGATTATTTGCTTCTATTACATCTAAACAATTTTTTAATTTTGTCGCTAAAATCTGCACACATGGTTCTCCCAACATACCTAAATGTGTACCTGGAACTTCGTGAATTTCTACCCCCTGTTGAGCCATAGCACCCCAGCCTCTACAGGGTTGAAACTGACACCATCTCAGGATTTCTTTGGTAGTAAATAAAGTTACTTTGCCAGCGTAGGGTTTGACTACATAATCCGCCATTGTGGCTTGTTTGAGAGCTTCTATTAATGCCATGTTATAAGGGTTGGCATCTTCTGTAAAAGAATGTTCATTCCATAGGTCAAATTTGCTACTCGTCTTACCAGTTAACATTGACTGGAACCAATCTATTTTTGCTAAAACATAGTTCCATCTATCTACAGATGGCAGTCGTAGTAGGGTGAGGAAGTAGACATACAGTGTCCGTAAGAGGGAGGGATTATTGATATATAGACTGGGGCTATAGGTATCAAACATTGCCAGTAATTCGACGCGATCGCCTGATGCTACTAACTGACGCGCCATTTCATAGGCAACTGTCCCACCACTGGAAAAACCAGCCAGTAAATAAGGGCCTTGCGGTTGAACGGTGCGAATTTCTTTAATGTAGTCACCAGCCATATCCTCAACTCTGGTGTGAGGTGCTTGTTTCCCGTCTAGTCCTCGTGCTTGCAGTCCATACACTGGTTGTTCTGCACCGAGATGACGCACTAAATTTTGATAACCAATCACATTACCGCCAAGGGCATGAATCAAAAATAGGGGGCGTTTCGTATTGCTACCTGGTTGAATAGTTACTAAAGAAGACCAAGACACTGAGATATTTGATTTGCTGAGAATGCTAGCTAATTGCTCTATGGTCGGTGATTGTAATAAGGTAGCTAGGGGCAGTTTTTGACCAAATTTCTTCTCAATTTGGGTAAATAATTTGACTGCCAGTAGGGAATTTCCGCCTAAATCAAAGAAGTTATCATTGATACCAACTAACTCTATACCTAAAACCTCTGACCAAATTCGCCCTAACTCGATTTCTACAGTATTTCTAGGCGCGACAAAGGCTTTTTCTAGTTCTGGTCGGCTTTGGTCGGGGATGGGTAGAGCGCGGCGGTCTACTTTACCATTGGGAGTGAGTGGAATTTGGGCGATCGCAATAAAAGCTGATGGAATCATATATTCTGGCAGTTTAGTTTGCAAAAATCGCCGCAATTCGTTCATAGTAATTGTAGAATCGTCATTGATGACTACATACGCCACCAATCGCTTATTTCCTGGCTCATCTTCCCTCGCTATCACGACAGTTTCCTGTACAGAGTCGTGTTGTGTTAGTACACTCTCAATTTCCCCCAACTCGATACGGAAACCGCGAATTTTCACTTGATGGTCAATCCGGCCCAGGAATTCAATATTACCATCGCTGAAATAACGGGCTAAATCCCCAGTTTTGTATAGTTTGGAATTGCCAAAGGGACTGGGAATAAATTTTTGGGCTGTGAGTTCCGGTTGATTTAAATAGCCAGAGGCTAAACATTCTCCACCAATATATAACTCTCCAGTCACACCAATGGGGCAAGGATTGAGGTAATCATCCAGAATGTAATATTGGGCATTTTGGATGGGTTTGCCATAGGGAATACTCTTCCAATGCGGTTCGACTTTGCCGATAGGATAATAATTTGACCAAACAGTAGCTTCCGTTGCTCCCCCTAAACTAATTACCTCTACCCCTGGGAAGGTGGTTTTAAGTAAATCTGGCAGGGTTACAGGTATCCAATCACCACTCATAAATACTAGGCGCAATTGGGGGTGGTAATTATTTTCCTGCACCTTGGGGAAAAATTGGGCTAGTTGTTGCAGTGCAGGCGGCGCAGAATCCCAGAATGTAATCTGCTCATGGCAGAGAATATGCAGTAACGCTTCTGGATCTCGAATATCATGACTAGAAACAACTCGAATTGAACCACCTGCGGCTAATAGGCCAAAAATGTCATAAACTGACAGGTCAAAGCATAAAGAAGTGATAAATAATACTCTATCTTGAGCATTCACATTGAATGTTTTGTTCACCCATTCAATCAGGTTAATTACTGGTTGATGACGAACTACAACCCCCTTTGGTGTACCTGTAGAACCGGAGGTAAAAATCACATAGGCTACATCATCAGAACTTGCAGATGTTGGTAAATTTTCGGTTGGGAGTAAGTCTAAATCAGAACGATACCAAATTGAGGGTTTAGGGGAGAAAATTTGTTTTTGATTCTCTGTGTCTGCTTTATCTAAACAGAGGATGTGTTGTAGTGCGCTGAGTTCTAATTCCTGAATGTTAGCTAACAGGCTCGTTTGTGTGACTAGACAGTTAATCTGCAAAGAAGACAGCAGTAATTGAATGCGCGCTTTGGGAAAACTCGGTTCTAGGGGAACATATGCACCACCAGCTTTTAAAATCCCTAAAACAGCCGGAATCATTTCTAGCGATCGCTCTAAATATACAGCAACTAATACCCCTGGTTTGACTCCTAGTTGTTGCAGGTGATGAGCTAACTGATTAGCTCTACAGTTCAACTCTTTATAGGTGAGTTGTTCGGCTCCACAAACTACGGCGATAGCATCGGGTGTCTTTTCTACTTGCGCCTCAAACAGTTGATGGATACAAAGTTGCTCTGCAAAATCTGCTTGTGTATGATTCCACTCCACCAACATTTGGTGTTTTTCTGTTGTCGTCAATAGTGGTAGTTGTCCTAAACTCTGGCTAGAATCAGTCGCCATACTCGCCAATATCGTCTGAAGATGTCCCAACATCCGACAAATTTTGGCATCATCGAATTTTTGACGGTCATATTTGAGTTTCAACAACAATTCTGACTCTCCATAGCCAACCAATGTCAGAGGAAAGTTAGTTTGTTCTTCGAGTCGGAATTCTAAGTTTTCCCATCTCTTGTCTTGAGAGCGCAAAGCCGAATTCAATTCATAATTTTCAAATACTACAATGCTGTCAAATAAGGAAGTTCCACCAGGGACATCACTCCATCGCTGAATATTAACGAGGGGGGTATGTTCATAGTCTCGCAAAGTTACCCACTGCGATCGCAATTCTTGAAGCCAATTTACAAGCGGTTTTTCCCCAGACACATTGACGCGTACCGGTAAGGTATTAATCAACAGTCCCACCATCGACTCCGCACCAGCTACAGAGGAGTGACGACAGGCTCTTGTCGCACCAAAAACAATGTCAGACTCGCCACTATAACGACTCAACAATAAACCCCAAGCACCTTGCACTAAGGTATTGAGTGTGAGTTGATGTTGTTTAGCGAAAGTTTGCAACATCTGTGTAGTGGTTTGAGAAAGTCGGATAGTTTGTTCTCTAAAACCGCTTTCCTCACGAGGGTTTGAATCTACTAATAAAGGTGTGGGTGCGGTAAAACCTTTGAGTAAATTTCGCCAAAATCCTTCATTCTGAGACCAATCTTGTTGCTCTAACCATGCAATGTGGTCTTGATAAGGGCGAGGTAAAGGAAGTTGTAAATCTTTTCCTTGAAGGAAAGCATCATAAAAGGCAAACAATTCTTTAATGATGATGTACAAAGAACGACCATCTAATAAAGCATGGTGAAATGTCCATACAAATTGATAGCAAGATTCTCCTAAACGAAATAATGCTAAACGCATCAATGGCGCAATATTTAACTCAAACCCCAACAGGCGATCGCTTTGCAGATAAGCCTGTAATTTAGTGGATTGTTCCGTTTCAGATAGCCTACTCCAATCCTGTTGTTTTAAAGGAATTGTTACTGCTGGATGGACGCATTGTAGAGGTTCTCGTCCATTTTCCCAATCAAAGCTACTTCTTAAAACTGCGTGTCTTGCTAAAACTGTTTGCCATGCTTTTTGGAATGCGTCAATATCAATTTTTTCTTTAACTAAACAGACCACCTGCTCAATATCCACTCCCGATTCTTGAGCAAGCAGACTGTTAAACAGCATTCCTTGTTGAATAGATGAAAGTTGATAGGAATTGTTTAAGTTGACTAAATTCATTTTTTTGCTCTAGCTAGTCAGTAGGGAAAAATAGTTGTTAAAAACTTTAGTGTCAAGCTGAAAAGTAGATGATTTAAATGCACCGCCACACATAGTAATAATTCGATGATGACAAATCATTTATCTGAATCATTACTAAATGAATAACCAATTAAATGAAGCAAAAACTGGCAAATTCAAAAGCTATCACTAGAATTTACCAGCTAATATTTAGCATTCTGTGTAAAGTTAATAAAGAATCATCTAATTCTTAAAAAGAAAATATAAAGATAAATTTTATTATTCGGTAATTCTGAATAATGAAATTTATCTTTTAGGCAAGTTATTTTTACAATTATTCCAGCAATTAGATAAAATCTAAAACACAGACATTACATAAATAACGAAGTATCGATTTTTAAAAGACTTATTCTTATGATGAATTAAATACCTACTGCTTGGTATACAGTAACTTTTTAGATACTTCCAGAAAATAAAATATTCATTTTAGTTAGTTGATATTTTTAGCTGTATATCCCCTGCCCCCTTGCCTATACAGTTAGATAATATTTTTAAAATTGAAAACCCCTTACTGTCTCTTACTCACGCTGCGATACTTCCAAGGATCTGTAAAATCAGTATCACCCCAAATCCCAATCCCTTGCTGCTGGGCTTGGGCTTCCGCTTGCTGCACTAAATCTTTACTGGGACACTTATTTAAATAAGGGCGATAAACCTTAGCTAAACCTTCTTTTAACAAGACTTCCTGAACAAAAGAACCATCTTTTAAGCGGACTTCAGCTACTTTCCGTCCATAGCGATCGCTATCTGTAATCGTCAAGGTAACGCGATCGCCGTTTTGTTTAACCAATTGCTCTAACCTAGCTTGTGCTTTTGCACCCCAATTAAATTGATTGCGATCGCTGGCTTTTTTACTAGCTTGCTCTTTGCGAGAATGGGGGATTTCTGGCGCGTCAACACAAGCAAAGCGCACGGTAAATTTATTACCCTGAGCATCTTTAACTACCAAAGTATCACCATCACTGACACGCTCCACTAAGTCCCCAGAACTACCAAAGAAGCGAGTACAACCAGCCACACCAGTCATAATTAAGGTTGCACTCAGTAAAATTAGTAAACTTTTGTGTAATTTTGTCATGTGTTATGATTTATTGCTCAATAGGTTATCTTTCCCTATTGACTGGGCTATATCATCACCTATGTCAGTTGCTCATAATACTAAATAGTTATTTAATTTTAGAGAGTGTCAAAATTGGGTGTTTAATTTTGAATTAGGAATAAAGCACAGTGACTATTGCATCTGCCTATGCCAAGAACTAAGCTGTCTCAAGGTGATTCAGATACATTTGCGGCGGTTGCTGACTATTTTAAAATGCTATCGGAAGCAAGTCGGCTGCAAATTTTGGCTTGTCTGAAATCAGGCCCAATGAATGTGATGGAACTTACGGAAGCAACAGGTTTGGGACAAGCCAATCTATCTAAGCACCTGAAAGTTTTAACCCAGGCGGGAATTGTCACTCGTCAGCCTAAAGGGACTAGTGCTTTCTATGAGATTGCTGATCCGATGATTTTTGATCTTTGTGAATTAGCTTGCGATCGCATTAGTGAAAGAATCCTCCAACAAGCCGAAAGTATCAGAGCCTTGCAAAACACAAAGACTATTTTTTAACCCAATACGCTTCAGTTAAGTGAATAGTAGGTTGGGTTGAGCGATAGCGATACCCAACAAAGTCTTGATCATGTTGGGTTTCGTGCCTCAACCCAACCTACACCAGTTTTGTTTTTAACCTTAACTGAACTGTATTGTTTTTTAACCATCAAAAAAGCACCCTAAATTTAGGGTGCAAATGTAAAAGCAGTAAAAACAGAGCAATTAGCTAGCAATAGCAGGAGCGGCCAAGGCTATGGGTTGAGCTTCGCCAGAGGCTAAATCTAGAGGGAAGTTGTGAGCATTGCGCTCGTGCATCACTTCAATCCCTAAATTCGCTCTATTTAATAAATCTGCCCAGGTGTCAATTGTGCGTCCTTGATGATCCAAAATCGAGTTATTGAAGTTGAATCCATTCAAGTTAAATGACATAGTGCTGACACCCAAAGCCGCAAACCAAATACCCACCACAGGCCAAGCAGCTAGGAAGAAGTGTAAAGAACGTGAATTATTAAAGCTGGCATATTGGAAGATTAACCGCCCAAAGTAACCATGTGCCGCTACGATGTTGTAAGTTTCTTCTTCTTGACCAAACTTATAACCAATATTCGCTGATTCCACTTCTGAGGTCTCCCGCACGAGGGTAGAAGTTACCAAAGAACCGTGCATTGCCGAGAACAAAGCCCCACCAAATACCCCCGCTACACCAATCATATGGAATGGGTGCATGAGAATATTGTGTTCCGGTGAAAACACAATCATGAAATTGAATGTACCGGAAATACCCAACATCATGCCATCGGAAAAACTACCTTGTCCAATGGGGTAAATCAATAAAACCGCAGTTGCCGCCGCCACAGGCGCAGAAAAAGCCACAGGAATCCAAGGACGCATTCCTAAACGATAGCTTAATTCCCATTGCCGACCCATATAAGCGTAGATAGCCAATAGGAAGTGCAACACAATCATTTGATAAGGGCCGCCATTGTATAGCCATTCATCCAAAGAAGCAGCTTCCCAGATGGGGTACAAGTGCAAACCAATCGCCGCCGAAGTGGGAACTACAGTAGCAGTGATGATGTTATTTCCATACAGCAGTGAACCAGAAACAGGCTCACGGATACCGTCTACATCTACAGGTGGTGCAGCAATAAACGCCAAAATAAACACAATTGCCGCAGTTAAAGCCGTAGGAATCAGGATTACTCCGAACCAGCCGATATACATCCGGTTTTCTGTACTGGTGATCCAATTACAGAATCTATCCCATAAATTAGAGCGATCGCGCTCTTTGAGAAGAGTTGTCATATTTGGTAATGAGTGCGAATAAATTTGTGAAATCTTCAGCGACAAGGAAATACAACCAATTCATAACTACGCACCCGCTTCAGCCGAGGGGTACGAGAAAGCCAGCGTATACGTAATTTCAAAAAGTCCGATGCAGTCTGAAAACTTCAGACTAAGCGTCTGTAGCCTTTTCGCGGAATTGGTGTATTTAGTCGTATATTACTTATATAACTATATAGTAATTTAATTGTCAAGTAGTAAATTTAAATTTTGTAGTTTATACAAACCCTTATACCCCTAAACCCTCACACCCCTATACCCCTAAAAAATACACACCGAAATGATAAAATTACTTCTCAGTTATTTAGTTAATAAATGAGCAAATTCGTCATGCACTCAAGCCTTCACCCCTTGCAGATTGGTAAACATATTGCGCGTTATCCCATCATGCAAGCTGCAATGGCGGTGCGGGTATCTGGTGCAAAATTGGCTGGAGCAGTTGCCAATGCTGGCGGGGTGGGGATGATTGCCACCCTGGGGATTGGCTTGGATTCTCCGTATTTTAACCCCCGTCAAAAGAGTAGTTTTTTTACAGCCAATCGCCTGGCGTTAATTGATGAATTAGCCAAAGCTAGGAGTATTAGTCCTGATGGGGTAATTGGCGTGAATATTCTTGTAGGTACGAAAGATTACCCAGAATTAGCAAAAACCGCAGCTGCCGAGGGTGCAAATCTGATTGTGACAGGGGGTGCAGTAGCTTTAAATTTACCAGAGTACACTGCCGATTATCCTGATGTGGCTTTAGTGCCGACTGTCGCCAATGCAGACTCAGCCCAATATCTTTGTCAGACTTGGAAAAATCGATACAATCGTCTACCCGATGCTTTGATTTTGGAAAATTGTCAGAAGGTGGGGGGACACTTTACCCAATGTGAACAAATCAATGTTCCAGGATTCTCAATCGCCTGGGTGATTTCCCAGGTGCGGGAATATTTAACTGAGACAATGGGTGTGAAGATACCCTTGATTGTAACAGGGGGAATTAGCGATCGCGCCGATATTGATCAAATGTTAGCAATGGGAGCAGACGGCGTACAAATGGGTACACGCTTCATCACCACCATTGAATGTGATGCCCATCAAAATTATAAAGAACGTCATTTGCAAGCCAAGCCAGAAGATATAGTCACCGTACCCAGTCCTGTCGGTAAACCCAGCCGAGCTTTACGTAATCCCTTCGCAGAACAGATTATGGCAGATTCAGCCCAACAGAGGCGATGTATTGCCAACTGTTTAGAAATCTGTTTATTTCGAGACAAAGGTAAAACCTATTGTCTATTAAATGCCTTAGCGCAAGCTGCCCGTGGTGACGTAGAAAATGGTTTAATCTTTTCTGGTGCAAACGTGACTCAGAATCAGCGCATCATGTCTGTGTCAGAGCTGATGGCAGATTTGACAGCCAAGGTTTAGCACCGACAGCACGGCGAATTTCTCGCCAAATCTGCGTCGCAGCCAATGCACCATCACCCGCCGCAATCACCACTTGATTTAAACCCACCTTCAAATCTCCAATCGCGAAAATGCGCGGGTGAGAAGTCCGTCCCATCTGATCTGTGATTAAATATCCGCCTTTGCGTTCTAAATTAAATCCTTCCAGATAGGTGTTGTGATAATGAGAACCCATCGCAATTAAACCAGTTTCCAACTCAACCACCGTACCATCAACCAATTCCACACCTGTCATGTGATGATTTTTACCCAGAAATTGCTTAATGGGAGTTTCCACCAAACGATAACCATACTGCTGTAATTTAGAACGTAATTCCCCACTTACAGAAAATAAACTGTGGGTAAAAACAGTAATGTAGGGCGTAAACCAACTGAGACTAAATACCATTTCCTCAATACTGGCTTCACTACCTGCAAATAACCCGCATTCCTTATCAGCCATTTCATAACCATCGCACACCATACAAACGTGCAAGTTATAGCCAGCATATTCAAACACATTCTGCATATTTTCCAACTGCGGGAGATGGTCAATAATTCCACTAGCCGCAATTAAATACTTAGAACGCAACACAGAGTAAATACTATTTTGACGACCAACTTTCACCCGCACCGCAAAAGTATCACCCTCATCGACCACCTCCTCAACATAAGCATTCAAAAAATCCCCATTCAGAGAGTCATAATGCTTCTTACCCTGTTGCAACAACACACGCCCAGGAGTATCAGGAGGTAAACCCAAATAATTATGTAACTCCTGCATCCAGAAAGAACGCGCCTTACCCTTGTCAATAATTAGACTAGAAAGCAGATACCTTTGCGAGTAAATACCCGCAGAAAGCCCCCCAGCACCACCACCCACAATAATTGCATCATAAACATGATCCGAACGTTCCAAAACATTACTTTTTGATAATTGCATACCCTTACCTATTCCTTCTAAAAAGCTCTCCGCGCTCCTTTGCGTTTCTAAACCCACCAAGCTTTTTCACCAGTTCGAGGATCTATTTCAGTCCAAGGCGAAATCCAAATGTAATTATCCTTCACTTGGACATGAACCAACTTCAGAGGACGGTTAGCAGGCCCCCGTTCCACAGAACCTTGAGCATCGTAGCGTGAACCGTGACAAGGACACTGGAACTGTTGATCAACAGGATTCCAAGGGAAAGTACAACCCAAATGGGTACAGTTATTTACAATACCCATTGAATCAAGAGTGCCATCTTCCTTAACGGTTAAATAAGTAGGCTCACCTGCTAGTCCAGCGATTAAAGCTCTTGTTCCTGTTGGTTCATCTAAAATTTGGCTAGCTGGAATAGGATGACCAAGCTGGTCTTTAGCAAGGATACTACCATCTGCATCAGTGGTTTCTGCTGGCGGTACAAAAAACTTAGTCCCAGGATATAAAGCAGCACTAGCTGTAGCTGCAACAATAGCCCCCGTGAAGAAATTCAGCAGTTGCCGCCTAGAGACGGAAGGATTAGGCAAACTTAAGCTACCATCCATAATTTTTTACCCTTTTTAATATTTATTTATTATACTACTATATAGTTATATGAATTACGAGGGTCAACATCAACTTCAAAGATTAAGGAAAAGTAATACATAGGTTCTGTTGAATAACAAATGATAAAAATAGAAAATAATCTATGATAACCAAGACTGAGTATGAAGAATTACAGAGCGATCGCATGAAAAACTCCCTTCTCTCTTCCCTAGCTACCTAATTAATATTTGGAGAATTCCTGCAATGGCTCACATTGTCATCATCGGTGCAGGGTTGGGAGGTTTACCCACCGCTTATGAATTAAGACACATCCTCCCCAAACAACATCAAGTTACCGTCATTTCCGAAACCCCTAATTTCACCTTTATTCCTTCATTACCTTGGGTAGCAATGGGCTTAAGTTCTCTTGATTCCATCCAGGTAAGTTTAGAAACAAGGTTGCGACACCGAGGAATTAACTGGATACAAGGACGAGTAGACCACTTAAATCCGCAAGACCAGAAAATCTCCTTGGGAGAACAAAGTATTGCCTACGATTACTTAATTATTGCCACAGGTGCAGAACTAGCATTAGATGCAGTACCAGGTTTAGGGCCGGATGGATATACCCAATCAGTATGTAATCCTCATCATGCCCTCAAAGCTTTGCAGGCGTGGCAAAAATTTCTCCTTGCGCCGGGGCCATTAGTAGTAGGGGCGTTACCAAAAACCAGTTGTTTAGGCCCCGCCTACGAGTTTACCCTACTGGCAGACTACGTTCTCAGAAAAAAAGGATTACGGAAACAGGTATCAATTACTTTTGTCACACCCGAACCTTATGCGGGACACTTGGGTATTGGGGGAATGGCGAATTCTGCCGAATTAGTGAAAAAATTCATGGCGCAACGGGATGTAGAAGTTATTGAAAACGCAACAGTGACAGCAATTGAGCCAAATCAGATTCATTTAGGAAATGCTAGAGTCTTACCATTTGCCTACTCAATGTTACTACCACCCTTTCGGGGAACGCGTTTTGTCCGCCAAGTCCCAGGATTAGGCAATCAAGATGGCTTTATTCCTGTATTACCGACATACAGACATCCTGAATATGCCTCAATTTACGCCATAGGAGTTGCAGTACAAATCAAGCCGCCAGAAGTAACGCCTATTCCCTTGGGAGTACCTAAAACTGGACAGATGACAGAAGCAATGGGAATGGCTGTGGCACATAATATTGCCATTGAATTGGGAGTATATTCTGCCCATCCAGTCACCCCAACCCTTGATGCAATTTGCTTTGCTGACTTTGGTGATTCAGGAATTTTATTTCTGGCGAATCCAGTGTTACCGGATGTAGTGACAGGTAAACGTCGGCGGGCTATGGCATTGAGAGGTGTTTGGGTAAGTTGGGCTAAAGCTGCATTTGAGAGGTATTTTCTAGCTAAAATGCGTCTGGGGACGGCTGTACCTTGGTTTGAAAAACTAATGTTGAAATTATTGGGATTGTCTTTAGTTGCACCTCTTCCCATCCTGAATAATGAAGAAAGTAACTAAAG
Organism: Aliinostoc sp. HNIBRCY26; assembly: GCF_050235535.1. GTDB lineage: Bacteria > Cyanobacteriota > Cyanobacteriia > Cyanobacteriales > Nostocaceae > Trichormus. The sequence goes on from NZ_CP189852.1 coordinate 223,667, forward strand.
ATTTAATCTAAATTTGGAAGATTTAAATATTAATTATGGATATAAACGAAATTCTCAAGTTATATGCTGCTGGTAAAAGAAATTTCCAAAACCTGAATCTACAAGAAGCGGAATTAACTAACGCTAACCTCACAGGTACAGATTTTAGCTATGCTGATTTACGGCAAACGCGACTAGGGAAAACTAATCTCAGCCACGCTTGTTTAAAACAAGCAGATTTGAGCGAATCAATTCTTTGGGGCATAGATTTGAGTGAAGCCGATTTATATCATGCTGTTCTACGAGAGGCGGATTTAACGGGCGCAAAACTAGTCAAAACACATTTAGAATCCACAAATTTAATTAAATCCAGTTTGTGTGGTGCTAATTTGTACGGTGCTAATTTATCCCGTTCGCTGCTATTTCAAGCAGACTTACGCCCTAGTTCCAACCAACGGACAGATTTAGGATATGCGGTTCTGACTGGTGCAGATTTAAGTTACGCTGACTTAAGAGCCGCTTCTTTACATCATGCCAACTTAAATCAAGCTAAACTATGTCGTGCCAATCTAGGTAAAATTATCCAGTGGGGTAACTTAGCAACAGATTTAAGTGGAGCTAGTTTGCAAGGTGCAGATTTAAGTTATGCCAACTTTGATGGCGCAATTTTGCGAAAGGCAAATTTACAAGGTGCAGACTTAACAGGGGCAATTTTCACCAATGCGGATTTAGCAGGTGCAATCATGCCTGATGGTACGGTTCATGATTAAGTAGGAATTTTAGGAAAGGTGGGATTATAGCGATCGCACTTTGATGATGAGTCTAGGCGATCGCCATAATTACCGTAGGTATATCACCTCAAATCTTGCACCTGGAAATAGAGAGTTTTAGGATTGTAAAGAAAGATGTGGGTAACGTGTAGCTTTTTTAAGGCAGGTTAGGGGTGATCAAAACGTCATGGGGCAAGGTTAATCAGACTTGTGTATACACCGTAGTTGAAAAAAGTGGGGTTAGGGGAGATCAGAGTTTTAGCTGATTCCGCATACGGAAACCCCAACTTGGCAAAGTAGCCTTTAAAGTACACAATAAGATAACGTCGCCCTTAACATTTTCTTTGTGAATAACGTCCGTACTGTCTCTGATACAAAGCGAACTTTCTACGCTCTGCATACTCGACCGATTAACACAATATATCGTCGGGTAGTAGAGGAATTGATGGTAGAAATGCACCTGCTATCAGTAAATGTAGATTTTAGCTACAATCCCGTTTATGCCTTGGGCGTTGTCACTACTTTTGACCGCTTCATGGAAGGCTACAAACCCGAACGGGATAAGGAATCGATTTTTAATGCTATATGTCAGGCTGTAGAGCAAGAACCACAACGCTATAGAAATGAAGCCGAAAGGTTAAAATCTGTAGCGCAAAGCTTACCAGTTAGTGATTTGGTGGCGTGGTTAAGTCAAACTCAACATTTACAGCAAGATGGTGAGTTACAAGCACAGTTGCAAGCGATCGCCAACAATCCTAACTTTAAATACAGTCGGTTGTTTGCGATCGGATTGTTTTCTCTGCTAGAGGTGTCTGATCCTGAACTAGTCAAAGACGAAAAGCAACGCACAGAAGCACTCAAAGCCATTGCTGAAGGCTTGCATTTGTCCTATGAAAAACTAAGCAAGGATCTAGACTTATATCGTTCTAATTTAGACAAAATCGCCCAAGCACTGATTGTGATGGCTGATATGTTATCCGCCGATCGCAAAAAGCGCGAGCAACGTCAACAACAATCAAATACCCCAGTTGCTCCTCCTGCTGCTAATGAGTAATTAATAGTCATTAGTCAATAGTCATTAGTCAATAGTCATTAGTGAAATAGCTTGATTGGAGTCACTATCGACTAGAGACTGTGGACTAGAGACTTTTGACTTCCATATCTAAAAAATACCTAAAATCTTGTAAATCAAGCTGTTGATTACAGTGAGTGCAAACGCCCCTAAAACAGCACTCCAAATACCGAAGCGCAGGCGAAAACCCTCTACTAACCAAGCAGCAATACTAAAGCAAACAACGGCAATCATAAACGTAAACACACCCGATAACAGATTAAATGTAAGTACATCGGGTACAGAAAATATCAAACGTAAAATTGGTCTGACTATTGCCGTCACAATACCTAAAACAGCCGCCGAAATAACTGCTTTTTGTGGAGTATCAACTTCAACGCCCAAAGGCAACTTACTGATAATCAACAAGCTGATAGATGTCACCACCCAAACAATTAACAGCGTCACAATCTCATTCATTGCCTTCAACCCCTGAAACGTGAATGGTGCTTGGCGATAAATTCTTGAGTCTATCGATAGATAAATTTCACATCGGCCGATTATCTGTAAGTTACCAGATTTTTTTCTCTAGAAAAAATTTATTCTAGATATCTTTAGGTTTTGGGCATTTATTGGGAATGGGGAATGGGGAATGGGGAATGGGGAATGGAACATTGAACTTTTTCCCCTGCACCCTGCCCCCTTGCCCCTTAAGGTGCAGGGGCGTTAGGATCATTCGGAACTATAGGGGAAGTGCCTTGTCCTGTTGGTGGCTGATTGGGTGCTGTGGGTAAAGGAAATTGATTAGGGATGGCGGGGACGTTGGGGTTAGGGTTGGTTTCTGGTAGCGGGGCTGTACCAGGTGCGACGGGGAAATTAGGATTGGTAGGGAAATAAGGTGAGTTTGTTGCGGGTGCAGACGAAGTGGGGATAATTCCTAGAGAAACGCGATTGCCTCCCACTTGTCGTAATAAATCTAACGTTTCAATTACATCATTGTATGTAGCTGTACGAGAAGCATTCAGAATTAAAACGCCATTAGGATTAACTTGCAGAAATTCCCTTAATTTTTCCTGTAGTTCTGCTTTTGGTACTAGTTGTTGTTCTACGTAAATATTGCCCACAGCGTCAATAGTTACAATTTGACTACCACCTGCTGAATCAATTCCAGATGCAGTAGTTGTACTCGCTTGAGGCAAATCAACATTGATTGCTTGTTGTCTAGTAAATTGCAAAGCTGCTAACAGAAAAAATGCCAAGATGCAAAAAATGACATCGATGAGAGGAATGATTTGAACTTGAACTTCTTCAGTAGGTTTATTAAGGTTAATTTTCATATTTTTTTCTGGGGACTGGGTATTGGGGATTGGGGACTGGGAACTGGGGACTGGGGACTGGGGATTGGGGACTGGGAGACAAGGTAGATTGTTACTACCATGCCCAATGCCCAATGCCCCATGCCCTATTTATAATTAACTTTGGTCTGGTGGTTCTGGGGGTTGAGGTAATTTGCTGAGGCTGGGTTTACTGGATGATGAGTAACTATCCCGTTTTGTATCTGACACTGCTACTGATGTATTGTTACTAGGATTAGGTGGAAATTGACGATAAAGCAATTCCAACTCATTGCCAGCTTTATGAAAAACCTTGACTTGATTAACGACAAAGCCTTGAAATAATCTGTAAAATACCAAACTAGTGATCGCAACGATCAATCCCGCAGCTGTACTGATTAAGGACGCGCCGATACCTCTTGTTGCTGCTGCACCTCCACCTGTGGCGATATCACCGATGTTAATCGCTTTTAAAGTATCAATTAGTCCGAGAACTGTACCCAATAGTCCCAAAAGCGGTGAAAGGGTAATCACAGCTTCCAATACCTTGTCCCCACGCCGCATCCCAGCTAATTCATCCTCGGCAGTAGATTCTAGTGCTAACCGAAAAGTTTCAGCATCAATTTTTTGTAAACGTAAAGGAGCATAGAGAAATCGCCCAATCGGTTGATCTGTTGATCTTTGGGCAATATCTGCCGCTAATTCCCAATTATCTTGAGCCGCATCTAATACACGTTCAACTATTTCTTTTTCTTGTGTTAAAATTCGCAACCAAAACCACAGTCTTTCAAAAATTACACTCAAAGATAAAATCGACAGGGCCAGTAAAGGCCACATGGCTGGCCCGCCTTCTTTGAACAAGGTTACAATATCCACTTTTAAAGTCTCCTCCCTCCATTGCAGAAGCAACTATCCCAAAGCATTTTAATTCTAGAGATTAATGCACAATTAACATATTGTTGTACAGAATCGCTGGTTAGGTTTTAGAAATATGACGATTAGCATCTTCCCAACTAACTAGGACGGTTATTCCCACCGGGAATATACAGCATAATTTGTCAAAATTGAAGATAACTGGAGGGTTAAACCATGAACTTCTCAATCCAATCTTTGTATAATTGGTATCGCGGTCTGCTACGTAATCCTAAATTTCGCTGGTGGGCGATTTTAGGTACGATTGTTTATATTCTCAGCCCAATTGATATTGCACCGGATTTTATCCCTGGTTTGGGTCAAGTAGATGACGTTTTGCTTTTGACCATATTAGTGACTGAGGTATCTGGTTTAGTGATTGAAGGCTGGAAAGCTCGTAAGGGTGAAGAAACTACCGCCTCAACAGATTCTACCTCTACTGACAGCACTGTTGACGTTGATGCTGTGTCTGTTAAATGAGGGGGAACTGGAAAAGGGGAACAAAGAACAGAAATTAATAAAAATCACAAGCCACATTTAACCTCTATTTTGAAAGCGTGATCAGCTACGCCCCACTGTAGGCGATCGCATCCGTGATTCTCAAAGTAGGGGATATTTTTTGGTCAATAGTCAATAGTCAATAGTCAATAGTCAATAGTCAATAGTCAATAGTTATTAGTCATTAGTTATTCCCCTACGCCCTTGCACTCCTACACCCTTACACCCCTCTCCTTACCCATGTCTTTATAAGCACACAATTGACATGAGGCAACAATACACGTTACATGATGAGGCAACAAGTTAAATTTTTGCAGATGAAAAATTTGATTAACTGCAAGTTGCATCAGCATGGGGAGGGGTGTTCATGGATGTCAGCTTAGTTGTTTCCAACATCCTGAATCCGCCAGTTTTGTTTTTCTTTCTGGGGATGACTGCTGTCTTTGTGAAGTCTGATTTAGAAATTCCCGCACCAGTACCCAAGCTTTTTTCGCTTTATCTGCTATTTGCGATCGGTTTCAAGGGAGGAGTAGAACTGATCAAAAGCGGTATCACTCAAGATGTGGTGCTAACCCTAGCAGCAGCGATGTTAATGGCGTGTTTTGTGCCAATTTACTCCTTTTTTATTCTGAGGCTGAAACTAGATACTTACGATGCGGCGGCGATCGCGGCCACTTACGGTTCTATTAGTGCTGTCACTTTCATCACTGCTAGTGCTTTCTTAAGTGAGCTAGGTATTAATTATGATGGCTACATGGTTGCAGCCTTAGCTTTAATGGAATCCCCAGCAATTATTGTGGGTTTGATTCTTGTGAATATCTTCACCGTTGATGGCAAGCGGGAAGTTTCTTGGAAGGAAGTTTTACAAGAAGCATTTCTTAATAGTTCAGTTTTTCTTTTAGTGGGTAGTCTTGTAATTGGTGTCTTGACTGGAGAACACGGTTGGCACGTATTAGAACCATTTACTCAAGGTTTGTTTTATGGTGTTCTCACCTTCTTTTTGCTAGACATGGGACTCATCGCCGCTAAAAGAATTAAAGACTTGCAAAAAACCGGCTTTTTTCTCATTTCATTTGCCATACTAATTCCTATACTCAATGCCTGCATTGGGTTGCTAATTTCCAAAACCATCGGGATGTCCCAAGGTGATGCACTTTTGTTTGCTGTGTTATGCGCCAGTGCCTCTTATATTGCTGTACCAGCTGCAATGCGGATGACTGTTCCAGAAGCGAACCCTAGCCTGTACGTTTCTACCGCTCTGGCAGTAACTTTCCCGTTCAATATCATTGTGGGAATTCCGTTATATCTCTACGGAATCAACCTATTATGGAGGTAATAATATGCACCTAGTAAAAAAGATAGAAATTATTGCCAACTCCTTTGAGCTAGGCAAAATCTTAGAAAGTTTAGATAAATCAGGTGTACATGGTCACGTTGTTATCCGTAATGTTGCTGGTAAAGGATTACGAGGTACGACGGAAGATTTAGACATGACCATGCTGGATAATGTCTACATCATGGCTTTTTGTATGCCAGAGCAAATCAAACCCGCCATTGAAAATCTTAGACCCCTGCTTAATAAATTTGGTGGTACTTGCTACGTTTCCGATGTGATGGAAATTCGCTCTGTCAAATGCGTGGCATCGTTATAAGAGGGGGCTAGGGATTGGGGACTAGGGACTGGGGATTGGGGACACTTCGACAAGCTCAGTGCATCGCTGGGGACTGGGGATTGGGCAGAGAATTTAAGTGGTTTTACGGGGGGAAATTTCTGTATAGATACTACAGTTATTAACAAACTTTGTTCTGACTGCCGACGGCATTTATTTTTTTGTTACATATAAATCAATCTCATGAAGTATTTTATAGAACGCCGTGACTTTTTGAAATTAGGTGTCACGGGAACATTGGGAATGATGGTAACGGCTGGTGATTTACTGTGGCGAGTCGAACAGGCTCAAGCTGCTAGTCCACCTTCTTCAGAATCTTTGAGTGCTGATGTGGCTTTGCAAAAGTTACTTGAAGGAAACCGACGATTTGTAGAACGTCAACCCCAGTACCCCGATCAGTATTCGACGCGATTGCAAGAATTAGCTTCAGCCCAACATCCATTTGCAACTATCTTAAGTTGTGCTGATTCACGAGTACCACCAGAGATTATTTTTGATCAAGGTCTGGGTGATATTTTTGATGTTAGAGTTGCTGGCAATATTTCCACGCCAGAAACTCTCGGCAGTATTGAATATGCTGTGGCTTTGTTAGGCACACCATTACTTATGGTAATGGGTCATGAAAGATGCGGCGCAGTTACCGCAGCCGTACATAATGAATCAGTACCAGGTGATATTAGTAGCTTTATCAAAGCCATCAAACCAGCATTAGCAAGGGTGAAGAAAAAGCCAGGTGATGCGGTTGAAAATGCTGTAGTGGCAAATGTGCGGTATCAAATCGAACGCCTAATGCGATCAAAAGTCTTAAGCGCACAGATCAAATCAGGCAAATTAAAAGTTGTCGGGGGTCGTTACGATTTGGATACAGGCAGTGTGACTATTATTGCTTGAATGGGAATTGGGCATGGGGCATTGGGCATGGGGCATTGGGCATTGGGCATTGGGCATTGGGCATTGGGCATGGGGCATGGGGCATAGAAGTAAAATCTCCCTTGTCCCCCTTGTCCCACTTGTCCCCCTTGTCCCCCTTGTCCCCCTTGTCTCCCTTGTCTCCCTTGTCTCCCTTGTCCCCAATCCCCAGTCCCCAATCCCCAATCCCCAGTCCCCAGTCCCCAGTCCCCAGTCCCCAATCCCCTAACTATTCAAAGCTTTAATAAACCGTTGCAAACTTTTGAACATATTGGGCTTTTTCCCTGGTGTAGCAGTGCTATCAGGGGATGTTTGCGGTTGTCCTTTGGCGAGGATTAAATCTATTTCATCGCCTGATGGTTTGTTGGGTAATTCAGCGATTTTTGACCATATACCGCTATTTTCTACCCAAATTTCCCACAATCCAGGGTAACAACGGAAGACGGCGGTTTCATCATCGACGGGACGTAGGTAATAGCAAGGTTCGATGGTACTGATGAAACGTTTGCGGGTTTGTCTGGCGGCGTAACCAATACCCACTGTACCGGAATCTTCTAGGCGGGGGTTTAACATGATGTAGGGGCGATCGCCTATTATTTCACAAATCTTTTCCAGTTGCGGAACCTCGACGGATGTAGGGGCGATAAATAAGAAAATTTCGTCCTCTGGCTCAATTTTGGACTGGATAGAAGCGGCTCTACCAGTACCAATATCCAAAATTTTAAATGGTTTATCTGCCCAATCACGTCGGGCTAAACCCGCCGCACCAGCATCAGCAAAAAAGACTTTCAAGCGAGATTCATATTCGGCAAAGACGGGGAGAAACTGTTCCGCTACAGGCATAAACTTAAGTTCTGGAAACAGTAACTCCACTTGAATGCGGCTACAACCGTCTGCTAAAGCGGCTTTGGTGGCTTCCCGCGCTTGGGCGATCGCATCTTCTAAAGAATTCGGCAATTCCGACATAATCTGTATATGGCTATTTCGTATTTACTCCTATTGTTTCAGGATTGGCTCTGATTTTCAGCCGTAGTTGTCAAGAGAACTATGTTTGGGTTTTCTGTCACTAGTACAAAATCAGTGATGACCTTTCTCCTAGCTGGTATTATTACCCACGCTGGTGCGGTGATTGGCGTAAACTTGAAATCGTAAATCCCCATCTAGATAGGGTCTGGATAATTATCAGCAGCTTAGAATTAGCTCCATAGCTGTATGGAGGTTATTATGGAAAATCTCAAGTTTAAAGCGGGTAGTGTTTACGAATTTTTTGACAGTAACAAAATCCCAGTGTTCTCGAAATTGAGATACTTGGAAACAGTTTTTAACCCAGACAGCAAAGAAATCACACTTCATTTTGAGATGTCGGAAGCTGATACGGAGAGTCCAAAAGATATTTATTTTAGCCAAAGCAGTATCGACCAGCAAATAGGCAATATAGTTGAGGCTAGTGAGTATCAAATAAGGTATGAATACTGATTCAATTTAGTCAACCTGTAGCTAAAGATAATTTCGGAGTCAGTTACATTGAAAAATTGTCAGGTTAGGTTGAGCAAAGCGGAACTCAACATGGATATCGGTGTTGGCTTTCTTTACGTCAAAAGCCACTCGCCCCAAGCCGGGAGACCCGTCCCAGGCGGTGGCTTGCCAACCTTGTGTATTGAGAGAAGTAGCAGATCGTCCCAACCTTGACCAAAATAGATCACTATGTAGCATGAATCACTACAACAATCTCTTTGACAGAACTCGAACAGTCTTCAGGGGCAAGACCTTAAATACTGATAGTCAAAGTATACAGTCTGTATCGGACAGGTATGAGTGAAATCAAGTGGATAAAAATCTACCAAGATTAATGGTATGTGTGAAGGTGAAATATTGCAAATACCTATCACTGGCTAGGATTTCTATGTTGTATTTATAAAAAAATATAGGTTCTGAGCAATTTATTAACTAGTAAAATTTATACCGTCTTTAAGATTCCTCATTTTGAGCCAGAATTTTATCTAAATACGACTTTATTTTACATTTCTTTTAAATTTTTTTGGAAAAATCCGTCCATTTACTCAGTATATTTATTGTTATTGCTGTATTTTTTATTACTAAAACGCGCATATATGCTTTTAAATAAAGTCTAGTATTTATCTCCTATCTTTGAGCCGTAATTACTCACAGAATTGAGTTGTGTTTACTAATTAGACAAAGGTAGAGTCCAAGATTTATGATTCTTAAAAAACTTGTTTGTGCTACAGTTATCTCTGCATCTGCGATCGCTTCTCTTGCTGGTTCCGCCCATGCACTTGTAGCACCAAGTTCTCCCGTGAACTTAATTGTGAATGGCAGCTTTGAAGATACAACTTTAGCTGGTACTAACCAAGCGCAACTAACAGGTGATAATAAAACTTGGAAAACCTATGATCGGATCAACGGTTGGTCTGCAACACCAAACGGTAAAATCGAAGTCCAACGTGGTGGTGTAGCTGGCTCTCCCTATCAAGGTTCTAACCTCGTTGAGTTGGATAGTCACGGTTACACTGCGAATAACTTTTCTCAACAAAATCCCTTGGGCATATACCAGGATGTTGCAACTGTAGCGGGTAAAACCTACACTCTATCTTTCGCCTACTCAGCGCGCCCAGACACAAAAGCAGTAGATAATGTCTTTGATGTTTTGGTTCGTGATGCCGCTAATCTTGGTAATAATATTTTCCGTGATACCGTTTCTGCTGGTGATGGTGCTAAAACTACTGTCTGGTCAATATTTACTAAGACTTTCACCGCTACTAGTCAATTATCACGAGTACAGTTTAACTACACTGGGCCATTAAATACTTTGGGTGCTTATATTGATGACGTGAAGTTGGTCAGTGTCAGCAAAGTAGATGTTCCAGAACCCAGTGCAATAGCAGGAATAGTTGTAGTTGGTTTGGGATTAGTGACTTTTAAAAAGCGTAATGCTTTGAAAAAATCGCTATCTATGGGAAATTAGGATCTACTAGAAGAATTAAGGTAAGAATTCAGGTCATAGATCAGAAAAAAGTGAAATAGCATTCAATACTTCTCGGTTAAGAACAAAAGCAAGGTAAAGTGATAATTGTTCTCCAAGAAGTGGGATGGGAAAAATTGGTGCTGCTAAAAGATTTTTCGTTGATAACGCCAACCTTAGAAGCAGAGTTAATATTCAAAGCAATAGAAACAGTCATTTCGCCATCAGTAATCAGAGAAACTCTATCAGAGACAGACAGTGATGAAGAGCGAACGCGGAAATTGCCATCTGGGTTGGTAGTGTGTCTAGTCATAGCGATGAATCTATGGTCATCAGATGCAATGGGGGACGTACTGAAAAATCTGGTGAGTGGATTAAGTAGAGAATGGACGCGATTAGGGCAGTATTGGAAAGTACCAAGTAGTTCTTCAATTAGTGAAGCCAGACAGAGATTGGGATGTTGGGTAATGAGTCGGCTGTTTCACAAGATAGTCAGACCATTAGCGACAGTGCAGACTCCAGGAGCATTTTTAGGAGGACTACGAGTAATGGCAGTAGACGGTACAGTGTTGGATGTGCCAGATAGTGCGGCTAATGCCAGGGTGTTTGGATATCCAGGCAGTAGAAAAGGAACTAGAGCGGCATTTCCCAAAGTCCGTTTAGTATTGCTAATTGAGGCGGGAACGCATTTAATTGTTGATGCCTTGATGTGTCCTTACCGCATAGGAGAAAGAGTACGAGCTTTAAAATTACTCCGAGCTTGCAGTCAAGGGATGCTGCTGATGTGGGATAGAGGGCTACATTCTTACCGTATGGTTCATGCCACCTTAAAGTGCGGATGCCACTATTTAGGCCGAGTGCCAAAGAACGTTAAATTTCCCGTAGACAAGGTTTTAAACGATGGCTCATATTTGTCCTGGATTGCTCCAGACCGCAAATCCAAGAACAAAGGCGGAACAAGGATTCAAGTACGAGTTATAGAATATACTATTGACTCTGAAAATGGACAACAAACTTATCGTCTAATTACCAGTTTGATGGATATTGCTCTATTTCCGGCTTTATTGTTGGCTACAGAATATCATCAGCGTTGGGAAATCGAAAATACTATTGATGAGTTAAAAACCCATCTTAATGGACGTAAAACTCCAATTCGTTCTCTCAAACCCCGCGAAGTTGTTCAAGAAATCTACGGCTGGCTTTTAAGCCATTATGCAGTTCGTACTTTAATGTTTCAAGCCGCAACTGCTGCTGGCATATCTCCATTACGCTTAGGTTTTACTGGTTCTCTCAAAGTTATTCGTCGAGCTATTTCTGATTTTCAAGATGCTAATGGTGAGCAGTTACCCTTTTTTTCTCCAAGTTAATTCTAGAAATTATGGAGCAAAAAATCCCTCCAAGACAGGGCAGAACAAATCCCAGAGTAGTCAAAAAACCTCGTTCTAAGTTTCCATCTAGAAAACCAATCCACTCAGGAGCGGGTACTAAACGTCAACCACTCACTTTTTTTATTCTCAATACTGCTTAACTCTTAACCGAGAAGTATTGAAATAGCATTAAGTCAAGCCCCTGGATTTATCCGTGGGGTATTTAATTTTATAGGCGCAGACCTTCCCGTTTGCCGTAGCGTTGCCAAGCATTGGCTATTTTGAATTTTGGGCGTTGCTGAATCAAAGTATGAATGTTAGCAATACCTTTCTTTTCCTTCGCGCCTTCGCGCCTTTGCGTGAGAAAATTCATATTCTCAATCAGCAACGGCGAATTTTGAATTCGGAGCATACCAATTTGTGGAAGCAAGCTAGCAAGAGCATCTCATAGAGAAGTGAAGTGATACTTTCGAGGTTATGATCGAGACTAGAATAGAATAGCAGCAAATCTTACTCAGTAAACAACGTGAAACATCAATATTACTGGTTAGGGAAAATCACATTGGCTCTATTCTTAGTTAGTTTTTTATTCTCTTGTCGTACCAAAATTGATAGAGCAACAGAACAAAGTCAAGCCATTGCTCAAGAACAACAAAAAGAACCGACAATTAGCTATGCTGATCTGATTATCAAAGAGCAGTCAGATTATGTGATGATACCTGTTAATGTTGAAGAAAGTAATAGAGATCAAGGCAGCATTTTAGATTCTTCTCGTTACTACAAAGAAAATTCTTCTCTTTTATACAACTTAATCTTTTATCGTAAACAAGACGGCGAAACTCATCTACTGTTAGATAAAAAAGCGATTATCAATACCTACGAATGGATAGAAACAAAATCTGCTGGTAAACCCCCTACAAGAGTTTGGTTATATCGAATTATTGATCAAGATACTAACAAAGACAAAAAGCTAGATTCACAAGATGCTGTAATTGGCTATATTTCAGATGTATCAGGGAAAAACCTTCAGCAAGTTACACCCCAAAACACCAAAGTCCTGAATTGGGTTGTTCTCCCCAGTCAAAATGCAGTTTTTATCAGAATTATCAAAGACTCTAATGGGGACAATAAATTTACATCAGCAGACAAGACAAATTTTGTTCGGGTTAGTCTTGAACAACCTAAGATGGGGACGGAAATTATTAGCGAATCCATAGAACAGAAAATCAAATCTTACCTAAAGTAAGACAATTGAGGTGACTATTTACCTTCATTCTTTCCCTGATTTTCCAGTTCGGGAACAGGATCATAACCACCAGGATGGAAGGGGTGACAACGTAATATGCGCTTTGTCGCCATCCAGCTACCACGAAATACACCAAACCTCTCAATAGCTTCAATCGCATACATCGAACAAGTTGGTTGAAAACGACAGGTGGGAGGAAATAGCGGTGAGATAAATATTCTGTAGCCTTTAATCAACCAAATAAATAATTGCTTCATCATCGTCGCCCAAATCTTATACATTGATAACAAGGGTAAAATGTTTTCTATCTTGTAGCACCTTTGTTAACTCAATTTCCTGATTTCATCCTCACCCCACCACTATGGCTGCAAATTACCATTGTTGCAGCTTGGGTGTTTTTAATTTTAGCGATCGCCGGATTTGTCAATCGTTTTGCAACTAACGACCCGGAAATCCTCCGCAAAATAGTGCATATTGGTGCTGGTCACGTTATCTTAATTGCTTGGTGGCTAAATATTCCCGCCAGCATTGGCATCGGTGCTTCTATTTTAGCGAGTATCGTGACTTTACTATCTTACATTCTGCCGATTCTCCCTGGGATTAATAGTGTCGGCAGACAAAGTTTAGGGACATTTTTCTACGCTGCTAGTGTCGGGGTGTTAGTCGCTAGCTTTTGGTCTCTACAACAACCGCAGTATGCAGCTATTGGGATGATGGTTATGTGCTGGGGTGACGGACTCGCTGCTTTAGTAGGTCAACGTTTTGGTCAACATAAGTACAAAGTGTTGGGAACACAGAAAAGCTGGGAAGGTTCTTTAGCCATGTTAGTAGTCAGCTTTTTAGTCTGTTTCCTGATTTTATTGGGTGTTTTCGGCAATATTTGGCAAATTTGGGCAGTATCCCTAGCAGTTGCCTTTACTGCTACTAGTTTAGAAGCCTGTTCGTTTCTGGGTGTTGATAACTTGACTGTACCTTTAGGTAGTGCAGTTTTAGCATATGTGTTAATGCAGTCATGGTACTAAGCATTCAGCAATATGGCAATGATCAAAATTCGTAGATTGGGATTAATCGGAGCGATCGCCATTGGTTTGATTTTACGTTTTTGGGATCTAGAACTCAAACCTTTGTGGATGGATGAAGTTATTACTGCCATCTTCAGTTTAGGTAAAAATTATCATGATTTACCTTTAGATGTAGTGGTTAATCTCCAAGATATCCCCAAGATTTTTACTTTTCAGCCTGGGGTTAGCTGTGGCGAAATCACTCAAAATCTGACTAATCAATCTACCCATCCTCCCCTATTTTTTTGTGGGATGTATCGCTGGCTGGGATGGATAGGAATATCTAGTGATGACTGGGTGATGAAATTGCGATCGCTACCCGCTTTATTTGGTGTCGGGGCAATTGTGGCGATATATGCCGTCAATTATCTTGCTTTTTCACGAATATCTGGCATAGTAGCTGCCTTGTTCATGGCGGTGTCTCCCTTTGCTGTCTACCTTTCTCAAGAAGCACGGCACTATACTTTACCTATGTTCCTCATCACTTTATCCTTATGGGGACTAATGCAAATCCAACAGGATATAAGTCAGGAACGTGTGAGATTTAAGGTATGGTTTTTCTGGACTTTAGTTAATATTATTGGATTTTATACTCACTATTTTTTTATTCTAGATTTTATCGCCGAAATTTTCACTTTGTCACTATTAATTTATCGGTCTAAATACCAAAATTCCAGCTTTATAAGAAAGATTATATTATATTTTGGTTTATCTATTATCACTATTATTATTTGTTTTCTGCCTTGGTTATTGGTGACTTGGAACCATGCTCAACGTTCCGAAACTAGTTGGCTCAATTCTCCTGGTATTTTCGCACCTTTTTATCAAACCCTGCTCAATTTGGTGTTAATGGTAATCGCTTTACCAGTGGAAAATCAACCATTAATCATCACCATTGTCTGCGGATTATTGATGTTAGTTTTTGCTGTGTGGTTAGGAGTGAAGCTATTTCCCAGATACCAACAGCTATGGAAACAAGATAAAACACATGGAGCTACATTCACACTATTCATGTTTACAGCTTGTGTGATGTTGCAGTGTTTGGCGATCGCTTATTTATCCGGTAAGGATATTACGGCTATTCCCCGTTATAGTTTTGTCTATTATCCCAGTTGTTGTGCCTTGCTGGCTGCTGGTTTGAGTGAAATTCCGCCTTTAAAAAGCCAAAATTTTCAACAAATAGCAATTTTGCTAATAGTTGGGGTATTAAGCAGTATTTTTGTCGTGACTAATTTTGTCTTTCAAAAACCATTTCAACCAGAACAGGTAGCACGCAATATGAATTCTGCACCATCTTTACCTGTGATGTTGGCAGTCACCTATGATAGTTACCAAGATATCGCTTTAGGACTGAGTTTTGCACTGGCCTTAGAGCAGATCAGAAATCACACATCCCATTCTGATGGTTTTATTGCTGTCAGTAGATCGCCTGATGTATCCAATGTCTGGAAAAAACTATCACAACTCCCAGTTAACGTCACATCACCTTTAAACTTATGGATAGTCGCCCCAGGCCTCAGACGCAGGGATTACCCTCAACAGTTAAATTTATCTGCACAGACTAGCTGTCAAATTGATCCGCAACATCACTACCGCATCGGTATTCCCTACCAATTGTACCAATGTTATTTTTCGGAGCAGTCGTAATACTTTGGACAAGGTTTTGTAACCATCTTGTCACAATAGCCTCTTAGAATTGTCTATAAGTAAACTTTATGTTTGCTCCTCACACCATACAAACCGCCTCTGCTATTTACATAGTCAGAGGCTTTTTATATTTTCGTTACTAAATTGCAGACATTTTGCGAGAAAAAATATATTTTTGTAAAAAAATGCGGTATACATCAATACTAATGCTTAGTTAAACAGTAAATAATTATTTGCTGCAACTAAATTAAATTCTCACTCAGATGGATATCTATCAGTCGAGTCTCTTGAATACCAAACAACAAGCATTGGTAAAAGTTGCACCCTGCACACCAGTCCTGGAAGTTATCTATCTGATGAATCAAACACAAGCCAGTTGCGTACTGATTCTAGAACAGGTAAAACTTCTAGGTATTTTTACAAAAACCGACCTCGTGCGATCAGCTACGCTGGGCGGAACGCCATCGCTGACTGCTCCAAGGGAGTTAGCTGATATAACTATTGCTGAGTTCATGAGCCAACCTGTAGTCACTTTAAGTGAAACAGAAGCCCAGGATCTGCCAACGATTTTAAAAAGATTACAACAACATCAGATTAACCACTTACCCGTCACTAACCATCAAGGAGAGTTGTTAGGCTTAGTGACATCAGCCACTATCCTAGATATCTTACAAAACTGTAATTCCTTTCAATTACTGCAACTGACTGAATTACTTTCCCAAAAGGAAACACCTTATTGCACCTTTGAATCTCGCTTAAACGATATTCTCAATAGTGCAGTTACCACTTCTATCGTGAGTTTTCGGGTATTTGCCAATTACGATTGGGAATATGAATATCAATCTCTGGGTTGTGAAGCCATATTTGGTTATACATCCCAGGAAATTATCCAAAATAAGCATCTATGGATGTCAAGGGTTCACCCAGAAGATGTGGAAAAAGTAATTATGCCCTTGTTTGCAGATATCTTTGCGGGTCATACCAGCACCGTAGAGTATAGATTTTATCACCAAGACGACTCTATCCGGTGGATTTCAGCTACTTACACTTCCCGTCAGGATGTAGAGAACAACTACTGGGTGGTTACAGGTATTAGTAGTGATATCACGAACCAAAAACAAACAGAAGCAGCTTTTAAAGCCAGTGAAGAACGATGGGAATTAGCGATCGCCGGTACAGAGGAAGCAATTTGGGACTGGGATATTAATACTGATCAAACCTTCCGTTCTGATCGTTGGTATGAGTTACTAGGTTACGAACGCCACGAACTCACCACCTGGGATGGGGAATGGATGAAACGCATTCACCCTGACGATTACGAACGAGTTTTAGGTGAGCAAGCAGCTTATTTACAGCGACAAACAGACAGCTATAGTGTTGAGTATCGTCTACTGCGGAAAGATGGTAGCTATGGATGGTTTCGCTCCCGTGCTAAAGCTGTGTGGGACGAGTCAGGAAATCCCATCCGCTTAGTCGGTTCTCTGGGAGATATCAGCGAAAGCAAAGCCACAGCAATGGCTTTACAAAAGCGGGAAGCTATGCTGCGAACCATTGGTGATAACCTCCCTAATGGGGCAATATATCAAGTTGTTCGAGACTTAGATCGTAGCGATCGCTTCACATACCTGAGTGCAGGAATTGAAACCTTAATGGAAGTCACCGCCGAAGATGCACTCCAAGATTGCAGTTTGCTTTACCATCAAGTGATAGCAGAAGATGTTAAGCGACTAGCAACCGCAATTGAGGAATCTTACCAGCATCTTTGTGTGTTGAATATCCAAGTCCAAATTTGCACCCCTAGTGGTCAAAAAAAGTGGTTACAGGTACGTTCTACACCCCATCGAGATCCAAACGGTTGCGTGATTTGGGATGGACTAATAGTAGATATTACTGAAACAAAGAACAATGAAGAAACACTCCGCAAAAATCAAGCATTATTAGCAGAATCACAACAAGTTGCCCGTTTGGGTAGTTGGGAGTTTGATTTAGTTACAGAAAAAATTACTTGGACACAACAGTTATTTCACCTCTTCGACTTAGATCCCACCCAACCAGAACCAACTTATCAAGCCAATCTCGAACTGTATCATCCAGAAGATAGGGAAAAATTAGACCAAGCTGTCAAGCGGTCTATGCTGACAGGTGAAACTTATAAATTGCTCCTGCGTAAATTGACCACGGATGATGCTGTCACTTACATTGAAAGCATCGGACACGCCGAGTTTAACAATCAAGGTCAAGTCATTCGCCTGTATGGTACTGCCCAGGATATTACTGAACGCGTCGAATCTGAAGAAAAAGTCCGTCATAGTGAAGCAAGACTAGCTACTACGCAAAAAATAGCCCATGTTGGCAGCTGGGAGTGGGATATCAATAAATGCCAGCGCAGTTGGTCAACGGAAAGTTTTGAAATTTTTGGCTTAGATCCTCAGCTACCGGAACCAAACCAAGCCGAATTTTTAGCAATGGTTCATCCAGATGATCGCGCCGTAGTACAGAGTCACCTTACCGCAACCCTTGCCCAAAATAGCCTGTTTTCTTGTGAATATCGCATTATTCGCCCTGACGGCTCCATTCGTTATCTAGAATCTAGAGCTGAAGTAGCCCAGGATAGACAAGGAAAAGCCATCAAACTCATCGGAGCAATTCTAGATATTACAGAGCGTAAACAAGCTGAATTAGAAATAATGCTCAGTCGCAACCTGCGGGAAGCTATTTTTAATGAATCTGCTGACGCGCTGTTTTTGGTAGACACAGAAACTTTAATCATCATTGATTGTAATCAGCAAGCCGTCAAAATGTTTGGCGCATCCAGTAAAGCGGAACTCATTGGGATTGACGGTCAAACTTTACGCAAACAACAATTGACCCCAGAGGAAATGGCTGATTGCATTAACCAAATTAATCGTCAAGGTTTTTCTAGTAAAGAAGTTGAATGCGTCACTAAACAGGGGAATTTCTTTTGGGGAAACCTGGCTGTAAAACGCATTTTGGTTGCTGGTGAAGATATTAATCTTGTCAGGGTGACGGACATTACACAACAGCAAGCCGCAATGCGCGATCTCCACCAAACCAAACAAGCATTGCTAGAGCAAGAACAATTTTTACGTAGTATTTACGATAGTGTAGGGCAGGCAATTTTTGTCCTTGATGTGATTGATGGTGATTTTCGCTATGTCAGTTTAAACCGCACTCATGAGGTACTTACAGGTCTTTCCCTTAGTGAAATCAATGGCAAAACTCCAGACCAAATTCTGCCAACAGATGCAGCAGCAAGAGTACGCAAAAATTATCAAGATTGTGTTAATAATGGAGCCATTATCACCTATGAAGAGTGTTTACCATTTCAAGGTCAATTAACTTGGTGGATTACTAGCCTGACTCCTTTAAAGGATAAAAACTCACGGATTTATCGAATTGTTGGCAATAGTATTAATATTAGCGATCGCAAACGCACTGAGCAAATGTTAGAATTGCAAGCGGTAATTGCTCGCAACATGGCAGAGGGAATTCTTTTAGTTAGAGCCTCTGACGGTGTAATTGTCTACACTAACCCCAAATTTGATCAAATGTTTGGGTATGACTCTGGAGAATTAATCGGTCAGCATATCTCGATTGTGAATTATGCCGATAGTCCAGAAGCAGCAACAGCAGTTCATGAAGCGATCGCTACTAGCCTTACCCAAAAAGTAGAAATTACCTGTGAAGTTCATAATGTTAAAAAAAATGGGACACCTTTTTGGTGTAGTGCTACCATCTGCGTCTTTGAGCATCCTGAATATGGTGCAGTCTTTGTAGCTGTGCAGCAAGATATTACAGAACAAAGGCAAGCAGGAGAAAAAATCCAAGCATCATTAAAGGAAAAAGAAGTATTACTCAAAGAAATTCACCATCGCGTCAAAAATAACTTGGGAATTGTCAGTAGTCTCCTGCAAATGCAGTGTAGACGTACCCAAGATCATCAAGCCACAGCTATTCTTCAAGACAGTCAAAATCGGATTGCTTCCATTGCGCTCGTACATGAGAAACTCTACCGTTCCGATGACCTGGCGAACATCAATTTTGCTCAATATATTCCTGACTTAACAACACATCTCTTTGACTCTTATAATGTTAATTCTAATCAGATACAATTAAAGATCCAGGTTGAAAACATCAGACTCGATATTGAGACTGCAATCCCCTGTGGCTTAATTATTAACGAATTAGTTTCTAATGCTCTAAAATATGCCTTCCCTGTGAATTATAGAGGCGAAATTCAAGTAATTTTGTCCCAGATCACCAACCATGATTTAACACTTACTGTCCGTGACAACGGCATCGGATTACCTGCGGAATTTGAGCAGAAAAAAAGCAAAACTCTCGGTATGACTCTGATTCAAGGTCTAGTCAAACAGTTGAGAGGTCAGCTAGAAATTCACAGTCACCAGGGAACGGAATTTAACATTTCCTTTACAGCAGGTAGGGTATAAGTATGGTCACTCTTTCCTCAAATAAACAGAATATGGCAACTATTAAGGTGTTAGTTGTCGAAGATGAATATATCTTGGCCATCAATCTCCAAGAGACCTTAGAATCCTTGGGCTACACTGTTGTCGATATTGCCGATACAGCCGAGTTAGCAATTACTAAAGCTAGCGAATTACGCCCTAATTTAATCCTCATGGATATTCGATTAAGAGGGCAAACTGACGGTATCCAAGCCGCAGAAATTATTTGGGAGATTCTTCAAATTCCTATTATTTACGTCACAGGACATTCTGACCAAAGCACTGTCGAAAGAGCTACACTCACCTTTCCTTTTGGTTACATCCTCAAACCTATTAGGGAGCAAGAACTGTATGTAGCCATTCAAACAGCACTCAACCGCTACGAACGCGAACAATTTTTGTGTTCTGTATTGCGGGGAATGGGGGATGGAGTAATTGTGATAGATACACAATTAAAAATTAAATACATGAATCAAGTTGCCGAAGCAATTACAGGATGGCGACTCAATGAAATCAAAAATCAAATAATTACAGAGATTTTAAAACTAATTGATGAGAAATCTCAACAACCTGTACAAAATCCTCTCATTTTTGCTATCCAACAAAAAAGCACCGTCTATTTTAGTGGTAACACTCTCTTAGAAACGAAAGATGGTTCACTCATACCAGTTGCAGATAGTGCAGCTTGTCTAAAAGACTATTATGGTGAGGTGACAGGAGCCGTTATGGTGTTTCGCGATGACACCCAAAGACGAATTACAGAAGAACGTAATCTAGCAGCTGAACGTTCTCGTCAACTAGAACTGCGAATTGCAGAAATGCAAAAAATTAATCAATTGAAGGAAGATTTTTTAGCAGCTACCTCCCATGAAATGCGAACGCCATTATCGAATATGAAAATGGCTATAAATACACTTAGAAATATTATCGAGCAACAGAATATTTTCAAAGCCTTTGCGACGGAAGCTTTTGAATCTACGTTACATTACTTGAATATTCTCAATCATGAATGTGAACAGGAATTAAACTTAGTTGATGACTTGCTGAGTATGCGAATCATTGATGCGAAAGTTTATCCTTTAGAACTAACTAAAATTCAAGTTCAAGAATGGCTACTTCAACTAATTCAGGGATTTCAAAATATTGCCCAAACTCAACAGCAAATTTTGGAAGTGAGTATTGCACCAGATTTGCCCACTTTAGTTTCTGATTTAAGTCTCCTGAACCGGATTATTTCAGAGTTAGTTACCAATGCTTGTAAGTATACTCCTCCACTAGAAAGAATCACGGTAACTGCTCATTTTACCAATAACCCCAGCCATCAGGAAAATCCCGTTGTTACAGATGACGGCATTGAATTTCACTTATTGCCATCTTTACAAATCAGCGTGCATAATTCAGGGGTAGAGATTCCCCTGAAAGAACAATCTCGCATTTTTGAACCCTTTTACCAAATTACTCAAAACAAAATACCAGATAAGCTATCAATTTTTGATAAAACTTTACCTATCAATAAATTTGAGGCTTGGCAAAATCGCAGCACAGGCTTGGGGTTAGCATTAGTAAAAAAGTTAGTGGAGTATCTCCAAGGTACAATTGAGGTAATAAGTAGTAATAATTTAACCACTTTTACAGTACAGTTGCCTTTAAATTTAATGGGAAAGAAAGAGATATTAATAGGTAATAAGGACTAGTTCATCATGTTACTAGCTTCAGTTCCCCCTGTTTTTCAAGGGGGGTTATACCAATTCAAAATTCAGAAAATGAGACTCGGCATAGCTTGTGGCGTTTGCATTTGAATCATATTTTTAGTGAATTGGTATTAGGGGGGAGCAAAATAATACTATAGGATTCCTATTTGATTTTTGAAAAAAACTCGGTACACTTTGATTCCTTCTTTCCAGTTTCCTGTTCCCTGTTCCCTCTCTACGCAAATAATTTCAGGAATCAAAGCGGATTCCTATATCAGATTTGTGTATACCTTAGTTTCAAAAGGGGAGGGAACTATATTTTCTTGTTTTCCCTTTTGTTAAAAAGTCACCACACTGCGAATTGATTCGCCTTTGTGCATTAAATCAAAAGCATCATTAATTTGCTCAATAGGCATTACATGGGTAATTAAATCATCAATATTAATTTTTCCATCCATATACCAATCAACAATTTTCGGTACATCTGTGCGTCCCCTCGCACCACCAAAAGCTGAACCCTTCCACACGCGTCCAGTCACTAATTGAAACGGACGGGTGCTAATTTCTTGTCCTGCGCCTGCTACACCAATAATTACACTCACACCCCAACCTTTGTGACAGCATTCTAAGGCTTGACGCATGACTTTGACATTGCCGATACATTCAAAGCTGTAATCAGCACCACCTTTAGTTAAATCAACTAAGTAACTAACTAAATCTCCCTCTACTTCATTGGGGTTGACAAAATGTGTCATCCCAAATTTTTCTGCCAAAGCGCGCTTGCTGGGATTAATATCTACCCCCACAATCATATTTGCTCCTACCATCCGCGCCCCTTGGATGACATTTAAGCCAATACCCCCCAAACCAAACACTACTACATTCGCCCCTGGTTCTACTTTGGCAGTATAAATCACTGCGCCTATACCTGTAGTTACGCCACAACCGATGTAACAAACCTTGTCAAAAGGGGCATCTTCCCGAATTTTGGCGACGGCAATTTCGGGCAACACCGTATAGTTAGAGAACGTAGAAGTACCCATGTAGTGATGTATCATTTCTCCACCAATTCTGAAGCGGCTAGTACCATCAGGCATAACACCACGCCCTTGGGTAGCACGAATAGCTTGACAGAGATTGGTTTTAAAGCTGAGACAATAGGCACATTGGCGGCATTCAGGTGTGTATAGGGGAATGACATGATCTCCTGGCTTAACACTAGTTACACCAGAGCCGACTTCCACCACTACACCTGCACCCTCATGTCCTAAAATGGCGGGAAATAACCCTTCAGGATCAGCACCAGACAGGGTAAAAGCATCAGTGTGACAAACTCCACTGGCTTTAATTTCCACTAAAACTTCTCCCGCTTGTGGCCCTTCTAGTTGCACAGTTTCAATAGTTAATGGCTTACCTGCACCATAGGCTACTGCTGCTTTAACTTCCAAGAGTTAGCCCTCCCGTAAATAATTCAAAATTCAACAAGTCTTAGTCAGTGTGCTAATGGAAAACACCGATCGCTTAAAGTCATCGTTGGCAATTTATGGATATCTATCTTAGGATGCTTACGAGTTTTTTCATAGTCTGTGTGTCAGTGAACCAGAAAATTGCATTTTTGGAAGAGATTGGTACATTAGTTACAGGCGGTAAACTGGAAAAATGATATCTATCTGCCGCGATAAATTTATATTGTCGTCAACCCTTCACTTACCTTTACTTTTGCACAGCTTATGAACCCTGCCCTAACTAAAATTGGCTCTCAAATGTCTAACCTCACAGGTGTCCGAGCAATTATGAAGGACATTAACGAAACGCTAAAAGCTAATCGGGGGCAGGAATTAATTAATTTGAGTGCAGGCAACCCGTTGATTTTACCAGAGGTAGAACAGTTGTGGCGGGACTACACAGCAGAATTGTTGGCTAGTTCAGAATATGGGGAAGTAGTTTGTCGCTACGGTTCGAGTCAAGGCTACGCGCCATTAGTTGAAGCGATCGCTAACGACTTTAACAAACGCTATGGTTTAAACTTAACTGAGCGCAATATTTTGCTCACCCCTGGTAGTCAAAGTCTCTACTTCTACGCTGCTAATTCTTTCGGTGGCTACACTAATAATGGTCAGCTCAAGCAAATAGTTTTACCTTTAAGTCCAGATTATACAGGTTATGGTGGCGTTTGTTTGTTTCCAGAGGCTTTAGTAGCCTACAAACCCACTCTTGACATTGACGCAGCTAATCACAAATTTAAATATCGTCCTGACTTCAACCAGTTATCAGTTACAGAAAACACAGGCTGTATCATCTTTTCCCGTCCCTGTAACCCCACAGGTAACGTCATGACAAAAGATGAGGTGCAGAAAATCGCAGCTTTAGCGGCTTCCTATGATGTACCCGTGTTAATCGATTCCGCCTATGCACCACCATTCCCAGCATTAAACTTTACAGATATGCAGCCAGTATTTGGTGACAATATCATTCATTGTATGAGTTTATCTAAAGCTGGATTGCCAGGGGAACGCATTGGCATCGCCATTGGGGATGAAAAATGGATACAAGTTTTAGAATGCTTCCAGACAAACTTATGTATTCATCCCTCCCGCTATGGACAGGCGATCGCATCTCGTGCTATTAACTCTGGTAGTCTGGCACATATCTCCGAAACTGTAATTCGTCCCTTCTACCAAAACAAATTTACAGTTCTAGAAGACACCTTAAATAACTCCATGCCCAAAGATTTACCCTGGTTCTTACACCGTGGAGAAGGTGCAATCTTTGCTTGGCTATGGTTAAAAGATTTACCGATTACTGATTGGGAATTTTACCAAGAACTCAAAAAAGTTGGTGTAATTATCGTTCCTGGTAGTACATTTTTCCCTGGTTTACAAGAAGAATGGCAACACAAACACCAATGTTTACGTATCAGCCTCACAGGTAGCAACGATGAAATTGTTCTGGGAATGCAACGGTTAGCGAAAGTCGCAGAGCAAGTTTACCAAAGTGCGGCGGTTAGTGCTTAAAGATGGGCATTGGGCATTGGGAATGGGGCATGGGGCATGGAGATAAAATCACCTTTGTCCTTTTACCTTTTAATTTCTCATCTTTACTTCTATCGCTATTTTTGTAGCGTGCTTCGGTAGTTAATTTAACAATCATGAACCTCAAACAAACACAACAAAAGACAGGAAGACGGAAAGCAGGGAAGAAAGAAAAACCCAGTCCCCAGTCCCCAGTCTCCAGTCCCCAGTCCCCCAACCTCGATGACTGGATAGAAATCGGTAAAATCGTCGCACCGCAGGGTTTAGCTGGGGAAATACGGGTTTATCCCACAACTGATTTTCCTGAAAGGTTTGAGGAGTCGGGAACACGTTGGTTATTACGTCCAGGGGAAACAGCACCACAACCCATTGAGTTGTTAGAAGGGCGTTATGTAGAAGGGAAAAATTTATATATCATTCAATTAGCTGGTGTCGAAAATCGCAACCAAGCCGAAGAATTACGTGATTGTAAATTATTCGTCCCCATTAGCGATCGCCCCCAATTAGGAGAAGATGAATATCATGTGATTGACTTAATTGGTATAGAAGTCTTCTTGCAAGAGTCCGGTGAACTAGTGGGTAAAGTAGTTGATGTTATTCCGGCAGGTCATGATTTGCTAGAAGTACAGTTAACGCCACATGATAATGAACAAAAACCGAAGAAAGTTTTGATTCCCTTTGTAAGAGCGATCGCACCTGTGGTAGATATATCATCCCGTCGCATCGAAATCACTCCCCCCGTCGGCTTATTGGAAATTAGTCAATAGTCATTAGTCATTAGTCATTAGTCATTAGTCATTAGTCATTATTCATTAGCTATTGATATTTTTCTCCCCTTGTCTCCCCTGCTTACCAAAGCAACGGTATATTTTTTAGTTGGAAGTCCTTAACTAATCCTCTATCTTCTGTGTTTGCTCGGCTAAACCGTCTTGTGGTGACATGATGAGAGTGATTCCGGCTGTGGCTAGTATACCGATAATAGCTACGGCAATGATGGTATTTTGTTTGCCCAATCTGAGAAATGCCGTCAAACTTTCAATGAAGCTACCACTACCTGTTACCTGTATCGGTTCTAGCGCAGCTAATGCCGCAGCCGCATTCGGATAACGGTACTGCCATCTAGGTTCTACCATTCTGCTTAACCAGTTTCTCAAGCGGGGATTAAGTGTAGAGAATTCCTGCAAATTGAAGCGATACTGACCGTTAACTAACTGACTGATGCTGATAGAACGAGTCTTTGCAAGTAAGTAAATTAACGTTGCACCTACACTATATAAATCTGATGCTGGGGTGAAAGGCTGACCCAAATGTTCCTCTGGTGGCATAAAATAAGGCGTGCCACTGGCTAAACTACTAAGAGCCATTTTTTCGCCTTGTATGTGAGCCAAATCAAAATCAATCAGGTAAGCATTGAATTGCTCATCAACTAAAATGTTTTCTGGTTTAATATCGCGATGGATAATCGTGTCAACGCCCTGCTGTAAATATACCAAAATCTCTAAAACCGACATCGCAATTTGTTTAATTGCCTCTGGATGCAAGTCTGGTATTGCAGCTAAAGAAGGAGCGTTTTTATACTCCTGCACTATGTAAAAACCTGTAGCAGTGGTAAAGGTATCTATATAACGAGGAATACGGGGATGATTAAGCCTTTTTAAGATTTGTAATTCTCGCTCATAAGCTGTTATACCCAGCCAGTCTACACCAACATGAGCAAGACTAAACTCTTTAATCACCACCTGTTGTGGGGAGTTGCGGACATGAGCAAGGTAAGTGATGCGTCCCCCTTGCTGGTTGTGTCCCAACTCGCGGATAACTTGATAACCCAAAGCAGAAAAATCTGGATGTTGAATTAAGGGATTTTTCCCTTGATTATTGACATCAAGCTCCATTACACACCACCTGAGTTTGATTTTGTCAAGGCGAAGTCAACAAATTATAAATACTCCTCTAGATGATTACTTGCCATTCTGCCCTACTTTTGCAGTGGGAGTGGGGAGTGATGAGTGCTGAGTGCTGAGTGCTGAGTAGGGAGTGATGAGTGATTTTTTCTCCCCTGCACCCCTGCACCCTGCACCCTTACACCCCTCTTTTCTGTCCTAACCAATCAATAATCTCAGCATTGACAATATTCGGGACTTCATCGTGGGGACAATGGCCAGCACCAGGAATGGGTACTATTTTGATATCTTTACCATCTGCCAGTGCTTGTTCATAAATTTTCGCCCCAGTAATGGGTGTCCAGGGGTCTTCAGCACCCCAAATTACTAATAGAGGACGGTTGATTTTTGGTAGTAGTTCCTGTGGTGCTGGGCCTGGAGGTGCGCTGATAATGGAGGTGAATACTTTCTGCGCGCCTGGGTCGCAGGCTGGAGTGTATATTAAATCAACTAGTTCATCAGTAACGGCTGTGCGATCGCAGTAAACTTGATAGAGGGTGCGGCGAATTTGCTCCTTTTGGCGGATGCGATTAAATATTAACTTACCTGTAATGTGCGATCGCATAAAACGATTAAAAGCCGCCATCACCACTCTTAAAGGTGGGTTCAATTCATTGGAACGATGACTCAACCCCCCAGCCGAATTAATCAACACACCACCAGCAGTGATTTCTGGATATTCAGCCATCACTATCAAACTGATGAGTGCGCCAATAGAATTACCAATAAACACCGTCGGTTGTTGGATATGCTCTGTCCAAAAATCTTTTAATAGTTCTGCCCAAACCTCTGTACTGTAATCTATAGGGGCTTTATCTGAACCACCAAACCCCAAAAGATCCACCGCAAACACCTGATAACCAGCATTCGCTAACACGGGAATATTTTTGCGCCAGTGTCCAATGGAAGCACCAAAACCATGCACTAGCACTAGAGGTTGTCCCGTACCCATGACTGTGTATTGAATTTTATGATTGCGCCAAATCCAAATGAGTTTTTCAAACTGCGCTGTAGATACTTGTTGCTCTGGTACTAATGTCATTATTAAGATTCCTATAGTATTGATATATATACTAAAGTGTTTCACCTCCTAGCATTCTCATCAAAATGTTATTTTTAGGGTGGGGTGTTTGTTAAATTTGGGAAATCCCTATGTTGACGAATGCTATTAGTTTGCGATTAGAACCAGGTCAAAAAGTCACTTTAGAGCCTGCTGCTTGGGAAGAGTTTGAAAAGATTCTGGTAGATTTAGGAGAATCGCGCTCATCTCGTATTGCTTACGCCAATCAGATTTTAGAAATTATGACCCCGTTACCAGAACACGAAAGGTCAAAAGTTTTACTTGCTGACTTAGTAAAAGCACTATTAAAATTCCAAAAACGCTCATGGGAACCCCTTGGCTCTACTACCTTTAAAAGTCAGAGTATGGCAGTAGGTATCGAGCCTGATGAATGCTTTTATATTGAAAACTATCGCGCTGTTATCGGTAAAACCCGCTTAGATTTGAACGTAGATCCCCCACCTGATTTAGCATTAGAGACTGACTTAACCTCCAAAACAGAACTTACCGCTTACGAAGCTTTGAAAGTTCCAGAACTGTGGATATACAAAAATAGCAACTTAAAAATTTACCTACTGCAACAAGGTAAGTACGTTGAATCCCAAACCAGTCAAAATTTCCCCCATATAGCAGTTATAGAGATAATTCCCCAGTTTATGGAGCGCGCCAAAGAGATTGGTGTGAGCCAGACATTAGCTGAGTTTGAAGCATTTATACAAAACGCAGGAGAAAGTGCTGAGTGCTGAGTGCTGAGTAATGAGTAATGAATTGTGAGGATTAAAAGAGAAATAAAAACTCCCTTGTCTACCTTGTCTACCTTGTCCCAATCCCCAATCCCCAATCCCCAGTCCCCAGTCCCCAATCCCCAATCCCCAATCCCCCATATTCCCCGAACGTGTTAGTTTTATCTTCACAAAGGGATTAATAGATGAAGGAACTGTGAAGTTCCCTTCACTTTTAGCCACTTAATACGGTTCGAGATGAAATCTAAACATCCACGTTCCCTGTATCATTTCAGCACAGTTTTTCTCACGGCTACATCCTTAGCAGTATTTTCTCCTCTAGTTTCTTATGCAGATCCTGGAATTTCTCCCAAGGTGACGCAAACACAGCTACTCGCAGATGAAGCTCTCAGTAGTGATGCTGAACAACTGCCAGAACCTATTAAAATAGCTGTTCTACAAGATATTTCTCAACGCACGGGTATTGAAGTTTCTCAACTCCAAATCATTCAATCACAACAACAAAGTTGGTCGAATAGTTGTTTGGGTTTAACAATTGCAGATACTAATTGTACAGAAGCAGAAGTCCGTGGCTGGCAGGTAGTAGTATTAAAGGATCAACAAGTTTGGGTCTATCGCACTGATGAATCTGGAACATTAGCCAAACTAGATGAAGATGCTACTCAGTTTGTCAATGCCATGATACGGGGTGAGGAAGCGACATCTCGCAGAACTACTAGCAGAACTGTAGAAAAACAAACAACCAGAGTTGAGCGCAATACCCAAGTAGTTGCAACTAGTAGTTCTGCTAAAGGTAAAAAAACAGGCTTCAGCTTGGCAATTTTACAACCATCGGGTAATTTTTCCGATGTTATTGCGCGTGTTTCCTATAAAGCCAAACGCCACAAAGGCTTTTTACCGGAAAGATTTTTAGGTGATTTTAAATACAAATTGAATCGTAAAGCCAAATTTGCCAAAGGATTAAAAGCAGGCGATCGCGTGGTCGTGCGGCTGTATGATCTTCAAAAACGCTTTATTGGTTACAGCGAATTTGAGCTATCGTCAGATCACACAGCAGTTAACTTAATTTTGTCGGACAACCCCGCAGAATATCAAGTTGTGCGTACTGTTTGCGGTGTTGATGCTGACGAAGACGGCACAATTGATACTAATACCACCGCTTACGACTACTTTACCCAAGTTAGTAATGAACGGGTGACGTTTTTGAGTAGTTCCCAAACTATTAATATCAGTCAATTTCAGGCTGAAGGTTTTTCCACTGTCCCCACCAATAGCGTTTATCCGACTTCCTTCCGCACTGGTGAATTTACACTGGTACGTCAAACCATGAATGTCTTTAGTTACAACTTGGCGGAAGCATTAAAGGTTGAACCAGGTAGATTAGTAGAATTTAATGAAATCAGCAATGATGATAACTCCATATATGACATTGGTCAGTTGATGATGACCTATCGGGAAATTGGGGTAGGGAACGGGATTCAGGTAAAATTTGCTGATGTTGGGGATAATTACTGGGCTAAAGACTTTATCGCGGAATTAGCCGCACTGCAAATTATCCAAGGTTTTCCCGATGGTAATTTCCGTCCTGACGAACAATTGACACGCGCCCAATTTGCGGCAATGCTAACGCAAGCCTTTGCTAAAGCTAAAGTGAGAAACGCTATTAGCTTTCGGGATGTCTCAACTAGATATTGGGCTTATAACGCCATTCGTGATACCTATGCAATGGGTTTTTTAGGTGTGTCTGGGAATAACTTCAAACCCATGCAAACATTGTCTCGTTCAGAAGTTTTGCTAGCTTTAGCCCAAGGACTCAATTATACATTTAGCGGTTCTACTCAGAGCATTTTGGCAGTTTATCAAGATGCGGCTAGTATTCGGTCTGATGTGCGGAATGCGATCGCAGCCCTCACCGAACGGGGTATCATCGTTAATTATCCCAACGTACAAACCCTCAATGCTGATAAAGTAGCGACTAGAGCAGAAGTTGCAGCTTTAATCTACAAAACTCTAGCCAGCACGGGTGATGTATTTGATATATCGTCTCAGTACGCCATAGACAGCATACAACAACGAGCCGAGGTTGATAGATTCAATCGCACTGATGACGACGACAATGATGATAAAAAAGTCCGTCGCCATTGTAACCAAGGTATTGGTAATGGTTCCGAAGGCTGCGATCCTGGTAATTCCCGTCCCCACGGTGGTAGTAACGATGAAGATGGAAGAACTCCAGGCCGTCCCAGATAGTATTTCTCCGTTTTCTCAGAAGCAGATGATTGCTTCTTGATAAGTTCACAGTAGGATAAACACCAAGGGAAAAGGTAAACATATTTCTACATTTTTACCCTTTCCCCTTTCTTAATAACTCAACCACCATCTTTATACCTTTTGCCTTTTACCTTTTTCCTTCCTATTCCCCAGTTCCCCTAACATAAACATCTTGAATAGGGAAAGGAATCGAAATCCCGACTTCCTGATAACGCTTGTGCAGTTTTTTAATAAATAAATGTTTGCCGATGCGTTGATCGAAATATTCACTCACACGCATATATAAAGTGAAATCTATACTAAAATCTCCGAAACTGTGAAATCTAATATAGGGTTCATTATTAATTAAATCAGGGGCAATTTCTTGCATGACTTCCTTCGCCACTTCTACTGTCACCCTTTCCACCTGTTCCAAATCGGAATTATAACTCACCCCTACATTCATAGTTAAAGTAATTTCCTTGGCAGGTAAATGATAATTAGTGAAAATTGTCGAACCAAGTTTAGAATTAGGCACAATCACCACATTATTAGACAATTCTCTAATAGTTGTATTCCGCCAAGAAATATCTATGACATATCCCTCATTGCCATCATTCAATTTCACATAATCACCTGTTCGTACTTGTTTAGAAAGAATCAAATAAAAACCAGCAAACAAATTAGCTAAAGTATCTTGCAATGCCAAACCCACTGCTAAACCACCGACCCCTAAAGTTGTGATAATCGGAGTAATAGCAATTCCCAAAGTTTGCAAAATAATTAATATGCCTAAACCTAAAACCGCAGCTTTAGCAACATTAGAAATTAGTGAAACTGTGGCTCTATCTGCGGCTTTAGTGTAGAGATGCACAAAACCAGCCGTGAATCTTGCTGCAACTAAAGTAATAGAAAACAGAAAAGCGATTGTGGTGAGTCTTTGTAATAAATTAATGATATCTGTTTTAATGGGCGCGCTGACAACTGCACCAGAAAAACCCGCTAGCATGAACCAAACAAAGGGCATAGATTGCAGGGAAGTGAAAATAATATGACTTCCTGGAATATTTTTATCAGTGGCAAACTTTTGCAATCGATGGAAAATAACTTTTTCACCAATAATTCCCGTCAACAAGCCCACTAAGATTAATGCTAGAGGTAAAATCCAGTCCATCATTATTAATTGTTAATTCCCTATCGGCAGATGATTACTGCAAGATTTTACCTCATGACTACACCATCAAAAATCTCCACATGGGTTAAATACTAGAATTCGGGTGAAAATAAATAATATGGATCTACCGATTATTTATCATTCCGATTACGTTGCACCATTACCTGAAGGTCATCGCTTCCCGATGGCTAAGTTTCAATTACTCTATGAGTTATTATTAACTGACGGCGTAGCGCACTTAGAACAATTTCATCTGCCAAATCAGCCGCCTTTAGAATTAATTGAGTTAGTCCACACTCCCGACTATGTGCAGAGTTACTGTCAAGGGACATTAGATCCCAAAGCACAGCGTCGCATTGGTTTACCTTGGAGTCCAGCCCTAGCCAATCGTACCTGCATAGCAGTCGGTGGGACAATCCTGACAGCAAAGTTGGCATTAAGTCAAGGTTTAGCCTGTAATACTGCTGGAGGAACACATCACGCCTTTCCTAGCTATGGTTCTGGTTTTTGTATTTTCAATGATTTAGCCATAGCATCCCGTGTGCTGCAAAAACAAGGACTAGTCAAAAAAATCCTGATTGTTGATTTGGATGTGCATCAAGGAGACGGTACAGCTTTTATTTTCCAGAATGACGAGAGTGTATTTACTTTCTCCATGCACTGCGAAGTGAATTTCCCAGGAATTAAACAAAAAAGTGATTTAGATGTTCCTCTACCCGTGGGAATGGAAGATGACGCTTACTTACAAACCTTGGCAAATTACCTACCAGATTTGTTGTCTGAAGTCAAGCCAGACTTAGTATTTTATGATGCTGGTGTTGATCCCCATATAGGCGATCGCTTAGGTAAACTAGCCTTAAGTGATACTGGCCTCTTCCGCCGAGAAATGCAAGTCTTAAGTACCTGCGTCAGTGCAGGCTATCCCGTCGCCTGCGTTATTGGTGGCGGTTACGCCGATGATATGAAGTCTTTAGTCTGGCGACACTCCCTAGTACATCGCGCCGCTAGTGAAACTTATCACCAATATAAACTTTAAGAGCTAGTATGGAATGTCGTATTTATGAGATGATTAGTATTAGCAGATTTTCAGGCATATCAAGGCAAATACACAGGAAAATTCGCACCGATTGATACCACTATTAATGAAAATCAGTAGTATCGGTAATTAAGAATTAATCAATAGTGATTACCCATCACCTATTACCGACCTCAACAGATAATCTAAGTATTTAGATGCACACAGAACATCAACATTTCTTATCCTAATTTAATGAAAAATTAATTAGGTTGATAGATTATGAATCAAGAGAGATTTAAACCTCTCAATTACTGTCTGTAGGTATAGTTGGGGTCGTAGAGTATTTCATAATTCTTAACTTTAAAGTCGCTCTCAGAGTCGATAAAAAAACTCGTTGACATCGATAAAATCTATAGGCAATAGAAAGCCGAGGAGAACGCAGTGGGCTTACTAAAAGGCTTTGAAATTGAAATGTACACCGGCACGCCCCAAGGAGAAATCATTGGACTCTCCGATAAAATCGTGGCGGAATTAGACGGCTTTGTCAGAGAACCAGATAGCCGCAACGTAGAATATGTAACCAGTCCCTTGCTGAATTATGAAAGCCTATTGTGCGCCTTGCTGACTCCTCGGCGAACCTTACGCAACTACCTGCAAAAATTGGGTGACTATACCTTAATTCCAGGAAGTACCCTATCTTTGGGAGGAAGCGATCGCTTTGTTCGTTCCGATCCCACTAACCCCTATCACGACTACATCGAAAACACCTACCACACCAAAGTCGTTACCGCCAGCGTTCATATCAATATAGGTATAGACGATCCAGAAATCCTCATGCGGGCTTGTCGCTTAATCCGCATGGAAGCACCCTTATTTTTAGCCTTGAGTGCTGCATCTCCCTTTTTAGACGGTAAAGCCACAGGTTATCACTCCACCCGTTGGGGTGTCTTTCCTCAAACCCCAAGCCACGTACCGTTATTTGCTAGTCACGCCCATCATATCGAGTGGGTAGAACAGCAACTAGCCGCAGGGACAATGCAAAACGTCCGTCATCTGTGGGTATCAGTCAGACCCAATGGCGATCGCCGTCCCTATGATCTCAATCGCCTAGAACTGAGAATTTGCGATTTAGTAACAGACCCCATCGCCTTACTCGCCATCACCGCATTATTAGAAGCGCGATTGTTACAACTCATCGAAAACCCCGATTTAGATCCCCTCACCCAAAGTATTTTCTCTCCCGAAGAACTAGTTAAAATCGCCACTAACAACGAAATCGCAGCCGCTACCGTTAGCCTTGACGCACAACTCCAACACTGGCAAGATGGCCGCACCATCATCGCCAGAGATTGGATATCCGAAATCTATGACGAAGTTTGGGCGATCGCCAAACAACAAGGTTTTAGCTGTTTCCTCTCACCACTCAAGAAAATCCTCCGCGTCGGTAACGAAGCCCAACAGTGGTTACAACTGCATGGAGTTGGCTTAGACACCCAACAAGTAATCACCCAAGCCATCATCGCCACCCACGAACGCGAACTGGAACTGCAAGATAAATTGTGTTCCTCTTCAGTTCGTTAATTAGGGGTATAGGGGTAGGCTGTTGACTCTGTGGCTTTTTTGGAGTGTGCTTCATGCACTTTTTTGTCGGTTTCCACAATGGCTAAAACCTTGTAACGGCTTGGCTTTTAATGAAACACAAAGTATATGGTACATATTTACTAAAAACTAACAAAGTCAACAGCCTAGTGTAAGGGTGTAAGGGTTTAAGGAAGACTTTACCCCAATCCCCAGTCCCCAGTCCCCAATCCCCAATCCCCAATCCCAAAACCTTAATTTTTTCTTTTAAAAATCTAATCTATGGCCATTGCTTGATATTTATTAACAAAACCTATGGTTAGCCTCTGTCTATTGGTATATATTTCGTGGTAAATATATCTTTTTATACAAATAGAAGTTTTGCAGACCATGCCCCAGGTAGTTCTAGTTCATCCCCAAATTCCGCCCAATACAGGTAATATCGCCCGCACTTGTGCCGCTACAGCTACAGAGTTACATCTCGTCGGGCCTTTGGGATTTGAAATTAGCGATCGCTACCTCAAACGTGCCGGCTTAGACTATTGGCCTTACGTCAAACTGCACTATCACAAATCCATAGAAGCCTTTAAAACAGTCCACCAACAACGCCAAGGCAGATTATTGGGTTTCTCCGTTGGTGGCAGTTCCAACTATATTAAATATCAATATCAAGACGATGATTGGTTACTCTTCGGGAGTGAAACCACAGGATTAACACCAGAAGTTTTGTCAACTTGCGATGCTACCTTACATATACCAATGGCTCAACCAGGTGTCCGCAGCTTGAATTTGTCTGTGAGTGTGGCGATTGGTTTATTTGAAGTCCGTCGGCAGTTGGGTTACTTACTGTAGTTTGGTTGCGTAACTTTTATCAGTAATTCTGCTGACATAAAACCCAGCAGATTCTTGCCAAATGGACAATTTGAATTCATTAATATCCAGTAGCCAGATTTTATTTTTGTATTCTTCGTTACTAATTTTTTTGGTGGCAAGGGTAACAATACTGAAAATAGCACAAAAACTGGGTTAATTATGATAAGAAATTTGTATATCAAATTCCATCAAATTGCGAATTGGAATGATAGATTTTGATGAATTCAAATGATGGGAGTGCAGGGAACTAAAAACTGAAAACCCTTTCTGAGCAAAGAACTGGAACAATATTGCCTCAAAAATATTATTGTCTAGCAAAAAAGCAGACGATAGTTTGTACGGTTGTTTTTTAGGGAATAATCAACGTAAAGTCTCGTGTTGAGAAGACGGATCTGGTAGAAAACCCTTGAAGATATCTACAGCAGGGGGCATAGCTTTTCCAGAAGTCTTAGTAAGAATTGCTTACAACGACTTTTTTCTGAGAGAATATCATGTATTTTCCAGCTAAACCGTCAACAGTAACAGGAAACTAGGACAAATCTGGAAGTAGCACACTGTGTGAGGGGGTGAGGAGTCGAACGGACAAGTCAGCATAGCAACTTTTTAAGTTTTGCTAACAGGTGTGAACTTGTCTAAATCAGAGAAGCAGGTTAATCTTGCGTAAGTATCTCTGGTAAGAAGTGATCTTGATCTATCGTCTGATGTGATCTAGATCGTTGACTAGTTCCAACTGAAAAATCTAGGTCAGTTAAGCGCTATTGATCATAGGAGGTCGTCTTTGAAACGAGCATTGAAAAAAAGAGTGAAGGCTGTGTTGAACAATACCCCTAGCAGCGATGATGCCCCAGTGGAGCAACTAAACGTGGCTAACAATGATGCTAATCGCCGCGCCCGTAGACAAGCAGCCATGATTGGTTTAGCCCTGTCAATGGGAGCAACCAGCCTTTTGGTGACTCGGCAAAGCGATCAAGCCCAAGCAGCAGCACCTGTAGGTAGTCAAAAAGCGGCCTCAACGGTTTCTGCTGCATCTGATAAAGAAGTGAAATTTGCTCCCACCAAGCTAGGGACTCCCGTAGTCTTATCAGCAAGTGTGCCAGAGAATCCTGTCATCGTTGAACCAACAGCAGTTTCACAGTTGCCTGGGCTTGAAGCTAAATGGCAAGTTTTGGCCAGTGGAATGTCTGTCCCAACTTCAACATCAGAAAATCCTTCCCAAAACGTTACAACTAACAAAACTTCCATAGAAGACCAGCAAGAGCAATTAACAGCACCACAGCCAGTGCAATTGACCCCAGAACAGCTGGCTCAAGCTAACAGTGCGAATGCTGAACAAACTGCATTTATCAAAACCCAACCACAAACAGAAGCAACAGAGAGTGCAGATGAAAGTGGTGAAATTAATGCCCAATTAAAGGCACAGCAAGAATTTGCACTAACTCGCCTACAAGAAAAATCGAACCGTTTAAGAAAAAGTCTG
The DNA here is from genome assembly GCF_050235535.1 of Aliinostoc sp. HNIBRCY26. Taxonomy (GTDB): domain Bacteria; phylum Cyanobacteriota; class Cyanobacteriia; order Cyanobacteriales; family Nostocaceae; genus Trichormus. Next base: position 260,417 of record NZ_CP189852.1, read on the forward strand.
GCGGAGTTGCGGTCTGAGGAGTCAAAAGATTTATCAAAAACTACCTTTGAGTTGAAGCAGCCAACAACCATAGCGAATCAGCTGCCTCCCCTCAACACCCAAGGCACAGTAATTGAACAGTCGCCCACACTCACTGATGGTAGTCCAGATAATCTGGCCACAAGTGTAAAACAACCACAAGCCATTACTATTCCCGTGCAGCAACCAGCAACAACTGCACCAATAGTGACACCAAAAATCACAGCACCATCGTCACAAGGGACTTACGAAGTTAAACCAGGGGATACCCTAGCGGCGATCGCCAACCGATACAATACTTCCATTGCAGAATTAGTCAAAGCTAATGGCATTAGCAATCCCAATCAGCTACAAATTAGCCAAAAATTGGTGATTCCTACCGCTCCAGTTAACAGCCGTGCCATCCCACAAAACCCAACAAACGCGCAATACAACATCAACTCTCCCATAGCTAGTTTCCCCGTTAAACCCACTAGCATCAACTCCCAACCGTTCACTTCACAAACACCTGTTCTAGCTGATAACAGCAGCGTAGATAACAGCAGTGTGACTGTCCCAACCACAGCACCAGCCGCACCGCAAAACTTATCACCTGATGTTGTTGAGCCAGAAGCAACTACCAACGAACCAGACGCTCAAGGTGTAGGTGGTGATACCCCAATTCCCAGAGCTTTTGTTGAAATCCAAAAGCCCAGAAAGTCGTCTGATAGAGTAGCTAGAGCTAAAAACGAGAGACTCCGCAACCTACAGGCAGAAATTCAGCGACTACAACGCAAATACCGTACTCAGCAAGCGGGGAACAACACCACACCAGAAAGAGAAGATGCAGCTATACCCATTCCTGTATCAGCTCCTAATGGTGTAGCCACCTCTAGACCCGTTTCTAACCAAGGAAGCGTTTCTATCCCCATTACTGTCCCCACTCCCATCACACCTGGTTTTGCTAATGAACCAGTGAAGCCAGAATTCCGAGCAACTCGTCCTTTAACCGATGAGTCAGTTAACCCAGAATTCTTGCCTAACAGTGGAGCTAGTCAACTTGCACCATCTCGTAACACCAACCGGACAAGGATAGCAACCCCCCCAGATGGTTTGAATGCGAATGATTCTTTGGGTAGAATGCGCGGAACAACCGTTTCTCCTTCTGTCAACAAGCTACCGCCATTAGCAGCTGTAGACCAGTATTTACCTCGTTCCATCGACGAAAACACACCCCCACCCTCAAATTCTTCTGTAGCCTACATTTGGCCAGCAAAAGGTGTACTCACCTCTGGTTATGGTTGGCGTTGGGGAAGAATGCACAGAGGTATTGATATTGCCAATGCTGTAGGTACACCAGTGTTTTCATCTTCTGACGGTGTTGTTGAGAAAGCCGGCTGGAATAAAGGTGGCTACGGCAATCTTGTAGATATTCGCCATGCTGATGGCAGTTTAACTCGCTACGCCCACAATAGTGCCATTTTGGTACAAGTAGGTCAACAAGTACGCCAAGGTCAGCAAATCGCCAGATTAGGTAGCACTGGCTTCAGCACCGGGCCACACCTGCACTTTGAAATTCATCCCACAGGTAAAGGTGCAGTTAACCCCATAGCAATGCTACCTGCAAACCGCATATAGCAAAGGCTGTTTTCTATTGGATTACCATCTTATTTTTCAGGGGGAGTTAGTTTAGCTCCCTCTTTTTTCGTTGGGCAGGGAGTAGGAGGCAGGGGGCAGGGGGCAGGGTGCAGGGTGAGAAAGGATTTCCCACTGGCTACTCACTACTCACTACTCATCACTCAGCACTCAGCACTCATCACTCACTACCCACCACTCTCTCTGCTATTCTCAGTTTGGCAGAACGCGATCGCGGATTTTCTGCAATTTCTGCCTCCGTGGCAATAATCGGCTTTTTCGTCAAAACTTTTAATAGGGGTGAATTGCGTAACCCGTGTTTAACTAAACGGTCTTCTAAGCTGTGGAAACTAATAATGGCAATTCTTCCACCAAGGACAAGGGCTTGGGGTGCTTTCTCTAAAAAAGTTTCTAGGGATTTTAACTCATCATTGACTACTATCCGCAAAGCTTGAAACACGCGGGTAGCCGGATGGATTCTACCATAGCGGTATTTAGGCGGGACACAAAATGCGATCGCCTCTGCTAATTCTGTAGTGGTGTGGAATGGTCTTTTTTCAACAATGCGCTTGGCAATACGCCTTGATAATCTTTCCTCACCATATTTAAAGAAAATATCCGCTAATTCTTTTTCATCCCATTCATTAATTACATCAGCTGCTGTCAAAGATTGCCTTTGATCCATTCGCATATCTAAACTAGCGGTGTGACGAAAACTAAAACCGCGTTCTGGCGTATCTAAGTGATAGGAACTTACACCCAAATCCGCCAAAATTCCCGCAAAACTAGCCCCAGAAAATTGATAATTAGCAAAATTGCTCTGCACAAACTTCACCCGTTCCCCAAACTCTGCTAACTCCTTTTTTGCTGCATTTAAAGCATCTTCATCTTGGTCAAGGGCTGTTAACTGTATATCTGATGCAGTCGCTAAAATTAACCGACTATGACCACCGCCACCCACCGTGGCATCAAGGTAATTTCCTCCTGCACGTAACCCTAAACCTGTAATTACTGCTTGCGGTAACACTGGTAGATGGGAAAACGTCGGTTCTGCAATAGCGGGTAAATCAGTAAAATCAGAAGTCATTAGATTGAAGACAAAAAATAGATAATTACAACAGAATGGAGTTATCAGAATTGACTATTTATTTTTGATACTTAGCTATTGAGTTTAGGTTTGATTGTCGGAATGATTAGTATTTAAAATCAGCGCAATTAGTGTACATATAAATCTACTGCATAACGAGCGATCGCACGAATAATCATCATTTAGCATTGGAATAATAGATACAAAACATCTACAATCATCTATTTATTATCCACTGAACCCAAAATTCAGAATATATAGAAGTAGTTTTCTGGTAAATTCAAATTGAGTAGCCAAATAAATTCTTCACTATCAAAAGTGATTAATTATTAGTCAACAATCAACCATTACTCCACCTTCCCCCACTGCCTCAACTCCTCATCCCCAGGGAGATGAAGAAATCCCGTGGCTTAATTTATTGGATATCAAGCTTTCCTATAATAATTGAAGAAGTGAAACAAAATGCAACATCAACAAAACGTCCTCATCTGCCCCCATCTCTCCAACATACTCCCGTATGGGTAATAAATGCCGGGTTTGCCCCAAAAATATTGCCTCTACGAACATGAGCTTGGCAGACACGAAAACTCTTGTCTGGATGGCACTCAGCGATTCAATTCACTTTTTTCTAATGGGAGAACACGGAATTTATGGCGAGAATAGAAACCCGCACTGAACCAATGGTGCTGAACATGGGGCCACACCATCCCTCTATGCACGGGGTTTTGCGGTTAATTGTCACTTTAGATGGTGAAGATGTCGTTGACTGTGAACCGGTGATTGGCTACCTACACCGAGGTATGGAAAAAATTGCCGAAAACCGTACCACCGTTATGTATGTCCCCTACGTGAGTCGTTGGGACTACGCAGCTGGGATGTTCAACGAAGCTGTCACCGTCAACGCACCAGAAAAATTAGCAGGTGTGGCTGTACCGAAACGCGCCAGCTACATCCGCGTCATCATGTTGGAATTAAATCGCATTGCTAACCACCTCTTGTGGTTCGGCCCATTCCTGGCGGACGTAGGCGCACAAACTCCCTTCTTCTATCAATTCCGCGAACGGGAGATGATCTATGATCTATGGGAAGCTGCCACAGGCTACCGCATGGTTAACAATAACTACTTCCGCGTCGGTGGTGTAGCGGCTGATTTACCCTACGGCTGGGTAGATAAGTGCATGGAATTCTGCGACTATTTTTTACCTGTCGTTGATGAATACGAAAAATTAGTCACCAATAACCCTATTTTCCGCCGTCGTGTTGAAGGTATCGGCACTATTACCCGCGAAGAAGCGATTAACTGGGGATTATCTGGCCCCATGTTACGGGCTTCTGGCGTGAAGTGGGATTTGCGGAAAGTTGACCACTACGAATGCTACGACGACTTTGATTGGGACGTGCAGTGGGAAACCGCCGGTGATTGCTTGGCGCGTTACATGGTGCGGATGCGCGAAATGCGTGAATCTATAAAAATTATCAAGCAAGCCCTCAAAGGACTCCCCGGAGGCCCTTACGAAAATCTAGAAGCCAAACGGTTAGCAGCCGGTAAAAAATCTGAGTGGGATGCTTTTGACTACCAATACATCGGGAAGAAAGTTTCTCCTACCTTCAAAATGCCCAAAGGGGAAATTTACGCCCGTGTAGAAAGTGGTAAAGGCGAACTAGGGATTTATCTAGTGGGCGATGACAACGTCTTCCCCTGGCGATGGAAAATCCGTCCAGCAGATTTCAACAACCTCCAGATTTTGCCTCATCTGTTGCGCGGGATGAAGGTTGCTGATGTCGTCGTGATTCTCGGTAGCATCGATGTGATCATGGGGTCTGTTGACAGATAGTTAGCTTTTCTCCATTGCTGTATAAGATTTGAGAACCCCGATTTTTTTAGAAAATCGGGGTTCTCAATTTTAATAATTCTCAACAAGAATTATTAATTTTTAATTAATTATCAGTAGATTTATAGAAAAGTTATATAAATTGGGATTGCAGAGCATACTTTATATAAAGTTTTATTTAGTATTGATTATTTAATTCTAGCAATATTAAATTTACCTATTTAAGTAAGTTTATATTTGAGCGATAGAATCGAATGAATTACTATATAAAACTAACCAAACTAACTGAATCTTATAAATTCGAGAGTTGTGGCAATTCATTCTCACGCAGAATTTGATCCTAGCTCAAATACATCTACAGAAGAGGGCTTACAAAAGGTTCTCAATCGTCTTGTCAACAAGATGCAAAGAGACGCATTAATTCGGCAAACGACAACCCAATTAAGAGAACACCTGCAAGTAGATCGCGTGGTTTTATACTACTTTTACTGGCAATGGCATGGACAGGTGACATTTGAAGCCGTAAGCTCAGAGCGATTTTCTATATTGGGTTCAACAGGGCCAGATGAGTGTTTTAACGAGCAGTATGCAGCGTTGTATTTAGCTGGTAGAATTAAAGCGATCGCTGATATTGAAACCGAACTAATCACCCCTTGTCACCGAGATTTTCTCCGCAATTTACAAGTTAGGGCTAATCTAATAGCACCAATTTTGACCAATAGAAGATTATGGGGATTACTAGTAGCCCATCACTGTCAAGGAACTCATATTTGGTCACAATCAGACATAGAAATCATCCAAGTAGCAGCACAAACTTTAGCCACATCCCCCTATATATTAGGTGAAAGGGAATAGGGAACAGGGAACAGTGAACAGTGAACAAGTGAGGGATAACTGATAATCCCCAATCCCCAGTCCCCAGTCCTAAACCCCCATTCCTCTATGAATTTTAATTCTGCACTATATCAAGCTATAGCTCATCACATTCATCATAGTCCCAAACGACGCATTACCTTTGCTGAATATATGGATATGGTGCTATATCATCCCGAATATGGCTATTATTCCAGTAATGCGGTCAACATTGGGTTTAAAGGCGGGGACTTTTTCACCTCAACGAATCTTGGCACAGACTTTGGTGAATTATTAGCCGAACAATTTCTACAAATGTGGGAAATTTTGGGGCAACCTCACCCTTTTACCTTATTAGAAATGGGTGCAGGTAAAGGATTATTAGCTTTGCATATCCTCAATTGCATTCAGCAGCATCACCCAAACTTTTTTTCTGTGTTGCAATATGGGATTTTAGAGAAATCCCCAGGTTTAAAACAAGAACAGCAACAACACCTACATGAATTTCCCGTGTATTGGTATGACTGGGAAGAGATAGCACCAAACTCAATTATTGGCTGTATTTTCTCCAATGAATTAGTAGATGCTTTTCCAGTGCATCAGTTTATTTTAGAGGCGGGTGAACTGCGAGAAATTTACGTCACACTTCAAACACCAGTGAATGCCTCCGTGTCTTCCACCCCGTCCTTTACAGAAGTCACAGGTGAACCATCCACACCCCAATTAGCAGCATATTTTGATTTAGTTGGGATTGATTTACAAAGAGGTGGTTACGAAGATGGCTATCGTAGTGAAATTAATTTAGCGGCTTTAGACTGGTTGAGTATAGTAGCTGACCGCTTGCAACGGGGCTATGTGCTAACAATTGATTATGGCTACCCTGCCAACCGTTACTATAACCCCAGGCGATCGCAAGGAACACTCCAGTGTTACTATCAACATCGTCATCACAATAACCCTTATATTAATATCGGACAGCAAGACATCACAGCCCATGTTGACTTTACAGCATTAGAACAATGGGGAAAGTCCTGTGGTCTAGAGAAAGTTGGCTTCACCCAACAAGGTTTATTTTTAATGGCTTTAGGGTTAGGAAACCGCATTGCAGACCTTTCCTATCAGAAAATAGACCTATCTCAACTACTCAAAAGACGAGAAACACTCCACCAACTAATTGATCCCATAGGACTAGGTGGTTTTGGAGTTTTAATTCAAAGCAAGGGAATATCCCCACAAGAATGTACTCAACCACTAAAAGGCTTAATTGTGCCACAATAAAAGGGAACAGGGAAAAAAAGAGAAACTACCACAGCAAACTTCCAACTAAACATTTAAACTTTTCTCCCCCACACCCCTGAAAAGTTAAAACTCTCTTTAAGAATGCTGTATTAGTAAGATATGGACTAGCATAACAGTGATTGCTATGAAGCAAAGTCAACAATCGGAGTGATAATTATGACTGCTCATGACCTGTTAATGTTAGTAACACTACTGAGTCCTGGTATCTTGCTATCAGTCCTCATTATGGCGAGTTTTGCCGCAGGTGGCTAACTGCTAAATCCGTAATTCGGGAGTAGAAAAGCTGATGAATACTCAACGCACTTTTTTCTTTGGGCATTTGCCAACACTCAAATTATCACTCAATGCTATGTAATTTGAGATGGGAATCAAGATTGCTACTCCCTGACTACTGAAAACCAAACTATGACAACGCGATGTCTAAACAAAGGACTCGCTAATGCTTTACTCAAGGAAAACAAACAATGAAGGTGGCATTTCTGGGAACTGGACTAATGGGACAACCAATGGCCCAAAGATTGTTAGCAGCAAATATAGAAGTAATTGCTTACAACCGTACCCCAGAAAAACTAGCACCCCTACAAGCAGCAGGTGCGGAAATTGTCAACCATCCCCGCTATGCGATTCGGGAAGCGGAATGTGTCATTCTCATGTTGACTAACGCCGCCGCAATTTATCATGTTTTGTTGTCAGATACTTCATGGCGGACGTTAGCTGGACGCACTATCATCCAAATGGGAACTATTACCCCAACACAAAGCCAAGAAATTCGAGATTCTGTAGTTGGCGGTGGGGGAGAATATATGGAAGCACCCGTATTGGGAAGCATCCCCGAAGCTCAAACAGGAACGCTAACGGTGATGGTAGGCGCGCAACTACAACAATATGAAAGACACTTAGATTTACTCAAGCATTTTGGCCCTGATCCGGTGTTAGTGGGGCCAGTGGGAACAGCTTCGGGATTGAAACTAGCCTTAAATCAACTTATCGGCTCATTAACTACCAGCTTTGCTCTGAGTTTAGCTTTTGTGCAGCGTCAACGGATTGATGTAGAAAAGTTTATGGAAGTTTTGCGTAGCAGCGCGCTGTATGCACCTACCTTTGATAAAAAACTACAGCGTATGTTAGACGGTAATTACAGCAATCCCAACTTTCCCACAAAGCACTTACTCAAAGATACAGATTTATTTATCTCCGAAGCTCAATCTTTAGGCTTGGATCTCAGCAGTATTGAAAATGTGCAGAAAATTCTCCAAACAGCCATGAAAATGTCATTTGCTGAAGATGATTATTCAGCCCTATTTTCCGTAATTAGAGATTGGGGAGAAGTTAGCGGAGGTTAGGGGATTGGGGATTGGGGACTGGGATTGGGGACAAGGTAGAAGTAATGAGTAATGAGTAATGAGTAATGAATGCTGAGTAATAACTAATAACTAATGACTAATGACTAATGACTATTGACTACCTACAACAAAGGCAACAAAATTTCAAATTCTGTTCCTTTACCTAGTTGGGAGCGAAAATTTAGATGTCCTCCATGTCTAGCAGTGATGATTCTATAACTTACAGCTAAACTCGTTTCTTTATCGGCTCTCTTTTCTATCGAGAAATTTTCCCGCATTTGTTTTTGTAATTCATCAGGAATTCCTGGGCCATTATCAGTAATAGAAATTTCTACCCACCGTGCATCAGGTGCATTGGGTGTACTTGCGGGTTTAGAAATCACCTGTGTGGAAATGACAATTTCTGCTTGTTTAAGATTATGTTGACTATCTGGTTGTAATTGTTGTCTGACTGCTTCATCTAGCAGACCATCTACAGATTGACTTAATATATTCATTAATACTTGGTTAAATTGCCCTAGATAGCAAGGAACTGGTGGTAATTTACCGTAGTTTTTGACAATGCGAATCTCACCTTTCAAACGGCTTTTAATTAAAATTACAATACTATCTATACAGGCGTGTAAATCTACTGGCTTAGGATAAATTGCATCGATGTGACAAAAATTCTGTAAACTGGTGACAAGTTTTTTGAGTCTTTCTGCACCACTGCGCGCACTAGTTAAAGCTTTAGATAAATCTTGCTCTAAATAATCAAATTCTATTTCTTCTTTGATGGCATCGATGGTATGACAACAATTAGAGCAGTTATTTTCGTAGGCAGCTATTAATTTTAATAAGTCTTGGGTGTAGTTGGATATATGAGTGAGATTACCCCAAATAAAACCTACAGGATCTAAAATCTCGTGGGCAACTCCATCTACTAATCTGCCAAGACTAGCCATTTTATCATTTTGAATCATTTGGGCTTGAGAGCGTTCATAACGCACTTGAGTTTCAATCCCGCGAATTTGCCAAGCTGCAATATTTAGTTCCTGGATATCTAAGAGTTTGTAGGTATTTTCTGCTGTCTGTACTACTATCGGTTCTGCTAAAAATTCTGGCGATCGCTTGAGAGTATGGTACATTGCCGTTAAAATTGGCGTTGTCTCAGGTAACTGTAAAATCGTTCTCCGTACGTAACTATAGATCACCTCTAACGGTTCTTTCGCTAGTAAGTCTTCACCGTGGGGACGAACTAAGAACTCTACTAACCGTCGTCGGGAAATCATTCCATAAAATTTACCGTGTTCTAATAAAATTACACCTGGGAGTAAGGGATATTTATCAAAATATTTTGCTACTTCTTTACCAGTACAGCTGACTGATACCTCAAAAGTGTACATTGGTAGTTCTTGCAGCCTTGATTCTATACTCAAATCGCGATCGCTACCTACAGATAAAATTGGCGGCGATATTTGGTAACAAAACTCTTGTGACACAGTAAACTCTCATCTTGAGCCAAATTTGCCAATAATCAGCTAATATTTTATTCCCTATCTCTCCTACTGGGACTAATACAAGGAAGTTAAAAAAACAACCTGATCTATCAGCTTTTTAGCTATTTTAGCCATTGGTCTGATTTCCACCGAACCGTACTATTCTCTAAACTTTAACATCAATACTCAAAAATTTAGGTATTTTTACTTAAAAAAATACTTGCTCCGCAGAATTTTGCAAATTGGTATTGCAGATTGAGACTTTTTATAGTAGAAAGTCAACCAACCCTAAAATCTAATTTTTGGAGCATAGCCAAAACTATGAATAACTATGAATATGAGTAAAATCAAGCGATCCCCAAATGTTGAAAAATATAAATTATCAAGCAAATTGCCCAGAAATCAGTATCATTAAGCGATGATATGAGTAAGTATCATAGCCACAAACCTGTAAATTTAAAGATTATTGCTTTTGCTCTTGAATTTTTGAGTTTTACTCAATGCTATGTTAGTTCAACACTACATACAAAAAATAGGAACTATTACGGTTATACAACAATCATCAGACTCATCATCAGTATATGTTCCACCATCAAAAATCTATCAATAATTTATTGATAGCTATGAAGACTACCACTCAAATTTCTAACATCTATCAATTAACTGTTTTGAATGATGTTGTATCTAATTCAAATGTGTTTGAACCTGATTCAGATAGAATGACTAAGCATAACCTCAAAACATCAAACCGCTTTTGACTGCGACACCCATGAATCAATTGAACAATGGTTTCACTATATTTTTGAGTTTGCTAGTCGAGGCGATGCCTTTTTTGCTTCTAGGGGTTTTATTCTCCAGTTTGCTGCTATTTTTCGTAGATGAGCGCAAATTAGTCGAGAAAATGCCCCAAAACCCGCTACTAGGTGCTTTAGTTGGTAGTATGGTTGGCTTTTTGTTTCCAGTGTGTGAATGTGGCAATGTGCCTGTTGCTAGGCGGTTGCTAATGCAAGGAGTACCAACACCTGTAGCAGTTGGTTTTTTACTAGCAGCACCAACAATCAACCCGATTGTCATTTGGGCGACATGGACAGCATTTCGTGATCAGCCAGAAATTGTAGTTTTGCGAGTGGTCTTTTCATTATTAATTGCGACAATTATTGGCTATGTGTTTAGTTTTCAAACCGACTTGCAACCCATAGTACAACCAGCGATCGCCCGTTACTTAAAATTTAATCCCCCTCCCAATCCAGAACAAAAACGCCGAGGTAAATCAACAACAGGAAAACCAGCCATCAACACACCTAATATTTTGCGTTCTGGGACTTATATTTTAGGTGGTAGATCTGGGATGACGACAAGATTAGATGCTAACCAACTCCCCACCAGTGAACCCAACCTCAACACAGGTAAAAGCAAAGCAGACAAATTACGTTTAGTGCTAGATAACAGCATTCAAGAATTGCGGGAATTAGGTGGTGTCATGGTTTTAGGAAGTGCGATCGCGGCCGCGATTCAAGTGTTAGCCCCCCGCGATTTAATCCTCAACCTTGGCGCAGGCCCCATTACCTCCATTTTGGTCATGCTAGTGTTAGCCGCCGTCGTTTCCATTTGTTCCACAGTCGATTCCTTTTTCGCCCTATCCTTCGCCTCTGCCTTCAGCAGTGGTTCATTACTAGCCTTTTTGGTCTTCGGCCCCATGATTGACATCAAAAGCGTAGGTTTGATGTTATCCATGTTCAAACCCAAAACCATCTTTTACCTATTTGCCCTAGCAGGACAACTGACGTTTTTATTTACCCTGTTCATTAACTTGCACGTAATCTAGTTAGGGGTTTAGGGGTGTGAGGGTGAGAGGGACAAGGAAAACAAGGGAGACAAGGGAGACAGGGGGAGAAAAATCAAAGTAACTTATTTGCCTAATGACTATTGACTAATGACTAAATCTCAACCCCAAAATAAATTTCTGCCCTGGCTGGATGTATTAGCAATTGCATCTTGGGGGGTATTAATGCTGAGGTATTGGGTAACTGGCAAGCTCAATTTGTTAATTCATCCCAATTTCTTTGGTTTAGTAGTTGTATGTGGTGTCGCCTTGATTGTCATCGCTTTCTTGAAAGCAAAAGAACTATGGCGGCGGCGAAGACGGGAGGTTACACCCAATCTTCAGCACGTTAACTTCTTCGCGCCTGGATGGGGTAGTAGTTTGCTAATTATCTCAGCAATCTCAGGAATAATCATCACACCCCAAGTATTCGCCAGCGATAAAGCACTACAAAGAGGTGTAACAGAGTTAACTAATTCTCGTGTACAACCCCAAGCCTTTCGGGCTTCCACTCGTCCAGAAGAGCGATCGCTGGTAGACTGGGTACGCACACTCAGCGTTTACCCTGAGCCAGACGGATACACAGGTCAAAAAGTGAAAGTGCAAGGGTTTGTCATACACCCACCAGACATGGGTAAAGAATACATATTTCTCGCCAGATTTGTTCTCACCTGCTGCGCCGCAGATGCCTATCCCGTTGGCTTACCCGTAAAACTCACAGAAGGTCAAGAAAGATACACCCCTGACACTTGGCTAGAAATAGAAGGAAAAATGGTGACAGAAACCATAAGTGGTAAACGCCAACTCACCATCGCCGCCAGTTCCTTGAAAAAAATTCCCCAGCCACCCAATCCGTATAGTTATTAGGGACTGGGGATTAGGGACTGGGGACAAGGTAGGAGATGAGAAAAACTGTTCCCTGTTCTCTAATGACTAATGACTAATGACTAATAACTATTGACTAATGACTACCAAATCTTTCCTCCAACCATTAGATCGAATAGCGATCGCTTTAATGCTGTTGCTCAGTTTGTTGATTGGGCTGCTCATTTTGCAAGGTGATGTCGTAGCAGCGCGGGTGCGGGATTTTTCTTGGCAAAATCAGCAAATTGGGGCAGAAGATATTTCTTTTACCCTCACTTTTAGCCGTCCTATGAATGCTAAAAGTGTCGAGGATAATTTAAAAATTGACCCACCCCTAGCGGGTAAAATCAGTTGGGCTGGGCGACGGATGGTTTATACACTGTTAACACCTGCACCCTACGGCACAAACTATAAAGTTGAGTTACAAGGAGCTAAAGATAAATTTGCGCCGCCAGAAGATAAGAAGCGGGTAATACAGCCTTTCTTGGGTCAGTTTACCACGCGCGATCGCGTAATTCTCTACATAGGAGCTGACCAAGAAGATAAAGGCCGTTTAATTCTTTACAACTTAACTCAAGAACAAAAAACAGTCCTCACCCCCAAAGAGTTAGTCGTGATGGACTTTAAAGCCTATCCAGAGGGGGAAAAAATCCTGTTTTCAGCCCGTGCTAGCAATAATCAAGACTTACTATCAGCGAAAATATATACTGTCACCACAGGAGTTTCTGCCAAAGTTGGTGCATCACCGACCACAGCAGGTTTAATCGAGCTAGTTTTAGACAATAAAGACTATCAAAATCTCAAATTCGACTTATCACCAGACGGACAAACAATAGTCGTACAAAGAGGAAATAGAAACAATCCCAGCGACTTTGGATTGTGGTTTATGCCAGCGAACATTCCACCAGGCGAAAAACTTCAACCCCAACGTTTACAAAGTCAACCAGGAGGAGATTTCCTAATTACTCCTGACAGTAAAGCCGTAGCCATTGCCCAAGGACAAGGGGCTGCAATTTTGCCTCTGCAACAAGATGCCAGCAAACCCTTAGATTTTCTGCCACAGTTTGGTTTAGTACAATCCTTTTCTAAGGATGGCTCTCAAGCAGCTATGGTCAAATTTAATACTGACTTTACGAAAGAATTATTTTTAGTCACCAATCAAGGTACACAGAAACCCCTAGTCAAGACTACAGGCTCAATTCTCAGTTGCCAGTTTGATCCTGCTTCACCTACCCTCTACTGCCTATTAACACAACTCGTCTCTCAGGCACAATATATAGAACAGCCTTACTTAGTAGCAATTGATCTAAAAAACCAGCAGCAGAAACCACTATTAGTCTTACCAGTGGAACAAAGAAACGTGCAGATGAGTTTATCACCTGATGGTTTAGCCTTGCTATTTGACCAAGTAGTTCCCGAAACCAATACTAGTAAACCATCTGCAAACAATTTGAAGACTGATGAAGGTGAAGCGATCGCCACTAGTAGTCTATGGTTAATGCCCCTACTGCCCATTTCTGATGCAGCTATCAGCACCATTAAACCAGAAAAGCTTCCTCTAATTGGTTTCCATCCCCGTTGGTTGCCATAGTTACTGGGCAGAAGGCAAAAGGCAAAAGGCAAGAATTTTGACTTTTGTAGGGGCAAACCTTTGCTATGCAACACTACCGCTAAATCGTAGAGGATTTTGAATTGATTTCTTCCCAGTCCCCAATCCCCAACCCCCATTTTTAAATTTTTGACTTTTCCTATTGACTATCCCAAAGGTGTTTTTGATAAATTATATACAGATATAGTGTTTCTCCAGCGTGTGAATTTCAACTAGGGAGCTGCTACCACATAACTTTTGACTAAAGCCAAGTCCGCTTGAACCAAAATATTTCAGTATCTGTACAGCAACTCATACATCTGTAGCATTTAAACTCAAAATCCCCCCAATATCTCAGGTTGACGGGGGGTCAGTTTTTAATGTTATAACGACATCAGTTATAGATGCAAAATGGGGAACACTAATCAATAATGACTACTTAAGCTAGGGAAAACTATAGCTTGGCTGTAAACTTATTCCCTAGACGGTTGATCAGCAATGCTGAACATTGATTAAGTGGGTGGTTCAAGAGTGATGAATGAAGCCGACACCTCAAATAACAGGAATGTGATGGAATCTCCTAATTCTTCTGCTAATTCTCTACAACCAGAACAAACTATCTGTCCTTTTTATTCAGTCGTACCTGCTGACAATGTAAGCGTTGCTAAATTGCCACTCCTCAACCCCGCATCAGATGAGCCGCACCATCACACAACTGCTGATGTTCCCCAAGATAATCATGTACAGTCAGATTGGGTTGTAGAACCTGATAGTGAACAGCAAACACAGATTGCAGAAGAATTTCAAAAACTCTTGGCACTAAATACAGAATTGCGTACTGCCAATAATGAGTTATATCAGCAAGTAGAACATCTTAAAGATGAATTGGTAGAGTCAGAAAAGGCTCTACAGTGGCAAAAAAGACGCTCTAGCGTTACAGAATCTATGCTCAATCAGCAAGCACAAGAACTTGCTGCGGCTCAAGAACAAATTCAATCATTATTCCAACAGCTAGAAACTACAGCCCAAACAGCACAGCGTCAAGAAATCTTAATTGAAAGTTACAAAGCCCAATTACAAATCAGTCAACAACGCATTGCCCAGTTAGAAAGGGAATGCACTTTATTACAAACAAACTATAGCGAACAATCTCAACAAGTATTGCAGTCAGAAAACGCCTGTCGGGAGTTGCGGACTAGGTTAATGCGACAACAACGTCAAACATTACAATTTAAAGCCGCACTGGAAAAATGTCTAGAAACATCTATTCCCAGTTATGATTCTTCTGATACTGCTACCGATAAGCCCCCAAGTTCAGTCCCCCACAAATCGCGGTTTGCCAAAAAAGCCAGGTCTTTGTTTCCTAATGCACAGCCGATTAAACCTTGGTCAGCAGAACCAGAATCACCAACAGAAAATACTGATCAGGTAACAAGTGAACCTTCATTACCACCTCCATTTACCAGTAGTTACGCTGTTCCCAACCCTTCGCCGATTTGGAACTGGCCGCCTAAAGAACAAACTCCCTCACCACCACAGCCAGAACCATCAATGGGAACTGGGGAAAGTGAACCTGTAACTCAACCAGAAGAAGTGATATCTGTAACACCATCGCCAGAACTAGATGAGCAAATAGATAGCCTGATTCAAATGTTTTTTGCGTCTCAGTCTGGAAGTGGAACTACACCTACACAACCACCAGTAACAGAACTTCATTCTGATCATCAAGCTGAAGAAAATCCAGTTTGGGAAACTTGGGCGACAAATGTTGAAGACGATACAGCACCAGAAACGACACCAGACAACCCAGCAATCAAATTTACAGAAATCATACCTCCAGTAAATAACTCTGCTACATTGTCATTTAATCTATCGTCTACAGATAAACCTACTCCAACACCAGAAAATCTTCACAGTGAACCCTATCCACAACATGAAAATTTCGGTTTAGGTGATTTACCTCCAGAATTAGGGGGAGAAGTTGTTGATCAAGATTCTCAATCACCTTCGCCAGTAGTTTATCCCCAGCGTCCACCAAAAGGACGTAAATCTTTAGCATCGGTGGAATTACCGAAGTTTAAGCAATGAACAGGTGTATAGGGGTATAGGAGGGGTATAGGGAAAAACAAGTATGAATTTTCCCTTACACTCTTATACCGAATTAGGATAGGTAGAATTGTTTTGAGATTCTGGAACAGTCTAGGAATCTAGGCTTTTAATCCAAAATCCAAAATCCAAAATCCAAAATCCGTATTACACTCCTTCCGAACGAAGAGTTTCGTTCCCTAAGTTAGCATTAGCAAACTGCTGGGGCGATCGCGGTCTACCTGTGGTGATAGCGTAGTTAATACTTAGTAACCACAGCCATATTCCTGGATAACGGGGTTCTAGTTTGGGTTGAACCCAGATGAGAAAACTGGGAAACCAAGCACTTAGTACAGCACTTACTAAGGCGTGACGACCAAAATTGACGTAATTTCCTAACCATCTGAGTAAATCTTTCCAGCCAGCCATTTCCCAAATCCACCAAATTAAAGCAGGGTTGATACGTGCTGCTTTCAATGCTAGGCGGTTAAAAGTTAACCAAGTACAACGATCCTTAATAAAGTTGTCGGCTACTTCCAGGGGTTCATCAGCTAATAACCCAAAGAATGTATTTAACATGGCATTGATGCGTTGGGGTGGGAGGAATTTTCCGGTAGGAACCATCATCCCTTTAGAAAATAGCCAAGTGACAGACACATTACTTTGGTAAGCGCGGATTAAGTTCAAATGGCGTTGACTCATCAAATCATGCTTGAGTGCAACATTTAATAAAGTGGTGAGACGTTCTAAATTACGTACCAGCGAACCGAAACCCGTGAATACCAAGGGTGATTGTAAAGACGCGGCATCACCAATTGCAATTAATCGATCAAAGGCCACTTGGCGATCGCGACTATTTACACTAAAATGCCCTGGTATGTAGCCAAAGGTTGGCTTTTTCCACACCAACTGCTCTAAATCACATCGGCGATACTCCGGCAAAATCGTAAAGAAATCCTCATACATCTCTAGCAAAGAACCGGGGTTTTCTGGATTAACTTCGTGGTAATGAAATAGATAAATTGTCAGTTCTTCACCCGCACCAGGAAACAATTCCCAAATTAATTGTCTACCCCGTGAAATATCGCCGTGGCTGTACAATACATCACCATACTGTGAATCCCACACACCAGGGGCAAATCCCTTGTCAATCACTGCTCCCACCGTCGGACAGACACTATCAAAAGCGCGTCCACCGTTTAATTGCCAAGCAATGGGGGAAGCCGTTCCCATTGCATCCACCAAAAGCCTACCACTCACTTGCTTTTGTGTTTGAGTGGGTAAATGCTGGAGTGTGACTACAACTTGTGATTGATCAATATTGGCTTGCAAAAACTCTGTTTCATCCCAAATTTCGCCACCTGCGGCTGTTAACTTTTGTCCACATAACCGCAATAATTTATCGGAGTCTAAAGATATATTTAGCACCGTTGGCGTATGTAAAATAGGCGATCGCAATTTAGGTGGATTATTGCCGTCAAAAAACTTATTAAATCCGTCCTTATATTCTCTGACAATAATCGTTTCCAATTCAGCTGGCGTAAATAAACCCAAGTTCACCAAACTTTGAAGTTCATCACGGGAAATATTCCATTCCCGATTCATCCGTCCAAACGCCAGACGTTCCACCAGCAGCACTTTGTAACCCAATTGTGCCATCACTGCTGCATGAATTACCCCCAGCGCACCGCCGATATAAATCAAGTCGTATTGGTGATTGGGGATTAGGGATTGGGGATTGGGTGTTTTTCCTGCCCCATCTTCTCGTACAAACAGCACCTGACGAGGCTTTTGAGGATGCCGCACTCCCTCACGCCATCTTTGTTCCCACCAATAGGCGCGCTTGAGGTCATATTCCCCATTGGGCATTTTTTGGAAATATTTCACCGTTAGGGGATAGTAAGGGGCTAAAGCCTCAAAAATCGATTGCTGTGATAAATCAATTGCTGGTGGTTCGGGGTAGCAATGGGGAAAACGCTGTCTGACGGCTTTTGTTAACTGTTGCAGAAAATCTTGTTCTTGGGGAAGGGGTGTATCTGCCCATCGGAAGACCTTAAGGTAAGTAGTTCTTTGGACAGACCAAACAAATACAGAGATTTCTTTCGGTAAATTTTCGGAAAAATTAGTACCACCTGTTGTATATTTACTAGATAATTTCAGGCGGAATCCATCTGGAGTCAGTATTTTTTCCCAATTTCCTGGGTCAAACTCTGATTGCAGCCAACTACGTACAGTTGCCGTGTCCGAAATCGGAACTTCGAGATAAAGGATTTCTTTCATGTTTTTCTGACATCTGTGATTAATCTACTTATCCAGGCAGATATGCGAAAGGCATCAAGTACGCTAAACTCCGCCCTATTGGTTTCAATAAAGATTCAGTAAAGAATTTTTAATAATTTGTCAAAACTTTTTTCCATTTCCTAAGTTTAATAAACCCACGCCATGAATTATCCCATTCCAGACAGTCCTCAAGAAATTTTTGCGTTAAAACAACAGCCGATAGATGAAGAATTAGTCGCCTCAGCGATCGCAGGAGTCATTAAAATCGTCCGTTCCCAAGGACAATCTTTAGAAGAGTTGACAGCCCAATTGCTAGCTGATGACCCAGTGTTAGACCAGCAGCAACGTCGTTGGCTGAGTAAGTTAGTTAGTCAAGCTTGGGAGAGTTTTAGTTAAGGAGGCAGGGGAGCAGGGGACAGGGGGCAGGGAGCAGGGGAGAAAAATCCCCTAACTCAGCACTCAGCACTCAGCACTCATCACTCAGCACCGACTAAACGCCGCGCCACCGCTAACAGCACTCATCACTCAGCACTCCTCCCAGCGATCGCTTTTCACCCTTACACCCTCACACCCCTAAACCCTAAACCTTGAGATGCTTGAAAATGCAGTAACAAACCATATTCCAAGCCCTCCACAACTGCTTGATAGGAAGCTGCCAAAATATTTGTCGAAACGCCAATAGTCGTCCAACGTTGAGAACCGTTACCCGATTCCACTAGCACACGAGTTTTAGATGCTGTCCCCCGATGTCCGTTGAGAATCCGCACTTTGTAATCTGTCAATTCAAAATTGGCGATTTGCGGGTAGAAATTCCTTAAAGCTTTGCGTAAAGCTGCATCTAACGCCGCTACAGGGCCATTACCTTCGGCAGCTTCTAATTTATCTTCACCATTAACAGCTAATTTCACTGTAGCTAGAGCATTATTAGATTCTTTCCCCTCCACTAAATCACAGTGGACTTGAAAACCTTTCACCTCAAAAAATTTCTGGCGATCGCCTAAAGCCTCATACATCAACAGTGCAAAACTAGCCTCAGCCGCCTCAAATTGATAACCTTCACTTTCTAACTCTTTGAGACGCTGGAGAATTTGCTTAGTTTCGGGGGATTGCTTGTCAATTTCAATACCAAAACTCCTGGCTTTAGCTAACACATTACTAACCCCAGACTGTTCCGAAATCACAATCCGGCGACGATTGCCCACCTGTTCTGGCTGAATATGTTCATAAGTCAGGGGATTTCTCTCCACCGCCGACACATGAATACCACCCTTGTGGGCAAAAGCCGAACGTCCCACAAAAGGCGCGTGTTCATCAGGGGCTAAATTCACCACTTCACTCACAAAGCGACTAGCTTCTGCTAGTTGAATCAGCTGGTGTTCAGCGATACAACTGTAGCCCAGCTTTAATTGTAAATTAGGAATCAGTGAACATAAGTTAGCATTGCCACACCGTTCACCATAACCGTTAATTGTGCCTTGTACCATAGTTGCCCCCGCCATCACAGCTGCTAGGGCATTGGCTACCGCCATATCTGAATCATTATGAGTATGTATCCCGATTTGGGGAATTGGGCATTGGTAATTGGGCATTGATAATGAGGAATCATCTTTTTTCCCATTCCCCATTCCCCATTCCCCATTCCCCATTCCCCATTCCCCAGTCGCCTGTACCACATCCTGCACAATCTGACTCACTTCATGGGGTAAAGTCCCGCCATTGGTATCACACAGAACTAGCCACTCTGCCCCAGCCATCATTGCGGCTTTGAGAGTTTGTAAAGCGTAGTCTTGATTCTGCTTATAACCATCAAACCAGTGTTCCGCATCGTAAATTACTCGCCGTCCTTGAGTGCGAAAAAACGCGATCGTATCGCGAATCATCGCTAAATTTTCTTCCAAAGTCGTTTTTAGACCTGATGTGACGTGTAAATCCCAGGATTTGCCGAAAATTGTTACCCAGCGAGTCCCCGCAGTCAGTATGGCCTGTAGCATTGGTTCCTCGGACGCTGTGGTGTGCGGGCGACGAGTTGAACAAAATGCCACAATTTCTGATTGTTTAAGCGGATTCTCTTGTAACTGCCAGAAAAATTGAACATCTTTAGGGTTAGCCCCAGGCCACCCACCTTCTATAAAAGGAATCCCTAATTGATCTAGTCTGTAAGCAATGCGTAGCTTGTCTTCTATGGAAACTGATAACCCTTCGCGCTGAGTGCCATCCCGTAGTGTGGTGTCATAAAGCCAAATTTGGGGTAAGGGATTTGTGGTCATAAGAATCAAACTGTTGATACAACTTTACAAGCAATGTGTCAAGATACAACAAAAAGTCTATTTGGTAATTAGAATATGCCTAAGTTACTGGCTCAAGGTCAAACAATTGAGTGTCATAGCGGAGCTAATTTACGCAAAGTTCTACTAGAAAATGGTATTGACCTCTACAATGGCGGTGCTAGGCTAATAAACTGTCGAGGAATTGGTAGTTGCGGAACTTGTGCGGTTAAAGTAGAGGGTGAGGTGTCAGCAGCGAATTGGCGTGATCAAACGCGGAGATCGCTTCCTCCCCATTCTCCTACAAAAAACCTGCGTTTAGCTTGTCAGACTCAAGTGCTAGGCGACGTAAAAGTAACAAAATTTGACGGATTTTGGGGTCAAGGTTCTCAAGTCGTATGGCAACCAGAAGGTTAGGTTAAAAAGGAGAAAATCAAGATGGGTAGATGGACACCACTAGTTTTAATGGCTGGAGGCTTGGCAATTTTAATGGGAACATTGCTAGGAATTAATTTTCCGATGCGTGAGCCTCAAACAGTCAGTAACAACGCCCCTGGAGATAAAGCATCCAAAGTTCTCCCAGCCAACATTAATGTTAATAGCTCTGCACCCAGCAGGAATAGAGGCAATGCTACTACGCCCGAAAACAGAAGTAATGTAGCTCAACAAGAAGATTTCAATGCTGGTGATAACTCTAGCGATAATACTAGTGATAGTTCTAGTGAAGAAAGAGGTAACGTTTCTCAAGAAGATCGCCGTTCCACTAGCCGGACAAACGTAGCTCAGAGTAACGCTAACGAGTCACCATCATCCTCTGACAATAACGATACTTCCAATAACAACAGTTCTGAAAATACTACTGATAATAGTTCAGACACAACTACAGAAGTGCAATCTACTACTACTTCATCTCCCAGTAATCAAGACCGAGAACCCATTCGCGCTTTGTGGTAATTGGGTATGGGACATTGTTCAGTGATCAGTGATCACTGATTTTGCTCCTGTGCTGCTCTGTTTATTTCCTGGTGTTACTAGTTGTTAGTTACAATTTATTGGTCATTAGTTGTTGACTAATGACCCTTCGGGTATTCCTCCAGGGAAAGCTAGTTCTTCATAGGGGAAATCCCTAAGACTGTACTAGCCCACTGATGACTAATGACTAATGACTACTAACTAATGACTGGTGAGATTGTAATTATTGGTGGCGGCGTTATTGGTTTAGCGATCGCCGTTGAATTGAAGTGGCGCGGGGCAAATGTCACCGTGCTTTGTCGTGATTTCCAAGCTGCTGCTTCCCACGCCGCCGCCGGAATGTTAGCCCCAGATGCAGAAAGAATTACCGATGGGGCGATGAAGTCCTTGTGCTGGCGATCGCGCTCATTATATCCAGACTGGACACAAAAATTAGAGAATTTAACGGGCTTAAAGACTGGTTACTGGGCTTGTGGAATTTTAGCCCCAGTTTATGAGCCGCAGGGGGATATCAAAGACAAGGGAGAATCGCCTGCCTATTGGTTAGATAAAACTGCTATCCATCACTATCAGTCAGGATTAGGCTCAGATGTCGTTGGCGGTTGGTGGTATCCAGAAGATGCCCAAGTTGATAATCGGGCTTTAGTTCATGTGTTGTGGACTGCGGCTGAGTCTTTGGGTGTAGAACTCAAGGATGGTGTGACAGTCGAAGCTTTCTTACAACAACAAGGTCAGGTTATAGGTGTTCAAACTAATATGGGCATCATTCGGGCTGACCATTATGTTTTGGCGACGGGGGCTTGGTCTAATCAATTACTGCCTATACCCGTATTCCCCCGCAAAGGGCAAATGTTGAGTGTCAGAGTTCCCGACTCTCTGCCAGAACTGCCTTTAAAGCGGGTGTTATTTGGAGACAATATCTACATCGTACCCAGGCGCGATCGTTCCATTATTATTGGGGCAACTAGTGAAGATGTGGGCTTTACTCCCCATAATACCCCTGATGGGATGCAAGCTTTACTGCAAGGCGCGATGCGTTTATACCCAGAATTACAGCATTATCCCATACAAGAATTTTGGTGGGGATTTCGCCCCGGAACTCCCGATGAACTGCCCATCTTAGGCACTAGCCACTGTGCGAATCTCACCTTGGCTACAGGTCATTACCGCAACGGTATCTTACTTACACCCATCACCGCCCAACTCATCGCTGATTTAGTTTGGGAACAAAAATCAGACCCTCTCCTCTCCCATTTCCACTATTCTCGCTTTCAAAAACAGCCATCTACCCCCATGCTCATTTCCCAATCCCCAGTCTCCAATCCCCAATCCCCAGTCCCCAGCGATGCACTGAGCTTGTCGAAGTGTCCCCAATCCCCCCTCACAATCGCCGGTAAAACCTTCCACTCCCGCCTGATGACCGGTACAGGTAAGTATCGCAGCATTGAGGAAATGCAGCAAAGTGTTGAGGCTAGTGGTTGCCAAATTGTCACTGTGGCAGTAAGAAGAGTACAGACAAAAGCACCAGGACATGAAGGTTTAGCGGAAGCTTTAGATTGGTCAAAAATTTGGATGTTACCCAATACAGCAGGTTGTCAAACTGCCGAAGAAGCAATTCGCGTGGCGCGTTTAGGGCGAGAAATGGCAAAACTATTGGGACAGGAAGATAATAATTTTATTAAGTTAGAAGTGATTCCAGACCAGAAATATTTACTCCCTGATCCGATTGGGACATTACAAGCTGCCGAACAACTGGTAAAAGAAGGTTTTGCCGTGTTGCCTTATATTAATGCTGACCCGATGTTAGCTAAACGATTGGAGGAAGTAGGCTGTGCAACTGTTATGCCCTTAGCTTCCCCCATCGGTTCAGGACAGGGTTTAAAAACCACTGCAAATATCCAAATCATTATTGAGAATGCCAATATACCTGTAGTTGTGGATGCGGGGATTGGCGCACCTTCAGAAGCCTCCCAAGCAATGGAATTAGGCGCAGATGCGTTATTAATTAATAGTGCGATCGCTTTAGCTCAAAATCCTATAGCAATGGCGCGCGCCATGAATTTAGCCACACAAGCCGGTCGTTTAGCCTATTTAGCCGGACGAATGCCCATCAAATCCTACGCCAGTGCTAGTTCTCCCCTGACTGGTACGATTGTTAGTTAGTTAATCTTCCAGGCATAGCCTTTTGACGGGAGTTAGTAGCCATCATGAACTGCGTACACAAGAAAACATGAAAAAGTCTTTCCCTTACACCCCTATACCCTTATACCCCTATACCCCTTTTTCAAGTCAGAATGAAAGGAAATACCAACCTGACAGTAACTTATACTAAAAACCATTGGGGGCATCTATCAGGATGGGCAAATTCAGATCACCGAGATCCCACAGGATATCAGCCCTATTGATGTCAATGGGTTAGGTTGGTCAATTAAACAGACACGGACTGTTATTGATTCATTACTTGAGCGTTTTCCACTTGCAGAGGAAATATTACAAATATTTCCAACATGGTTGAATTTAGTCACTGTAAATCAAATAAAGGGTAAACGGACTCATGATGCTCGTATTGTTGCAATTATGCTTGCGTATGATATCAGTCACGTTTTAACCCTTAATCCAAATGATTTTTCAGGCATTTCTGGTCTTACGGTAGTACATCCACATACGATTGTTGAATATGCTGGTAATTCGTAGATACTGCCTAATGTTAATGTCTCTCAAATTATGTAACGATTTATATCTGATCTGATCGATAGCAGATACATATCTTTATAAGATTAAATAAAAAATTGAGTCCAAGGAATTAATTCATGCCCTATACCAACGAAGAAGGCGGACGTTTAAATAATTTTGCCCAAGAACCAAAGGTTTATCGTGCAGAACCTCCGACAGCAGCACAAAAGCGCAACTATGTAATTTTAGGTGTTGCAGCAACAATCTTGGTTGGTGGTCTAATTTTCGTCGCTTTCTCTGTTTCTAATCTCAGCTAAGAATAAGAAAATTTAATCAAAAATTTCTTTTATTATGTGTTTCAGGTTTCCATCTGCTAGAAACCTGGATTTTTATTTTTTATGAAGATTAATTCTATTCAGTCAAAAACTCTTTTATACCAGTACAATCACTAAAACTGAAACAAGAGAGATCCAAAATAAAAAATTTAGTATAGATTTATCCTGATTATAGTCATATTTACTTGTTCATAGTCATAGTTTAGACATTTGTTTTGCTTTAATCCACCCTGAAGAAAGTTTAAACTGATGGAGGTTTCAGCAAAATGACCAATTTCAAGGCTGAACTCCTCTCTAAGAAGCTGCATCTAGCTTGCATCCTCTTAAGGTTGTTCTGCTACACTAAAACCCTTAGCGGGTGATAACTTCCTGACTCTTGAGAAAAACGCGTCTATTAATCATGCGGTTTTTCTCCCCTGTTCCTTGCTTATTTACCTTGGCCGTTGAACTTCATGAGCATGAATGATCCCGCCCGTTCCGATAATTCTGCTTGGAATCGGCAAGTATATCACCGCCTAAAACTTGCCCTCAGCCTGGGTTTGCGGCGACAAATATTTTTGGCGGTATGTGATGATTTACACTTGAGGAATCAAGTAGCGGCTCGTTTACATTCAACTTTGGCTTATCCTGTGGGACAAATCTTATATCAGCCAGGTGATGGAAAGGAAACGACTAGTACACCGGCTTATCCTCGATTAGTAACATTGCGGTTAAATTTGCACGAGCCGAATCCCATCGAACAAATTAATCAATGGTTAAGGAATTATCCACCCCCGATAGTGGGTGGTTCTAAAGATACTCCTGGAAAACCTCTTCCCATACCAACATTTCAGCTTGTTGGTGTGGAACAGTTGACAAAACAATCGGTAGCAAGTCAACGATTATTTTTGCATTATTTACGTTTAAGCGAACAATATTTTTTTGCTCAAGAATCGAATCGGTTTCTAGAATCTAGTGTACTGTTATGGTTATCGCGTCCTTGGTTGGCGGCTATTCAGCAGTCAGCACCACAGTTTTGGCGTTGGCGGACTGGTGTGTTTGTTTTTGCTGGAGAACCCACACCGACAACACAAAATAAATCGCATCCCGAACGTTTTACTAATTCTAGGGGTTTGCCACTAGGCAATACTGAGCAATCAATGTTAGAAGATGCAGGTAGAGATACAGAAGTAGCAGTTCCGACTGAAACTGAGTTTGAGTATAGAGAAGCTCTGGAATTACCCATAAAACCAAAAGATGAGTATTCCAACTTCAAGCAAGAGTCTTCAGCCGCAGACACTCACTTATTCACTAATCAACGACAACAACCGGAAAGCGTTGCTCAATCTAGTCAGCCTGATAACTTATCATTGTTGTCGTTGACTCATGTTAGCTCAGAGTTAATCAAATTAGTTTTAGCCACTAATGATCATGTCACAACTCTAGTCGGGGAAGATGAGTGGCAACCACAAGAACTGCTGCGGGAAATTGAGAAGTTACACTCGCAAAAAGCTGTTGGTGAAGTGTTAGCGGCTGCTTATCATCAACTAGGTGATTTATATCGCTTACACATAGAGCAAGGACAATCGACATTAGAGAATATCATGGTGGCGATTATTGCTTATCAGCAAGCGATCGCCTACGATGAAAAATCGCCACAATTGCCAGATACTTTCAATGATTTAGGTACACTCTATTGGATGTTGTACCGCACGCCAACCTATATACAAACAGGGAAAACTTACATAGAGCAAGGAATTGGGTATTATAACTCGGCTTTAAAAATCATTTCTCCCCAAACCCATCCTGAGACTTATGCACGGGTGCAAAATAATCTGGGAACAGCCTACGGAGATTTAGCGCGGTTTGGTAGTCCGGCTGAGAATTGGCAGCAGGCTATCATAGCTTACACTGAGGCTTTACGCTACAGAACTGTAGAATCAGATCCTTTGAAGTACGCCGCTTGTCAAAATAATTTAGGTACAGCTTACTGGCATTTAGCACAATACAACCAAGCGGTTGTTAATTTGAAAAAAGCGATCGCAGCTTACAAACAAGCCTTAGCTTACTACAATCCCCAAGTAGAACCCCTCAAATATGGGATGATTCAAAATAATATTGGTACAGCCTACTGGAATCTAGCACAGTATGAACAACCAGGGGAAAATCTCCAGTTAGCGATAGATGTCTACGGTGAAGCTTTAAAATACCGGACTCCTGCTACTGTTCCTACTGCTTGCGCCGCCACACAAAATAATTTAGGCACAGCTTATTGGCACTTAGCAAACTTGGCGCAAACAGCTAAAGAAGCTAAACAAAACTTATTACAACTATGTATTAGTGCTTATGAAGAGGCCATTGCTTTGGCTAATTCTCTAGGTAACGCACCCTTAAGTTTTGATTTATTTGCCACTTACAATAACCTGGGACTTGCCCATTACCAGTTAGTTACAGATAATACTTTTATTGGCGATAAGAGCAAGCGATCGCAACATTTAGAAGCAGCATTAACAAATCATTTACAAGCTTTAAATGGTTTGAATAAACAACCAGAAGCCTATCAAACTTCTTTCTCTTATGTAGTGAGAACAATCCGTGCTTTCCACAATGAATTAGGAATTCAAGGACAAAATTTGGCTTTATCTAAAGTCCCTGGGCATTTACTACCAGAAATTTTACCAAGGCTTTAAGTATATTCAATTATCAACTACGCATCAATTTCAAAAGCATTTGGTTACAAGAATGCTGATTTTTGTTGACTAAATCAACTTCATATCAAAAACAAACATCAAAGTGCCTAATTACTGAGCAAGTCTAGTACACCAAGTTGCCAGTTCCCCGTAATTGCCGCAAGGAATTCAGACAATACGGACAGTCACAACCAAACACCTTAATTGCCATATCACTTTCTTCCTCAGTAAAGTTCAGTTCAGCCACTGAATTATC
This sequence comes from Aliinostoc sp. HNIBRCY26, assembly GCF_050235535.1. Classification (GTDB taxonomy): domain Bacteria; phylum Cyanobacteriota; class Cyanobacteriia; order Cyanobacteriales; family Nostocaceae; genus Trichormus. Next base: position 287,748 of record NZ_CP189852.1, read on the forward strand.
TGATGGACGTGATGAAACTACCATTGATTTAGGTGGGGAAGACGCTTTTGGGTCTCTTTCCGAATCTCGAATACACACAAAATCTTTCAAACCGTGAGGATTAGTAATACAGGTACGACCATCATCAGTGTGTATCAATCGCTGAGTTAAGTTTACACCAGCATGAGCAGGGTTAATGATTCCCAGTGTCGAAATTAAAGAAACGAAAACCGAGGAACTAGCAAACAAATTCAGTATGAGTTTTTTGTTCATAACCTTCCTGAAAGAAGATAGCTGACAATCTAGGTTATGCGATCAATTAACAAATATCAAGTGAATTTTTAGCTAAATTTATTTGATGATTTCTATTAATTTCAAGTTTTACCGATTTCCCTGAGAAAGCGAGTCAAGATATCAAAAATAAGGGACATCCAGATAAAAAATATCCAACCTGTAGGGTGCGTCAGTATGAATAATCTCTTGGTATAGTTAGGTTTTCTCACCCTGACGCACTCTACTAATCTGTTCATTTGGGATGATTCATTTTTTGGTATTCCTCAAAAGGTGAGTATTGACCGTAAAATCAATGTCAAAACTATCATCTCTGTGACCCCTAAGCCCCTAAACTCCATAATTTACAATTCTTCAAATATCTGGAATGACAAATCATGTTTTGCCGTAACCTGATAATGATAGTAATAGCCATCATCAAAAGCAGAGATTCATAAAGGTAGGTTGCACTTCATGGCATATTCCTGGTTTAAAGCATTTCATATTATTGGTATTGTGGTTTGGTTTGCGGGGTTGTTTTATTTGGTAAGGTTATTTATTTATCACGTAGAAGCTAACCAAGAACCAGAACCAGCACGGACGATACTGAAAAATCAGTATCAAATTATGGAAAAACGCCTCTACAACATCATTACAACCCCAGGAATGCTGGTAACGGTAGCAATGGCTATCGGTTTGCTGAGTACAGAACCAGAGGTTTTAAAACAAGGCTGGTTACACTTCAAGCTGCTGTGTGTCGCTTTGTTATTGGTTTATCACCACTACTGCGGTAGATTAATGAAGAAATTAGCCGCCGATGAATGTCGCTGGAGTAGTCAACAGTTACGGGCTTTGAATGAAGCACCCACAGTCATGTTAGTAGTGATCGTGATGCTGGCTGTGTTTAAGAATAGTCTTCCCACTGACCTCACAGCCTGGTTGATTTTCGGCCTGATTATTTTCATGGCGGTGACTATTCAGCTATACGCGAGAAAACGCAGATTAGATAAAGAGAAACTCACAGCCCAAATTCCACAAATTCCTCAAGAACAAAGTTAGACAAGATCACCTGAGATATCCTACATTAAGAAATGTTAAGAAAATTGTTGTGATATCTCAGGCGTAAATATGTCCGATAAACCATTAGGTCAACCCCGTCCTTTGTGGCGAGTAATTTTGTTGTCTGTAGTCACTGGGTTGTTGTACTACGGCTGGTACAAGTGGATTATTCAAGAAGAACTACGCCGCTATAACGGGTTTGGTTGGTCAGGGACTTTGAGTTTAGCACCTTTTGTCTTAGGTGTAGGAATTCCCCAAGCTTTGCGAATTTTTGATCCTGATGTACCTGGGTGGTTTGGTTGGTTTTCTTTGCTAGGTATTATCTGGATTTATATAGTTCAGTTTAAGTTATATCAAACAGTTAATGAATTATACTGCCAAGCTGGGATGAAAGCACCGCTTGTAGTTTGGTGGTTGTTTATTCCTGGTTTAAATTTACTGGTTGGATTGAGGCAAATTCATTTTTTAAGTCAATTTTGGTCACAAAAGCAAGGTGTAATTGTCACTGATCCGATAGCGGAAAATATTCCTTTATTATCGGGTAATGCTTAAATTGGGTATTGAGAATGGGGTATTGGGCATTGAGAGAAAATTAGGTAAAGCATTACTTGATTTGTCTGTTACCTTTTGCCTTTTTCACAGGGAGTTTAATTAATGGGTAGAGTTCAGGAATTATTTAGCGATCGCACGGCTGTGATCGCTACAATGCACCATAAAGAAAAAGTAATTGCACCGCTATTAGAACAGGGATTAGGCGTTAAAACTATAGTACCCCCGAATTTTGATACAGATATTTTCGGCACATTTACTAGAGAAGTTAAACGTCTGGGAACACAAATCGCCGCCGCTAAATTAAAAGCAGAGAAAGCCTTAGAAATCACTGGAGAAAAATTAGCGATCGCCAGTGAAGGTAGTTTTCATCCTCATCCGGCATTACCTTATCTTTCTGCTAATCGAGAGATAGTTATTTTATTAGATAAAACCAATAATTTAGAAATTATCGGTGAAGAATTTTCTCTGGAAACAAACTTTAATTATCAAGTAATTAATTCCCTCACTGAAGCATATGAATTCGCTGAAAAAATAGGGTTTCCTCAACATGGTCTAGTGCTAATGTATGAAAATGCTATTTGTCAGCAGAGTGAAATCATCAAAGGGATTAATACAAAAGCCAAGTTAACAGAATTAGTAGAATTAGCTTTGACAAGCGCACCAGAAAAAACAGTTCACTTAGAAACTGATATGCGCGCACTTTACAACCCTACGCGCATGAATAATATTGCTAAAGCTACACAAAACTTACTTAATAAAATCAATACCTGTTGTCCTCAATGTCAAACACCTGGATTTGAAATTACGGAACGCATTCCAGGATTACCTTGTGAAATTTGCCATACACCAACAACACTAATTTATAAAGTTCTATACGAATGTCATCAATGCGGCTTTAAAGAAGAAAAGTTATTTCCTCATGGAGATAAATTTGCCGATCCATCTCAGTGTATGTATTGCAATCCTTAATTTTAGATGCAGAATCTATAGTGGATTTTTAATTAAAAATTGACGTAAATTTTTAAAAAATCTACCGTTGCCTAAATAGCAAGCGGTAGATAATTAAATCAAGTTCGTCAGGTGATCGGAATAGTTATTATTTAGTATTTATTGTCTGCAATAAAATTCTGCCATTAGATATATAAATTCTGCTCTAATTTAACTAGGTTCGTATATCTAAACACGCTATGTAATTTTGCATAGACTTAGCAACGAAATACTGGCTTTCCGCGCAGATGATTTTTGGCTGGCATCTTCCCATTATAGTACAAATGTACTATAATGGATACAGCACTCACAAAGCTTGGTAGAAAAACCATGTCAAGAGCTTCTGGAAGAGGGATTCAAGAAGGGTCTAGTCCAATGATGAAACATTACATTCTCAATCTCAACCCCACAGCCAAACACGAATGGGATCGTTGCATCTTAAGAGATCCTCTGACTGCAAAGCGTCCTGAGCTTGCCAAATTAATTGCGGAAGCAGTTGGTGCTGACACGGGTAGTTATTTAGTCAGTGTCAATATAGAAGTACAAGTGTTAGAACAAGCCGCCGCACCTCAGTCTGAACAGCTTTCACTTTCATTATCTGAAGTCAACGTCTCGACTCAATTTAGAGAAGCAGCTTAAAGGGTATAGGGCAATACGGTTCAGTTAAGGTGGTGAGAGTTGATTTTTCAATTTTTGCTCTACCTATTAGACAATGAGCAAGATTTGGGGGATTCTCCCCCAAGCCCCCGATTGGGGGACGGTTGCGTCCCCCAAACCCCCTCCAAAATCATTCTTGCGTTTTTTGTTGAGTGATCATTTGCTGGTTTTGTTGAAATTTATTTTTCTTATCTGAACCGTATTGGGGTATAGGGGACTGGGGACTGGGAAATAACTTCAGAAACCTGTCCCTCACCCCCATTCCGATACGTATATATTCTCTAAAAATACAAACTTGGATTGAAGAAAGAATAGCAAATATTAGAAAAAATACATATCAAGTAAATATTGCCGATTCAAAATTTCTGAATTTCAAAATTCACAGACTTTCAATCACTTAACTTTGTGCTAGTAGTTCAGTTTGGTAAATTTTGGGATTTTCTGAGAAACTTAAAATATCTTGTTTTGCTATAGATTGGATAAAATCTATTTCTTTATCTTTTAAGTAATGATAGCATTGTGGTGGTCGAAAATCAGACCATTTTTCTCTTAAGTGTTCTAACTTAATTGGAGAGTCAAAACTAAATTTTCTTCTAAAGAAGATAGCATAACCTATTGAGGAATTTCTATAATATTTTTGAAAATAATCATAAGCAACGCCAGCTTTATCTCCCACAATATTCCAAAGCTCTGTAGGTGATTTATCAACAACTTTTTCTACCTCAATTACACCAACTAATGCCTGTTTTGGTGAAGTGACATAAACGATAATTAAATCTCCTTCTTTGAGATGCCGAGGTCTGACACGACGCAATTCGACTTGTTTGTCACCATCAAAAATCATGTTGGCATATTTTTGTTGTATCGATAATAAAAGTATATTTGGAGACATTAAAGTCATTGATCAATAGTGAATAGACTTCCCTCATTATATAATAATACAAATTCTTCTGCTGTTATTTTTGAAGAAGTTTGAACTGAAATTTTCCGTTTCAAGATATTCTCGATTTCATGTAATTTTATTGGATTTTTAAACAATTCTGTATGACTAAACTTGATAGCCATGATATTTTTATCTAAATTATCCTTAGTAGATTGTCGAATATCATCAAATGTATAAATTCCATACCTTCTGAATTTTTTGTATAAATCTTTTGGTTTACCGATTATTATTTCATCTAGTATTGAGCAAGCACGAATAGCTCCAAGCTTATGTAAATTATGGCTTTCACTACCAGCTTTACTAACATACCACAAAATTCTTCCAGGGGCTTGAATTGAACGTTTCGCGCAATAGTATACCACTTCTCGTTTTAATGCAAGGTCTTCTTTAGCTCCCCACAAAACATCTGCTGCTAATTCTTGATCAAATAAATCTTTAGCCCACCAGGCTTTAATAGGAATAATAAAATTAGAAATATCAGCATCAATAATTTTAGCCGGATATAATATACGTTCAATATCTGCCATCCAATCAGAATTACTGAGTGAAGATTTATTGATTAAAACATCTACAAACGAACTATAATGCCCGTAATTTTTAGGTGATTTACTGCATATATATGACAGATATGAAGCGATAGAATCAGCATCATCTACTATAGCTAAGTTAGCCCTTAACCATCCATCTTGAGTTTTGATAAAACTATCTTCTTGAAGTGCTATGGTTACTTGTTCATCTAAATATGTGTCAGTAACTCTAGTAAACTGTCTTTTTTCACAAGCTGCGCTAAAAAAAGACTGAAATATACAATGGCGTAAGAGAGTGGAAGTTAACTTTGTGTCTCTAATACGTAAAATAGGTATTTTTAACTCTTCATTGTCTGATTTATCGTATATGATAAGAATGATTGGATCTTCTTGACGAATAATTATAAAACATTCAAACTGTTCGGGATTCGAGAGAAAATTTCTAATGTTTTTTCTAAACTCAACCTTTCTTTCACCTTGAGCATGATTTAGAAATAAATTAATTATTAAATCTACTTTTCCACTTTGAACACGTTTTTTTTCTATATTAGTACCAGCTAATCTTACGGGTTGATATTCTGCCTCTCGACATAGTTCATCTAATCTAATAATAAAATCAATAGGGTGAATAATCAGCAGGCTATGATCATTATATATTTCCTCCTCAATATTCAGCAATCTCTTATCCCTTGTGATGAAGAAAGAAATCTTGATGCTGGAAGCAATAACTCTGGCAAGTTGACGAAGGTCTGAAGCATCACTATCACTCATATTGTTTGGGAAAAACTTACGTATAGCTTGACACGCTTGCTCGAAATTTTCTTGCGTACAAGAAAGAAAAGTAAAACTGTTGGCTATAGTGCGTAGTTTCTTTCTTTGGGTTTCATCTTGATTTCTATTTATCTCATTTTTGATCTCATCAGTTAAACACAATTCAATTTCATTCGCCAACCAATCAGACATCAAAACTTTAGACTCTTTGCTTTCTTCATCAATTGTTTCATGATCTGTTAAATCATAAAAAATATTCGCATCTATAGCTACAGATATTCTAGATTCAATTTTTTGTTGGGCAAGAGTAGTCAGTAAATCAGGATGACCATAATTTAACCACCATTCTGTTAATATGCTTCCCTCTTTAGATTTTCCAGGTCTTTCATATATAGAAACAAAACCCAGTGAAGCCCACATTCCATCTAATTCATAGTCTCGACGGCAAGACAAAAGAATCCCATACAAGTGACTAGTTATTTCTTTTAATTTTTTAATCAGTAACTTTGCAATTCCCCTACCTTGCCACTGCTTATCTACACAAAGATGTGTAAGTTTTACTCTATGACGATTGGTATCGTAAAGGATATATCCCACACAACCTACATCTTTAATAATAAAACCGAGGATGCGACCTTCATCACCAAGTCTTCGGAAAGCCCCATCTGGTAAAAAACCCAGTGTCGCTGAATTACTATCTCCTAATTTTATTATTGTTTCCAAATGGTCTGAGCCTGACCTAATCTCATCAATGCTATATTCAGGGAGTTCTTCTTGTACCATTAAAATCAACCTTTTGTCAGCGCAAATAATATTGATTTAATATTTAAATATTTTTTTACAGCTATATTATGTTTTTGATAAAAATACTGCAAGAAAGTATAAAAAATAATATATATTCAATAATGGCTCTATAAATTGATTATTATCTAAATATTGGGTCTTAGTGTCAATTTAAGTCAATAAGTGACTCAGCCACAAATTTGAGTTAATCTGTAATAAATATTCATAATTTGCAATTTAAACTTTGATTTCTACCATCTTAAGCAATAGGAAAGATGCGTATAACATACTCAAGCAACTGTAATTTAGGTAGCTAATAAAAAAGCTGTCTAACAGGTAACTTGAGCATGAAATACTTATTTACAGTTTGGGTACTTGTACTATCTTTATTATTTTCTAATTCTGCGATCGCCCAAACCAAACAACCCTATACTTTAATCCCAGGGCTGGGAACATATCACCATCCAGTTTCTACCCAAAACTCGGAAGCACAAAAGTTTTTCGACCAGGGTTTAAATCTTGTTTACGGCTTCAATCATGATGAGGCTGTGCGTTCTTTTCAACGCGCGGCTGAACTCGACCCGCAAATGGCAATGGCTTATTGGGGAATTGCGCTGGCTCTTGGCCCTAATATTAACTCAGTAGTCACAAAGGAAAAAGAACAAGCCGCTTATCAAGCCATCCAAACAGCTTCCGAATTGGCTGTGCAAGCATCAATTCCTGAACAAGACTATATTCAGGCTTTAGCAAAACGTTATTCTGCAAATCCCAACGCAGATTTACACCCCTTAGATGTGGACTATGCCCAAGCAATGGCTAGTCTATTTCAACGCTATCCTGATGACTTAGACGCAGCCACCTTATATGCTGAGAGCCTGATGGATTTGCATCCTTGGCAACTGTGGACACATGACGGTCAACCACAGCCAGGGACAAACAAAATTGTGGCTGTTTTAGAATATATCCTGCAAAAAAATCCTCATCACCCAGGCGCGAATCACTACTATATTCATGCCGTAGAAGCCTCATTGCATCCAGAACGCGCCCTAGAAAGTGCCGAACGGTTAGAGACTTTAGTCCCTGCGGCTGGACACTTAGTACATATGCCAGGCCATATTTATTTTCGCGTTGGAGATTATGCCGGAGCCATGCGAGTCAATGAGTTGGCGATCGCTCAAGATGTACCCTACATCTGTCACAATCAAGTCAAAGGCATTTATCCTCAGCTATATCTCACCCATAACATACATTTTCTGATGGTCGCCAGCAGCATGGCAGGTAAGCATCAAGAAGCCTTGCAAGCGGCAGATCAATTAGTTAGTCATATTAGTGCTATCGACCCTCATTTACCCATGCTAGAGGGATTTTTCGGGCAGAAATTATTAATACAAGCCCGCTTTGGCGATTGGGATGAAATTTTACAAACTCCTCAACCTGATGCCACCCTTCCTACTACTAACGCACTGTGGCACTTTACGCGTGGTTTAGCCTATGCAGCTAAAAACCAGCCAGAAAATGCAGCAATAGAAAGCCGTGCTTTACTAGCCGCAAGTCAGACTATGCCAGCCGCAGCAACTATTGGGTTTACACCAGCCAGTCGCATTTTAGACATTGCCCAGAAATTGTTAGATGCCAAAATTGCCGAATCTAGGGATGATTTTGAGAGAGCGATCGCTACATTACAACAAGCAGTAGTAGCAGAAGATCACCTAGACTACGTAGAACCACCAGACTGGTACTTCCCCACACGGGAAGCACTAGGCGGTGTGCTTTTGGCTAAAGGTGATTATGCCGCAGCAGAATCAACATTTCGGGCTGATTTAACTAAATATCCCCAGAACGGGCGTTCTTTATCCGGTTTACAAGCTAGCTTGCAGGCACAGGGGATTAAAGATTAGGGCATTGGGCATTGGGTACTAGATAGATGTTTCTTCCTCTGCCCCCTGCCTCCTGCCTCCCCTACCCCTGCTACCTTAAAGTTGCCGCACTACTGGCTTGCCATCGATAACTTCGCCGACTAAAACCACATCAGCACAATTAACGAAGATACCGTTTTCGAGAACCCCAGGGATGTTGTTGAGAGTTTTTTCTAGGTTAACTGGGTCGTCAATAGAGTCAAATCTGACATCTAAGACAAAGTTACCTTGGTCAGTGATTACAGGCCCGGCTTTCTTCACACCCATACGTAGTTCTGGTTTTCCGCCAAGTTCCTTAATTGCATTGGTGACAGGCGTAATTGCCATTGGAATTACTTCCACTGGGACAGCAAACACAGAACCTAAACGGTCTACTAATTTGCCACTATCTACCACAACGATAAATTGACTCGCCAAGTAATCAACCACTTTCTCACGGGTGTGGGCTGCGCCACCACCTTTAATCAAGTTTTTCTTGGGGTCAACTTCATCAGCCCCATCAATGGCAATATCAATATGGTCAACAGCGTCGAGAGTGGTGAGAGGAACACCATATTGTTTCGCCAACACCTCAGACTGAAACGAAGTAGGAATACCCACAATATCTTTTAGTTCACCAGATTTGAGGCGATCGCCCAAATATTGAATCGTGTAAGCTGTAGTTGAACCTGTACCCAAGCCTACAATTGAACCTGACTTCACTAAAGCTGCTGCTGCTTTACCAACTTCTTGCTTCATCAAAGTAACGGGGTCTGCTGTCATGCCCAAAACTCCTGAAATAACGTCTAAATAAAAGGCTTGTCCACAGCAGACTATACTACAATCCCTGGCACTTCAATATTCATTCTTGACACAATTGGCAGGGGAGACAAGGAGGACAAGGGAGACAAGGAGGACAAGGGAGAAGTGATTTCAATGCCCAATGTCCCATGCCCAGTTTCGGCAACCTTCTTTGTAAAAATATGTCAACATAAATAATCAGTGCGCGATGCGTCGGTTGTTGTCTATACAAAGAAGCAGATTTAAAGTGGTCAGAAATATGCGCCCTTGGCTAAGTACATTTTCTTTAGTGCTGCTACTCCAAAGCTTCCCCGTAATTGTGCAAGCGCAAACGACGGAAACTAATACAGGAGTGACATCAGAAGCAATTCAACAAGTGGTTGCTGCTAAATTGATGACTAATTCATCCGATGGGAATTTTTATCCAGAAAGATTGATTAGTCGTGCAGAATTAGCAACAATTTTAGTCAAAGCATTTGAGTTGGATAAACGAGAAGCTGCTCAACAAGAAAAATCAATTCCTGTTGCTGATGTTCCTTCTTCTCACTGGGCATATCGAGATATTCAGATAGTTTTGAAAACAGATGTGATGAAAGGTTATCGAGGGAATTTATTTTTCCCCAATCAACGAGTTACCAGGGCGGAGGGCTTGGCGATTTTTGCCCAAGCTTATGGAGTGTTTCAATTTGGGGATGATTCTGTCAATGAAATTCTTTCCCCCTATCCCGATGCTAAATCTATACCTAGTTGGGCAAGAAGAGCGATCGCCACAGTAGTCACAGAAGGATTTATTAACACAGACGCTCAAAATAATATATCCCCCTTAAGACCGATGAATCGTGGGGATATTGCCTATGTTTTGAGTAAATATTTGCAACGACAACAAAAACAACCAGAAACACCAGAAGTTCCTGGTGTTACCAACAGTCCGCCAACTTTCTAGTCCGACAAAACCAAAATCAACCAGTCACAGTAAAAATGAAGACACCCCTATAACCTGGGCTGTTTGTTACTTCTACGGACACCATACTAAGGAAAAATACCTGCGGGGAAAAAACTACAAATTTCCCTATCAGGCAAGCTGAATTTTATTAGGATCGCTGAATTTGTCTTTTTCGCAGGCTTTGGCAGTATTGTTATAAATGTCTGTTTTGTTACTTTCTCAAAATAGAACTGATCACATACTTTAAAGTAATTTCGCGGTATATGCTGACGGCATAAATATCTAGTAAAAATTGCTGAAATTCTTGTGTCTAATTAGCCGTTACAGAAGATTACATTTTAGACTGCTACTTAGTGACAGTTTAATTCTATCGGCAACCCGACCGTGGGAAAATCAAAATACCGAAAGTTAGAGATTAGAGAGGAAAGCACTATAATATGCACCTGAGTGAAATTACCCATCCCAATCAGTTGCACGGTTTATCCATCCGGCAATTACAACAGATTGCACGTCAAATCCGTGATAAGCACCTGCAAACAGTAGCGGCAACTGGTGGACATCTAGGGCCTGGTTTGGGTGTTGTAGAGTTAACTTTAGGACTTTACCAAACTCTAGACCTAGATTGCGATAAAGTTATTTGGGATGTCGGACACCAGGCTTATCCCCACAAACTCATTACAGGACGTTACAGTGACTTCCACACCCTCAGACAAAAAGACGGCGTAGCTGGTTATCTCAAGCGGTGTGAAAATAAATTTGACCACTTTGGGGCGGGTCATGCTTCCACTAGTATCTCAGCTGCCTTGGGTATGGCTTTGGCACGAGATATGAATGGTGAAAAATTTAAGGTTGCTGCTGTCATTGGTGATGGTGCTTTAACTGGTGGTATGGCTTTAGAAGCCATTAACCACGCCGGACATTTGCCCAAAACTAACCTGTTAGTCGTTCTCAACGACAATGAAATGTCCATTTCTCCCAATGTCGGGGCAATTCCTCGTTATCTCAATAAAATGCGCCTCAGTCCACCGGTGCAATTCATCAAAGATAACTTTGAAGAACAATTCAAACACATTCCTTTTGTGGGTGAATCTCTCTCCCCCGAACTAGGACGCATCAAAGAAGGGATGAAGCGTTTGGCTGTTCCCAAAGTAGGGGCAGTTTTTGAGGAACTAGGCTTTACCTACATGGGGCCAGTAGATGGACATAATTTGGAAGAGTTAATTGCCACCTTCCAACAAGCACATCAAATTGCTGGGCCTGTGTTAGTTCATGTGGTAACAGTCAAGGGTAAGGGCTATGAAATCGCGGAGAAAGACCAAGTAGGCTACCATGCCCAAAATCCCTTTAACTTGACAACAGGGAAAGCCATTCCTTCCAGTAAGCCCAAGCCCCCCGCCTATGCTAAAGTCTTTTCTCACACCCTCGTCAAACTAGCCGAACAAAATCCCAAAATTATCGGCATTACGGCGGCGATGGCGACGGGAACAGGCTTAGACAAGCTGCAAGCTAAATTACCCAATCAGTATATTGATGTGGGTATTGCCGAACAACACGCTGTCACTCTGGCAGCTGGTTTGGCTTGTGAAGGTATGCGTCCTGTAGCGGCGATTTACTCTACCTTCCTACAACGGGCTTATGACCAAATTGTTCATGATGTCTGTATTCAAAACTTGCCAGTCTTCTTCTGTCTAGATAGGGCTGGAATTGTAGGTGCTGATGGCCCTACTCACCAAGGTATGTATGACATTGCTTATTTGCGTTGTATTCCCAATATAGTGCTGATGGCTCCGAAAGATGAAGCCGAACTGCAACGTATGATCGTAACTGGGATTAACCATACCAGTAGCCCCATTGCGATGCGTTTCCCCAGGGGTAATGGCTATGGTGTACCCCTGATGGAAGAAGGTTGGGAACCTTTGGAAATCGGTAAAGGTGAAATTCTCCGCAATGGCGATGATGTGTTAATCGTTGGCTACGGCACAATGGTTTACCCCAGTATGCAGGCGGCGGAAATTCTCAGCGAACATGGGATTGAAGCGACTGTGATTAATGCCAGATTTGTGAAGCCTTTGGATACAGAATTGATTGTGCCTTTAGCTAAGAAGATTGGGCGCGTAGTGACTCTGGAAGAAGGTTGTGTCATGGGTGGCTTTGGTTCAGCAGTAGCAGAAGCCTTGTTAGATGCGGATGTAGTTGTACCTGTAAAACGCATCGGGATTCCTGATGTGTTGGTGGAACACGCTACACCTGAAGAATCTAAAGCGGAACTAGGTTTAACTAGTCGTCAGATTGCAGAAAGAGTTTTGCAAGCTTTCTTTGAACAGAAAGTTTCTGCTGTTGTTTAAGTATTGACACCAATTAATAACCCCTGCTTTTAGGGGTTATTTTTTTGGCAATAGTAATGTTTCGAGATTCTGGAATAGCTACAAGTGTGGGCTTGTAATCCAAAATCTAAAATTGGTCATAGATCAATACGGTTCAGTTAAGGTGGTGAGAGTTGATTTCTCAATTTTTGCTTGCTCTACCTATTAGACAATGAGCAAGATTTGGGGGATTCTCCCCCAAGCCCCCGATTGGGGGACGCAACCGTCCCCCAAACCCCCTCCAAAATCATTTTTTCGTTTTTTGTTGAGTGATCATTTGCTGGTTTTGTTGAAATTTCTTTTTCTTATCTGAACCGTATTGGGTCATAGATGAGGACTAAAGTCCTCACTACAAACTTTCATTTTCCATATGCCCCATGCCCAATTCCCCATGCCCTTGTGGGTGGAGTTTTTTATGATTCCTATCCGCCAATTTGCGACATGGTACGACTGTAAGCACCCTCAACCCCAGAGTCGCGTCCTTTGAAGTTAATTTCTGGCTTGATTACCAACAAATTTTTGACCTGTTCTTGTAATTGATAGGTGCTGACACCAGAACGCAAAGCTGTTTTGAGGTCGAGTTGACCAGTTTCATTTAATAAACATGGTCTTAGCCAACCATCTGCACTCAAGCGCATCCGATTACATCGATCGCAAAAACATTCTGACATTTGACTAATAAATCCTAGCGTCCCCTTCGCTCCAGGAATTTGAAATACATCCGCAGGGCCTGCGCCACAAACTTGAGATTCTGTCAAGCCCCAGCGATCGCGGATTTGTTGGCGTAATTCAGCCGATGAAACCCAACCGCGATCGCTAAATAATTGTCCGTTGCCAATCGGCATAAACTCAATAAATCGAACGTGCCATTGTTTCTCAATGGTTAAAGCGGCTAAATCTAAAATTTCATGGTCATTCACCCCAGGAATTACCACAACATTTAATTTCAAAGGGTTAAAACCAACTCTATAAGCTGCTTGAATTCCGTCCCAAACTTCTTGCCAACGAGAACGCCCATGAATACCAATTATTTGATGAAAAATATCGGGGTCGAGAGAATCTAAACTAATATTTATCCTGCTCAAGCCTGCGTCATAGAGGCTTTGGGCAATGGGAGCGAGTAAAAAACCGTTGGTAGTCATAGCCAAATCTTGAGTTTGGGGAAAAGATGCGATCGCTCTTACTAAATCCACCACACGAGGACGCAATAAAGGCTCTCCCCCCGTCAAGCGAAAGCGCGTAAAACCAACGGGTATAAATACTTCTTCAATTAAAGTCAGCAATTCTTCATTGGTAAGTAGCTGCTGCTGGAGGATATAGTCTAACTGTGACCCCTCTGGCATACAGTACAAACAACGAAAATTGCAGCGATCTATTAAACTAATGCGGAGGTAGTCTACCTGGTTCATCTGGGATTTTTTTCTATTGTGCATCATGCACAAATAGATGTGTACTTTTACTCAGTATTCTAGACTATCCAAAAAACTTGATGCTACACCTAACTTTGTGCGACGGAAACTGATTATTTAATCCTTTTCTTCAGGATATTGCACCCGAAAATAGAAATCGAGAATTTCATTCACATTACCTGGATATTCTGATAAATCGTCGCTCCCTAAAATCTCAGATGGAATGGGGAGTGGATTTCTCCGCAAATCTAGCCTGAGCAGATTTGCTAAGTTCCTGATTCCCTCTGGCAAACTGCTGAATTGATTATTGCTGAGTTCAAGCCCTACCAAATTGATTAGTTGACCAAATTCCTCTGGCAGACTGCTGAGTTGATTATTGTCGAGGTTGAGGTCTTTCAAATTGACCAGTTGGACAATTTCCGGTGGCAGACTGCTGAATTGATTATTGCCGAGGTAGAGCCACCGCAAGTTGACCAGTTGGACAATTCCCTCTGGCAAACTGCTGAATTGATTACTGCTGAGGTCAAGCCACCGCAAGTTGATTAGTTGACCAAATTCCTCTGGCAGACTGCTCAGTTGATTACTGCTGAGGCTGAGGTCTTTCAAATTGACTAGTTGGACAATTCCCTCTGGCAAACTGCTGAATTGATTACTGCTGAGGTCAAGCCACCGCAAGTTGATTAGTTGACCAAATTCCTCTGGCAGACTGCTCAGTTGATTACTGCTGATGCGAAGAGTTTGCAAGTTGACCAGTTGGACAAATTCCTCTGGCAGACTGCTGAATTGATTATTGCCGAGGCCGAGGGATTCCAAATTGACCAGTTGTCCAATTTCACTTGGCAGACTACTCAGTTGATTCTCGTCGAGGTTGAGGGATTCCAAATTGACCAGTTGTCCAATTTCCTCTGGCAGACTGCTCAGTTGATTCTCGTCGAGGCAGAGAACTTCCAAGTTGAGCAGTTGTCCAATTTCCTCTGGCAAACTACTCAGTTGATTCTTGCTGAGGTTGAGAAATTTCAAATTGCCCAGTTGTCCAATTTCACTTGGCAGACTGCTCAGTTGATTATTGTAGAGGTAGAGCTTCTGCAAGTTGAGCAGTTGTCCAATTTCCTCTGGCAAACTACTCAGTTGATTCTTGTTGAGGCAGAGAACTTCCAAGTTGAGCAGTTGTCCAATTTCCTCTGGCAAACTACTCAGTTGATTCTCGTCGAGGAGGAACTCCTGCAAGTTGAGCAGTTGTCCAATTTCACTTGGCAGACTGCTCAGTTGATTCTCTTCGAGCCAGAGAACTTCCAAGTTGAGCAGTTGTCCAATTTCACTTGGCAGACTGCTCAGTTGATTACCGTTGAGGTAGAGCGAGTCCAAGTTGAGCAGTTGACCAATTTCCTCTGGCAAACTACTCAGTTGATTAGTTTTGAGGAGGAGAACTTCCAAGTTGAGCAGTTGTCCAATTTCCTCTGGCAAACTACTCAGTTGATTCTCGTCGAGGTTGAGAACTTCCAAGTTGAGCAGTTGTCCAATTTCACTTGGCAGACTGCTCAGTTGATTACCGCAGAGGTAGAGCCTCCGCAAGTTGACCAGTTGGACAAATTCCACTGGCAGACTGCTCAGTTTATTACTGCTGAGGCTCAGAACTTCCAAGTTGACCAGTTGGACAATTTCCGGTGGCAGACTGCTGAATTGATTACTGCTGAGGTTGAGTTCTATCAAATTGATTAGTTGACCAAATTCCTCTGGCAGACTGCTCAGTTTATTATTGTCGAGGATGAGCCACCGCAAGTTGACCAGTTGGACAATTTCCTCTGGCAAACTGCTGAGTTGATTATTGCTGAGGCTGAGGGATTCCAAATTGACCAGTTGGAAAATTTCCGGTGGCAGACTGCTCAGTTTATTACTGCTGAGGTTGAGGGTTTGCAGGTTGACCAGTTGGACAATTTCCGGCGGTAAAGTTGTCAAATTGTTACCAGATAAGTCGAGTTCAGTTACGCTATCTATAGCGGCTTGTTCAATTACCCGTAGCAATTCTTGCTCGTTCATAATGGAAATCGCTCAACTATTAGCCAAATAATATCAAGGTATTCTAAATTACGGCAATTAATACCAATTCGTAAGTTTGGGCTAAATTTGGGCTTAACTTTTGTGTAAGTCCCGCTAAGAGAGTGCTGAGTAATGAGTGCTGAGTGCTGAGTGCTGAGTGCTGAGTGCTGAGTGTTCAGTAATCAATTCTTGAATTTTGAATTTTGAATTTTGAATTTTGAATTGATTTGAGTGGTGTTAGCGGTAGCGCGGCGTTTAGCACTACTGAAGAACAGCTTTAAGTATTTTGCCGAATTTCATCGTATTTGGCGCGCACAGCTTGTATATCCTGCCACATCAACCATTTAGGACTACCCTTTTCTTTAGAAGGGTTACGCAGTAAATAGGATGGGTGGAAAATCGGCATACATAAACGCCCTTCCCACTCTATCCACTGACCACGAATCTTAGTAATTCCCCGCTTATCACCAGTTATACCTTTAACTGCTGTTGCGCCTGTTAACAAAATAATTTTTGGGTCAACGAGGCGAATTTGTTCTAATAAATACGGTAGACAAGCTGCCATTTCGTCAGGTGTCGGCACTCGATTATTTGGTGGTCTACACTTATTGATGTTGCCAATATACACATCATTTTCGGTATTTAAATCCACCGATGCCAGTATTTGTTCTAGCAACTGTCCTGAACGACCCACAAAGGGTAAACCTGTTTCGTCTTCGTTTTGTCCTGGTGCTTCACCAATAATCATAATTGGAGCTTTTAAGTTACCCCGTCCGACTACCGCATGGGTACGGGTGTTACCTAATTCACAGCGATGGCAATTATTGCAATGCTGTGCCAATTCAGTCATATTGGCGTAAGTTCCAGATGGAACAGGGATTTTAGCATTTGTGGGAATCAGCTCTTTTTGGTTAAAACTAGGTTGTTCGTCAAAAAGGCTGAGTTGGATTTCGCTACTCATGAAAATCTGGTTGATTGAGTCAGCACCAGCAAATCTGTCTGAAGCTATAGCTATCTATAGCTGGTTAAAAATATTTTTCAGACACAGGTGGTTACTGAATACTGTTATTAACTAGACCATCATTGTACCAGTTCTAATTCTTTAGTGGGCATTGGGCATTGGGAATAGACAACAGAAACACATGGCGTGTAATTCTGTTTTGAAAACCTACACCCCCACACCCTTACACCCTTACACCCCTAAACCCTTACACCCCTAAACCCCTGGATTTGTAGATGTCCCTTGCTGGTATTGCATAGCTTTGGCATAATCACCCAAGGCATAGCAAGCGATTTTTAAACTAGCAAGTGCTTGTTCTTCTATGCGACGATCTTTTAAGGTTCTACCAAGTAATAAGCGGGCTTCATAGTATGTGATGGCGCGACCGTGGTCGCCTAAAGCTTCGCAAGCCACACCTAAGCTAGCAAGGGACTGTTCTTCACTGCGCTGGTCTTTGAGGTGTCTAGCTAACTGTAGACGTTTTTCGTAATACTTAATTGCTTTGGCGTAATCTCCTATGGCGTAACAAGCATTACCCAGATTTTTAAGTACCTGAGCTGCACTGCGGGGATTATTCAGGGAGATAGCGATTTTGACGCATTTTTCGTAGTAGGCGATCGCTTTTGCGTAGTTGTCTAAAGCATACCAAGCATTACCTATATTCTTCAGGACTTGTTCTATCCCCCAGTTATCCTGCAATTCCTGGACAATTTCTAAGCTTTGTTCTTGATACTCGATGGCTTTGAGAAAGTTACCTGAAGCTTTATAAACTAATCCCAAATTATTCAAAGCTGCAACCTGACTACGTTTGTCTTGTAGCTGCTTGGTTAATTTCAAACACTCTTCTAGAAATTCAACGGCTTTACTGTAGTTGTTGAGATGACGATAAGCATTCCCTAAATGAGAAAGCACTTGCATTCGCACGGCTGGATCTGAGGTGTTTTTTAAAGCTAGACATTGTTGGGAATAGGTAACTGCACTTTTATAATCGCCAGAAGTATAAGTCACTAATGCCAATAAAGATAAGACTTGCTCTTGTTGTGGGACATCGCCAGCTAGTTGAAACATTTCTAAAGATTGCTGGAAAGATTTAATAGCAGCAATAATATCTCCGGCTTTTTGTTGTTTAATTCCTTGTCGCAGTAGGGAAGATGCGGCTGAGGATTGGTTGTCACTCTCTTGGGTTACTAGCAGTTCTTCTGGTAATCCCTGGTCAAACTCATGGGTAATAGTGTTGCGTCTGACTTGTTTCATATATTTTGCAACTTCCACAGGGATCGTATTTTTACTGTTGTTATGATGTTCACCTTGTGACATTGACCAATTCCTGCTAGCTGTGGTGATACTTATAGTGTTCCCAAAACCAAAATACTTATCTCATAGCATTTTGGATTTTAAATTTGGGATTTCGGATGGTGAACTGCTTGACTAGTAAGCTTTTGGGAAATCTATTTGTCGCAGTTATTAGTCAAATTGCTATCACTTATTTGGAAATGGCTGAGTTATAGGGGAATTATTATGGAATTTTGACAAAAACTTGATGCGCGCAAAAAAGCTATGTGATGAGGCGAATTAGCTTATTTTGGTAACAGATTCTGTTGATTTAACGCAGTTGGATTTGATGCTGGCTGGTGAGCGATACAGCTAAAGTCACCAGCTGAAATTGATATAGTTTCATCTATTCATTGGTGTTTTTGTATTCCAAATTTGTTCAAACTCGGCTTGAGTAATGCCAAATTCCTGCAAATCTTTATTGTCTAAGGGTTTATCACACAACATTCCATAATTATCAGCCAAATGGTCTTCATCATAAAATAGGACGTTGCCATTTTCATAAACTTCTATCTGTCTGGTAGCACACAAATCATTACCTACCAAGGTTAATTCTATGAAATAGGTACTAGTACCCCAAGTATCGAAATCGCCCCCTAGTGATTCGTCCCAGAACCACTTACAATACTTTTTCTGTGGAGCCATTGTAGGCATCACTTCTCTACTCCTATAAAAGACTACTCATAAGCTATTTTATAAGAATATACTTGGCACTGTGCTAGACAGTACCTTGAGATAAGGTTAAAAATTAACTCCCTATACTGAGATTTTCTTGTTAACCCTAAAAACTAAATAATATTTTACTGACATTCAGTCTTTTCTGGAATCAGATATAACATCAAAAATATTAATTCAAAGTCATTGTTTTTGTTGATGTTTTCTCTATGAGCGTAGTTGCTTTCTGACTTCCATTAAAATTACCCCTAACATATTTCTACCACTCCCATCAACACCGCAACCCCAATAGTAGTCAATCGGCGAATTTTCTACTATTTCCTCATCACCTGTAGACAGCAGAATTTCTCTAATATCTGCATGGGTTGTAAATTTTTGCAGGACGGCTTTGTGCATGACATCATCTTTGACTCGCTCCCAATCAGAACGCAAAGGACGTTTTCTATCTCTTCCCATTTGTGCTGCGGCTTTCGCAGTTGGTGCTTGACGAATTTGTTCTATATGAAATGTCTCTAAAAATTTCTGGGCTTGAAAATAATGTTCACTTGTATACCAGTACAAATCATCTAACATAAACCCGTGAAGAGAGAAGTTAGAGAAACAGCCATATTCCTCACGGACAGTATCAGGACTTACGCAACTGGCACAAGCAATGGTGAGCTTCGCGCACCGAGCGCCCAAAAACTACAGAGAAGACATAGCAATATCTGGACGTTTTAGTTGCTCAATTAAATAATTAGAAAGCAAATTGTGCTTGAGCTTGTAAATAGTTTGACCTGTTTGATAAGCTAAACTTTTCAGTCTTAGCCAAACTAACATAGCGCAAGCAATATGATTTCTTTGAAGACGGGCTTTACGGCATTGACATGATTCAATACCAGTTAGTTGCTTTATTTCTCGATGAAACTCCTCTATTTTCCAACGAATTTTACACACCTGTTGTGTAACATCCGTAGAACTTTGAGATAAATCGTTTGTTGCGACATAATCCGTCCTATCGGTAGAGATAGTAACCCGGAAAAGTTTCACTTTTTTCTCAGCAGGGAATCCTTTAATTTTTATGATTTTACCACATTTTAAATCTTCCTGACTCCATTCTAGAGATTCAATATTCTTATATTTTTCTCTACCAAAACTATCATCTACTAAACGATTAGTCTTTAAAGGACAATAATAAACTTTATCTAGACTATCGATATAAAGCATTAAATTATTGACCGCATACCAAGTATCCATTAAAACTGTATTGAAAGGTAGAATCTTTTGATATACAAGCCCTTGGAGCATATTTTTCACATGGTCAATCTTGCTGAAACCATCATTTTCTGGATTGAAAATTCGATAATCTATTACCCAGAAATTGAGAGTTTTAGGATTAACATATATGCAACTTACTATTCCTATCCCTCTAACAACACCATGTTCATTACCACTATACTGCCTTCGTACTATTTCTATTTCTTCAGAAAATCTTTTATCTAAAACTGTATCATCAAATATAATATAAGCATCCTCGTCAGTGACAATTAAATCTTTGACATTATCCCAAAGTAAACGAGGAGTTAATTTTTCATTTCTTAAATAATAATTAATTTTGTCATGACTAATATTTGACAAATGTTCTGCTAGATTAGTGATTGTATAGTTAATTTGACTGCTAAGTAAATATTGACAATAATTAAGTTTAGTAAATTTCATCACTAACCAACTTTTTGATGTACTTCTATCAATTTTCTCATAAAATTTTTAACAACAAGATACATCACTATTTATTGTTACTAATTCGAGTCAAACCAATCAAACACATTCTCGCTAAATCAATACCTATGTACTACTGGCTAGCGATCGCACTGTGCCAGTTGCGTAAGTCCTGAGTATAAAAATAGATTGTCATCTGTTTTTGAGAAAATTAAAGAAATATTAACCCAAAGTTAGCAATCATCACTACATAGGTCACTTTTTAGGCAAAGCCGAACTAAGCTCTTGATCAGGTTGGGCATTTACAATTGTAGCTGTTTTCGTATGCAATGGCAGAAAAATGACGAATTTACTACCTTGCTTGGGTGTGGAAAACACCTCTATTTTACCTTGATGTTTTTCAATGATTTGGTAACAAATACTTAAACCTAAGCCTGTACCTTTGCCAACAGGTTTAGTTGTAAAAAAGGGATCGAATAATTTTTTGATATTTTCTGGAGGAATACCTGAGCCGTTATCTTGAATTTCAACTTGAATATGACTATTTTTGAGGTTATTGGTAGAAATTACTATTTGTTTATTAATCTGTTCTGGACAATCTAAGACTGCATCCACCGCATTATTAATGATATTCATAAATACTTGGTTAAGTTGGGCTGGATAACACTCTAATAAAGGTAATTTACCATAATTTTTCATGACTTCAATATCTGATTTGAAACGATGATTGAGGATTAAGAGAGTATTATCAATTCCTTCATGTATGTCTACTTCTTTCATATCAGCTTCATCGAGACGAGAAAAGTTACGCAAAGATAAGACAATTTCTTGAATACGTTGCGCGCCTACTTTCATCGAAGATAGTATATCTAATAAATCTTGATGAATAAAATCGAGATCAATCTCTGCTATTTTCTCTGAGATAATCTTGTCTGGGTGAGGATAATATTCTTGATATAAGTTGAGCAAGTTTAGTAAGTCTTTAATATAATTATCTGCACATTCGACGTTAGCATAAATAAAATTGACAGGATTATTGATTTCGTGAGCAATACCTGCAACCATTTGTCCAAGAGAGGACATTTTTTCGGTTTGAATTAATTGTCATTGGGTTTCTTGCAATTCTTTTAATGTTATTCGTAACTCCTCAGTACGTTCTTCTACTCTTTTCTCTAAGGTTTGGTGAGCTTCTTGCAGTTCTTGAGTGCGTTCTTCTACTCTGTGTTCTAAAGTTTGGCGTGCAATTTCCAGTGCTTCAGTGTAATCTCCCACCCATTCGACTAATTGATTTAAAGAATTTGCTAAAGTGCCAATTTCATCTTCAGTGGTGACATTAGCTCTCAGTTGAAAATTTGATTCTTGGGTAATCTGTTGGGAAATCCTCGTTACTACTTGTATAGGATGAGCGATTAATTTACTAGTTAATGCTGCAATTGTTCCAGCAATTATAGTAGATATTAGGATACTGATACTTACCAAATTTAATCTTAAATTTTTAGCATTATTAAAACTATTGTCAGATATTATCTGTTGCTTTTTTGCCTGGGATATAATTTGAGTTAGTTCATCTGACAGATGTTCAAATCTTAGCTCAATACTAATACTTTCTTTATTTTTTATAAATAGCAATAGCTTATTTAACGGTAAATCATTAGAGTCTTGAGATTCAATTTCTTTCCACAATAGTTGGATATTTTGATTATATAGTGCTGTATTTTCCTTGTATTCTTTTAATAATTCTTGGAATACTTCAGGACGTAATGCTAGATTATGGGGATTATTTTTAACGAAAGTATCTATTTGAGATAACTGCTGATTGATGTCTTCAATATCTGCCAAAAATCTATTCTTTTCAAAATCTAACCAAACTGAATTTTCTAATACATGAACTAGCCTTTGCGGATGGATTCTAGCTCTATTTACATCAGTTTCTAAGCCTTTTAAAAGATATTTCTGCTGATAAGCTACATTTAATTGCTTATAAGCCAAAGTTTCATAATAATATGCAATTAATGAGCCACTGATTGTGCCGATTAACGTAGTAATTATCACAACAGTGTAACTATAGCCAATTTTTTTAGTAATGCTCCAGTTATGCGTTAAACTAGCTAGACTAGTTAAAAAATGATTGATCAATCTAATGGAGCAACGTTTGACCATGAATATATATGCACATTATTTGATAAAGCTGTCTTGCCCGATTTTCTGATAAGCTTCCCGAATTATTTGATAATCAGCATCATTTGCTATAATCATTTGACTTTCTACATACTTGCGATTGGCTTGAGCTTTAACCATAGTTTGAATGTAGCATTTGTAGTTGCTGTACATCCCGCAATAAATAGAAATGAATACCCAACTATAACACGTCGTTTCATGGCTGTGATTTTATAAAATCATAATATATTTTGGCTATATAAAATAAATATTAAGTCTGTAATTTATTAAAAACTTCTGTGAGATTACTGAAAATAGTTTAGGTATTTATTAGTAATTTACGTCTGATATGAATTAGAAACGCCTCTTATCCCACAAAGGTTTCAAGACTCGTTCAAAATCACAGTTTTGTGAATACCTACGGAATTACAAGGGTTTCAAGACCTGATTCACATTAAACGTAATTTAGGTTAAGAAAATATTATCTAATTTTTTAGATAATTATCTGCTTTGTTGAATTTGTTATTGATAAATTATGATACAGCACTTTGCTCAACTAACTGGTACAGTAGCAGGAGTGAGTACGAAAGGCTAAAGGCTATGCCTACCCTCCTAGTCCAGCACAGTCATAATTTGATCAATTTTTCACGGAAATTTTCCTCAAAATATAGTCCTCTCATGATGAGAGTGGGGGTAAAATAGACTTTATTTTCGTAGCTTCAAGATTACAACTATGGCAATGCCTTCTACACTACAAAGTGCATTTACTAACCACCGTGTCCTGAAAGTGATTAGCGGTTTGCACAACTTTGACGCTGATCGTGTCGCAGCCGTTGTGAAAGCAGCTGAACTTGGTGGTGCAACATTTGTAGATATTGCTGCTTATCCTGTTTTAGTACAGTTAGCCAAAAAATTAATTAACTTACCTGTTTGTGTTTCCGCAGTAGAACCAGAAAAATTTGTCGCCGCCGTCGCTGCGGGTGCAGATTTAATTGAAATCGGGAATTTTGATAGTTTTTACGCTCAAGGACGCAGATTTGAGGCGGAAGAAGTATTAGCACTCACACATCAAACTCGCGCTTTACTACCAGAAATCACCCTATCTGTAACTGTTCCCCATATTTTAGAACTGGATCAGCAAGTACAACTAGCAGAAGAATTAGTCAAAGCTGGTGCAGATATCATCCAAACTGAAGGCGGTACTAGCAGCCAGCCATCTCACTCTGGAAGCTTGGGATTAATTGAAAAAGCTGCACCTACCTTAGCCGCAGCCTATGAAATTTCTCGTGCTGTTTCAGTTCCAGTATTATGTGCTTCCGGTATTTCTAACGTTACTGCACCGCTAGCCATAGCAGCTGGTGCGGCTGGTGTTGGTGTCGGTTCTGCAATTAACCAACTCAATAGCGAAGTGGCGATGATTGCGGCTGTACGCGGTTTAGTTGAAGCTTTAGCGAATACGAGAGTGCTGAGTGCTGAGTGCTGAGTACTGAGTGCTGAGTGCTGAGTGCTGTTAGCGGTAGTGCTGTTAGCGGTAGTGCGGCGTTTAGCCGGTGCTGAGTCAGGAGTGGTGAGTAGTGAAATTCTCCACTCCCCAATCCCCAGTCCCCATTACCCCTTATCCCCAGAGGGGGCCCCGAGTTCCCCAATCCCCAATCCCCAATACTTCGACAAGCTCAGTACAAGTTCCCAGTCCCCAACCCCTACGATAAAATATCTTTCAAAGCATAAATTACCTGGTCTTGTTGCTGGGTTGTCAGTTCTGGAAACATGGGTAGAGATAACACTTCATGGCAAATTTGTTCGGCTACTGGTAATTGTCCTGGCTGATAACCAAGGTGTTGATAGGCTGGTTGCAGATGTAAAGGATAGGGATAATAAACCATTGAACCAATTCCTTTTTCTTGGAGTTGGTTGCGTACTGATTCACGCCGTGTTGCAGTATTACCGTTGCTTCCTGCGCCTAATACACGAATAGTATATTGATTCCATACGCTCACACCGCCACTTAATGCTTGTGGTGTGATGATACCGGGAATTTGACTGAGAAATTGTTGATAATAAGCTGCGATCGCCTGACGTTGTTGATTCCACTGCTCCAAATAACGCAGCTTAATCTGCAATATTACCGCTTGTATGGCATCTAAACGGCTATTTACGCCAATTTCATCATATTGATAGCGATTTTTCTGCCCATGCTCTTTAATAATTCTGACCTTAGCCGCTAACTCTGGATCATTGGTGGTAACTGCACCACCATCGCCGCAAGCCCCTAAGTTTTTGGTAGGGTAGAAACTAAAGCAACCAAAGTGTCCTATACTGCCGACTTTTTTACCATCCCATATCGCGCCTGTAGATTGAGCGCAATCTTCAATTACAGCAATATTATGAGATTGGGCGATCGCCATCAAGGCTGTCATATCCACAGGTTGTCCAAATAGATGCACTGGGATAATCGCTTTAGTTTGAGGTGTGATAGCTGCTGCTACTTGCTGTACATCTAGGTTAAATGTTGTCGCATCTATATCTACAAATACTGGCTTTGCACCGACAGCAATAATTACTTCTACTGTAGCGACGAATGTAAAAGGGGTGGTAATGACTTCATCACCCGCACTAATTCCTAATGCACGTAGTGCTAAATATAACGCATCAGTACCAGAGTTGCAAGCAACACAAGCATTTGCGCCGTGATAACTAGCAAACTGCTGTTCAAAACTTTCTACTAAAGGGCCGCCAATATAACGACCGGATGCTAGAACCTCTACAACAGCCGCACTCACTTCCGCCTCTAGGGTAGTGTATTGCTGCTTGATATCAAAAGCAGGGACAGAATTTATACTTTGGATCATAAGTTTTCATTTTAATCTGAAGATACAAAGAATACACACCGACTGTCAATTCTTGCTAAGGGAATTTATTCTCGAAAAAGCTTGTCAAGACTGTCGCCTGAGATACTTATAAAGCAAGGATTATTACCGGAATAATTCTATGGGTAAAACGTGGATCAGTGGTAAATTATGAGTGCCTGTTTGTAAACTGACTATTTTGGGGATTGGGAATTGGGGACTGGGGATTGGGGATTGGGGATAAATAAAGTCAAAAATTACAATGATTTTTATCTTTTGCCTTTTGCCTTACACCCCTACACCCTTACACCCCTAAACCACCCATGCAAGATTTAATCAAGTTAGATTTGGTAGATTTAGCGATCGCTGTAGGATTGATGGTGATCACTATTGGGATATCTGCTTGGGAAAGATTGGGATTAGAGTTAAATTTAGCGATCGCTACCGGTAGAACTATCCTACAGTTAGCTGTTTTGGGATACGTTTTAGACTTCATCTTTGCTTTGGGCAATCCTTGGGCTGTTTTAGCGGCTTTAGTGGTCATGCTGACGATAACGGCGATTGTCGCACGAAATCGGATCAGTCAAAAGATTCCTGGTGTATTGCCTTTGGTTTGGGGTGCAATTTTTGTGAGTACCCTGATGACACTGGGTTACACCAACTTCTTAATCATTCAACCAGATAAATGGTACGAACCGCGTTATATTATTCCCCTGGCAGGAATTGTGTTAGGAAATGGGATGAATGCAGCTGCGATCGCTGGGGAACGTTTGGTGAATAGTATGAACACCTTTCCCAATGAAATCGAAACCCATTTAAGTTTAGGTGCTACTCCCCAACAAGCTACCAACCAATACCGCAAAGAAGCCATCCGCGCCGCCTTACTACCGACAATCAACCAGATGATTTTGGTAGGGATGGTAGCAATCCCTGGAATCACCACAGGACAGTTACTAGCCGGGATTACACCCCTAGAGGCTGTATCTTACGAAATTTTGATTATTTTCATGGTGGCTTTCGCCAATTTACTCACCACAGTTTTGATTACTAAAGGATTGTGTCGTCAGTTCTTTAATTCTGCCGCGCAGTTGGTGAGGTGAGGGATTGGAAATCAATTCAAAATTCAAAATTCAAAATTCAAAATTAGAGAACAAGAAGGGATTGGGTAGAACTTAGCTATGGATTGTATACTGGCGTACTTGCTGATAGAATAACAAATGTACATGAA
The DNA here is from genome assembly GCF_050235535.1 of Aliinostoc sp. HNIBRCY26. Classification (GTDB taxonomy): domain Bacteria; phylum Cyanobacteriota; class Cyanobacteriia; order Cyanobacteriales; family Nostocaceae; genus Trichormus. The sequence continues at coordinate 314,660 of NZ_CP189852.1, forward strand.
CAACAACTAACAAAATACATTGCTATTGTCTGGGTTCATGTCACCATAAATTTAATATCTATGCTGATGAACATCTATGGCTGAAAATCTGCGAGGTAAGAGAGGAGATCCGAACTATCGATTAATCTCTGGTTACATACCAAAAGACCTAGCGTTACTATTCAAAACTATTTGCGCTGCTACTGAAACAGATCAAAGCAAGGCACTTGAAGAAATGATCACTCATTGGGCTAGGGAAAAACAATCAATTCTAGATGAAGTGAGACAAAATAAGTAAAAGACGGCATGACAGACATCCCAGAACAATCTAGCAGACAATAGAACTATATATGCTATGGCAGCAAAGGATCTGTTTCATCAAGCAGTAAAGAAAGCTTTACAAAAAGAACAATGGATTATCACTAGCGATCCACTCAAGATAGAAGTGGGTGGAACAAAGTTTGAAATAGATTTAGGGGCGGAAAAAATCTTAGCTGCTGAACGAAACAATGAAAAAATTGCCGTTGAAATTAAAACTTTTCTAAGTGACTCACCTGTTACAGATTACCATGCAGCACTAGGTCAATTTCTCAACTATCGTCTAGCTCTAGAACTAAGCGAACCTGATCGCACCCTCTATCTAGCGATTCCAGTTATTGTGCATCAGTCATTTTTTCAACGTGAATTTGCCCAGCTTTCGGTTGAAAGATATCAAATCAAGCGACTTATTTACAATCCAATTCAAGAGGTGATTGTACAGTGGATAAACTAGAGCATTATCGCCAGTGTATTCAAGAAATCCTGAGAAACTATACTGCCATCCCCATCGCTAATGGTGAAATCGAATCACAAACCGTTTTCGATATTCAGCAAGACCATTATCAGGTGATGAACGTAGGCTGGGATGGTGATCGTAGAGTGCATGGCTGTGTATTGCATCTAGACATCAAAGATGGAAAAATTTGGATACAACATAACTCAACTGAACTGCAAATTGCCCATGAGTTAGCTAATATGGGTATTCCTAAACAAGATATTGTTTTAGGTTTCCAAGCTCCCTATGTGCGAGAGTACACAGGCTTTGGTGTTGGATAGCCAACGCCTGTTGTGGGCGATTTCTCTCCCCTGCACCCGTTCGGCTGACGCTTACGGCGGAAGCCTGCACCCTGCTCCCCTGCTTTTTCACTTTCGGCTTTTTGTACTAGTACCTCGCCTCACACTAAAATGGGAATTGACGTGAAGTTCTCTATTAACTAAAGTGTCTGACTCATTGCCACTGCGCGATCGCTATCTCGCCCTGATTGATGAAATTGTTCAACTCACCCTCCAAGGGAAAATTAGCTCTGTGGAGATGGTGTATCAAATGCTGCAAAAAAATATCTTGGCAGGTACAGGAGAAATCTTTGAGTTAGGTTTGAGCGATCGCCTCAACGCTATCCAAACTCAAGTAGATAGGGAAACAGATGAACTCAAACAAGCCAAGGCTAACCGGAGTTTAAGGGCAATTAAGACAATTCAAACGCAATGGCAAAGATATAGAGAACAAAATAAAGCCACGGAAGCGATCGCCTCTGCATCTCAACAAATTACCACAGCCGCCACAGATGAACGTCTAGCCACATTTTTACGTCTCATTGATCCCAATCTCAAAGAACCACTTAATACAGCCCAATTACAGCAACTATCCAAATCATTGCAACAATTTGCCCAATTTAGCGAAGATATAGCGCAGATATCCCAGGGAATTACCCGTGGGTTAACGGCTTGGCAAAGGTTACAAGAACATTTAGTTAGCTGGATGTATGAACAAAATCAAGCCCTTGGTTTTGGCGGTGTACCAGGAGAAACTGGCCCTTGGGCTTCTTGGGCGAAAAAAGTGAATAGTGAGTTACCGCAAACATTATTACGCACCTTAGCGGTAGAACAATCTGCCATTCCCTTTGCTCAACAGCACAGCACTATTAGCTTGAGTGATTGGGTAGAAATAGCCTTAATTTTGCAGTATTTACAACGGGGTTTAGTGAGTTGGTTTGACCAACAACCATACAACATTCAAGCTGGTTCAAAACTGTCGATTTCTACTTTTTTAACCTTTGCAGTCATTTGGAGTCAGTTGGCAAGTGGTTTCCAAAGTCAGACATTGTACAGTAATGGAGCATCACAAATTATGCTCCAAATTTTACGCACCTTTGCTCAACGCCCCTATTTTCCCCTATATGGTGGGATTTTCGCTTCCTTTTCTGGTAGCTATTTACGCGATGCCTTAGATTATTTAGACGAGCCATTACGCAAAGTGGCAATGACTCAAGAAAAAGCGCGGATTTTGACCCTTTTAGGGTATTCACAGCGTGCTTTGGGTCAATATCAGCGTTCTATCAAGTTTCATGAGCAAGCCTTAGAAATTGCCAGAAACGCAGGCGATCGCCCCTGTGAAATTGCCAACCTCAATCACCTCAGCCGGACTTACGTACAAGAGAAAAATTATCCTGAAGCCATTAATCACAGCCAAAGAGCCTTAATGTTAAGTAGACAAGCAGGCGACAGAACAGGAGAAGCCAACGCCCTAGTTAACTTAGGTTACAGCGAAGTCATGCAAGCGCAACAACTGGAACAAACCGAACCAGAAACCTATGAAATGGCAATTAACTATTTAGAACAAGGATTAAAATTAACAGAAAAATTAGGCGACATTCAAAGTAAAGCCCTATGTCTCAGTAGTTTAGGCATAGCATATTTAGTCATTCAAGAACCACAAAATGCCATTCAATATCTAGAAGAAGGCTTCAAAATAGCCCAAATCTCCGGCGATTTATATTTGCAAGGTAGAAATTTAGCTAATCTAGCTGAAGCCACTTACCAACTACAAAACTTTGAAACAGTCATTTACACAGGTTGTCTAGGAATGTATCTCCTAGAACAAATAGCCTCAAACGAATGGCGACAACCAGCAAGATTATTAATAATTTTACAAGGACAAATAGGTGTAGAAAATTTCCAAAATTTACTACAACAACACCGCCCTAAAATAATAGCCGTCATCGGCGTAGACGGGTATGATTACATTCCTAAATTGCTCATAAAATACCAAGAAGACATTGACCTAACATCTTAATAAATTCCCAATGCCCAATGCCCAATGCCCCATCCCCCATACCCATATATGGTATAAAACTTTTAGAAAACATTGGTGACTGGGATGATAGGTCAAATTCTCGGTGGACGCTACCAAATTACAGCACAACTTGGTCAAGGTGGATTTGGCATTACCTACACAGCCATTGACACAGGAAGACCAGGGACTCCTCAGTGTATCGTCAAGCAGTTTAAACCAATGTCCGTCAGTTTATATACTTTGACAAATGCTAAAAGATTGTTTGACACCGAAGCCGAAAAACTAGAAAGGTTAGGAAATCATGACCAGATTCCCCGACTTTTGGCATTCTTTGAAGAAAACCAACAATTTTATATAGTACAAGAATATATAGAAGGTCACGACCTAGCGCAAGAATTAATCTCAGGTCAAAAGCTGAGTGAGGCGATCGTAATTCAACTTTTACAAGATATTTTAGAAGTCTTAAATTTTGTCCATGAGCAGAAATTAATTCATCGGGATCTCAAACCCTCAAATATTCGCCGCCGCAAATCTGATGGCAAAATTATTTTAATTGACTTTGGTGCAGTTAAGGAAGTTACCACTCAGTTTGTTAATGCTCAAGGACAAACAAGTTTGACTGTTGCTGTTGGTACTCATGGTTATATACCCAGTGAACAAACCAACGGTAAACCGACTTTCCAGAGTGATATTTATGCAGTAGGAATTATCGCCATCCAAGCTTTAACCGGAATAAATCCCTACCCTGGAGGTTTTTCCACAGATTCAAAAACAGGCGAAATCATCTGGCGCAATCATGCTCAAGTTAGTTCTAAACTAGCAAATATTATTGATAAAATGGTGCGCTATGACTACCGTCAGCGTTATCAATCAGTTAATGAAGTATTGCAGGCTATAAAAACTTTATCTCGAAAGTCCTCACCGAAAAAATTATGGTTTGGTGCGGGCTTATTAGTATTAATTACACCTATAATTTTCTGGATTTTTTCTCAAGTCAATAAACCAAAACCTATCGTTACAACTTATGATGGCGTAAATACTGGCATTACAATTAAATATCCGTCGTCCGAGTGGCAACCAATTAAACCTCCTGGGGGAGATTTTGAGGATGAGGTGATTAAATTTGTCCCAAAAAATCAGAATCAGCAAAATAACTGTCTTTTAGAAGTCGTGATCAATAGTCATGAACTACCTAAAAAATTGTTATCTCTGGATGAATTTAAAAACGAAGCGTTAAAACAAATTCAAAAGAATAATCCGAATCAACAAGTTACAGATGCTTCTCAACAATCAACCACACTATCAAAATTTCCGGCTTATAAATTAACTTATACTCGCCAAGATGGGGAATGTAAGCTGCAAGCAATGGAAATCGGTACACTTAGAAACGGTAAGGCTTACTTTATCACCTATACAGCAGAAGAGAAAGAATATAACAAGTATTTAGAAGTTGTGGAGGAAATGATTAATTCATTTGAAATTAAAGCCGAATAAAATTATGTAATTTAACCTGTACTGTAAAGCGATCGCAATTTTTATTCTATCTATATTGTCAAGGCGATCGCATTCCCGATTCACCAAATAAAGAATCAATTAAGTTTTTTCACTTACTACAGCAGGTTTTTGAAGGGACATGAGAAGAAATTCTATAACACACCTCTGAATTTGCCATGTTGGGTAGCGATGCGCTTTACACAAGATAAAATAAGATTACTATTACTAATAAAGCTCAAAAACAAGTAGATAAGGTAGGAAAAAATGAAGATATTGATAGCAAAGAACAGAAGAAGCTCAGTAAAAATATAGCTTCATTGTCTCGTCTTAATAATTCATTTACTCGTCCTAGTAAGCCAATTTATCGAGGTCAATCTAACATAATTGTTGGAGTTAGTTTTCATCCGGTTGAGTTAGTAACGCTTTCTGTAGTTGATGTAACTAACCAACAAATACTGATATGTAAAACGCTCAAACAGTTACTGGGCAATGCTTTTCCACTATTAAGCCGTAGACGAAGACAACAAGTGCATTTGCGTAAGGAGAGGGAAAAAGCTCAGAAAAAAGATTCCCCATGTCATCTAGGAGAGTCACAGCTAGGGGAATATGTTGATAAATTACTGGCAAAAAGAATCGTGGAAGTCGCTAAGGAATATCAGGCTGATAGCATTGTCTTACCTGGGTTACAAGGCATTAGGGAAAATCGTACCAGTGTGATTCAAGCAAAAGCAGAAACCAAATTTCCCGGTGATGTCAATGCACAAAAATTATATGTCAAGGAATATAATCGCCAGATACACAATTGGAGCTACAGAAGGCTTCAACAATCTATAAAGTCAAAAGCTGCCGAATTGAAAATCAGTGTTGAGTTTGGTGTACAGCCATCTTATGGCGCTCTGGAAGAGAAAGCCAGAGATTTAGTCTTGTTTACTTACCAAAGCAGAATTAATACTGTTGGTAGATAAATGTCTACCTGAATATTGTATTATCAAGTGTAATAAATCGGTGCCATCATATAAGATGCTACAGTATCAACCCCTTTGATTAGATACTGTCAGAATGGGTTAGTTTAACGCTTTGACCAGCGTATTCTTTCTGGCCCTGGTAGCTGCCAACTCTACCTATGCGTTCATCTAAGTGTTTGTTAGCAGTAGTTGTTTGGGTAAGCAAATGCTGCTGTTAGATGAGAAAGGACTCGCACCGAGACGCATGGGAAGTATGAGGTGTTAGGGTTTCAAACAGCCCAGAACCTTAGCTCTTGACATCAGACTCTTTTAGCTTGGTGTTGGGTGACAGAGCGGCCTGTATGACTAGAATCTTTGGTTTTGGTTGTACGAGGAATTTCTACTTCTTACTTTATAACAAAGTAAGGGTACGGGTATACCGTTACGGTGGCTACCGAACTTCCACCCCCTAATTTTTATTTTTGGCAAGTCAAAGTGGGGGCAAAATCCCCAGGGATATGCCAAATTGCTAAAACTCTTATCTTGACTGAATTTTATGATTCTCCAGGCGAATCAAAGTTTATTTATTGGCGATAGAAAATATGCTTTTAAGTAGACTTGCCAAAATTGCCTGTGGAAAACAGTGAGGATAAGCGTTTAACAAGTCAGGGTTTCAACAACCCTCACAGTGGGCGGTGGGTTGAAAGTTAAGCAGTTCGGAGGTTGGACAAAAGCTTTTAATATGTTTCAACAACCCTCACAGTGGGCGGTGGGTTGAAAGATTTTAGCCCTCTCTACATAAACAAACTCTTCAGGGCGTTTCAACAACCCTCACAGTGGGCGGTGGGTTGAAAGTATCCAATTCTTCCGACCATTGAGTCATGGTCTTCTTGTTTCAACAACCCTCACAGTGGGCGGTGGGTTGAAAGGAGACATTATCTCCCGATGCCACTAAATTAGAAATGGTTTCAACAAGCCTCATAGTAGGTGTTGGATTAATAAACTTACTAGCTTATTTGCTGACGCTCTATAGGATTGAGGCTTTTTGATTACTCAAAAATTTTTACGCCCCGTTACTTAGTTGTGTATGAGCTAAGTTTTACCTTTTTATATCGTATAATTATGTGTTAGGGTGGTTTGAAAGGAGCGTTGCGATCGCACGATGTAACGCAGCACTTTTATAGAAATAAGTCTTTTTCTCGACTAACAAGGTTAATGTAGGACTCTGTGACATTTTTAATTAGAGTCCATATCTCTTAGTAATTTTCTCAGTAATTTTGGACAATAATTCTTTAAAACTGGTTTCAACTCTGGACAATAATTCTTTAAAACTGGATCGATGGCTGAAAGCCAAGGAAATAGGTAACTTATGTCGTTCAACCCTGTAAAACTGGACAATAATTCTTTAAAACTGACAATAATTATTTAATGTACATATGGAGAATAGGGAACTCGAATCCCTGACCTCTGCGGTGCGATCGCAGCGCTCTACCAACTGAGCTAATTCCCCTGAAAATACTGCTGAGTGCTGAGTTGCGCGTGCTGAGTTAATAAAAGTATCAGCAATTGCATCAACGCTCTGCTTTTAGAGAACATTCTAACATTCACTGGCGGTGGGCTGTGGTTCTTTGCCGGAAAATACTTGTTGGACTCGTTCTAGTTCTAATTCCGTGAGATAGTCTACTGTCCAGTTACAGCAACGCTGAAGCATATGAAAAGGGTAAGTATTAGCTACACCTAATACTTGCATTTGTGCGTGTCTGGCTGCTTGAATACCTGCGGGGGTATCTTCAATTGCCAAACATTCTTGAGGTTGCAGATTTAAATCAGGATACTCTTGATTTAGGCGTGTGAGTGCAAGTAAATAACCATCTGGTTGGGGTTTACTGGTGGTGATATCATCCCCAGCAACAATCACTGAAAAATACTCTGCTAGTTTAGCTCGCTCTAATACTAGCTTTATTTCTTGATGCAGCGCACCACTAACTATTGCTAATTTGAGATGTTGAGAGCGCGCTTGATAAATCAAGTCTTCTACACCTGGATATATAGGTAATTTTTCCAGTTTCTCTAGTTCTAATACGTAGGCTTCAGCTTTGCGGCGAAGTAGCTGAGTTAAGTATTCTTCGCTCACGACTCTACCACGATTGGCGAACAATTCTTGAAAACAAGCGCGATCGCTACGTCCTAATGAAGCTTGACGCTCTTTGACTTTTTGAGGTTGCAGATTTTCTTGAATCAGAATTTCATCGATTAATTGTAGGTGAATGCGTTCATCGTTAATGATTACGCCATTAAAATCAAACAGAATTGCCTTTAAACTCATGCCGTTATGCCAAAAGCTGGAGACTCTAAACCCTCCAAATTATTATTATCCATTACAGGTCTATATTGTCTCACCTTTGCTTGATTAGTTGCATCTGTGACAGGCAAAGGTTTAACACCACTACTTAATTGATTTATCCACCAAACTTCTTCTGTTCGCACCGCCTCAAAACCCACCGCACCCATCCGCACGTCTACGCTATCCGCAGCATATTCATGAATGTAAGGCTCTTCAAACACATTATTCAACCAATCTAGCTGACGTAAGGTTTTCTGATTTCCATCGAGAATTAATACTTGTCCCCCAGCAACCAATAAGCGAAAACATTCTTGGAGGATAGTTTGAGAAACTAAAACAGGTGTTTCGTGGAAAAGTAAAGCAGCCGTCACTAAGTCAAAGGAAGCATCAGGAAATTCGGTTTTTTCAGCGTTTCCATGTCGCCATTTGATATCTAAACCCGCAGTTTTGGCTTTATCTTCAGCTCTTACCAGCATATAGGGTGATAAGTCCAAACCGATTACTTCAGCTTGGGGAAAAGCTTGCTTTAACATCAAAGTTGTAGAACCTGTACCGCAGCCTAAATCAAGTATACGTCTGGGTTTGACTTTGACTGCATCAATTACAGCTTGGCGCACCCAAGTTTCATTCGGTGGGATGACGTACGCAGTAATGGGGTCATAGGTGACAGCCGCACTAGGGTTGAGATACCCTTTGTTGATACCGTGAAAGTTTTGGTTTATGTAGTACGCAGGTGTTGTCACATCACTACGCCGGAACTTATCGCTTTCTTTCTCCCAGTCAACACTTTTGGCGTAACGCTGCAATTTTTCCTCATCAATTAAAAATCGGACTACAGGCGATAAAAGGCCTTCCCGACTAGTGTTTTGACTTGTCGCCATAGGTTTGATTTAGGCTGATTCATGGTCTTTACAAATTGTAGTGTATTTAGCAAATGTCTGGATTCTTTGGCAGACTTAACTTGTGGTGATTGCTGTTGACACTCAAATCATCATGTATTACATTTGTAACATAAATGATTCCTACTGGATTTTTGAACAGATACGTAGGTAGCGTAGGGTGTGTTAGCGACAGCGTAACGCACCTAGTACCGAGGCCTTTGGTGCGTTACGGCTTACGCCTAACACACCCTACATATACTTAAATTTTTTCAGAAATCAAATCGGATTCCTATAATTAGTTTTGTAACTTAAACTTGTTAGCTGATTATTCTCCACTTTTGACTCCTAATATTTTAGAAAAAAATGCCCTACGAAGAGTTAGAAATTAATACGCCAGCACCTGTTTTATCTTGGGCAAATCACCCCTTGGGTACAGCAGAAACCAAGATGGCTAAAAATGTGGCATCGCTACCTTTTGTATTTAAACACGTAGCATTAATGCCTGATGTTCACTTAGGAAAAGGTGCTTTAGTTGGTTCTGTAATTGCTACAAAAGAAGCCATTATTCCTGCTGCTGTCGGTGTGGATGTTGGGTGTTTTGTAGGAGATACTTTAGTTCCTTTAGTTGATGGAAAAGACTATCGCATTCAAGAATTAGCCGAGCAGAAACAAGAGTTTATTGTTTATGCTTGCACTCCTACAGGTAGAATCATTGCATCTAAAGCAACCGCGAAATTGACTAGAAAAAATGCACCACTGGTTAAAGTTATTTTAGATAACGAGGAAGAAATTATTTGTACACCTGATCATCAATTTATGCTTCGGAACGGGAATTATCAAGAAGCTGAATTACTGCAACCAGGAACCTCTCTGATGCCTTTTTATTTTAAGGTTGACAAAGATGGCTATACCTTAATTTCTCAACCATACTCTAAACGATGGCAGAAATCACATTGGATGATTGCTCGGTCTGGTTTACTAGGTAAAATTCCTAAAATTGTAGGACAAAGAACAGTTATTCATCATCGAAACTTCCAAAAATCTGATAATCGACCAGAAAATTTGGAATTCATGGGTGCTGATGATCATTCTGCTTACCATCGTTCTTTAGTAGAACATAATCAGTATTGGCATTCTCCTGAATTTGAACAGAAAAGAATTGCTGCCTTGGCTAAAAAAGCACAAACTTTAGAGGGACATAATTATTACGCAGAAAGAGGTACTAAAAATATTTTAAAATATATGCAGCAGCAACCAGAACATTTTAAAAATGCTGTTGCAGATAATGGCAGTCGAGGGAAACAATATTTAATTAACTATAATACCAGTAATAAAGGCAGAGCCAAATCTCAGGAAATAGCGAATAGATACTACACTTGTGAAATTTGTGGTGCAGAAGTGAAGACACCAATAGGTCTTCACAACCACCGCAAAAAAGAACATCAATGTAATCACAAAGTTATAGCAGTTATTCCTCTAAATTACACAGAAGATGTTTATTGTTTGACAGTACCAGAATTTCACAACTTTGCTCTTAAAGCAGGAGTTTTTGTACATAACTGCGGTATGTCCGCCATCAAAACACCATTTACAGGTGATAAGTTAGAAGGCAAACTCAAAAAAATTCGACTCGATATTGAAGCAGCCATTCCCACAGGTTTTAATGAAAATAAAGAGATCGAAAAAACTGTCACCAATTGGCAACATTGGCAAGATTTTAAAGATTTACATCGTGGTGTGCAGAACTTGCAAAATAAAGCAATGAAACAAATGGGTTCTCTCGGTAGCGGCAATCATTTTATTGAAGTTTGCCTAGATACAGAGAACCAAGTTTGGCTGATGTTACATTCCGGTTCGCGGAACATTGGTAATAATCTTGCCCAGTGTCATATTAATACAGCGAAAGAATTAGCAAAGATGGCAGATAATAATTTACCTGACCCTGATTTGGCTTATTTTGTAGCTGGTACACCAGAATTCCAAGCCTACTGGAATGATTTACAATGGGCGCAAGAATATGCACGTTTCAACCGTGATGTGATGATGGCGCGTTTCCAACGCATCATTGAGAAACATCTGGCGGGAGGAAAGCCAACTAAACCTTTATTACAGGTAAATTGTCATCATAATTACGCCGAAAAGGAAGTCCATTTTGGCGAAGATGTGTATGTCACCCGTAAAGGTGCGGTGCGTGCTGACACAGAAGATTATGGAATCATTCCTGGATCAATGGGAGCAAAATCTTTCATTGTCAAAGGTAAAGGAAATGCACATAGTTTCTGTTCTTGTTCTCATGGTGCGGGTCGTTTATTGTCGAGAAATAAAGCTAAAAATGTCTACACCCTCGATGATTTAATTGAGCAAACTAAGGGTGTAGAGTGCCGCAAAGATAAGGATGTTTTAGATGAAATTCCTGGTGCTTATAAGCCGATAGATGAAGTCATGAAAAATCAATCCGATTTGGTAGAAGTTGTAGCCACACTCAAGCAAGTTGTTTGTGTGAAAGGTTGATTTTCATGTTTGTAGTGAGGGCTAAAGCCCTCATTAATTTAAGAAGAAAAAAACTAAGGTACTGCAATGGGAATTAAAGCATTTTCCGGTAAATATTTCTTGTAGCATCCTTCATCAGCGAGGACTAAAACCAGGCGCAAAGGATAATCGGGAGGAACTTGTAAATCTGCCCAAGGTACTGCTAATTCTAAACAAGATTCTATAGCAACTTGAGCGCGACTACTGCGGGGAAGCCATTGATAATTTTCTCCCGCTTCCCTAAATTGTACTGATTGGGTGAGTAAGTTAATTTCTAAATGATGGTGATACAGGTAATTGAGGGGGGCTGTATCTGGTACGTCTGCTAAAGGAATGGGGCTATTGTGCATTGTTTTATCTGGATAGAACCATAGTAAATTTAACTCTGTGGGTATATCCTTCCCTGGTGCAGAACCATTTTTAAAATCTAAGCGCAGGTAAAAATTCAGGTGATCAACTCCATACAAAAGACGTTGAATGGCACTGCTAACGTGCATTGTGCCTCTTGCGCCACCGATTTCTATGCGTCCGGCTTTGTTCCAGTCTTGTTCATCGCCTCTACCATCAATGATGGGATGAATGAAGCTTTGGGGCGAGTGGTCAACTTGTGCGGCGTGGACTTCTACTGGTTGTCGGAGATAGGGCGGTATTGGTTCATTTAAGGCTTTGTAGATACCGCATAGATGTTCGCGAAATAGTTGGTCGAAAATGGCATCTTGATTAGAAGAATGTCCTTCACCAAACCACCAAAACCAGTCAGAACCTTCGGCTGCATATAACGCTTCCCAGGCTTCAGGGTTATTTTCTTCTGTGGCTTCGGGGTGACTGGCTAGCATTTCTCTAGCTTGGGTGAGGTAGTCCCAGGCGCGGTTTTTGGCGGGGTCGCCAATCCAAGTAGTAAAGCTACCATCTACCCAAGAACCACTGTGCAGTTGTTCTCCAGGGATGGTGGCTGTGGGGGGGAATTTTTCGAGGAATTCGGAGACAGTAACGAGTTTGATGTGGGGTTCGTTGCTTAAACTCTGATATAAAGCTTCTAGAAAGGGTTTACCGTCTTGGGGATAAAACTCCCAGCAGTTTTCACCATCCAAAGCAATGGTAACTAACCAAGGCTGTTCGCTGGGACGTTCTCTTTGCATTTTGGCGATCGCCTGCAAATGTCCCACCAAGTCAGCCGCCGCTTGTTTAGCAGGCATTGCACTATAGGTAAAGCCAATTAAATCTGATAATCTATGATCACGGAATACTATAGCTAAATCTCCGGCTGGAGTTGTCAGGCGATAAGGTTTATACATCAATTCTGGTTCTTTGACATTACCCGCCCCATCTCGGTGAAAAAAGTGTCTCAATGTCCAGCCGAGAACAGCTTCATCTGAGCAAATCCAATTAAATCCTTGTTTAATAATATACGGCAAAATTTCGGGACTGACTGACTGCTCGGAAGGCCATAAACCTCTGGGTTCTTGCCCAAATCTATCTGTGTATAGTTCCCAAGCTTTTCGTAAATGGCGGGGAATATCTTCACTCCACTGAAAGCGGTACTCAGGTAAAGTCATATTTGACACGGCGACTCGCCCAGAGTTGGTATCAGCAAGTAGGGGCAGAATGGGGTGTGTGTAGGGTGTGGTGGTAACTTCCAATTGCCCGGCGGCTTGCATCTTGCGGTGTTGGGGGATGATGCGGCTGAGGATATCACGCTGTTTAGAGTAAATGCGCTGGCGATCGCTTAATGTAAAATTACGTCCCTGCTCTAACCAAGCTGCAATTTCTGGATCATCCCAAAATAATGGGTCTATCCATGATAAGTTATGCCACGCCAGCAAATCACCATACTCGGCCAATTCCCAGTTAGCTAAACACCAAGCCTGTCCTTGTTCTTGCCTTTGATAATATAACTGGGCGTAGCGGGGATGAGGGTCAATTAAGGTATGGTGATTGGCATCAAAAAAGTGTTGAACGATAAATTCTTTTTGTGCCTGAGTTAGCTGTTCTGTTGGTGTTAAGCTGGCTGTCAGGTAAGGATCAAAGGCAGTACCAGCAATATAATCTTCTAGTTGCAAGATTAAAGACGGCACTAAATTCACCGTTTGGTGTAATTTGGGGTATTTTTCCAGAATTAACACCAAATCCAAATAATCTTTTGTGCCATGCAGACGTACCCAAGGCAGACGGTATTTCTGACTTGAAGACTCCGAAACGCCGTCGTTGGGGGATTTGTATAACGGCTGATGTTGATGCCAAATCAAAGCTACATAAAGTGGGTGAGACATGGGAACCGATTAAGGATTTGGGACTGGGTAATAATGATAAATTATGAATGATTTCAACTGCGTATTCATAACTCATTCTCTACCTAGTCCCATTCCCCTCAGTTTTTGCTGTTAAAAGACTTGCTCAACTTCGGCAATTTCGGGAATCATTTCCCGCAGACGACGTTCCAGACCCATTCTCAATGTCATGGTAGAACTAGGACAAGAACCGCAAGCACCTTGCAAACGCAGTTTGACAACAGGCCCATCGAGTTCCACAAGTTCCACATTGCCACCATCAGACATCAGATAAGGACGCATTTCATCCAAAACTTTTTCCACGTTTTCAACGGTTAATGTCATCGTTTGACTCATAGTAAGTTACCAATGGTGATAAGGAATTATTTCGTAGTAGTGCTAAAGTCTACTACAAACCCATGTTCCAAAGTGTTATTGTTTGGACTTATTAAATCGATCCTAGATCCAATTGCGTCTAGATCATCTCTCTATCCAGAGTTTAGCGAATTCTTAACTATGCTGTGTGGGGAGAGTCAATGGTCATTAGTCATTAGTCATTAGTCATTAGACAGCAAGATGTTGGGGCTGCGTGGGGTGTGGTTGTAGTCTTGGGGTGTAAGTTCTAATTTTAGGTGAGTCTTGTGGCGGTATTGTGGAAGGCGATCGCTGCTGACTCTAAAAACAATTGCTTGCTCTAGCTAAGACGAGGGGTTATCGATGAATAGATTTCTGGAGTTTTTGCAGAAGTCACCCCAACCTTGCGGTCGGGGCTACTTTTGCTACACCCCTTGCACTAAATAAATAATACCAGTATTAGCGATATTATGGTTGCCAAATTGGCAAAAATTCGTTTTTGGGTAAGTGCTTAATAATATTTTCGGAGTCTACCCTACTTTCAGTAAAGTAGTATACTTTACTCTGTGATTTTTGTGCTTAGTCGCAGATTTGCACTGACAATGAACAACTATGTAGATGTACTATGTCAAATCCTGTAATTACAGTTGGTATATTTCAAAAACAACATGACCCCCAAGTTTTTGCCGCAAGTCAAGTCATTTTTTCTCAGGGAGACCCAGGAGAATATATGTATGGCATTGTGGAGGGCGAGATAGAAATATTAGTCAATGGTAAGGTTGTAGAAACCATTAACACTGGTGATGTATTTGGTACTGGTGTACTGGTAGGTGTCAAAGAGAGGACTTATACTGCGATCGCCAAAACAAATTGTAAGTTAGTCTATTTAGACGAAAAAAGATTCCTCTTTGCTGTTCAAGAAACACCTATGTTCGCCTTGATGGTGATTAAAAATTATTCGGAGCGTTTAAGTCGTTTGCAGCATTTGGTATGAATTGGGGATTGGGGACTGGGGACTGGGGACTGGGGACTGGGGAGATTTAAGCCAATGCCCGATGCCCGATGCCCAATGCCCAATGCCCAATGAATGCCCATCATTTATTTCCGCACAATAAACCAAACTTAATTAACCCACGCTCATAGCCACGACGCATTAACCCTAGTGATAATGCGCCTTGAATCGTTGTCCAGCCGGCGCGTAGTAAACCGAATATGGCTTGGGGAGTGATGGCGGAATCAATCACTACATTCCAAAAAGGGGCAACGGCTTGTGACCAGTCAGCCGTGCGGATGTTATTTAATGGTAGTTGACGAGCGATCGCTTCATACTCTGGTAAGGAAATTACATAGGGTAAACAGTACACTCGATAAATATCTTCTAAGTGTTTTTGCTCGTCTGCTGATAAGGGTAATTCTTCAGTCGGACGATGACACCAAGTCACCATAATTAAAGTACCACCTGGTTTCAGCACCCGGTAGCACTCTTGCATAAACTTGGTTTTATCTGGCATATGTTCACCGCTTTCCAATGACCACACCAAGTCAAAAGTATCGTTATCAAAAGGCATGGCTTGAGCATCTGCCACTAAAAACTGACTTTTATCACTCAAATTTGCTTCTTGAGCGCGTTCTGTAGCTCTAGCGGCTTGTACTGGACTTAATGTAATACCTGTAGCTTGAGCATTAAACTTGGCGGCTAAGTATAGAGAACTACCACCAATACCACAGCCCACATCTAAGATGTTTTCTGCCGTTTTTACCCCTGCCCAAGTTAGCAATTCTTCAATCAAGTCTATTTGTGCTTGGCGGCGGTCTTTTTTGGCATTGCCATCTACACCGTAATAGCCGTGGTGCATATGTTCACCCCAGATTTGCTCCCACAGGCCAGAAGAAGCATCGTAAAATTGCTGAATTCGCTGGTAAAGTGTTGCACTCATGGATAAATCAGTGTTAAGACAAAACAGAAATGAAAAAAAATATATCCGTAGGCTACCATGTGTGCTTTTAATTAAATAAGAAAGTTTTCATTTTTTGGGAAGTTAAAGTTCATCAACCATCTCAGGAAAAGTTAACTAATTCGTTGTATCTTCTCATACGATAATCATTGCCAAATTACTTAAATTTTTAATGGTGTTTTATGTTACTTAGATACAAGATTGCACGTAGGGTATTTTGAATTTTTTATGACAGTTTCTCGCACTATTTGTTTAGGATTTCTGGCTGTCATCACCATCGGGGCGATTTTATTGATGATGCCTTTTTCCACTAGCAGTGGTAGCTGGAATGATCCAATTGTGGCATTGTTTACTTCAACATCCGCAGTTTGTGTTACAGGTTTATCAGTGGTTGATCCTGGGACTTATTTTTCTTTTTGGGGACAGCTATTCATTGCCTTGTTAGCACAAATCGGTGGTTTGGGTTACATGACAACCACTACCTTTTTGATTTTATTAATTGGACGCAAGTTTGATTTAAGACAAAAAATCGCCATTCAACAAGCCCTAGATAGGCCGGGAATGAGTGGGGGCGCGCAAGTTATTCGCTCAATTATTGCCACAACATTGATTTTTGAAATTACAGGAGTATTGTTACTTCTAATTGCGTTTGTACCTGATTATGGATGGAGTCAAGGGCTGTGGTTGGCAATATTCCATAGTATTAATGCTTGGAATAATGCAGGTTTTAGCTTGTTTAAAGATAATCTAATTGGCTATCAGTCATCTGCTGTAGTTGTATTTACAATTACGGGCTTAATTATCTTTGGCGGGATTGGTTATCAGGTAATTTTAGAAACTTATATCTGGTTGCGCGATCGCTTTCTTAAAAAAAAGGCGACTTTAGTTTTTTCTCTTGACTTTAAGGTTGCAACTAGCACAACTTTAATACTTTTGGTTTTGGGGACAATTGCCTTTTTGTGTATAGAAATGAGAAACCCTGAAACTCTTGGTAATAAAAGTTTTAGCACCCAATTAATGCTAGCTTGGTTTCAATCAGTTACCCCTAGAACTGCCGGATTTAACACGATAGACAACGGCAAAATGACGACGGCGGGTCTATTTATTACAATTGCTCTGATGTTTATTGGTGCTAGTCCTGGGGGAACAGGTGGTGGGATTAAAACCACAACTGTCAGAGTATTAACAAGTTGTACTAAATCAATTTTACAAGGGAAAGAAGAAGTATTATTATATAACCGCAAAATAGCAGTCTCTCTAATTTTAAAAGCTGTAGGCGTACTAGTAGGTTCGATCGCTACAGTCATTATCTCCACGATTCTGATAGCTCTGACAGATCCAGAATTAGATTTTATTCAAATTTTGTTTGAAGTCATGTCAGCATTTGCTACAGTTGGACTTTCTACAGGCATCACAAGTAGTGTTACTCCAGCAGCTAAAATCATTCTAATTATCACTATGTATATAGGTAGAGTAGGCGTTTTACTGCTGATGTCATCTATATTAGGAGACCCTAAACCTACCAGAATTCACTATCCCGAAGAAAATTTACTTGTGGGTTAGTTAAGGGTACGGGGTGATGAGGGGTAAAAATGTTGACTAATAACTAATACAGGGATTGAGAATAAGGATTACATTGTGAATCTTTCATCTTTAGGCTTTTTTCGCTCTTTACGTAGAGATAACCACCAATTCGCCGTGATTGGTTTAGGTCGTTTCGGTCGTTCTGTTTGTTCAACACTGCATAAATTAGGCTATCAAGTGTTAGCAACAGATGTTGATGAAAAACGGGTATCTGCCGCATTGACAGAAGATATAGTTGGTCATGCTCTACAGTTAGATTCTACCGAGGCGGCGGCTTTAAAGGAAGCCGGAATCTTTGAGTTTGACACGGTAATTGTAGCGATTGGTAACTATGTTCAAGAAAGTATTATCACCACTTTAAATGTGAAAGAAGGTGGTGTACCTCATGTAGTTGCTAAGGCTTCTAGTGAAGTTCATTACAAGTTATTAAAGCGTGTCGGTGCTGATCATGTGGTGTTTCCTGAATATGAAGCAGGTTGTGCTTTAGCCAGGACACTCACTAAACCATCTATCTTAGATAGATTTGACCTTGATCCAGATAACAGTATTGTCGAAGTCATTGTACCTGATGAATTTCACGGCAAGACTATTGCTGAACTCCAATTGCGTAATCGCTATGGTTTAAATTTACTAGCTGTGAGTAATGATGGCAAATTTCAGATTAATCCTGACCCCTATAAGCGTTTAGAACGGGGTTCAGCAATGGTAGTGATTGGTTGTAATAAGGATATTAATCGCTTACCGATTTAAAATTTCAAGCATAAGTAGAGACGCGATATGTCACGTCTCTACTTACTTTAAACTTTGCCGTTACCACCAGCTTGATCTGGTGTAGAACCAGGTTGCTCTGGTTGAGATACAGGCTGTTCTGATGAAACTGGTGTACCGCCAGAATTATCTGATTGATTTGGCTGTGGTGAATTAGATTCTGCGGTGTTGTTGCTTGGGTTTGTTGATGGCTGAGGACTAGATGCTTGTTGCTGTTGGAGTTTCTGTTGGGCGATTTTTTGCTCAACTTGCTGCATCAATTGTTCAGCTTTTTGTGCTTGTTCAAGATTCCCTTGTTCACGGTATTGAGTATGGGCGCGTTTTAATGCGCTACCGGCTTTTTTGAGTTCGCCTTGATTGTATAAAGTCACACCTAAATTATAGTAAGCTGAGGCATTTTTAGGATCTTGACGCACAGCTTGGTTATAAACTGCGATCGCTTCAGCTGTTTGACCTTGGAGTGCCATTAAACTACCCAAATTACTATAAGCTGCGCTGTTTTTGGGGTCTAGTTTCAAAACTTGCTGATAAGCTGCGATCGCTTCCTCCATTTTGCCAGACTCTTGCAGAGCGATCGCCAAGTTATGATAGGTGTTAGCATCGCTACTATCAAAATTAATCGCTTGTTCGTAGGCTGCGATCGCTTCTGGTAATTGCCCTTGTTCGTAAAGCAATAAACCCAAATTATACTGTGTTGCTGCCCTGGTGGGTTCTACTACCAAAGCCTGACGATAAGCTGTAATAGCAGCTTCTTTTTGTCCTTGACGCTGCAATGTCAGCCCTAGATTATAGTAAGCTTCTCCCAAATTAGGGTTAATTCTAATCGCCTCACTATATTCTTGTACTGCTACATCCAAGCGATTTTGAATGAGAAATATATTACCGAGATAATTTCTCGCCATCCCCAAACTTGGATCTCGGCGTAAGGCTTGACGAAAAGCATATTCCGCACCAGGCCAATCACCACGGTTATAGCGTGTTACTCCCTGTTGGTAAGCAATAGCAGCTTCTAAATCTTGAGAAATGGGCGTTTGCATTTGTGCCATTACCTGAGATACAGGTAAATTCACAACTGTCGGTGCAACTAACATCACAGCAGCAGAAGCAGCACAGAGAATTCCGAGTGATGGTTTTTGCCAACGAGAAGCGCGATCGCCAGTTATGGGAGACAAACCGCAGAACCACTGCCTAACAAGATTTCGTTTATACATAATGGAATCTCTGTACGAAGGTTTAAATCCTTATAAGTCAGAGTACCCACCACTACATGAAAAATTAAAAATCACCGAAGAAAAATTTGTGAATTAGTCAATAGTCAATAGTCAATAGTCAATAGTCAACAGTCAATAGTCAATAGTCAATAGTTTTTCTCCCCTTGCCTCCCTTGCCTCCCTTGTCTTCCTTGTCTTCGTTGTCTCCCCTGCCCCCTGCCCCCTGCTGACAGGTGTAGGTTTTTGATGTGGGTATGAGTGGACACTCTCAAACAGAGTTCTAAACGTGGTTCAAATAACGAAATTTCGTTCTTAGGTAAAAAATCAAAGACTAAAATTTGAGTTTTCAACTAACGGAAAAACCCCATTTCAGCCACGTTTGTAAAATACCTACACCTGTCAGCCTGCCCCCTGCCCTACATTCTCGCTTCTGGTAAAATCAACATGGCATCACCGAAGGAATAGAAGCGATATCGAGAGGCGATCGCTTCTTTGTATATACTTAATAATCTTTGTCTGCCAATCAGCGCACTCACTAGCATTAATAGGCTAGAACGGGGTAAGTGAAAGTTTGTAATTAAACCTTCTACGACTCGCCATTGGTAGCCAGGATAAATAAATAAGTTTGTCTTGCCACAAAAAGGTTGTAAATCACCAGTAGCGGCTGCTGCACCTTCTAAGGCACGAACTACTGTTGTACCTACGGCAATAATGCGACCGCCGTTTTGTTTGGTGGTACGGATTTTTTCTACTGTATCGGCGGGAACTTCAATCCACTCTTCGTGCATTTGGTGGCTGGTGACATTTTCTACTTCCACTGGGCGAAAAGTTCCCACACCTACGTGCAGCGTAATAAAGGCTTGCTGGATATTGCGATCGCCTAACTTGGCAATTAGTTCTGGGGTAAAGTGTAACCCAGCCGTGGGGGCTGCGATCGCTCCTGGCTGTTGGGCGTACACTGTTTGATACTGCTCGTCTGCGGCTTGGGAGGCTGTAATATAAGGCGGAAGCGGAATTTCTCCAAATTTATCTAAAATTTGTACCAAAGATTGATGCTCAGGCAAATCAAACTTTAATAATCTTCCCCCTGTATCTTTGTCAGTTTCTAAAACTGTGGCAGTGAGTTGAGAATCGGGAAGTGAGGCGATATCTAATCCACTGGGTGCAAAAAAGATTTTACTGCCCTTTTTAAAGCGTTTTCCTGGCTTGACTAAAGCTAACCAACAATTATGCTGACGTTCTTCCAAAAGTAAAATTTCTACTTCTGCGCCAGTTGACTTCCGCCCATACAATCGCGCAGGAATAACTTTAGTATCATTCATGATTAACAAATCTCCAGGGCGCAGGAGGTCTGATAAATCACGAAAAATGTGATGTAATGGTGCTGTTGTACCACCCGTAGTCTGAGAATGGATCACTAACAACCGAGAACTATCTCTGGGAACAGCAGGATTTTGTGCAATCAGTTCTGGAGGTAGTTCATAATCATACCCAGCTAATGAAGAATCTAAATTTGGTTCTTGATTTGTATTGTTTGTTCCTTGATTAGACATTTGATTGTGATTAACTAGTCATTAGTTATTAGGGAGCAGGGAACAGGGAACAGGGAACAGGGAACAGGGAACAAAATCTTTAATTTCAGATATTAAATCGATTACTCCTCAACACCCAATCCCCAGTCCCCAGTCCCCAATCCCCAATCCCCAATCCCCAGTCCCCAATCCCCAATCCCCAATCCCCAATCCCTTGCCTAGACTACAAGAATTAGTGACCGATACACAACAAAATCAAAATTGGGTAAAACTCCCCATGCCAAAACGGGGGCATTTACCCTACCGGAAAGTGGGGGAATTAAAGAAGATAGAGATGTAGGATTGGCTTTGATCCAAAAGCACCATGATGGAATACTTGTATTATCTGGCAAATGCCAGCCTAACTCTCAGAGTTGTTCAACACCTGCACGCTAGACCTAGAATCCCCGTTGCTTTCGTCACCGTAATTCATCAAATAGATGGTTGGGTGGTTAGGATCAAACTAAAAGAGCAGATTTCGCCGCAAGATGATGGTGATATTCGGGCTTTCCTCAATGAATTGGGAATTACCTATGAACCACCAATGCGCGTGCAAATGGCACTTTGGAGTTTAGAAGCGGGGCAATGTCCTGTAGATGTGATGCGTCGCTATCAGGTAGCGATAGTTTCTCACGGCAGTCCTGAAAAAGAGGAAATTGAAGCTTTTCGACAACAGTTTGTTCGAGGATTGGGTTACTGTCCAGAAACTCTGGCTTAAAACCCTATGTATCTAAAGACGTTACGTAATTTTTGGTAATTGGTCTTTGGTTGAGCGCGATTTTTCATTCATGACCAATTACCGACCATAGCGATTTTAGATTTGGGATTTGGGATTACTAACCTTTATTTAAAGATGATTCCCAAAGTTTACAGTAAAACTATTTATCTTTAAGCTTCATCAATTACATCAAAAGCACCTGCAATATATTCTTGTAACTGGAATTGATAGCCTGCAACTGATGAGATCGCTAAAGCTGTTTGGGTTGTAGAGAAATTAAGGTTTTTTTGTGATATTGGCTGACAACTGACAATCGCTACATCAAATCGACAAGAATAATTTGCTTTTTCAGGATATTTAGCTAAAAATAACCCCGCAGTGCGAGTTATTTTCGCTTGTTTTTTAGTATTGATGGCACTTTTGCCCCAGTTATCCCAATTACCACCGCTACGAGTTTTTACTTCTATAAAAGCTAGTGTCGATGTTAGTTCATTCTCTGTGGTATCGGGATATTGAGCAATGATGTCAATTTCTCCCCAACGACAAGAAAAACGACGTTGTAAAATTAACCAGCCTGTAGATTGTAACCATTGAGTTACAAGTTCTTCTCCTATGTCGCCGATATCGGGATAATGTGATGAAGGAGGATTCACCATTGGCTAAGATATAGTTATGAATTCTAAGTTAAATGATGGGTTACGCCCCAGTGTAGCTGATCGGATATTAGCTTCTATACCCAATTTATACCGTACTTACAACGGCTTAGGGTGTCAAAAATATCAGCGCATTTTGGCTAGTATACTCAGTTTATTGCTGTGGGGAGTAGTGGGGATGACAACAATTGTCGGTTTTTCCCTTCCGGCTTCTGCATTGGAATACAACAAAGAAATTTTAATTGAGGCTGATTTTTCAGGACGTGATTTAACAGACTCTAGTTTTACCAAAGCAAATCTGCGTCAGAGCAACTTTAGTAACTCTAACTTGCAGGGTGTGAGTTTCTTTGCAGCCAATTTAGAATCGGCAAATCTGGAAGGTGTAAACCTAACAAATGCTACCCTAGATTCCGCTCGTTTGATTAGAACCAACTTGACAAACGCAGTTTTAGAAGGAGCATTTGCTGCTAACGCGAAATTTGATGGTGCAATCATCGACGGTGCAGATTTTACTGATGTGCTGTTGCGTCCAGATGAGGTCAAAAAATTGTGTAAGGTAGCTAAGGGGACTAACCCCACTACTGGCCGTGATACAAGAGATACTTTGTATTGTCCTTAAGTAAATTCGGGAACAGGTTTGAAAGTCGGCCGTTATCCTGAAATTTGATATTGAACAATAAATAACCCCAGTTTTCTCAATAAAACTGGGGTTATTTACTAGAAAACGAAGTGTTTAAAAAATTAACAGATGCTCAAACTCCTTTGACTGTTTGAAACCCCTATTCCCCATTCAGGTTCATAACGATTTATCTTTCGGTAAGTCCACAATAAATTGACTAGTTCCGTTAGTTGGTGGGGTTTGAGTTACCACTGGTTGTGGGTATGTGGGTGTAACTTCACCATTTTTGTTGGTTTGATTCCATAGAATCATTGACAGTAAACCATCAACTAAACCGTTGGTGCTGCCATTGCTACCACCAACTAAGATATCAGGTATTAAACGGACATTGCGATCGCCAATAATCTGCATGAGTTGCATAGCTGTATAACCTTGTGTCCCCAAGGCTTCCACACCAGTACGGTAGGTTTCGGCTTTAGCGTTACCTGTGGCGCGAATTCCTTCCGCTTCCGCCATCGCCCGTAGTTTGGTAGACTCAGCTTCCCCAGTCGCTTGTTTAATGTGCGCTTGGGCTTTGAGTTCTGCAATGTGGACGCTTTGCTCAGATTTCACCATTTCTTGCTGAATATCAGCCAAGGCTGTTTCCCGCACCAGCTGTTGGCGTTGGGTTTGCGCCATTTGCTGTACTTCGTAAGTCTTACGTTCTTCTTCCGCAATCTTTCTGTCTGTTTGAGTCTGCATTAATGATGCAGGTGGCTGAATATCCCCAATTAGGGTATCAATTGCTTGGACATCATAAGCCCGCAATGCGGCTTTAATATATTCCGAGGCTTCAACTTGCCTCTCACTCCGGGCATTTAAGAAATCTAGTACAGTATAATCTTGGGCTGAGTTGCGGAAATAATTACCAATACTAGGTTCTAGAACGTTATCAACCAAGTTTTGCATTGCACCCACACGGGAAATTACTTTTGGTGCATCTAACGCGCCGACGTGGATGATTTGCGATACTTCTAAGTCAAACGCAAACCCATCTTTAGAACGCACCGTTAAAGATTCTAAATTTGCGTCGTATTTGTGTCTTTCTGTCCGTCCTGACCAGTTTAAAACAATATTAGTAGTCGGGACTAACTCTACTTTCATGATGCGGGTGTTGATGGGATGTTTACCTGGATATAGAGGTTCAACCCACACACCTTTATGCCCAGGATTTACTAAGTTACCGTGGGTGAAAGACGCGCCACTCACATCTTCTTGGGCTTTACCAACGAAGGAAATCACCACACCGACGTAACCGATGGGAATTTCTGTCATTGGTACTTGTTCGACGTTGACAAACCAGGGATTAAGATTCCAAGAACCAGACAGCAGAATTTGCTCTTGTAAACCCCTGCGTCCACCGCCATCTAAAAATTTCTGACCATTTTGGAAGTTATCATGGGCTGAAATCACTGGGCCAGCAATTTCACCCACACTAATCGGCATCCCATCTAAAGTAGTCACAATACCGACTTTATCAGAGGCTACGGTATGCACCCGTAACTGTTCGGCACTCATACCGTGACTAGAGGCGTTAGCCGCCATAATCACTTTAAATATAGCTGTATTAATCCGATATGTACCAGCAGTCAAAAAGCCCATTTGCCGCCCTTTTTCACCGCCTTGGGTGAGAAATTTTCGGGCATCTTGGAAGTTATCACAATTAGTGATTTTACCCAAAATCCTCTCAGGGGGTATAGATTCACCATCAGCCGCCACAATTAGGGCAATTTCCCCTTGAGGAACAACTACCACAGGTTCTTTCCGCACTGAATACTGCCAAGGCCAATAACCCCAGTGCCAACCAGGTGCGAGAGTATCTGCTTGTAAACCTGCCTCACCGTTGAGTGCAATTAAACGTCCTGCTGCAAGTCCCCGTCCAGAAACCGCAAATTTTTTGACGACGACACCAACTTCTCGTTCGCCGATAACTACTAAGCCACCAAAAAACAGAGGGACAAATATAACTAAGCCACCAACCAAGACTATAGGAATCAGCACAAAAGGATCAACTGCGGCTGCTTGATATGGAGTAACAGTTGGCTTGGTTTGTTCGAGGATGACTGATGTAGATGTATTTTCTTTGAAAGTGGGTGTTTTGACATTACTAGCATGAGCTGAGTTAATACTGCTAGCTAATGCTAAGGAAGCTATAAACGTAGTTGCAAAACGAGCTAATTTATTTTTTCTAGTCTTACCAAGGAAAGATGAAAAACTTTTCATAATCTGCGCCCTTCTGGGCAACTAATTATCTAAGGTATCACTTCACTTAATAAGGCTGAGTTTTCTTAAACTTGGTGTAATTTTTGGAAACTTGTGATCAAAATCAGTATTTTCGGTGAAAATAAACCAGCATTATCAAACTAGTAGTGTATCGTGAGCATCAGGAGGATATGCAACCAACTCTGGAGCAATTACAATCTTTTTATCGGATGTCGGTCAGAATCAGCAATTTACTTCGACCTATAAACTTGGTGCGGATGGACGAACGAACAAACCGTATCGTAATGTTAGTAGGAGAGACAATAGAAATAGAAATTTATCCTAATGGGGAGGTGTTTACAAAATGACGCAGCCCAACTTTGCGGATATGACGGATGCTCAATTAAGAGCTTACGTACTGCAAAATCCTCAAAATACTGAAGCTTTTCATGCTTACGTTGATCGCTTACACTCAGCTAATCCCAATCCTCAACTCATGAAAATTGAAGAGGCTGAAATTGAGTTGGAAAGGAGAGTTAATCAAGGACAAAGATAATGAAAGGGAGTGAGGCAATCAGGGAAAGAGGAATTTGGTAATTACCTAGTCCCCAGTCCCCATTACCCAATCCCTAAAGTTTTACACCAAACCGCCTGCCGCTTGAAAGCGAGCGCGGGCGCGTTTGAAGGCTTGGTTTGCCTGAATTTGAGCTTGACGATCGCCTGCTGGCACTTGGCTCAATCTGGTTTGAGCTTGGTTATAATCAGCACGGGCTGCTTCTAGGTCAATGCTGTCGCCACGTTCAGCACCATTTACCAAAATGGTAACTTCGTTTTCTTCGACTTCAGCAAAACCACCGAGAAGAGCGATCGCTTGCCAAGATTGGTTTTTGTTGGTGCGGACGCGCATCACGCCTATATCCAGTGCGCTTAGTAGTGGTGCGTGTCCACTCAGGATACCTAGCTGACCGGTAGTGCTGGGTAAAATCACTTCATCAGCTTCCGCATCCCACACTGTTTTATCTGGGGAAATTACACGGACAGTTAGGGTCATAAGTTTAAGTTAATAGTCAACGGTCAACAGTCAACAGTCAACAGTCAACAGTCAAATAGCTTTGGACTATTGACTATTGACTATTGACTACTTTTTAGCCTTTGAGTTTTTCGGCTTTAGCGATCGCTTCGTTGATGTCGCCTACCAAGTAGAATGCTTGTTCTGGCAGATCATCTAATTCACCAGACAGAATCTTCTGGAAGCCTTTGATGGTGTCTTCTAATTTTACGTATTTACCAGGAGAACCGGTGAATACTTCCGCTACGAAGAAGGGCTGAGACAAGAAACGCTCAACTTTCCGCGCCCGTGCTACGATGAGTCGGTCATCTTCAGACAATTCATCTAGACCCAAAATGGCGATGATGTCTTGCAATTCTTTGTAGCGTTGTAGAGTTGCTTGTACAGCACGCGCAGTGTTGTAATGTTCATCACCAACAATGTTGGGTTGCAACATGGTGGAGGTTGAACCTAATGGGTCAACTGCGGGATAAATACCCTTCGCTGCCAAACCACGAGATAGTACAGTTGTACCATCTAAGTGAGCAAATGTGGTTGCAGGTGCGGGGTCGGTCAAGTCGTCCGCAGGAACGTATACAGCTTGAATTGAGGTAATAGAACCTTCGGTGGTGGAGGTAATCCGCTCTTGCAGTTCACCTACGTCAGTACCCAAGGTTGGCTGATATCCTACAGCAGAAGGCATCCGACCTAACAGCGCGGATACTTCCGAACCAGCTTGTACGAAGCGGAAGATGTTGTCAACAAACAGCAGTACGTCTTGTTTGTTCACATCGCGGAAGTACTCTGCCATTGTCAAACCAGACAAACCAACCCGCATTCTCGCTCCGGGTGGTTCGTTCATTTGACCGTACACCAGCGCAATTTTAGATTCGTTGAGGTTATCTTTGTTGATTACCCCAGATTCAATCATTTCATTGTAGAGGTCATTCCCTTCACGGGTACGCTCTCCCACACCAGCGAATACAGACACGCCACCGTGCTGGGTTGCAATGTTGTTGATCAATTCCATCATGATCACGGTTTTGCCCACACCTGCACCGCCGAACAGACCAATTTTACCGCCACGACGATAGGGGGTCAGCAGGTCAACGACCTTAATCCCTGTCTCGAATACGGAAGGTTTGGTTTCTAAGTCAGTGAGTTTAGGCGCGGAACGGTGGATGGGTAGGGTTTCCTCGTTGTTGACGGGGCCTCTGTTGTCTACAGGTTCGCCCAGAACGTTGAAAATCCGTCCCAGGGTAGCTTTACCTACGGGTACGCTAATGGGCGCGCCTGTATCAACAACTTCCAAACCCCGTACTAAACCATCGGTAGAACTCATCGCAACGGCGCGGACTTGGTTGTCGCCTAAAAGTTGCTGTACTTCGATGGTGAGGTTGATTTCCTGTCCAGCTTCGTTAGTGCCTTTGATGGTCAAAGCGTTGTAGATTTGCGGTAATTTTCCGCCGGGAAATTTAACGTCTACAACAGGACCAATGATTTGGGTAATGTAACCGATGTTTGTTTTTTCTGCGGTGGTGACCATGCTGCGCCTAATGATTGAAGCTATATTTCAGAATGGGTCTTAGAAGACATAAGATTATGCAATGTCATCTTTCACTCTAACACCGTATGGGGACAGAGTTCCGTTAGTAATTCCTTAAAAAGTTGTTTGGCGAATTTCTGCCCACCAGCTTGACTGAATGACCCAATTGTTAATCATAAATTGATTCTTAAGACTTACAACATCAGAAAGTTAATTTAATTTCAGTGGTGTTGGGCAAAAATAAAAACTGCCGTGTTGCTGTTAAACACCGCAGTTTTTCAGTAAAAACTTTTTAAAGATGATTTCTATACTTTACTAGCTTGCCTGGGACGCAATTTTAGCCTTCTGCTGTTTACGCTTGAATACTGCACTACTACCAAAAGCTCCTATTCCTAGTAAACCTAAGAGGGAAGTTGGTTCAGGCGTAGGTTGAGAGCCAATACCACCAGGAACATCAGAACCAAAAGTGATATCATCAAAACCAATTTGATTGATTGTTCCGCCGAAATCTACGGATTTGGCAATCCCTGTAAACGATACACCAATCGGAACAAAAGGACTAAATGAACCTGTTGGGTCAGGTGCGCCGTTGCGTGGTGTCAATGGCAAGTCTATGGTTGCCAATACATTGCCCGTAGCATTTAGCCCATCGTACACTCTGACGAAACCTGGGTTATTAATTGCTGAATAGAAAAATGAGAATCCATCAGTAAATCCATTTGCTACATTCAAGGTAGCAGCAGGCCCATCCAAAAAAAACAAAACAGTATCAGGACTAGGTTCACCACCAAAATTCCCTGTACCGCCAGCATCCTCATCAACGATAGCCAGAGCATTGGAAGAAAAGGTGATATCAAAGTCTTGGGGTGCGGTATCGTAGAAACTCCCAACTGGATTAAGATTCCCAATCCCTTCAAAATCAAGAACGATTACTGCTGCTTCTGCTTTTCCTGTACCCAGGGTAGCTAAAGCTAAACAAGTTACTCCAGCAGTAGCTATGGAAAATTTTTTCATTAAATTTGCAGTTGCCATGAATTTGTGGATACCTTTAGACATTAGAATCTGAACAGGTGGATTCCCTCGATCAGTTAACTACACAGAAGTGCGTTTTCAGCCTTTGCTCGACTGCGATCGCCAGCAGCACACAAAAAATTCTCAAATATATTACTGAGCTTGGCACTATCTTTGCCGTTGTTTCACCATGCAAGGGCAACTTGAATCAGTGTTTCCCTCGTTTGAATATTCAATACACTATGACAAATCTACTGAGACTGCTAGTCTGATTCTGATACCTTTACACAAAAAATATATTGTAAATTCTTCTAAATGACTTAGCACAACCTAGATATTATCTAGGTTATCGGATATTTCTGCACTCAAATAATTAGTTGCAGCAGGGTAAACGCCTTATGCTGTTTTATGAGTGCTTCATCTAAAATTAATAATACTAGGGCTGATTTTTAGTGTGTCTAGCTAATAAACGTATGTGATCACCATAGCAAATATTTTTGTCTAGCTGATACGAGTCTTGAGTAGGTGACTGAAGAGTTGTGCGATCGCTTTCCTCATTTCACTACCAGACTCGTAGCAATTAATACTATTCTTTGTCTAATTATCCGGTTTTAAATCAGTAAATAATTGTTGCCAATTAATACTCCCTGTCGTATTTGTGCCTTCTTTTGCCTCAAAGGTTAAATTACAAGCCTGGGGTGTTTCTAAACTTTTGATACACAATTGAGCCACATCTTCACGGCTGATTTTGCCTCTGATATTATCACCTTGTTCGAGAATTATTTCTTTACCTCCAGCGTCTTCAGTTAAAGCACATGGTCTAATAATGGTGTAGGGAATTCCGCTATTTCTTAAACTATCTTCCCCTTTTAATTTCCAGGTTAATATTCCGCCTAATTGGTCATTTAATTTAACTGCGGGTGGTTCTTCATCTAAGTTAATTCCTGGTCTACCAGGACGAGTTACACCAGCAGAACTCACTAGAATAAATTGCGGTGTAGGGATGTCACTATAAGCTTTAATAGAGGCTAATTCTAAAGCAAAATTCCCTGGTAAAAAATGAGGATTTAATGCGCCATCATATTCAAACTTACTCAACATTAATTGCAAAGAGGTAATTCTATCTTGGGGAATTGCGGGAGCATCTTTAACAATTTTGGCTCGAAATACAGGGACAAAATCACTAAAGGGAATGCGGATATTTATCCAAGTATTTGCAACTGTATCGAAAGAATAACTGTAGCCTAAACCATCCCATTTAGTATCTGTACGCAGAAAAAGTTTATAACGCTTGCCGTCACCTTTTACGCGTAATTCTACACCTGTATAGCCAGATAAATTAATAGTCTGCTCAAAATTTTTGGTTCTAACAGATGCGAATCCTCCAGAGTTGGCGATGGAAACATTACCAGTAAACACAGCTGTGTTTTCTAACAACTGCATATTACTTGCGCTCACACCTCCCATAACTACATCATCAAGCGCGCCCCAAATATTCTTTAATTCTACAGAAGGGCTAGTAAAATCAAATATCAATTTTTCCTTGGATGATGATAGATATTTTTTAGCAGCTTCTACGAGATTTTTAACGCCTTGATATTCCACATTTTCTGGAGTATCACCCACAATTTCTGGTTGATAAAATTTCACACCTTGATAATATTTAGCTCTATCGGCTGTGTCTCCTTCTACTGGTTGCACACGTACTGCTGTACAACAAATTACAGCTTGAATATTCGCCATTACTAAAGGTGTTAAAGTTTCTGGTTTAGTAATATCCGCACTTACCAAGTCAACATCATCACCCAGTATGGTTCTAGCTCTATCGATATCTCGTACTAATGCGCGGACTTTGTAGCCTTGTGCTAATAATTGCTTGACTACTCGTTTACCAACGCCACCAGTTGCACCTGCTACTAAGATTGCACCCATACTGTTTTCTCCATGAGGTGGATTTTGATGAGGCTGGGAGCGACCTTGAAATAATTGCTGTACCCAGTTCAAGCAAGGAAAAACCTCGAAGTAAGTCAAGGTATTAATAAATCTGCCTAAGTCCCATTGAGAGCGATTTTGATCTGCCACAATACGTTTTGTTAATGCTTTTCTTGTTACATAATAACGAAGAGGTGAGTGTAGAGTTATGAGTCTTGAGTTGGACAAGTCCAAAAAATAAAATATCCAAATAGACGACTTAGTAGGGTGCGTCAGTGTGAAAAAACTCACTACACTAAAAAATGATTCATACTGACGCACCTTCAATCTACTTGACCTCGCCAATTTGAGATTGTGGATGAGTTTTTTTGGTTCAAGGATGTCAGCGCGTTAGGATAGTTGATTGGATATTACTAAACAAATAGAGATTTACTTATGAATCAATTAGAAAAAGCTCAAGCTGAATATGAAAATTTCACAGAAAAATTTGAGAGTGTGATTATTAGTACAGTAAATCAACAGGGTATTCCCAACGCTAGCTACACTCCTTTTGTGATTGATGATGCCAAGAATATATATATATACGTAAGTGGGTTAGCTGCTCATACTCAAAATATTCATATCAATCCTCATGTGTGTGTTTTATTTATCGAGGATGAAAGTCAAACTACTCAAATTTTTGCGCGTCGTCGGTTGAGTTTTGATTGTACAGCTACCTTAATGGAGCGAGAATCTGAGACATGGAATCAAATTGTTGAGCAATTTCAACAGCGTTTCGGTGAAATTATCGAAGTTTTGCGCGGCTTGGCTGACTTTCGCATTTTCCGCCTGACTCCAACCGAAGGTAGATTTGTGATTGGATTTGGAGCAGCATACCATATCAGTGGCGATCGCTTAGATCAACTCGCTCAAATCACCGGCGAAAAAGCCAGATAGAATGGGATTTTAAATTGCTTATGCTGCGTTTTCAACCACCTGGTTTTGGGCATAAAGTTATTAATACATCCTTGGGAAAAACGGTTTACTATACCCAAACTGCTGCACCTTGGTTAGATTCCGACACAGAAAATTTACCGCCGTTACTGTTCTTACATAATTTTGGCGGTGGTGCTTCTGCTTACGAATGGTCAAAAGTTTATCCGGCTTTTGCTGCTACTCATCGCATCCTTGCGCCGGATTTAATCGGTTGGGGAGATTCGGCGCATCCCGTGCGGGATTATCAAATTTCTGACTACCTGACCACTATTACTGAATTTATCACCCAAACTTGTCGCCAACCCGTAACGGTGGTTGCTTCTTCATTAACTGCGGCTTTGAGTATCCGCTTGGCGATTCAGCAACCAGAGTTATTTAAAAATTTGTGTTTAGTCTGTCCTTCTGGGTTTGATGATTTCGGTCAGGGTGCGGGACGGAGACTACCACTACCCATAATTAATACACCTTTATTAGACAATATTATTTACGGGTTGGGGGCAGAAAATGAAATTGCTGTGAGAAATTTTCTCTCAAGTTTCCTGTTTGCGAAACCACAACGGGTGACACAGGAGATGGTAGAAGCTTATCTCACCTCTGCACAACAACCCAATGGGAAATTTTCCGCTTTAGCATTTTTACGCGGTGACTTGTACTTTGACTTGAGTTTGTATATTCAACAACTTACTGTTCCCGCAGTGTTCTTTTGGGGAGAGAAGGCGCAATTTACCAGCATCAAGCTAGGACGCAGGTTGAGGAGTTTAAACCTAAATGCGATTCATGAATTTTATGCGATCGCCGACACAGGAGTATTACCCCATCTGGAATTACCAGCCGTATTTACTGGGTTATTACAGCGTTTTGTGTGAAGATTTTACCGAACTTTTACATAACTAGTTGTTTACTCATCAAATTAGATCAGAAAATCAAACAAGTGTGTTTCTTTAAAATAACTAGGCTAGTAAGTTCGATTCAATATGATTACATTACCACAAATATTTGCTTATACGCAGCCATTCAGTACCACCAAAGAAGTAGAACTTTTGGTGTATTGTGCTAACACGAAAATCGACCCACAAACAGTAGTCAAAATTCAACAGTTAGTAACCACAGAAACAGATTGGCATTATTTAATCAAAATTGCGACTTGGCATAGAGTCCAGACACTTTTATATACAAATCTCAAAGAAATTTGTCCTAATCAAGTTCCGCCAAACATTTGGGAAGATTTACACAGCCATTGCCAGAAAATCACCCTCAATAACCTATTTTTAACCCACAAATTGGTTAATATTCTGCAATTATTAGCAAAAAATCATATTCATGCCATACCATTTAAAGGTTCTGTCCTAGCGGTTTCCGCCTATGGTAATCTTGCGCTGAGAAAATTCAGTGACCTTGATATTCTAGTTCAAAAAAAAGATATCCACAGAACAATAGAAATTTTAGAATCACAAAATTACCAAAGTAAAGCTTATTTAACCGAAGCTAGACAAGAACTACAAGAAGTATTTTGTGAATACAGTTTACTCAGTGCAGATGGCAGAGTCTTGATAGATTTACATTGGGAATTAACACCGACTTATTTCGCCTTTAAACCAAATTTTGATGCACTGTGGAACAGACTACAACCTATCTCTTTAGCGGGTCAAAATATCCTGCAACTTTCTCTAGAAGATTCTCTACTATATCTTTGTGTCCACGGTTGCAAGGATTTATGGCAAAGATTAGCTTGGATTTGTGATGTCGCTGAATTAATTAAATTACATCCCGAAATCGCCTGGAAAAAACTTTTAGAACAAGCACAAAAACAAGACTGTGAAAGAATGCTGTTGCTAGGATTATTCCTCGCCGCCGATATCCAAAAACTGCAACTACCGGAAATAATTCAGCAAAGAATCGCACAAAATTCTATCATCCACACCTTGGCGACAGAGGTAAAAACTAGATTATGGATGCACATTGATGAACCATTAGATGTATTTGAGAGGTCTTTTTGGTCTTGGCGTTTAGCTTTTCATTTTAGAGTGATGGAAAGCTGGCGACATAAAATTTTACTGTGTCTTTTTGTGTTGAGATTTGCCATTACTCCCAAAGATCAAGATTATGTAGCTTTACCTCTGCCTAATTATTTAGCTGGTCTTTATTATATGATTCGTCCGGTGAGATTAATCATCAAATTTGGTCTGACTCCATTGAAACGAGGTCTTGATTTGTGTGCGTCTTGGTTGAGCGATCGCCCATAAAGCCAAGAAACAGTTATCATCATGATTGCAGTTGTATTTCTTCATATCTAAAAATACAACTCAATTCTTAGAAAAACCGCAAATTTCAATTTCTTCTCGGCTAAAAGTGTCCTTTAATACTTTGCGGAGAACACGCTGAATATGCAGGTGTTTTCCTGGCTTGACTTTTGTCAATGTCAACAGCAAAAGATTATTCTCTCCAAAACTTTCTATTCCAGCTACTCGCGTAGGTTCTAAAACATCCTGTTCATGCGTCTTTAACTGCTGTCCTATCTTTTCTACTACTCTATACACATGATCTAAATTAGATTCATATGAAACACTAAATTCTACTCTTGCATATATGTAACGCTTAGAATAATTAATAATTGATCCAATATCACCATTACGAATTATCTGCAATTGACCATCAGGGTGTCGTACATGAGTAGTTCGTAATTCAATCGCCTCTACAATTCCTTCAACACTCCTCTCTTCCATTTTTCCAGCTTCAACATAATCACCTACTAGATAATAATTTTCAAACAAAATTAAGAAGCCACAAACCACATCATTAATCAGGTTTTGCGCCCCTAAACCCACCGCTATACCTACAATTCCTGCACCTGCTAAAATAGGTGCAGGATCAATACCAATCAATTTGAGTATAGTTACTCCGCCAGTAAAGTAAACAAAATATTTAGCAAAACTCCTGATTAACGGAATTAGTGTCAGCCGCTTTTGTCTTTGTGATTCACCTGCGTCTGTAGCTTTTAAATAGAACTCATCCAGAATGAAATAAGCCACTTCAATCAAAACATTGCTAATAAAGAAAACCCCAATAATCTGCACAACTTTAGGGGTGTAAACACTAATCCAAGCAATCGGTTTGATTTCTGGAACTACTAAATTTACTATACCGACATAAAGCACATACTCTAAACATTTTTTCAACAGAGGTATGAGATGACGTAAACGCTCATATAAACGTAGTAGATTACTAGAACTAGAATATCTCAGACTCAGAGCATCGAGAGTATCAACAATAGTTGCAACAGCCTTAACAATCAGTAAACCAATTGTAATGGTGATGTATATCTTTAAACCGATAAAAGTATATTTAGGAACAACTTCTGGAAGGTGAAGAAATTCAGCACAGAGAATAGCAGCAGATATCCAGATAGTATGAATAGTAGTTCTCTTTAGGACATTAAAAAAAGCCTCAACACTCGTATCATTAGCCTTAATATGATCTACTTTTTTAGCATAGTCACAAACCCAATCTATCCCACGGCTTAAGGGTGTGACACTCAATTTAACTAGTAAAAGTAAACTCACAGATTTCAGAATTGCTGTGCCGAGATTTACCCAAAATTGCGTAGGTAAACTGCGAATTAAATTCAGTTGAAATTCTTGAACGTTACCACCTCGATAAATTACCATCCCATTGACACCAACCAGTACCAGACATAGCACCACGGCGGTTAAAATTAGAATTCTGCTGATACTGTGGCGTAAAAAGGTGATATTTTGTGTTCTACCTTGCAGCCAAGAAACTTTAGTAATCTGCTTAATTGAGATACCGATTAGCCAGTTAAGTAACGAGAAGATTAATACTATAAATACAACTTCACCCAGAATAATTAATATATTCATCTTTTGAGTAGAAACTTACCTACTAGCTTGCAAATGCTGAGTCACCCAACCTTTAAAAATCTCAAACTTGACGTGAGAATGCAAGGATATTTAAAACACTTAAGATGATTAAAATAAATAATAATTAATAGATATATATGGCGGATTCCGTATAAAATAAGCTTATATTTTAGTATAGTTAGGTTAGGGCTAAAAATAAAAACTAGTGTAGGTTGGGTTGAGGGACGAAACCCAACAAAGTCTTGACAATGTTGGGTTTCCTAACGTCAACCCAACCTACATTTCTGCTCAACTGAACAGTATTTTTGTATTGTCAACCCCAAGTTAAAAAGGGTGGGAAATTTCCCACCCTCTAGATTATGAACCCAGTGCTTTAGCAGTTTGCTCTCTATTCAGCTTCAGCATCAATACGCCTAATGGTGGTAAGCACAAATCGAGAGAATAAGGACGATTGTGCATAGACCAATCATCAGTCCATTTACCACCTAAGTTACCCATGTTGCTACCGCCATACTGACGAGCATCGCTATTAAACAACTCAGTGTAAAAGCCTTTCTCTGGTACACCGATGCGATAGTGAGAATGGGGTTGTGGTGTGAAATTACAAATCACAACTACAAAATCACCGGAATCTTTATCACGACGGATAAAAGAAACTACACTATGGCGATTATCGCTACAATCAATCCACTCAAACCCCTCACGGACAAAATCCTGAGTGTATAAAGCAGGTTCAGCGCGGTAGAGATGGTTTAAATCTTGGAAAAACTGTTTTAGTTGTCGGTGTGGTTCATGTTGTAACAATTGCCACTCCAAATCTGCCCAAACATTCCATTCACTCCACTGGCCGAATTCCATGCTCATAAACATGGTTTTCTTCCCTGGGTGAGCAAACATATAGGTAAATAAGCAACGCACATTTGCTAACTTCTGCCAGCGATCGCCCGGCATTTTGCCAATGATGTTACTCTTACCATGTACGACCTCATCGTGAGACAACGCCAGCATAAAGTTTTCGCTGTGGTTGTACCACATACTAAAGGTGACGTTGTTTTGGTGGAATTGGCGAAACCACGGATCCATGCTGAAGTAGTCGAGCATATCGTGCATCCAGCCCATATTCCATTTCAGGTTGAAGCCCAAACCACCTGTATATGTAGGCCAAGATACCATCGGCCAAGCTGTGGATTCTTCCGCGATGGAAAGTACACCAGGGAAATAACTAAAAATTAAATGGTTGACTTGACGCAGGAAATCTGCTGCTTCTAAGTTCTCTCTGCCGCCATACTGGTTGGTTAGCCATTCACCTTCTTTGCGACAATAGTCAAGGTAGAGCATAGAAGCTACCGCATCTACCCGAATACCGTCAATGTGGTATCTATCAAACCAGAACAGCGCATTGGCGACTAAGAAATTGCGGACTTCGTTCCGGTTGTAGTTAAATACCAGCGTTCCCCATTCCTTGTGTTCGCCTTTGCGGGGGTCGGCGTGTTCGTAGAGATGCGTCCCATCAAAGAATGCTAAACCATGTCCATCTTTGGGGAAGTGACCAGGAACCCAATCGACAATCACACCGATGTCGTTTTGGTGACATTGGTCAACAAAATACATGAAGTCTTCGGGGCTACCAAAGCGAGATGTGGGCGCAAAGTATCCGGTGACTTGATAACCCCAAGAACCATCAAAGGGATGCTCGGCAATGGGTAATAATTCGATGTGGGTGTATCCCAAATCTTTAACGTAGGGAATTAATCTCGCTGCTAACTCCCGATAGGTGAGAAAACGTGAACCAGGATTCAGTTCTGCCGCAATCACCACAGGTTCGGTTTCACCATTAGGTAATCTTGCTGGTTCTGAGGTGGCAGCGTGTAACCAAGAACCTAAGTGAACTTCATAAACTGAAACTGGCTGTGTTAAGGGGTCTGTGTGGCGGCGTTTTTCTAGCCAGTTCTCATCTTGCCACTGGTAAGAATTTAAATCAGCGACGATGGAGGCCGTTTTAGGACGGGGTTCTTGTTGAAAGCCGTAGGGGTCAGACTTTTCATAAATGTGACCTTCCCAGTTTTTGACTTCGTATTTGTAATGCGCTCCAATGGGTATTTCTGGAATAAATAATTCCCAAACCCCTGTGATCCCTTTACGCATCTGGTGTTTGCGTCCGTCCCACTGGTTGAAGTCGCCCAAAACGGAAACATTACGCGCATTGGGGGCCCAAACAGCAAAATACACCCCTTTAACACCTTCTACTTCGGTGGGGTGCGCTCCTAATTTTTCGTAAATGCGATGGTGATTACCTTCTGCAAACAAATGTAAATCAAAGTCTGTTAAACGGGGAGAACGAAAGGCGTAGGGGTCATAAGTCACCCGTTCATGTTCTCCCTCTTTGACTTTTAATTGGTAGTTTGATAATTCGGCTGTTTCAATAGTACATTCAAAAAAATGGGGATGGTGTACCGCTTGCATAGGGTATTCTTGGCGTTGTTCCGGCAAGACCACCCAGGCTGCACTGGCATTGGGAAGGTAGGCACGTACAGCCCAAACGTTTTTACCATTCTGTTCTACTAAATGAGAACCCAGGATTTCAAAAGGATCTTGATGCTGATTCCAAACGATGCTATTAACCTGCTCAGGGGCGATCGTGGTCATGGACATTAAGCTACCTACGTAGAATAAACTGATTGACTAAATCGGGTTTTGTATATATATATTCTTTACATTTATTTGCAAATTTGTCGCCATCGTTATCCTATCTCAGATTGAATCGTATATACTTACGCAACAAAATTATTCATTAAGATGGGAAATGGGGCATCGGGTAAGCTAATCGTCATTGAAATTGCACCATGTTCATGGTTGTCAAAGCTGTAAACCCTCTCCTCTGCTCCCTGCACCCCGCTCACCTGCGCTCTCAATGAGTTTTACTTATACCCTTAACAGCTGATTGGGCATTGCGGCTGTTTTCCTCGTCCCACTACCCCTTGCCTTCTAATTAATTGCTTTGACGGATAGAATAGTTAGCAAATGTTGCCTACCACCTGACTCATGACACCTTCACAAGAAGTAGACACCCTAAACACTCCTGATATTGACGCTGAGGGATATGGCAACTCGGAAGATAATCCTCTCGATGAGTTGCCAGATGAAGTCGAAATGTCTCTTTTCGACCACCTAGAAGAATTACGACAAAGGATTTTCTACTCACTAATTGCTGTAGCTGTGGGTGCTTTCGGTTGTTTTGTCGCTGTCAAACCAATTGTTAAGCTGTTAGAAGTTCCCGCCAAGGGAGTAAAATTCCTACAACTGGCACCAGGAGAATATTTCTTTGTTTCTCTCAAGGTTGCTGCTTACAGTGGCTTGGTACTCTCTAGTCCCTTTATCCTCTATCAAGTGATTCAGTTCGTTTTACCAGGGCTGACTCGCCGTGAACGTCGATTGCTGGGGCCGATAGTTTTAGGTTCTAGTGTGTTATTCGTTGCAGGTTTAGTCTTTGCTTACTTACTCTTAATTCCAGCCGCTTTAAATTTCTTTATCAACTATGGTGCAGATGTAGTTGAACAAATTTGGTCAATTGATAAGTATTTTGAATTTGTACTTTTATTAATGTTCAGCACCGGTTTAGCTTTTCAAGTGCCAATCATTCAGCTTTTACTCGCTAATCTGGGAATTGTTTCTTCTGCAACCATGCTTGCAGGTTGGCGTTATGTAATTATGGGAGGAGTAATTTTAGGTGCTATCCTCACACCATCTACAGATCCTCTCACCCAAAGTCTTTTAGCTGGTGCTGTACTGGGTTTATATTTTGGTGGCATTGGTTTAGTGAAACTCTCTGGTAAATAACGATCAATCAAGAATGCAAATTACCTATGAAGACTTTGAAAAAGTTGAGATTCGTGTTGGTAAGGTAATCAAAGTAGAGGAGTTTACTAAAGCACGAAAACCAGCTTATAAGCTATGGATAGATTTTGGTGATTTGGGAATCAAAAAATCTAGCGCGCAAATCACCAAATTATATAACCCCAATGATATCGTCAATCAATTTATATTAGCTGTAACTAACTTTCCTCCACGCCAAATAGCTGATTTTATGTCCGAAGTTTTAGTCTTGGGCGTAGTTCTAGATGATGGTGAAGTTGCTTTAATTCAACCAGATAGAGATGTACCTTTAGGTAAACGCATTTCGTAATTATTTTGATTGCACTGATTGTTCATGACTTAAATTTTAGTACAATTGATCTATAATGCCCACTTAATTTTTCAACAGATACGTAGATACATAAGCAAATTACAGTGGCGATATTCAAAATTCAAGATTAAGAAAATGAGACTCAGCATAGCTTTTGGCGTTTGCATTTGAATCACATTTTTTGTGAACTGGTATGACTCTAGTAAAGAAAAGTTACAAGTTTTATGATACACACCTGGACTCAATAGCTGTATAATTGCCGTGTGTAGTAAAAAATACATATTTATCGTAGTCTAGAATACATCAGTTCAAGTCTAAACTAGTGCTTCTGTCCCTGCTAGAACTCATCAGTTTTCTAGTTTTGTAGATAACTAGCACAACACAGCATCTTATTTTTAAATGCTTGCTTTATTGACTTGGCGCGGTACTAGATAGTATTAATGACGTAATAGATTTGGCAAAATGACTGTAGATTAAATCATCTATAGGCATTAGATGATTTTGGTATATAAGTCAATACATTTGATAGAAAGCTAAAAATTACACTTAGTACAGGTTAAGTGATGAAAATCGACTTAATCTGTTGAGTTTCATCATGGCTCAACTGCAACTATTTGTATCTTTAGCCAGAAGGTATTGCTTGATTTTAGCTGTAGTTGTTTTGCCAAAAAATTCTCATAGAATATTAATTTAAAAGAAATCGTCCTCTAAAGTTTTCATGCTATTGTTGAATTTCAAAATTATCAGGAAAATTCCACAATGCTAACAAGAAATTCTCAAATTCTGACTGAGCATTATCAAAATATCAACCATGATGGTGATGATGTAATTCAAGGTTTGACTCAAACACCAAAGAGTTTACCCCCAAAATATTTTTATGACGATCGCGGTTCTGAATTATTTGAGCAAATTTGTCAATTACCAGAGTATTACCCCACGCGTACAGAAGCCTGGATATTAAGCCAATACGCTGATGAGATTGCTCATATAACGGGCGAATGTGAACTAATAGAATTAGGCAGTGGTAGTTCTACTAAAACGATTTTCTTGTTAGATGCTTACCAAAAACTTGCACGCTCGTTGAGATATATTCCGATTGATGTCAGTGCGGGAATCCTCAAAGCAAGTGTATTTAATTTACAAAAAAAATATCCTGATTCCTTAATTGATGGTTTAGTCGGAACCTATGAACAAGCATTAACACAATTAGCTGCAACTGTTTCATCATCACGGATGATTTTCTTTCTAGGAAGTTCGATAGGTAATTTTAATCCACAGGAATCTGATAGATTTTTGCGTCAATTGGCTGATGCTTTAAATCCAGGTGATTACTTTTTACTAGGACTCGATTTACAAAAACCCCAAAGCATTTTAGAAGCAGCCTATAACGATAGTCAAGGAGTTACGGCTGCTTTTAATTTAAATATGCTTTCTCATTTAAATTGGCGTTTTCAAGGTAATTTTGACCTCAATTTATTTACTCACCAAGCAATTTACAATCAAGCAGATGCTCAAATTGAGATGTATTTGCGTACCCACAAAAGCCATTGGGTAAATTTAGAAGCTTTAGATTTGAAAGTCTTTTTTGAAACAGGAGAAAGCATTTTAACAGAAATTTCTCGCAAATTTGATTTAGCTATTATGCCAAAAAAATTGGAGAATTACGGATTAAAAACCATGAAAATTTGGACAGATCCTCAGCAATGGTTCGGGTTAATTCTTTGTCAAGCTGAGTGATAAATTGCTGAGAATTTTATTGGCAATTCCGAGAATTAAATTGTAGTTTAAAATGCAGTGAATACAAGTTAATTTACGGAAGTTCAGCATCTAACATCTAATACCAATTCAGTAAGATTCATCAAACAGATACTTTCTTCATAGACTCTTGCCAAATCTAGATTTATTAATTTTGAATTGGTATAACTTCCTTATCCCCAGATATTGCATTTGTGTCGAATTTTGGGGATAAGCAAACTCACTTAGATAATAAATTGAGAAAAGCATGAATTTATAATAATATCCGTGATCACAACAAAAATTAAAACCATGAAACTTATCCAATCTATTCACCCACCACAGCTTGATAATTGCGATCGCCAGTCTATTCTTAACTATTTCGATAATGCTTGGCAACTGGAAAATCTACTGCTGCAAACTCTAGTTGGGGAAGATACATTTTATCTCAACCCTGACCCTTTAAGAAATCCTCTGATTTTTTATCTAGGACATTCGGCTGTTTTTTATATCAATAAATTAATCCGTGTGGGTTTATTAGAAACACGCCTCCATCCAGAGTATGAAATATTATTTGAGATTGGAGTTGATCCAGAAAAACCAGAGGAATTAAATCAAGCGATCGCGCATTTAGAATGGCCACAAGTTGCAGAGGTGTGGGAATATCGCCAAAAAGCCTATGAGGTAATTTCACAATTTATTCAAACAACTGCAATTGATTTACCAATTCGTCCTGATCATCCCTTATGGGCTTTAATAATGGGGCTAGAACACCAGCGTATTCATATTGAAACTTCTTCAATGTTGATTCGCCAACTACCAATTTCTAGGGTTAAACGTCCCGAAAATTGGGAATACGCACCTTGTAATGGTTACACACCCCAAAATGAAATGGTAGAA
Source organism: Aliinostoc sp. HNIBRCY26 (assembly GCF_050235535.1). Taxonomy (GTDB): domain Bacteria; phylum Cyanobacteriota; class Cyanobacteriia; order Cyanobacteriales; family Nostocaceae; genus Trichormus. The sequence continues at coordinate 357,091 of NZ_CP189852.1, forward strand.
GTATCTGGGGGTGTCGTAAAGATTGGTAAAGCCTTTGATGATCATACCTATGGATGGGATATTGATTATGGCGATCGCACTGTAGAAGTCGCACCTTTTTTAGCCAGTAAATATCTCATTACTAATGCTGAGTTTTGGTACTTTGTCAAAGCTGGTGGTTACGAACAACCAGATTATTGGGATGCAGAATCTTGGAGTTGGGTAACTGAAAATAACATCAAACACCCTAAATTTTGGCTACCTGCAAATGGTAACTATAAGTATCGTGCTATGTTTGATGAAATAGATTTACCCCTAGATTGGCCGGTGGAAGTCAATCATTATGAAGCGATGGCTTATTGTCGTTGGCGGGGTGAAAATACCCGTTTAATGAGTGAATCAGAATACCATTTGGCAACTTATGATAATGGTTTGATAGCAGATGTAGATAGTTATAATTTAAATTTAAAATTTGGCTCACCGACTCCCGTAGGAATGCTAGAAACAGCCAAAAGTTACTCTGGCTTGTACGATTTACGAGGAAATGTTTGGGAATGGTTGAGTGATCACTTAAACCCATTGACAGGATATCAGCCTCACTATTTGTATGCAGATAATTCGGCAATTTTCTTCGATACCCAACATTACATGATGTTGGGCGGATGTTGGATAACAAACGGTACGGAAGCCTTAAAATATTATCGCAATTGGTTTCGTCCCAATTTTTATCAGCACGCTGGTTTTAGAATTGTACAAGATATTAATAATTAAGGCCATAAAGTACCTATTATCGAAACAATCAGGTTTAAAACCGGACTTCGTACCGCTACGCTAACGCCTTTAAAAGCGGAAAGTTTTGTCACGAGGTTAAAACCCTGTGACAAAACGTAATTGCGAATTGCGTTAGCGAAGCGGGACGTTAGTCCATTGCGTTAGCGTAGCGGGGCGTTAGCCCATTGCGAATTGGTTTGATGCTAGGTACTTCATAACCAGATTTATCTATAGTTTTTGAGATTTGAGCCACTTTTTAACAACATCTTCGGCTGATAGAGATTGATTATCCACTTGATAATTCATTTTTTGCATTTCTTCCTCAGAAATTAACCCAGCTAACTTACTGATAGCTGTTCGTAATTCTGGATATTTTTGCAGTGTTTTTTGATTAAAGATAGGTACAGCTTCATAGGGAGGAAAATAACTTTTATCATCCTCTAAAACTACTAACTTCAGTACCGGAATCAAACCGTCTGTAGTGCCTCCGGCGATAAAATCTACTTTTTTTTCTGCTATAGCTTTATACATCAATCCCAATTCCATTTGCTTAATCCCCGCAAACTTTAATCCGTAGGTTTTAGCTAACCCTGGATAACCATCCTTTCTTTCTAGAAATTCATTCCCAAATCCGGCTTGCCATTGGGGAGAATATTTAGCTACATCAGAAATATTTTTGATATTGAAACGCCTTGCATCTTCACCTCGAATAATCATGGCAAAGGTATTATTAAACCCTAAAGGCTGCATGACTTCTAAATTAAATTGTTGATTATATATTCTCTTGACTTTCTCATACACAACTCCACGATTACTGATAGGTTCGGCTTTTAAAATCGCAGTTAATGCTGTTCCTGTGTATTCAAAATATCCGTCAATACTGCCATTTTTTACTGCTTCATGACAGATAAAAGTACCACCCAAATTAAAACGTCTGTCGACTTTTAACTTAGTTTTAGTTTCTATTTGTTGAGCTAGTAATTCTCCTAAAATGATTTGCTCAGTAAAATTTTTAGAACCAATAACAATGGTTGGCGGTGTTAATTGATATCCAGCAATAATTAATCCGATAATCAGTGGGATAAAGATTGCCAAAACTACAGGGATGCGGCGATAAAATTGTTCCTGGTTTTCTCTTGGTTTTGTTAATTGTTTTTCTAGCCATCCTAAGAGTAAGTCTGCTCCTACAGCAATCAAGGCTGCTGGAATTGCACCTGCTAAAATCAATTGATTATTAACTGTAGAAATTCCCTGAAAAATAAATAAACCTAATCCTCCACCGCCGATCGCCGCCGCAATGGTAGCAATCCCTACAGAAATCACCGTAGCAACCCTGACCCCCGCTAAAATTACACCGGCTGCTAAAGGGAGTTCTACCAGCAATAGCAACTGCCATTGTGTCATTCCCATCCCCTTCCCTGCATCTCTTACCGCCGGATCAAGGTTAGTAATGCCAGTGTAGGTATTGCGAATGATGGGAAGTAAAGCGTAAAGTGTGAGGGCAATAATCGCCGGAATTTTCCCAATTCCCCCCAGGAACGGCACAGAAATCAGAAAACCGAAAATAGCTAAACTGGGAATAGTTTGAATAGCGTTAGCTACACCAAGCATCGGCTTGGCTAATTTGGGTTGACGAGTAATGGCGACACCACAGGGAATCCCAATACAAATTGCTACCAACATGGCGATCGCCACTAACACCAAATGTTCCCCAGTACGGAGGAGAATTTCCCCGAAATAACGACTCAAAAACAAGGTGATATCCTAACCTAATAATTCAAACTATCCATTCCGAAGCACGTTCACCCAAGTCTAAAGGTATACTAACAGCTTTGCCAAGACGGGGGCGATCGCGTGTTTGAGCGATAAAAGTCCTCACCTGTGCCGCGCCACCCAAAGCCTGAAGATAATTCGCCACACTCTCTAAATGTTCTTGATATTCTGTCTCCGTCATCGGGAAAGACGCTTGTTCCAAATACTTCCACATCACTTGCAGAAATATCTTCCCCTGGGTACGGCGGAACTGGACATCGTATGAATGTCCCCATTTATCCAGCAATAATTGGTGTAACTCCCGTCCTGTCATAGTTTTTCTCATCTAGATTTTACATTTAGTTATGATGTTAAGTTCCGTAACTCAAGTATGATAAGGATATAAAGAAATGTAATGCTAACAAAATAGATGCTAAACATATCTTGCAACAAAGAAGTAAAGCATCACGGTCGGCGTTAGCATTTCGACTCTAGACGGGAGACCCTCAAGTTACTCTTGTCAAAACGCTTAACAAAATACACGAAAGAGCGCGTAGATTATGGCTCAATTTTCTGAATCTATGGACGTTCCCGATATGGGGCGACGTCAATTCATGAACCTGCTAACTTTTGGAACTGTCACAGGTGTTGCTCTGGGTGCATTGTATCCCGTTGTCAATTACTTTATTCCACCAGCTAGCGGTGGCGCAGGTGGCGGTACAACAGCAAAAGACGAGCTGGGCAACGATGTTAGCGTCAGCAAATTTCTGGCAAGCCATAATGTAGGCGATCGCACCCTAGTTCAAGGACTCAAGGGAGACCCAACTTACATTGTGGTAGAAAGCAAAGAAGCGATTACCGATTACGGTATCAACGCCGTTTGTACCCACTTGGGTTGTGTTGTACCTTGGAACGCGGCAGAGAACAAATTCAAATGTCCTTGTCACGGTTCTCAATACGACGCTACAGGTAAAGTAGTTCGCGGCCCAGCACCCCGTTCTTTAGCTTTAAGCCACGCCAAAGTAGAAGACGATAAAATCGTTCTCACTTCTTGGACTGAAACCGACTTCCGCACCAACGAAGAACCTTGGTGGGCGTAATTTTAGTCAATAGTCCAAAGTCCAAAGTCCATAGCAGAAATCTTCACTATTGACTCTTGACTATTGACTGTTGACTGTTGACTGTTGACTGTTGACCAATGACTAATTCAATCGTTGTCCTTAAATGAGATGAGAAATGCTTGTACAATAGCGAGGTTAACTCGCTCTGCTAGAGCAATCGTAAAAGCGTTGCTCGTCGCGATCGCTGCCGTGACAATTTTCTTTACCAGCGACATCACCTTTCCTCAGTCTGCGGCTGCATATCCCTTCTGGGCGCAGCAGACCGCTCCAGAAACCCCCCGCGAAGCGACAGGGAGAATTGTTTGTGCTAACTGCCACCTAGCAGCCAAGCCAACAGAAGTCGAAGTTCCCCAGTCAGTATTACCTGATCAGGTATTTAAAGCCGTCGTTAAAATTCCCTACGACACCAGCGTGCAACAAGTTGGTGCTGATGGTTCTAAAGTCGGCTTAAACGTTGGTGCAGTATTGATGCTTCCTGAAGGCTTCAAAATTGCCCCCGCAGACCGCATTCCTGAAGAATTGAAAGAAGAAGTCGGCGACGTTTACTTCCAACCCTACAAAGAAGACCAAGAAAACGTCGTTATCGTTGGGCCATTACCCGGCGAACAATATCAGGAAATCGTCTTCCCAGTTCTTTCTCCTAACCCTGCAAACGACAAAAATATTCACTTCGGTAAATATTCAGTTCATGTAGGCGGTAACAGAGGACGCGGACAAGTCTATCCTACAGGCGAAAAGAGCAACAACAACGCCTACACTGCTGCGGCTACAGGCACAATTAGCAAGATTGCTAAAGAAGAAGATGAAAACGGTAGCGTTAAATATGTAGTAGACATCAAAACCGAGTCCGGTGAAGTTGTCAGCGATACCATTCCCGCAGGCCCAGAACTGATTGTTTCTGAAGGACAAGCCGTCAAAGCAGGCGAAGCTTTAACCAATAATCCTAACGTTGGTGGTTTCGGTCAAAAAGACGTAGAAATCGTATTGCAAGATGCCAACAGAGTTGGCTGGTTGATTGCTTTCGTTGTGCTAGTCATGCTGGCTCAAGTAATGCTAGTTCTCAAGAAGAAGCAAGTTGAAAAAGTCCAAGCTGCTGAACTTAATTTCTAAATTCTCTGCTAAATCAGTAATTTTCAGACAGGCTTATTGCCTGTCTTTTTTATTTCTTATCTATTGAATAAAAGGTTATTACCAAAACAAAACTTTAATTAAGTGTTGGAATTGCTGCCAATAAATAATCTTTAAAAATTCTGAATAAAAAACTCATGGCTCCACCAAATATACTAAATTAGTTTTGTTTACAGGTTTTTAATCACAGTTACAATATAGCCTTTCTTACCCTACCTTGTGAAGTATACACGCCAATTGTTAAACACAGATAATTTTGTACCTCAACAGACTAGGAAACGCTATGAGTTTGTTTAATCTCACTACGTTTACATAAACATAAACAATAGTTATGAATTTCAACCAAGACAACTATCCTTGTGAGGAAAATTATCAAATCCTGATCAATAAACTCTTGAAATGCCCCAGTGGAGAAGAAGCTAATATTCTCAGCCAAAATTACCAATTTATCAACCAAAATTTGTTAGAAAAAATGAGGCAGAGAGCGCAACTACTGCAAGAAATAGGTAATCAGGAAGGAAATAATTTTTTAAATAAATTGATTTTCGTGATTGAAGATGCTCAAAATTACCTGCAACAACCATTGATAGATCGTTTTCATAATGGCGAACAAAAATTTGAGCAAAAAAAGCGAGAAGAGCAGTTATACCAATTCACAATTCGCAATTCGCAATTCGCAATTAAAAAACTTAGATGCAGCAAAGCTTTCAGGGTTTACATCTGTATCAGGTTTTTCGTGAAATGGTATTATCTCTTATTCAATTACAGGACTTACGCAACTGGCACAGTGCGATCGCTAGCCAGTAGTACATAGGTATTGATTTAGCGAGAATGTGTTTGATTGGTTTGACTCGAATTAGTAACAATAAATAGTGATGTATCTTGTTGTTAAAAATTTTATGAGAAAATTGATAGAAGTACATCAAAAAGTTGGTTAGTGATGAAATTTACTAAACTTAATTATTGTCAATATTTACTTAGCAGTCAAATTAACTATACAATCACTAATCTAGCAGAACATTTGTCAAATATTAGTCATGACAAAATTAATTATTATTTAAGAAATGAAAAATTAACTCCTCGTTTACTTTGGGATAATGTCAAAGATTTAATTGTCACTGACGAGGATGCTTATATTATATTTGATGATACAGTTTTAGATAAAAGATTTTCTGAAGAAATAGAAATAGTACGAAGGCAGTATAGTGGTAATGAACATGGTGTTGTTAGAGGGATAGGAATAGTAAGTTGCATATATGTTAATCCTAAAACTCTCAATTTCTGGGTAATAGATTATCGAATTTTCAATCCAGAAAATGATGGTTTCAGCAAGATTGACCATGTGAAAAATATGCTCCAAGGGCTTGTATATCAAAAGATTCTACCTTTCAATACAGTTTTAATGGATACTTGGTATGCGGTCAATAATTTAATGCTTTATATCGATAGTCTAGATAAAGTTTATTATTGTCCTTTAAAGACTAATCGTTTAGTAGATGATAGTTTTGGTAGAGAAAAATATAAGAATATTGAATCTCTAGAATGGAGTCAGGAAGATTTAAAATGTGGTAAAATCATAAAAATTAAAGGATTCCCTGCTGAGAAAAAAGTGAAACTTTTCCGGGTTACTATCTCTACCGATAGGACGGATTATGTCGCAACAAACGATTTATCTCAAAGTTCTACGGATGTTACACAACAGGTGTGTAAAATTCGTTGGAAAATAGAGGAGTTTCATCGAGAAATAAAGCAACTAACTGGTATTGAATCATGTCAATGCCGTAAAGCCCGTCTTCAAAGAAATCATATTGCTTGCGCTATGTTAGTTTGGCTAAGACTGAAAAGTTTAGCTTATCAAACAGGTCAAACTATTTACAAGCTCAAGCACAATTTGCTTTCTAATTATTTAATTGAGCAACTAAAACGTCCAGATATTGCTATGTCTTCTCTGTAGTTTTTGGGCGCTCGGTGCGCGAAGCTCACCATTGCTTGTGCCAGTTGCGTAAGTCCTGAATTATTAATTAATTGCTCTAGTGGACAAGAAAATGAAATTCTCAATTCAGTGCCACACTGATTAGATGGTAGTTTGACTAGGATGATGTTAGAGCTATCACATGATTTTTATATGCAGGGGTACGAAGATATTGCCTTTTTCTTGAGAGACTTATCCACAGAACTAGGCGAAGCATTAGTCAAGCGCAACCAAGAACCTTATGCTCATTTTATCCATCTACTGCTTAATTCCCCTCAAGGTTCTGAACGTGAGTTATTAAACTCTCGTCCAGATATTGTTAACGATATTTTAGTTAGATTTATGGAACGAGTTGCTTCTGGATGGGAGCAAGAAGGCACATATAAACCTGCTATTTTACTACGACGCTTGATGACCCAAATAGATGCTGAATTAAAGGATGAATCACCTTATTTGAGATTTGTCCATGACCTTGTTAACTGCAACAGTAGTCAGGAACAAGATATTATTAAAAATTACTCTACTTTGATTGGGACTCACTTATCTCAAATAGCAGAACAAGTAGCTTTAAACATGGAAACAATAGGTGATACGCACAACGCTCAATGGCTAAGGGAAAAAATTCGTCAAATTCGTTATCATTTTCTAGTTGAAGCATTGCTTAATGCTGATTTTGTAGAAGACTGGATTATACTCAAAGCCAATTCTGATATTACTGATGTGGGCTTCCTGGAATTCGTGCAAAAGTATTTGATCAAACTTAAACAAGAAGGTAAAGAAAAACAGGCTATCTGGTTGAAAGACTTTATCGAAGAGGCAGAGATAGTACCATTTTAATTCGCTTATATGAAAAGGCTTTAAAATCAAATACTTCGCAGACTTCCAGCTTGACAATCTCGCAACCAAGCTTTAACACCTTGAGCTACTGAACCATTACTGCTATCTCGTGGTGGTGATGGTGGTTGCTTTTGGGGATAAGCACCTATTTGAGTAAACATCATCAAAAACTGCCGACTATCTGGGGTTTTTGTTAATAATAACCAGTGAAATTCTTGCAATTCCACCACTTTGTTGTCTATATATTGCCTGGATAAAGTGGTGAAAAACACTTGCTCAATATTTTGATTAGTGCTTTTTTGTTGTTCTACAGGTTGTAATGGCAAAGGCTGAAATTCTGGTCTACCGGCTACTAGCATATAGCTAAAAATATCACTACTTCTTTGCAGGCGACGACCTCGTTGACTAGCACGGTTAGCATAGCTAGGTAAATCTCGCAATAGCTGATTAGTTAATGTTGACAAATCTTTGTCAGCACAAACAGATTTTTCCCCCCTTGCTGGTGAATCAGGCAAAAGTAAAAAGTTAAAAGGTAAAAGGAAGAGTAGTGTAATTTTCCAGCCGGGGAAATGAGTCATGGGACTGGGGATTGGGGATTGGGGACACTTCGACAAGCTCAGTGCATCGCTGGGGATTGGGGACTGGGGACTGGGGACTGGGGATTGGGGATTGGGGACTGGGGATTGGGGAGACAAGGTAGACAAGGTAGACAAGGTAGCTGAGGAAAAACTAATGACTAATGACTAATGACTATTGACTATTGACTATTGACTATTGACCTCTTCCACAATTCTTTGCCAAGCTAATTCAGGGTCAGCCGCCGCAGTGATGGGGCGACCAATAACTAAATAACTAGCACCAGCTTGGATGGCTTGGGCGGGGGTAAGCGATCGCTTTTGGTCTCCGGCTTCCGCCCATGTCGGACGCACTCCTGGACAAACTAATACAAAGTCATCGCCGCAAGTGTTCCTTAATTGGGTAACTTCTTGGGGTGAACACACAGCCCCATCTAAACCTGATTCCTTAGCCATCAACGCCATTTCTAAGGCATATTCTGGCAACTCTAGGGGGATTTTTAAATCAAAAGCCAACTGTCTAGCAGAAATACTCGTTAGGAGGGTGACAGCAATCAATTTCGGCGGTTTAACTCCTGCTTGTGTAGCCCCCTCCTGTACTGCCTCTGTAGCGGCTTTCAGGGCATTTCTGCCCCCTGTGGCATGAATTGTGAGCAAATCTACCCCGTACCCAGCCGCAGCCCGACAAGCCCCCGCTACAGTGTTGGGGATGTCGTGAAATTTTAAATCCAGAAATATTTGCTTGTCTTTGGATTTGAGCAATTCTAGAATTTTCGGCCCCACACTGGTGAATAATTCTAAACCCACCTTCCAGAAACTCACCGCTTCTAACTTGTCGATGAGGGCGATCGCACTTTCTTCATCCGCCACATCCAAAGCTACAATCACTTGCTGTTCTTTCCCGTTCCCCATACCCAATTTCCCTTTTACGGTACTAAGCGCACAAACTTATTTTTACCAACTTGCAAAACTTTACCGTGTAAATCGCTCCCTTGTTCAAAAGTGGCATCTACATCAGTAATGCGATCGCCATCTAAGCGTACACCACCTTCTTGAATTTTGCGTTTACCTTCGCCGGTACTTTTACACAAGCCACTCACATTCAGTAAGTAAGCTAACTTTACGGGAAATTGGTTAACTTCAGTTAAAGAAAATTCTGGTACAGCACCTTCTTTACCGCCGCTTTTTGCTGCTTCCTTGGCTTCATTTGCCGCTTGTTCCCCGTGGTATTGTCTCACGACTTCCCAAGCTAGTAACATTTGGCGATCGCGGGGATTTTCTGGTAATTCGTCTAAAGGTAAATCAGTTAACAATTCAAAATACTGAGTTAGCAAATTATCCGGCACACCCTGCAACTTCTGATATTTTTGTCCTGGGTGTTCTGACAAACCAACATAATTTCCTAAAGATTTAGACATTTTCTGCACCCCATCTGTGCCAATTAAAATTGGTAAGAGTACACCAAACTGGGGTTTTTGACCAAAATGACGCTGTAAATCTCTCCCCACAGCAATGTTAAACTTTTGGTCAGTTCCTCCTAATTCCACATCTGCCTCCACAGCCACCGAATCATAACCTTGCATTAAAGGGTAGAGGAACTCATGCAGAAAAATTGGATTCTCTTTTTTATAACGTTCTGCAAAACCTTCCTTGGCTAACATCTGACCTACTGTCATTGTCGCTAGTAACTCTATAATTTTTCCTAAATTCAGCCCGGAAAGCCATTCAGAGTTATAACGCACCTCTAGCCTGCCTGGTGTGTCAAAATCCAAAATAGGGCGCACTTGGTCAAGGTAAGTTTGAGCATTTTGCTTCACCTCTGGCTCTGTCAGTTGGCGACGCACCTCCGATTTACCTGTAGGATCACCGATGCGAGCCGTAAAATCACCGATAATCAGGACTGCCGTATGCCCAGCATCTTGAAATGCTCGCAGTTTTCGTACTGGTATGCTATGACCAAGATGAATATCTGCACCAGTAGGATCAATTCCCAATTTGACCCTTAAAGGGCGGTTCGTAGTCGCCAAGCGTTTCTCTAAACTTTCACTTTCGTTATCAGTATCAATTGGTTGTGGGAATACTTCCACTATTCCACGATTTAACCAAGAAAAATTTGCCACCATATGAGGAGATTCGCTATTAACTACGTTTTTTACAATAAAACAGAAGGTTCAAAGTCAAAGGGAATTGGATTTTCCCAATCCCCAATCCCTAGTCCCCAGTCCCCAATGCCTTGAACATGGACAAATTGCCCACTATTTCATCTGCCAAACTAATATAATTGCAAAAAATTAACCGCCCTGTTGCAAAGAATCAATTACAGTAATATTTACCAGTGAGGAAGTGAAATCGCCGTGTCGTCTAGGACTTTTGAAGAAAAGCAATCCCAACGTCGGACTTCATCGGGGTTTGAGTTTTTAAAAGGAGTCGGCCAGGTAGCTGGCGGCACTCTATTATCAATCACGATGTTAACAAGCTCCATTGTAGCTGGAGGACTGGTTGGTCTAGCCATCAGTTTCCGCAATTTGCCCGATGTCAGGCAATTACGCAACTTCTTCCCCTCAGAAACCACTTATATCTATGACATTAAAGGTAAACTTTTAGCCAGTGTCCACGGTGAAGCGAATCGGGAAGTTGTACCTCTAGATAAAATTTCTCCCAATCTCAAACGGGCTGTATTAGCTAGTGAAGATGGTCATTTCTACTACCACCACGGGATTAACCCCACTGGTGTAGGTCGTGCCGTCGTGACTAACTTAGTAGCTGGTGGTGTGAAAGAAGGTGGTTCTACCATCACCATGCAGCTGGTAAAAAACTTATTTTTGACTCGTAAGCGTGCCTTTACCCGTAAATTAGCAGAAGCAGTTCTGGCCATTCGCCTAGAACAAATTCTCACCAAAGACCAAATTTTAGAAATGTACCTCAATCAAGTGTATTGGGGTCATAACAATTACGGTGTGCAAACAGCCGCCAGGAGTTATTTTAATAAATCCTCGGAAAATTTAACTATTGCTGAATCAGCCATGATGGCGGGGTTAATTCAAGCACCAGAAGAATTTAGTCCCTTTGTCAGTATGAAACTGGCGAAGCAAAAACAAAGAGAAGTTTTAGGACGGATGCTGGAGCTAAACTGGATTACCCAGCAAGAATATGATACAGCGATCAAGCAAGAAATTAAACTCGGCAGAATTAGATCATTCCAAGGCAGTGCTTTGCCCTATATCACCAATACTGTGGCACAGGAATTGGCGAAAAAATTTGGTCGGGAAGCCTTGCTTAAAGGAGGAATGCGCGTCCAAACCACAGTTGATGCTGACTTCCAAGTTATGGCAGAAGATACTGTGAAGAAATGGCACAAAAGTCTACAAGGTCAGGGTTTGAGTAAAAATCAAATTGCCTTAGTCGCAATTGATCCACGTACTCACTTTGTCAAAGCTTTAGTTGGTGGTGTAGACCCGAAAGCCAGCGAATTCAACCGCGCTACCCAAGCACAACGTCAACCTGGATCTTCCTTTAAACCTTTCGTGTACTATACTGCCTTTGCTACTGGTAAGTATGCACCAGACTCCACAGTCGTAGACGCTCCTGTCAGCTATCGAGATGGTAATGGTTGGTACTATCCACGTAACTATGATGGTAGTTTTGCCGGTGCAATGTCGATTCGCACAGCCTTAGCACAATCACGTAACATTCCTGTGATTAAAATTGGCAAGACTATAGGGATGAATAGAGTCATAGAAACTTGCCGCACGTTGGGTATCAACAGTCCGATGGAACCTGTGACCTCTTTACCTTTAGGTGCAATTGGTGTGACTCCCCTAGAAATGGCTAGTGCTTACGCGACTTTTGCTAATTATGGCTGGCAGTCACCAACCACGGTAATTGCTAGGATTACCGACAGTAGCGGCAATGTTTTATTGGATAATACGCCTAAACCTCAGCAGGTATTAGATCCTTGGGCTTCAGCAGCGATTATAGATGTGATGCGCTCAGTTATGACTGATGGTACTGGTAAAGGTGCAGCCATAGACCGACCAGCAGCAGGCAAAACTGGTACAACGTCATCAGAAAAAGATATCTGGTTCGTGGGAACTGTACCACAATTAACTACTGCTGTCTGGGTAGGTAGAGACGACAACAGACAATTAGCTAGTGGTGCAACTGGTGGTGGTATGGTGGCTCCCATCTGGAAGGATTTCATGACGAAGGCTCTCAAAAATGTCCCAGTCGAAAACTTTAAATCTCCTTCTCAGTTTCCTCGTCCGAAAACCAATTAAATTCGGGAATTGGGCATTGGGAATTGGGCATTGGATATGGGAATCAAATCTACCTTGTCTGTTATTTCCTTTGCTTCCCCCAGTCCCCACTCCCTACTGCTGTTTTTCTAGCTCGGATTTCATCCTTTCTAGGGTCATGTGCATTTGATCAAACATTTGCTGTGGGGTGATGCCAAACTGATTGAGTTGGGTTTTGAGTTGTTCTACGGTCATTTGTGCCATGAAATCTTCTGATAGCTCGAATCGCTTCATAAAAACGCGATACCGATCCATCATATTTTCCATTTGCTCAATAAACAGCTTTTTACCCTCACGGTCAAATTTACCGTAGCTGTTACCTAGCTTAATCAGTGCTTGATAATCTTCAAACAACTGCTTTGCTTCTTGCTGAACTATCTCAGAATCGAAGAATCCCATGTGCCTCTATTCATCTGAGTGATAAAACTCAGTAGTTTATAGTTTTGCTGTTATCTATTTTTATTTTAGTCTAGAGGACTTGATTACCAAAATAGCTTCGGGTGAAGTACGGCTTTTTACCGAAATTTCAACACTTGACTCAACTTGGCTTCGACTTTGACCAGAAACTTACTTAACCAGCCTGCAATGCCGATCGCTTTGGCTAAAGATACAGAGTCAGTCTGTAATTGTACGGGAATTTGCAACTGACTAGCGTATTTTAATGCTAGTGGGTTTTGTGGGTTGAGTTTTAAAGCGTGACGAATATAAACTTTCGCCATCCCAATAAATTTTTGTTTTTGATGTATGACTCCCAACAAGGCATAGTAATCACTGTTATCAGGTTCTAGCTTGATGGCATCACGCAATTCCCTCACTGCTAATGACCAGTGGGATTGTTTAGAATATTCTATCGCTCGTTGATAATGACGTTGAGCATAATTGATGGTGGATGCGGGAGAATTTTTAGTTTTATTTAGTTTCGCTACCACCGTGGGATTTCTAGTGGGCGAAACTATTACAGCCTGAGATGCTTTGTCTTTGGGGTTAAATAATGGTTGTGATTGTAAGTATAGGTAAGCTAAGTTCAATTCATTGAGCTTTTGGACAATTAAGGCAGATTGATTGAGTGTTTGATACTGAATTTTGGCGTAATCAGCGATCGCCTTTTCATAAAATAACTGAGCTTCTTGAAGAGACATCCCCATGAATTTCTTTAGCAAGGGATTGCGCTCAGTTACCGCATTTTTTCCCCAGGTGATGGCTTTAGCGCGCAAATTCGCTAGGTTATCACTACGCTTTTGAATATTCTTCAATTCGGCGTAAGCTGGGTTAATTAACCGCGTTAATATGGCTGTGAATAATTCTTTGTCTCCCTTATTGCGGCTATCCTGGTCAGGATGTAACAGCTTTGCCAATACATAATAACGCCTCAGAATACTACGCTCATCTGCCGTTACTGCAATTCCTAAAATAGCGTAGGGGTCGTCTGATAGATGCTGGAGCAATTCTGTGAGTAGAGGAGTCTGTAACATCATGGTAGATAGGCCGCTAGGAATTTCAAGATAGCATTGGAGATGAGGTGATGGGTACTGGAGAGTTCAGATTAATACAATAGATTCATATTTGCTTCTCAGATCCAAGGGAGGGTTAAAGCGGAGTGAAAAGGTATCTTTATACATAAATCGTAACTTTTCCCATACCATCTAAATTTCATTTGTTTTCATGGGTTGTTACTCAAGGTTTGAGGATTTAGGGATTGATGAGGGGCTTCCTTTAATTAGAATTCCCCTATGACTGTCTGATGCTGACAATTGTGGTAGTCGTTGATCAATTAGGGATATGTTAATTAAACGCAAAAGTAGAAGTGTGGCGGCTATTCTCGCCTTTGCTGGCACAGTTAGTTTTTCTGGATTACATAAATTTTATTTAGGACAGCCCCTTTGGGGTTTGTTGTATCTTGCGCTGTCGTGGACACCAATTCCCAAAGTTGCTAGTGCGATTGAGGGGTTTTGGTATTTAGCCCAAGATGAGGAAGCATTTGATCGCAATTTTAACCTTGGTCAGTCAGCTGTGAAAACCCCAGATGTCGGTAATCAAATCGGAGCGATCGCCGATGCTTTACGTGAGTTAGATAGTCTACGTCAAGAAGGATTGATCTCTGAGTATGAGTTTGAGCAGAAACGCCGCCAGTTACTTGAGTAGGGATTGGGGAATGGGGATTGGGGACACTTCGACAAGCTCAGTGCATCGCTGGGGATTGGGGAGACAAGGGAGACAAGGGAGACAAGAGAGACAAGATAGGAGATGGGAAAAACTGTTCCCCGTTCCCTGTTCCCTGTTCTCTAATGACTATTGACTATTGACTATTGACTACTAACTAATAACCAATGACTAATCACCAGAGAATTGGTTTATGCTGGAATATAGAGAAAGATTAAGAAATTTTAAATTCTGCTCCCAGTGTACTCATGCAATGTATTGTGAATCGCCGCGCTCAGTTTTCGGCAAGTCATCGCTATTGGTTGCCAGAATTGAGTCCAGCCGAGAACCTTGAGAAATTTGGTGCTTGCTCTAAATTTCCGGGACATGGACATAACTATGTCCTATTTATCTCTATGGCTGGAGAATTAGATGAATATGGTATGGTGCTGAACTTGTCTGACGTGAAGCACGTAATTAAAAAAGAAGTCACCAGCCAACTAGACTTTTCCTATCTCAATGATGTCTGGGCAGAATTTCAACAAACTTTGCCTACGACGGAAAATATCGCACGAGTGATTTGGCAAAGACTAGCACCCCACCTACCGCTAGTCCGCGTACAGTTGTTTGAAAATCCTGAACTTTGGGCAGATTATATAGGAAACGGCATGGAAGCTTACCTCTCTATCAGCACTCACTTTAGCGCAGCCCATCGGCTAGCAAGTCCTAATCTTAGTGATGAAGATAATCAAGAAATCTATGGTAAATGCGCCCGTCCCCACGGACACGGACATAATTACCATTTAGAAGTCACTGTTAAAGGTGAAATTGATCAACGCACAGGAATGATTGTAGATTTAGGTGCTTTGAATCAAGTGATAGATGATTATGTGGTAGAGCCATTTGACCACACCTTTTTAAACAAAGATATTCCCTATTTTGCTGAGGTTGTACCGACTGCTGAGAATATTGCTTTGTATATTAGTAATTTACTGCGATCGCCCATTCAAAATTTAGGCGCGAAGCTCCACAAAGTCAAACTGATTGAAAGTCCCAATAATTCCTGTGAAATTTACTGCACAGATCCAGAATCAAATGTTGCTAGTGCAGTGCAGAACCAACCGGTGTTAGCAAGAGTATAAAAACAAGAGACGCAAAATTTTGCGTCTCTTTGATTTCCAGTTCTTAATAGCATCAAAAACTGTTATAACTATCCAATAAATCTTTCTTTTGCAACCAATCTTTACCTAGTTGAATACTGATATCAGAGTCGAGACTGCCGGTGCTTTCTATTTTGACTTCGCCAAAACCTAGAGAACTGCGAATTGATTCAGCACCATCACCATCTCCCTGTTGAGCAATAATATTAGTTACTTCTAAGGGTTCAGACCAAGGTTTATAAACGTAGACGTTACGATATCCGGCTTTTTCCAAAGCTTTGATTAATGGACGGAGTTGAGAGCGATCGCTGCCTGTGCTGTCTTGAATCGCTATCCTTAAATTAGTGGGATCGGTAGTTTGCTGTTCGGAAGTTGATTCTACGCCAAAATGCTGCGCCATGAGCTTGTTAATACCTCTTTTATTAGGTATCCAGTAGCTAGCATCAAACTCACCATTCTCGCTAAAGCGTCCAGGGAGCATAAACATTTGCATATTCGACCGATTAGTACGGACGCTAAAACCTACTAACGCCACTAGTTCTTCAACGGTTAAGTTGGTGTCAATATTATCTTTGACTACGTTGAGGATTTTTGGTAATTCTTTCCAGGTCATGGGGTTGAGGCTTTGATCAATTAAAGCCCGAATTACCATTTGTTGACGTTGAATCCGGCCAATATCTCCTAGCTCATCGTGGCGAAAACGCAGTAATTGTAGAGCCTGATTACCGTTCAGATGCTGTTTACCTGCTTTTAAATTAATATATAGGTGTTGTGAGTCATCACGATATTTCATATCTTTGGGGATATAGACTGTCACCCCACCCAAAGCATCAATAAGTTTTTCTACTCCCAAGACATTAATCCGAATGTAGCGATCAATCCCTGTCCCTCCTAAAACATTGCTGACTGTTTTGGCGGTTAAAGCGGGGCCTCCTTCCACATTGGCGGCGTTGATTTTTCTTGTCCCATATCCCTCAATTTCAGTGCGGGTATCTCTGGGAATGGACAGCATGGCGATTTTCTTCTTCTCTGGTTCAAATTGCACCAGTAGCATGACATCCGATAGACCATCAAAGGAGTTGACTTGCGGCAAATATCGCAAATTTTTGGTTTCAGATGGAGGGTTCTGCACATCTGGCGGTAGCACACTCATCCCCATCACTAAAAGATTAACGGGACGAGTTAATTCGGAGAAGCGTAACCCACTACCCGCGATCGCGTCACTATCAAAGACGGCTTCTTCTTGAGGACTTAACTCGTTTTGCTGTAATGGTGTGCTACTACTGAAAGATACAGCTAACAATGCACCAGCTGTTGCTGACACCATAGCAATACCACTCATCCCCACCCAGAACCATAGCCAACGCCCAGATTTAGGATTTTTTCCCCTGGACTTGGAAGCGTTTGCTGATTGGTTTCCTTCGGTTGAAGTTCTTTGACTGGTCACAGACTTCCTCACACTTAACTGATTAATTTTAGGTAAATTTGCCGACTAACAATACAGATAAATCAACCCTTAATAGCTAACTTTAATAAACCATACTGACTTGTCAATATAGTGTTAACCACAACACTTATAGCAGGATTTTTTGTTCCTTGTGACAAATCTTTCCATGTTTCCTTGAAGTATGACAACAATTGACTCTGTTTGACTAGATGTAAACGAAAGATTTTTGGGGACTGGAGACTGGGAATAAATTGTATTGATAATTTTGAATTTTGTAATCGTGATTTTTGAGAGAAATATTTACCCAGCATTGTTGACTATGGAAAAATACTGAGAGCTTATATAGCTTTCTTGTGAATTTTACCAGTTTATTATTCCCATAATTTTCGGGCTAAATTACTTAAAACTGGTAAGCGAAAAGACTTACCTCTCAAAATCCTGAAAATTAGCCAGACACTCACCAAAAAATAACCCGATGTACAAAAGCTATTCAGGATTAACATTCGCAGTGCTAAAAAATCAGAAGTTGCTGCACCAGTGGCTAACAACAGATAGCTTAACAGCCAGGTAAAGGCCAGAGTTATAGACAGACGACTGATAGCTAGTTGTTCCCGATTACCTTGACGGCGATAAATCGCCCAAAGGGAGGGGAAAAAACCAATCACAGGGATTAAATATAGAATTAACTGTGTTTTGGTGTTTTCTGCATCGTTTTGACAAGGTAGGGATTGGGTCATGTCTTCCCCAGTCTCATTTTTCCAGGTACTATTCTCTTGATACAGTGGATGATCACTCGATTCCGCATTTTTCATAAGATGTTCGTAGAATCCTAAACTAGAGGGATGAATGAGTGTGATGTAGTTAGAGATAATAAGCTATAGATCGAGAATTTTATCGAGTTCTATCCGCAATCGGTTTAAGATGCAGACACGCAAGCTATTCAACTGGTGGCAGACACTAACACCAATAGCAAGAATTGGGGCGATCGCACTGTTCGCTCCTCTGTTAGTTCTCAATGGTTGGGCATTTGCCGCAATTTTTAATTATTTCCACTCCTTAATAGTCATTCTAGTTGGAGCCTCAGTTTTAGCATTTCTGCTGAACTATCCCGTTAGCTGGATGGAGTATCACGGTGCAAAACGAGAGCAAGTCGCCGTTTTAGTGTTTTTACTGGCTCTATCGGTGCTTTTGGCTTTGGGAGTAACTTTGTTTCCCTTGGCTCTTACCCAGGCGCAACAGTTAGTAGCACGCATTCCAGAGTTAATTGATTCTGGGCGATCGCAGTTGATGATGTTGAATGAAAAAGCCGAAGTGATGGGTTTACCTGTGAACCTGGATGCTTTGGTAGTGCAAATTAATGATCGTGTCAAGGGACAACTACAAGCGATCGCCGGTCAAGTTTTAAATTTGGCTGTGGTGACATTTACTAGCCTGCTGGATTTTCTGTTAACGATGGTGTTGACTTTTTATCTTTTACAGCATGGCGGCGAACTCTGGGAAAGTTTAGTGGAGTGGCTACCCACAAGATTCCGTGAGCCATTTTCTCAAACGGTACGTCTGAGTTTTCAAAATTTCTTTATTACCCAGCTCATCTTATCTACTTGCATGGCTTCAGCCTTAATTCCGACGTTTTTGTGGCTGAAAGTCCCCTTTGGGTTATTGTTTGGCTTGACGATTGGGATTATGGCTCTTGTTCCCTTTGGCGGTTCTGTCGGGATTGCTCTGACTACTTCCTTGGTGGCTTTGCAAGATTTCTCGATGGGAGTCAAAGTTTTGATTGCGGCGGTGATTGTACAGCAAATTCTCGAAAATTTGATTGCACCCCGCATTTTAGGCAGTTTTACAGGTTTAAATCCGGTGTGGATATTAATTTCTGTATTAACTGGAGCAAGAATTGGCGGACTTTTAGGTGTAATTGTCGCTGTTCCTACGGCTGTAATTATTAAGACTGCTCTTAGTGCTTTGCGTCTTCCTACTTTAATTCATGATGCGGAGGAAACCACTACAGCGATCGCACCTGAAGATAATCCTAAGCCAGAGTCTAAAAATCCCCTGAGTGTTGCAGAACAGCCGACTTTACCATAAGCCGGATCAAGGCTGCATCAGTTTGGTGAGGAAGTATCAAATTAAATAATGTTTATTGCTGGGACTCTGTACAGGTGCTTTTTGCTCAAGAGTCCCATTTTTTGTCTGTTTTGTTTCTCAGAATTTTGGGACATTAATAATTTAATTTTTGACTTTTCACGGAACCTAGAAAACTCCTCTAGCAACCTCACCCCTAAAAAGAAAGATGCTTTAACTTTCCCCCTTCCCTACTGGGGAAGGGGATTAGAATACGGTTCATACCATTTCACGAAAAACCTGATACAGATGTAAACCCTGAAAGCTTTGCTGCATCTAAGTTTTTTAATTGCGAATTGCGAATTGCGAATTGTGAATTGGTATCAGTTAAGGTGGTGAGAGTTGATTTCTCCATTTTTGCTCTGCCTATTAGACAATGAGCAAGATTTGGGGGATTCTCCCCCAAGCCCCCGATTGGGGGACGGTTGCGTCCCCCAAACCCCCTCCAAAATCATTTTTGCGTTTTTTGTTGAGTGATCATTTGCTGGTTTTGTTGAAATTTATTTTTCTTATCTGAACCGTATTGGATTAAGGGGTTAGGTTTTGCTTGAAGTTTGCTACACAACGCAAAAATTTAAATTTTTAAAGTCTGATAAATAGCGAATATTTTAATGACATAAAAGTCACAGTTAAGTCTAATAAAATTTGCTTAAAAAGTATTGCCTATTCGTAATTACCTCTGAAAGCGCAGATATGTTAACTAACTACGCTGGGCTATGAACATCTCACAAACTCCGAAAATATGAAAGTTAAATTAAATTCTCAGAATATTTTTGATTATTTATTTGAGCATAAGATATTAGATCAATCAATCTCTCCATCTGCGGTTCAGGTAGAAGCGATCGCCGCTAAAAATTTCAATTTATTACTCAGTTTACCAGAAAATAAAAAGCTCTTGATTAAACAGGAAAGAGCTAATCAAGTTGGCAAGGTACAAAATGAGTTTTTATATGAGTGGCAAATGCAGGATTTAATTGAGCATTTCCCAGAATTAGATTATCTACAAATATATTTACGTAAGTTAATCCACTACGATCAGGATAATGCTATTCTCGTTTTTGAGTACCTCGATAATTATCAAGATTTAAATGAATTTTATAGTGATCAGAATATATTTCCCCAAGAGATAGCTAGTCAAGTCGGTAAACTCATCGGTACTGTTCACCGAGCAACATATAATCAGCAAAAATGTCGAGATTTTTTAGCTCAATATCCCCAGAATATTTACAGCAATCCTGTACATTACTTAATTAATAAATTAGAGCGAGTCACACCAGAAGTTTTTGCGATCGCTCCTCCTGATGCCCTCAAGTTTTTAGCATTCTATCAGCGATATGAAATCTTAGGCAAAGCAGTTACAGAACTTGCTAATTCACTGCATCCTTGCTGCTTAATTCATAATGATCTCAAGCTCAATAATCTACTACTTGCTAATGATTGGGAAAAAGCAAATGCAAATGCTATTCGCCTCATTGATTGGGAACGTTCCACTTGGGGAGATCCAGCATTAGATTTAGGTAAACTCATCGGTAGCTATCTGCTGATTTGGTTGAATAGCTTACTCTTTAGCCAATCTCTCACTATTGAACAATCCTTAAGATTAGCTAATACACCACTAGAAAAAATTCAACCAACCATTGCAGCTTTAACGCAGGCTTATCTCCAAGAATTTCCAGAAATCTTGGTGGATAGACCAAATTTTATCCCCCAACTTATACAATGTGCTGGTTTTGCCTTGATTCAACAAATTCGGGTGATGCTGCACTATCAAAGCACCTTTGATAATACCGGAATTTGCTTACTACAAGTAGCTAAAAGTTTGTTATGTCGTCCTGAACAATCAATTCCTACCATCTTTGGTAATGCTGCTCGTGCATTCATTAATCAGTCTGCGATCGCTTAAGTAAATTACTTTCTCTAAATTATGATGCAACTAACTAATTTTTCCCAAATATCCCATCAAGAAACTGTCAACACTTCATTAATTGGCACCTTACAAGATATTACTCAAAAAATTGCTATTCATGCTGATTTTTCCATCCATCACCCTCATTATCAACCTTTGGCACTTGCGCCTAATATGGTTGAATGTTTTTCTCAAATGCCACCAGAAACTCAAAAGCAATATCTCAGTCTACAATTACGCACTTATATTTATGGCATTTACTATAATGGCTCTCTTCAATCTAAGTTAAGACTCAATCAAACACCATCCAACCAACGTTTAGATGTCGAGAATAATGCTTTTTTAGATATAGACGCTGACTTTCATCAACAAATCGATTCCAATAACTACGGTACAGGATATTTTGACGCAAATTGGCAGATTATCAAACAAGAATATGACGGTAATTTAGTTGTTACAAAAAAAGGATTAAAACTACATATAGAACGCGCCAAACATCTGTCCCAATTACAACAAAATGCAACTGTTGGGGATAGTGTATCGATTAAAATGCCCAAAAGCTTGCTCACAAAAGGCTTTTATATGGCTGTAGGTGATGCGGGGGCAAATTATGGACAAAATCCTGATATTCGTCCTATTATGGTCAGAATTTATCTGAATTTGACTAGTAGTGGTGCAATTGCTCTCATGAGAGCCATATCTCAGTCTCTCAATGAAATTGCCATACCTTTTAGTTTCAAGGTTTTGTATAATCCAGGTGATTACGGGCGTTATGATTCAGGTGTGCTGTACTTCGATAAAAGAGACTATGCGACTATTCGTCCGATCATTCAAAGCATATACAGCAGTCATCAGCAATACTTCCAACCCCAAGTGCCATTATTTACCAAATACCTCGCACCAGGAATGGGACTAGCGGAAGAAGTAGGGCGAAAATTGACAAATCAGGAAAGTTTCGGAATGCACCGTTGCCAATTAGTTGCCAATGGATTGTTATTATCCTGGGAACAAGGAAATCAATTACCTGAAGAGAGAATGCAATCGATAATTGAGCAATTTTCTAGTATGGGAATTGACATGGAGCGTACATACTTAAATCCTGACTCGGAAGACATTTATCAGTTCTAAAAATTAAGCGGGTAAGTGATTCTAAATGCCAAAAATATTTAAATTAGTTGTCTAATCAGGACTCAGCAACTCTTTTACCCCATATTCAATATCCTGTTGTGGCAAACTGTCTCTACCTGTGACAACTATTTATGATATAATAATCTGTCTGGAAGTTGAAGTGTGTTAGCACCAGCTTTTCTGCGCTAGGATTGAGAGATAATTAAATGTACACTACCGAATTAGGCAGTTGCATACATAATCGCTATTATGGCATAACCTTTACGGAGACTAGAACCAGGAACAAATCAGCATGGTCAATCAGAACTTAACCGCTACAGAAATTGGATTTACTCACGAAGATTTTGCTGCCCTATTAGACAAGTACGATTATCATTTTAGCCCCGGAGATATCGTACCAGGTACAGTTTTTAGTATAGAACCGCGTGGCGCTCTGATTGACATTGGTGCTAAAACAGCAGCATATATACCTATACAAGAAATGTCTATAAACCGGGTTGATGCCCCGGAAGAAGTCTTACAATCCAACGAAACCAGAGAATTTTTCATCCTCACCGATGAAAATGAAGATGGACAGTTAACCCTTTCCATCCGTCGGATTGAATATATGCGTGCTTGGGAGCGTGTTAGACAGCTACAAGCAGAAGATGCCACCGTGCGTTCAGGTGTATTCGCCACCAACCGTGGGGGAGCATTGGTGAGAATTGAGGGTTTACGTGGTTTCATTCCCGGTTCTCACATTAGCACCCGCAAACCAAAAGAAGATTTAGTCGGTGAAGAACTACCTTTAAAATTCTTGGAAGTAGACGAAGAACGTAACCGTCTAGTTCTATCTCATCGTCGTGCGTTAGTTGAACGGAAGATGAACCGCCTGGAAGTAGGCGAGGTAGTCATTGGTACAGTGCGCGGTATCAAGCCTTACGGTGCATTTATTGACATCGGTGGTGTCAGTGGCTTGCTGCACATTTCAGAAATTTCTCACGAACATATCGATACACCCCACAGCGTGTTCAATGTGAATGATGAAGTTAAAGTCATGATCATTGACTTAGACGCTGAAAGAGGTAGAATTTCTCTGTCTACTAAGCAGTTAGAGCCAGAACCCGGCGATATGATTAAAAACCGTGATTTGGTTTATGATAAAGCCGAAGAAATGGCAGCTAAGTACAGAGAACAAATGCTGGCTAAACAGCAAGGTATTACTCTCCCCGTAGAAGGTGCAGAAGAGGTTAGTGCTGTTGAAGAAGAAATTCCCGCAGCTACCGAAACCGAAGAATTAGTGGAAGAGATTCCCGCAGCGATTGAAGAATAATAAACTACTTTAATTCAAAACATTAAAGCATCAAGAAAAGAGGGGAAATCCCTCTTTTTTTATGGTTAATTAAAAACTTGGACAGGAGGGAAGTATTTTGCTGAATATTTACTGTGGAAATGTCAAGTTTGAAAATATTCAAGCCATTTTCTTTGACAAAAATGGTACTTTAGAAGACTCGGAAGTTTATTTGCGATCGCTCGGACAAAAAGCAGCTAGGTTAATCGATGCTCAAATCCCTGGTATTGGCGAACCATTGTTAATGGCCTACGGGATTAACGGCAATACCTTAGATCATACCGGTTTAATGGCAGTCGCCAGCCGTCGAGAAACAGAAATCGCCACCGCCGCCTATATCGCTGAAACTGGTAGGGGTTGGTTTGAATCCTTAAAAATAGCGCGTCAATATTTAGATGAAGCGGAAAAATACACTAACACAACCCCCGCACCGCTATTTCCAGGGACTCTAGAGGTTTTACAGTCCCTCTCATCAGCCGGGTTAAAGCTGGGTATTTTGTCCGCAGCTACCACAGCAGAAGTAAAAGACTTTGTAGCCAGATATCAATTAACTGATTACATTCAAACCTCAATAGGTGTAGATGAGGGGTTGAGTAAACCAGATCCAGCTTTATTTATCCACGCCTGCCAAGTTTTGGGCGTAGAAGCAAAGCATACTTTAATGGTAGGTGATTCTGTGGGTGATATGCAAATGGCGTGCCATGCTCAAGCCGCAGGTTGTATTGGCATTACTTGGGTAAACAAACCAGATAATGTTAAAGGTGCAGATGTGGTAATTCACAGACTCGATGAAATTCAAATTAGCAGCCAGTGAATCAATTCAAAATTCAAAATTCAAAATTCAAAATTAAAGACAGCTAATCACAAGCAGTAGTGGCGTGGGCGGGTTTCCCGACTTGAGAGAATTGGCATTGGATTTTTCCCCATTAGGGGCGAAATTTTAAACCTAACTTTTTCCGATAAACAACCATAATAGGAAGTAGATATCTCATGGAGGAAGTCTGATGCTGCAAATTAAACATCAATTCCAAAGTTTTGAGGAATACCTATCCTATGATGATGGTACGGATAAACTCTATGAATTATTTAATGGCGAGTTAATCGAGATGCCCCCAGAATCAGGCATTAATGTAGAAATTGCGACATTCTTATTAATTCAATTTGCTTCACTGTTAGGTTACAAAAGAGTGAGGGGACATGGTTTGGAATTAGAAGTCAGAGGTGAACCGAGAAACCGTTATCCTGATTTAACTATTATTCGAGAAGAACATATTCAACAATTGGCACAGCGTAATACTATCCGCCTGACAATGCTACCGCCTTTATTAGTAATAGAAGTAGTCAGCCCAGGGGAATTACAACGACATCGAGATTTCATCGCCAAACGGATACAGTATCAAGACTGTGGTATTCCTGAATATTGGATTATTGATCCAGAGGCGAAAACTGTCTTAGTTTTAGAATTAACTGGCAACACTTACAGGGAATTTGGTAATTTTGCCGATGATGATTTAGTTATCTCTCCCCAATTTAGTCAGCTAAATTTGCAAGTTTCGCAAATCTTTGATGCTGTGGAGAAAGATGGAATTTAATATACATATTATTGCTTATATGTCAAATTTAAAATAACAACACTTTCCCCATTGGCAAAAAATCATGCAAAACACAGAAACAACATTACAACTGCGTCTCTGGACAGTGGAAGATTACCACCGGATGGCTGAGGCGGGGATTTTTGGTGCTGAGGAAAGGGTAGAACTATTAGAAGGGAAGATTATTTGGATGGTCGCTAAAGGAACAGCCCATCGGTCGGCGGTGGGGAGAACAGACTATTTAATCAAAAACAAGCTGGGAGAACGCGCTTGGGTATCTATTCAAGATCAAATCCAGTTAAATAACCAATCTGAACCAGAACCTGATATTGCGGTTGTCAAAATAGACCCTTTGGACTACGCAGGTCATCACCCTACACCATCTGAAGTGTATCTCATTATTGAGGTGGCAGATAGCAGCCTGAAACTAGATTGTGAAATTAAAGCCAAAGCTTACTCACAAGCAGGAATTTCCGATTACTGGGTGTTAGATGTAGTGAGTCGTCAATTATACGTTTTCCGTGAACCGAGTCCAGAAGGCTACCAAAGTAAATCAATTTTGGCAGAAGACGAAGCGATCGCACCCTCACATTTTCCTGATGTAGAAATACTGGTGTTAGAGATGTTACCACCAGTGATCAGCAATTTATAGGAAGCGATCGCTTCGACCATAAAACCTATCTTCTAAATGTTTAACAAAAAATTATTGAAGTTTCCTACCAATTCCCCCAAATAGCCAGGGTAATACCAGGGGTTTGAATATTCACAAATAGAGTTTTACCATCAGGTGAGAAGCAAGCCCCACAAAATTCGCTACCATTGAGGGCGTTACGAGCAAAGTTATAAACCTCACCGTTTGGTGTTACACCTCTTAAGAACAAGTTATCAGCATTGCCATCTTCACACAAAATCAAATCACCAAAAGGTGCGACAACTATGTTGTCTGGCATATCAAGTTTGCTAATAGAATCAGACTCAACAAATAATTCAATGGTTTCATCGTCTGCAATGTATCGCCAGACTTGACCTTCACTGACAGGGCCGCCACTGGTACAGCAGAAGTAAAATTCACTCTTGTCATCCTTCTGTGTATACCAAATTCCTTCTCCACGAGCAAATAAAGCTGCCCCTTTGTTGCGACCTTCCACCCGCACAGTATCTGTACTTGGGTTGGGGTCATTAATTGTTACCCAACTCACAGACCATTTTTCGCCAGGTTTGAATTGACCACTGTTTGTACCGCGATTATTAGTGTTAATGGCTGGAGGTTTGCCATTAATTACCAAAGCTTGGAGTACGCCACCTTCGGCTAACTTTCCAGGTACTTTGGGAATGAAGCGATAGAAAAGACTATCCCCAGTATCTTCAGTTTGATAGACATAACCAGTTTTGGGGTCTACCGCTACAGCTTCATGATTAAATCTTCCCATAGCTACTAAAGGCACCGGCTCTACAGGAGAGGTGGCTGAGGCTGGAACTTCAAAATTGTAACCGTGTAATTTTGTAACTCCATTGGTTGCAGTTGGTACAGTTACGTTTTCTTCGCAGGTAATCCATGAACCCCAAGGAGTGGGGCCACCAGCACAGTTACGAATAGTTCCACCTAAAGACGCAAATTGTTTGATCAAGCGGCGGTCAGAACCTACTACCAGAGTTGTAGTACCTCCTCTACAAATGGCATCGTAGCGATTTGGGACTCTTACCTCTGTGCCAGAATTATTGCTGAGTTCATGGTTGCGAACCAAAATTGTTGTCCCTCTAGGCCCACGGAAAGCTGCCATCCCGTCATGTGCGCCAGGTTCTGGATTGCCATCGGCCATGATAGTGCCTGTTCGAGATAGAACTCGATATTGGAATCCAGAAGGTAAATCTAACAAACCATTGGGATCTGGAATCAGATTGCCATATTTGTTAACGACAACTTGCCCAAAAGCTTTTCTCGCAATCAGACCTTCTAAGGGAGAAGCCAACACAGTACCAGCAGCACTTGCACCCGCTAATGTAAAAAATTTGCGTCTTGATAATTGCATAAGGATTTTTTGGTTACATCAAATGCCAGTTAGAAATTAGTTAGTTTTGATTAAGGTGAGGTAATGATTGATTTAACTAATAGTTTTGAGTCCAGAAAATAGATACTAATAAACATAGCAAAATGTAAAAATTATAAATATTTTTGTTTTATTTAATATCCATTAATTGGTAAACAATATTTGTTTAAAAATAGATTAAGCAAAAATTAACAACCGTTAAAACTCAATCCAAATTATTTTCGTCATTTATGTTTTTTAGAAAAAATAAATATAAAAACTGTGAACAGAATGAATCTAGTGGTAGAATTTCCGCAAAGGTGGTTTAAAGATTAATTAATCCTATTTGGCGTAATTCTAATTACAAACAAACAAATAAAAACGTATCTGGATATGATGCACAAATTGCGCTGTTCATCTGTTACATGAGAGTTTGCGTGTCTATTTGGATTGATTAATCTGCTCTTTATATCTCACCTTTTTCATAAAAATCAGCGTTTTTTGTGTATAAATAGCAAAAAACTTGATGTTTGTGACCACATCAGAATTTACTAGCATTATCAAGACAATGAAAAGTATTTGTAACCGAATTACAGCTAAAGTAGCCGTTATTGCTGTTACCTCAATGGCTGCTTTATTTAATATTGAAAGTGCTGATGCTGCTGCATTTAAGCTGGATTGGAGGGGAGAACAAGGTTATACAGCCACAGGAAAATTCAGCTATGATGACATTTATCAAGGCAGTGTCATCTCTAAAGATCAGCTGAGTGAATTTGCAATTTCCTTCTTTGACACCAGTGGCAATCTTTTGCAAGCATTTAATTACAGTTTGCCTAATCCTGCTGATACGAGTTTTAATTTCAACTTTGATACAGTTACTAAAAAAG
Source organism: Aliinostoc sp. HNIBRCY26 (assembly GCF_050235535.1). Taxonomy (GTDB): domain Bacteria; phylum Cyanobacteriota; class Cyanobacteriia; order Cyanobacteriales; family Nostocaceae; genus Trichormus. The sequence goes on from NZ_CP189852.1 coordinate 385,258, forward strand.
TATTGCAAACTGGAAACTTTGATACAGCCAACGGTTTTGATTTGGGGATTGACTTCAACGGCACAGTTACAGGCTTAGATTTCTACACCTATGTAAATCCAGAGGCAGGACTAGATACCGCTAGGATTTTCTTGAAAGATGACCTATCTCCTGAAGTTTGTGATACTTTCCCCAATTGTCGCTTAGATAATGGTGGTCAGTTAACAGCTACATTGATTCCTGAACCTGGAGCAATTTTAGGTTTATTGGCTGTCGCATCAATAGGAAGCCAATTGCTCAAAAAAAAGCCAGCTTCTATCTAGTCAGTCAATCTGAAAAGTAAAAGCTAGCCTGATTGAAACAGTATTTGATTACTTTATACATTAAGCCTGCTGTTGCAGGCTTTGTTTATGTAGCTGAATGATTCAGCGAATTACAGGCGATCGCAAAATATTTTTGCTGCGATCGCTCACTTATTTTATAACCATGTGATAACATCACGGTTGAAAATTTTCTGATCCGCATTTTTGCAGGTTATCTGGCCAAAGTTACATCTGAACATTTGCTCAGATAGCCTAAAATTTAGCAAAATACCCTTGTATTAAGAATTGTGTTTTAAGAATTATGTATTTCCCCGTGGGCAGCTTACAATCAATTTTGGACAAACTCAGAGGATTTGTAAGGAGCGTAACACATTAGAGTGCGAATTTCAGGTAATTTATTCCTGATTTCACAAATCTGCTGGTTTTAAGGTTTATGTTAGATTTAAAATCTTTTTTATAATCAAGACAGAAATCTTTGTATCTACCAAAGGTTCTTATTTATCCTTAATAAGTAGTAATAATTTTTTAAGAATGCCGAGGATTCTTGTCATAGACGATGACCCAGCAATTTCAGAACTCGTTGCCGTCAACTTGGAAATGGCTGGCTACGATGTAAGTCAAGCCGAAGATGGAATTAAAGGTCAAGCCCTAGCCCTCCAATTGCAACCAGACTTGATCATGCTTGATCTGATGTTGCCGAGAGTGGATGGTTTTACAGTTTGTCAACGCCTACGTCGGGACGACCGTACAGCCGAAATACCCGTTTTGATGCTGACTGCCCTTAGTCAAACTCAAGATAAGGTAGAAGGTTTTAACGCTGGCGCAGACGACTATCTCACTAAACCCTTTGAGGTAGAGGAAATGCTGGCGCGAGTACGCGCCTTACTGCGACGGACTGACCGCATTCCTCAAGCTGCAAAACATAGCGAAATTTTGAACTATGGCCCTTTAACCCTAGTTCCCGAAAGATTCGAGGCGATTTGGTTTCACCAAACGGTAAAACTCACTCACCTAGAATTTGAATTACTGCATTGTTTGCTGCAACGTCATGGTCAAACCGTCTCACCCAGTGAAATCCTCAGAGAAGTTTGGGGATATGATCCTGACGATGATATAGAGACAATTCGTGTGCATATCCGTCACCTCCGAACCAAGCTAGAACCTGATCCCCGCCATCCTCGCTATATCAAAACTGTGTATGGTGCGGGGTACTGTCTAGAATTACCCAGCCTCCCACCATCAAGTGAGGGTGCTACTACATCAGTAGTTGAATGAAATCTTGCTCAATTTCCTGAACAATGGAACAGAGGAAGGTGCAGTTTGCAATGTAGGGAATTCCAGTAAATTCTACTCTTCAAGCAGTCGCCCTGCGCGTGTCTAGATTTCGCTGTGTTAATTACCCTACAGGTAAGCTTTACTCGCAAATTGACAAATACATCGCTACACATCAAAGCTAAATCTTGCTTAAACTAAATAGCACTCCCTGTTGGCAGAATCTGGGGAGTGCTATTTAAATTAGGGAATGGGGAATCGGGAATCGGGAATCGGGGATAAGGTAAATTTTATACCAATGCCCAATGCCCAATGCCCAATGCCCAAAAATTAGGGTGCTAAAGCATTACCGCGCAGCAAACTACCAATGGTTTTGGCGGTAATCTTTAACTGGGTGATGGGGTTAGCGGGGACGACTGTTTTATACAGATAGCTATCAAAAGTCAGCTTTTGGACATCCAAGTCACCACACATTTCAACGAATGCTTCGCGGGTTGCATCGGAACGATAGAAGACTGTTTGCAGGATGTCGAGGACTTTGTAAGTGAGTCCGTATTTTTTATCCCAGCGTTGGAGATACAGCTTGATTTCTTTTTCGGTGGGGATGCGGCTACCGTTTTGGGAAACTTCCACAATGGTTTCTGCACACATTCTGCCAGATTTAGCTGCAAAGTAAATACCTTCGCCAGAAGATTTGGTGACGTAGCCTGCTGCGTCTCCCACTAGGGCAATTCGTCCTACAACACGACGGGGACGGGGATGTTCCGGGATGGGATGGGCTTCTACTTTGATGATTTTACCGCCTGCTAATTTTTCGCTAGCACGGGCGCGAATACCAGCTTGCAGTTGCTTGATGCTGGCTTTGTTAACGTGCATGGTACCGGTTCCGACAGCTACGTGGTCATATTTGGGGAATACCCAAGCGTAGAAGTCTGTAGAAACGTCGTTACCAACGTACATTTCGGCAAGTTCGTTGTAGTATGCCATTTTATCTTCAGGCAGACGAATTCGCTCTTGGAATGCGATCGCATAGTTATAATCCCCAGCATCCATTTCTTTGGCTATGCGGGAATTAGCACCATCCGCCCCGATAATTAAATCCACTTTCAGGCTTTTAGCAATACCTGTTGCACCACCTTCACTATGATCAACATAGTGAATAGTATATGGGTCAGTGTTATTTGATGGTATATCTACTTTATGAACAGTGGCATTAATTAAAACCGCACCCAATTTCGCCGCCCGATTCCGCAAGAAGCCATCTAGCACTTCGCGGCGGCACATTCCTATATATTCTTCTTGATTTAATAGATTGATATCAACCTCACGATTGGAAGGTGAAATCATTTTCATCTTCCGCACTTGACGATCAATAATTTCTGGTGGTAGATCAAATTCACTCACCATGCACAGAGGTATAGCACCCCCGCAAGGCTTGGCGTTATCGAGCTTACGCTCAAACAGGTAGGTTTCAATCCCAGCCTTTGCTAGTGTTTCAGCAGCAGAGGAACCAGCTGGGCCTGACCCAACAACAGCAACCCGTAGTGTCAAAGGTCTTCTCCCAATCTTCACATTTACCGTTTACCGAAAGCATCGTACCACGGTCTTTTGGCTGATTTCGCGCTCTCCCTTCAGGTTTTGACATAAATGCAACATTCCTTAACATTTCGACACAAAACGTGGGGGAGGAGTGGTGAGTGCTGAGTGCTGAGTGCTGAGTGCTGAGTGCTGAGTAATGACTATTGACTAATGACTAATGACTATTGACTAATGACTAATGACTATTGACTATTGACTATTGACTATGGAAATTTCCTTATTTGATTCTTGGAGTAGAAATCTTAGCAGTGTTGCAATTACGGGGTATCAGAAATATCTTTCTCCCCATAAGGGTTTTAGTTGCGCTCATCGAGTATTGTATGGGGGTGAATCTTGCTCGCAGTACATCAAACGGGTGATTTCTGAGGAAGGTTTGAGTGTTGCACTGGTTAAATCTCGTCAACGATTTCAAGAGTGTAAACAAGCTAATTTATTATTGCGATCGCGTTTACAAATTGAAAATTCAGAATCGACAGATGAGTCAGACGATTCTTCCATAGATGAAGAAGATACTTCATTAAACCCACGGCGAAAAGTACCTCCCTCTGATAAAACATCTAATACTGATTGTGGAGACTTACCTGATTGTAGTTCCTTAGATTGCAGTGGTATTGATTGTGGGGATTTACCTGATTGTAGTTCTTTAGACTGTGGTGGTGCTGATTGTCATTTTCCTGACTGCGGAGATTTGACAGATTGTGGTTCCCTTGATTGTGGAAATGCTGACTGTGGAAGTGCTGACTGTGGAACTTTAGATTGTGGTAGCTGTGGTAACTAAAATCGCGTATCACTTTGGGTATAAAAGTGATTTATTAGGTATAATTTTTTGTATTGTGACCGAAATACTACCCTTAGTCTGATTACCTATTAAGGTATATTATGCCTGACAATCTTGAAGCCAGTTTTCTTAAAGAAGTTCGGAAGCTGAAGCAGAAACAAAGAAAAATCTTGATGTGGAGAGTCGGATTAATACTGCTGCTCTTGATTTTAGTGAGTGGGTTAGCATATTCATGTTATCGAGGTTTTTCTATCCTATTTGCAGGTAATTTAACCACTGGGCTAGCAACACTAATATTGAGTATTTTGGGATTGTTTTTAGTTTTCAGTTTATTATTTTTTTTAATTAGAAATCGCCAAGATATAGAACATCGTAGCTCTCCATTATTGACATCAATATCTTGGCAATTTAGCCGCTTAAAACAGGTAAAAAGAAAATATGTTTTAGGTTGGGGATTACTGTTAATCGCACTCATTTATCAAAGTAACCCATCATTTATTCACCAACCAATTAATAATTTTATTGACTTTGTAGTGCATAAACCCGCACCACCTACATTAAATTCACCTTGGCCGTGGAAAGATCATGCGGCAATTCATCCAGTTGTTGCTAATATGCCAGCCAATATAGAAACAACTATTGAATCTGTTGCTAAATATATTGCCCAAAATGAATCAGACCCCTACTTACAAGTTAAAGCTATTCATGACTATGTTGTTAGTCGTGTTACCTATGATTTAGATGTGCTGAAAACAGGAATACGCCCATCTCAAGATGCTCAAACCGTATTTCGTACACACAAAGCAGTATGTGAGGGATATGCTAATTTATTTATGGCTTTGGGTCGAAGCATGGGTGTAGATGTTGTCTATATTAGCGGAAAAATTCGTCGGGATTTAGCTCCCATAGACTTAATTCCTAAATTATTTAGACTCTTAAATTCTGATTATGACTGGACTAATCATGCTTGGAATGCCGTCAAAATTTTAGATAATTGGCAATTAGTTGATACAACTTGGGATGATGGTAATTCTAGTGAATTCGGTTCAGCATACAGCACAAACTACTTGATGATCCCGCCTCAAGTCATGAGCATAAGTCATTTTCCTAAACATTTAAACTGGCAACTTTTACAAAATCCAGAAGATTACAATACCTTTGAAAATAAACCAGTTATCACACCTCAATTTGCTATTGATAAATTAAGGCTGATTTCTCCCACTGAATATCAAACCAAGGTGCAGAAAACTGCTGAGATTAAAATTGCTACTTATCCCAGTTATCAGAAGAGGATAGTTGCTCTGTTTACTAAAGTACAAACAACAGAATCTTCGTCTTGGGATTTTCCCAGTTCTGGAGATTTCCTAGAAGGTGATAAAAATCAACAAATCCAACAACAAAATATTGGTAGATGTCGTAGTCAAATGAACGCAGGTACGGAGACTCAAATTGCTTGTCAGTTTCCAGATGCGGGAGATTATCAGGTGTTTCTGTTTAGTTTAGAAGGTAAAGCAAAAGTTGACTTTCTGGGTCAATTGAAATTTCATGTTCTAACACGCTAATCGTTCAGCTTAAATAGCACTACCGGCTAAACGCTGCGCTACCGCTAACAGCACTCAACACTCTGACTTTTCAAGGTATCTGGAAAACCTCTCTCTAAATCTCTCTCCTGCGAGGAGAGAGACTTTGAATTTCTGGTTGGGAAGTTAAATTTTCCGTAGACTTTTCCACATAAAGTGAAAAGTCAGATTAACACTCAGCACTCAGCACTCAAAACTCAGCACTCAAAACTCAGCACTCAGCACTCAGCACTCAGCACTCAAAACTCAGCACTCAGCACTCACTACTCCTGCACAAAATCTTATTTATCCAAAAAGAGTTAAGTATGGTATATGTAAGATACGGTAATCCTAGCAATGATCCGTACTTAGAGTTGCAGAGGTACAGAGTTTGTGGGCATAGTAGTTGAAAACGTATCCAAGCAGTTTGGCAGTTTTAAAGCTGTTGATGAGGTTAGTCTAGAGATTGAAAGTGGCTCACTGGTGGCTTTATTGGGGCCTTCCGGTTCTGGTAAATCTACTTTATTGCGTTTAATTGCTGGTTTAGAAACTCCAGATAGTGGCAAGATTATTCTCACAGGGAAAGATGCCACACATCAAAGTGTACAAGAAAGAAACATTGGGTTTGTGTTTCAACACTATGCCCTATTTAAGCATCTCACAGTGCGGCAAAACATTGCTTTTGGCTTAGAAATCCGTAAAACACCGATAAAAAAGGTGCAGGGGCGCGTAGAGCAGTTGTTAGAATTAGTGCAGTTGAGTGGATTAGGCGATCGCTATCCCTCACAACTATCTGGTGGACAAAGACAACGGGTAGCTTTAGCTAGAGCCTTAGCTGTAGAACCGAGTGTATTACTATTAGATGAACCTTTTGGGGCTTTAGATGCCAAAGTTCGTAAAGATTTACGCGCTTGGTTACGTCGTCTTCATGATGAAGTTCATGTCACTACCGTGTTTGTTACCCATGATCAAGAAGAAGCAATGGAAGTTTCTGATAAAGTCGTGGTCATGAACAAAGGAAGAGTCGAACAAGTAGGAACACCGGCGGAAATTTATGATAATCCTGCTAGTGCTTTTGTCATGAGTTTTATCGGCCCAGTTAACGTCTTACCTAGCACATCGAAGATTTTCCAAAGTACAGGATTTGATTCACCACACCCAGAGGTATTTTTACGCCCTCAAGATGTAGTGATTCAAAAGCAAGCTAATGGTACAACTGCGCCTGCAACAGTCACTCGCTTAATTCACCTGGGCTGGGAAATTCAGGTAGAGTTAACATTAGATGATGGTCAAGTGGTGAATGCTCATTTGACACGCGATCGCTTCAACGAGTTAGAGTTAGAAGCGCAGCAAAAAGTTTATGTAAAACCCAAGGATGCTAAATCCTTCCCTTTGTATTTTTCTATTTAAATTTTGTTAACTGTTGACTGTCACAACAGAAATGCCCCTAACTTCGGTATTAGGGGTATTTTTGGCTATGTTAACAATTTTATCTCTTGCCACAGTCGTCAATCCTAATTTGCTTTGCCATAATGATTGGTCTCATTAACAATTATTGATGGCTGAGTAATAATGATAAATAAGCAAGTCAAAATTCACCAGCTTATTGGTATTGAAGGTGCAACGTTATTGGTTTTTGCTACAGATGACTGTTGGCAGTTTCGAGTCTTAACTGTAAGTGGTGCGGTGTTTGGAGAACGGAAAATCTACTTCACACCCCATACAGCCGAAAAAGCTGCAAGGGAATGGATTCATGAGGATTGTGAGGAATAAAGATTTGTACCTAAACCACAGGGTGCGATCGCAATTTAATTTTATTTAGATTGATGTTTATATTCATATCAGTATTAATTAATCTGACGAGTAATTTTAAATTTAGATGATAATTTTATAGGAGAGGTATTAATAATGCAAAAACTGTTACTTTCGTTCTTGGTAGTGATCATGATTATGATGGGGTTGATTACAGGAACTACTGCTTCATCTGCCATTGCTGAAACTTTAGTAACACCACAAGTAAAAGTTTATCGCAGTCCCAGTTGTAGTTGTTGTGGTAATTGGTTAGACCACATTCAAAAACAAGGGTTCAAAATCCAGGCAGATATCAAAACTGACGACATAGACGCAATTAAAGAAAAATACAATTTGCCCCCAGAATTAGCATCTTGTCACACAGCAATTATCGATGGCTATGTCATGGAAGGACATATTCCCGCCGATGATATCAAGCGTTTTCTCCAACAAAAGCCACAACTTGCAGGTTTAGCCGTTCCTGGAATGCCTGTAGGTTCGCCAGGTATGGAATTAGGCAATGAAAAAGACTCATTTACCGTCATGGCATTTAACCACAAAGGAGAAACCCAAGCCTTTCAAAAACACCAAGGAAATCAGCATTAACGGGGAACAGGGAACAGGGAACAGGGAACAGGGACTTGTAGACGCGCTAGCTGCTTCTTGTAGAGATGGGGGGTTTGACTCAGCACTAATGACTAATGACTAATGACTAATGACTAATGACTAATGACTAATGACTAATGACTATCCACAACCTGAGTTATTGCTGAGAAAGGGGTGAAAAATTCGTTGCAAATTCCCTTGAATTTCTCAGCCAAGCTTTAGCTTTGCATCACTTGAAAGTTGCTGAGTGCCGCGATACTAAGAACAACTCACAAAAGCAACTTATACACCTATGCGGCAAGCATCTCATCCTACAGTCATCCTGGGTGGTGGCTTCGCTGGGCTGTTTACAGCTTTATACTTAAGCCAGCAAAACTACTCTCATCCGATTATTTTAATTGAACAGCGCGATCGCTTCACTTTTAAACCTTTACTATATGAACTATTAAGCGGCGAATTGCGTTGTGAACAAGTATATCCTAAATACAAAGACCTTCTAGCTGGTAGTCATGTCAACTTTGTACAAGATACAGTGCAAGCCATTGACCTACATCAGCAACAGGTAAGTCTAGATTCTGGTGAAAAATTTAACTATAGTCATTTAGTTTTAGCATTAGGTAGCAAAACTACTTACTTTAATACTCCAGGTGCAGCAGAATATGCCATACCTTTGACATCTGGAGAACAGGCGATCGCACTCCGCAAACATTTACGCCACAGACTATATCAAGCTATTCAAACTCAGGATGTCGCTCGTCGGCGGTTGCTGCTGACTGTCGCTATCATCGGTGCAGGGCCAGCCGGTATTGAGTTGGCTTGTACTTTAGCAGATTTATTACCGATTTGGTACGACGAATTAGGCGGTGATGCGGCTGAGGTTCGAGTTGTTCTAATTAACCGGAGTCGAGAAATCCTCAAAGGTGATGTTAATAGTCATCTACGCTGCACAGCTCAACGTGCCTTGAAAAATCGTGTGATTCCTGTAGATTTTGTATTTGATGCAGCTGTTACCCAAATTACAGCCGATGGTGTGGAGTACAAACAAAACGACCAAACAAAGGTATTACAAGCGGGAACTATTGCTTGGACTGCGGGAACTGCACCCCATCCTTTATTGATGGAGTTACCTGTCCCCAACAATCGGGGACGACTATTGGTGACACCGACTTTACAGCTACCAGACTTTCCCGAAGTGTTTGCGGCGGGAGACTGTGCAACCTCTAGCGACAATCCTCAACCACCGACAGCACAAGTCGCCTATCAACAAGGAATTGCGATCGCCCAAAATCTCAAGCGGATGAGAGAAAGTAAGCCTAGTGTTCCTGTGCAAATCTCGATGCGCGGAACTTTGATGAAATTGGGACTCAATGAAAGTGTGGCGAATTTATTCAACAAAGTTCAAATCAAACGACAAGCCGGCCATTTAATTCGTGAAGCAGCCTATTTACAACTTTTACCCAATGCTGCCCACAATCGCAAAGTGACCGCAGAATGGCTAACTGACGAATTATTTCAACGCGATCGCTCCATTACCCATATGCAACTCGGACAAACGCCGTTTTTAGCTGGGATGGCGACTACTGCGGCTGCAATGATTTTAGCTACTCCCCTAGTTTGGCGTGCTGCCCAACCTACCCAATTTCAACAAAATTTCAGTTGGTCAGGTATTCCAACATTATTAAATCAACTGACCCCCCCTACTCGATGAATCAATTCAAAATTCAAAATTCAAAATTCAAAATTAATTCTCTTATTTTTTTGTGTTTTTGCGCCTTCGGTGAAAAATCTCCATCTTTTGGAATCCAACTATGAACTACCTACTCAACCTCCGCACAGCATATATCGTCAATCGCGTCACAATGGGCGTTTTCTTTTTCATTTCCGGTATTGCTAATTATCTTAACTTCAGTGTTCCTAACGGCTTCTACCAAACAGTCATCACTTGGAAACTGCAAATTATCGGCCCTGGAATTCCGCCGGGATGGGAGGGTGTAGGGCCATTACCTTGGTTCATTGCTATTCCTTACGGCTGGTTACTACCTTTAGCAGAGATTGTTTTAGGTGCGTTATTTGCTCTTAACTATTGGGTGCGTTGGACAGGATTATTACTAATACTTATGACCTTTAGCATTGTTTTGGCTTTTGGTATTATCCCTGCTGGGACTTTGTTCCCTAATGGTGCAGAAAGTTTTAACAAAAATATCCTATTTATGACGTTAATTTGGATGTGTATTACTTACGACGCTTACGAGCAGAAAATGAGCCGCCGTCGTCAGCAAGCATCGGCTGACTATAGTCTAACTGCATCGACGGATGAGATGTAAAATCTGAATTTTCCGTGATTTTACTGCCACTATATTTCTCAAGTAACTATTAAAAAAGTAGATATAGGCGTTGAAGCAATAGGCAGTTAAATCACCATGAATTTCGCAGAATCTCTCCAACAAATGAAGCATCGGCTTTTAGAAACTGGCACGATTTCTAGTCAAGCAGATTCATTAATCGTTAAATCTATTAATGAACTAATTGCTTCAGGAATTGCTGAACAAAGTTTAAAATTAGGTGATGTTGTACCTAACTTTGTTTTGCCTAATGGTTTTGGTCAGTCGGTAGAATTACAAAAGTTAATAGCTAACGGTGTTGTAGTGATTTCTTTTTTTCGGGGTCATTGGTGTCCTTTTTGTGGCTTGGAACTAGCCGCACTCCAGAAAGCATTACCTGCAATTCAGGGATTAGGTGCGTCATTAGTTGCTATTTCTCCCCAAACTGTTGAGCATACTAAATTAACTGTCGAAGAACATGAAATTAAGTATGAAGTATTAAGCGATCGCAAGAATAATGTGGCTCGTCAGTTTGGCATTGTATTTCAAATGCCGGAGTATTTAAGACCAACATTTCAAGAATTAGGTCATGTGTTACCTAAATACAATGGTGATGAAACTTTTGAGTTACCTATCTCAGCCACCTATGTAATTTCTCCAGAAGGAAGAGTCGTTTATGCTTTTGTTAATCCAGATTATACTAAGCGGCTAGACCCTATTGAAATTGTGAGCATCATCCGCAATATTTCATTGGTGGGTAAAAATTGATTTCTGTATTGCATTTAGCAATCAAAGTTTTAGCAGTAGTATTGTTAAACTGCTATTGCGGCAAGACAATAACTACATCATACTTGTTAGTTTTGTTTTCCAAGTCCTGTTGCATCGCGAGAAAAACATCTTTGATTGACAACTTTACTACATTGACTTTAGCATTTACTTTACGAATGAGTTTTTAGCAAGGACTAATTTATGTATTTTGTCATCAGATAGCGGTCATGATCTACAAATCCAACTTGGTGATAAAAGCTTTGAGCCGAAGTATTTTCTTTTTCTACTTCTAGATGTAATGCTCGAACATTAAGAGAGATACAAACCTCTTCCAGAAATTTGATTGTTTGCTTACCTATGCCTTGACGTTGGTAATCTTTATCAATGTACAGTTCATCGATGAAAGCATCTTTTCCTCCATATTCCAAGCTGTAGCTGAATGTGAGAATCACATAACCAATGCTGTAATTCAGGTCTTGAATTAACCAGATTCGACCCATTAATTCATCACTAAGAAGTTTTATTAATGCCTGACGAGCAACGACAGCATTAAAAGCAATACTACCGTCTACTTCGTAAAGTTTTTGGATGAATTGCAACAGTGTATCTATATCATTGTTGTCTGCTAATTTGAAGTGTATTTGCATATTTAAAATTTTTATGCCTTGTTGTTCCTTAATCTTTTTTATTTAAAATTTAGATTTTCCAGATTACTCCCGCAGCGCATAACCTACACCACGGACTGTATGCACTAAACGTTTCTCGTTATTTTCTTCTAACTTCAGCCGCAAATAACGAATATAAACTTCAATAATATTAGAATCACCCATGAAGTCATAACCCCAAACTTTTTCTAAAATTTGGTCTCTTGTAAATACTTGTCGGGGATGGGAAAGCAGATATTCTAATAAATCAAACTCTTTGGCTGTTAGCTCAATTAACCGTTTACCGCGAAATACTTCACGGGTGCGACGATTTAAACTTAAGTCTTCAAACTGCAATAAATCATTATCTGTTTCTTGGGTGCGACGCAGGTGGGCGCGAATTCTGGCTAAGAGTTCTTCAATACTAAATGGTTTGACGACATAATCATCTGCTCCTGCATCTAATCCTGCCACGCGATCGCTCACTTCATCTTTGGCTGTCAACAATATTACCGGAATTTTGCTGCCAGTGGTACGCAAACGACGACACAGTTCTAATCCGGTGAGTCCTGGTAACATCCAATCTAAGACTACTAAATCTGGTGATGACTCCCGTGCTAAGGTCAAACCAGAAATACCATCATGGGCGACACTCACTTTGTAGCCTTCACTACTCAGTTCTAATTCGACAAATCGCGCCAGTTTAACTTCATCTTCTACCAGCAGAATATGTGCCATCATCTTTTTGCTCCTATGGTGGGTAATTTTAAAGTAAAAGTGCTACCTTTTCCTGGTTCTGACTGCACTGCAACCATACCATTCATGTTTTCTACTAAGCCTTTAACTATAGATAAACCCAAACCCATCCCCCCAGTTGCGCGAGTGCGGGAAGGATCAACGCGGTAAAAAGGTGCAAAAATTCGCGACTGTTCTGCAACAGGAATACCTTCCCCTTTGTCACTGATTTGAATAATCGCCCATCCCGAATGTTGAGTGAGTTTGATGGTAATTAACTCACTAGCTTGAGAATATTTCACCGCATTATCAATTAAATGATTTAACACTTGCATCAGTTGATTGCGATCTGCTGTGACTCTCACCGGAAAGGGAACAAGTTCTAGATGAATGTCTCGATGCTCAAATTTTTGCGTCATTTGGGCTATATCTACGACTAAATCATTTAGTAGTAATGATTCTGGTTGTAAGGGCATCATACTATTACTAGCCCGCATCATATCTAATAAGTTTTGCAAAATTTGCGTCATCCGTTCGGCTTCTAACACAGCCATTTCGAGGGCTTCCTTTTGGGTTTCTGTTAAGGTTTGACTGCGTTGTTGGGTTCTTTGCAGATATGCGTACACCATACTTAAGGGTGTGCGTAACTCGTGGGCTAAGTCTTTGGTAAACTGCTGCTGTTGTCGTTTGAGTTCTTGAATCTGCGTTAACAGTTGTTTACAAGCCAGCACCAGGGTTTTCACTTCACTGGGTGTCTGATAGAAATTGAGTTGATACACATTGAGTTCCGAAACAGTCGCATTACCCATCCACTGGTTGATTTGTTGCAAGGGTGACAGTAATTTTCTAATCAACACCATAGCAAACAGTGTTGTTGTAGCGATCGCTAAAAAATTAACCATCCCCAGGCTATGAAAAACCGCTAACAGCCTAGTGCAGTGATGGGATATTTCTGGCTGTTGACTGGTAGTGACGAGGAATTGTTGAATTTCCCAACTGATCCACATCACAAAACTACTCATTCCCAATGCAAAGATCATTACGACTCCCACCGTTAAGCGGAAATGTAAGGAAGCAGGGTTGACTATCAATGATGTCAGTTTAGCTAGTCTTTTATATAAGTCCTCTAGAACACTCATAGCCAGATATCTCCTGTTGGGTATGATTTCAACCAAATAACTTAGTCCTCATAAATAGATTTTTAGAAAAATCAACAAAACTTAATTTATGTATTTCTAATTTAATATAGGTGTGGAAAAGAAAAATGAGTTTTCCCTGAATGGACTTATAGCTTTTGATGAGAAATCTTTAAAACCTTGTCTATTAAGGGTTTTGTCTTTCTGGATGCAATTAAATTTATCAGTTTATTAACAGTAAAATCTCACAATCCCTTAATTTATCAATCAGCGTGAACTCATATTTATACAGCAATCTATTCATTATCAGTTCAGGATTTGTATTAACGTCATAACACAAAAACAGGGAATATTACATCATGAAGAACTTAATTTACAGTGGCTTGTCGATGCTTTTATTAGCTGCAAGTTCTCCTGCAATGGCTATGCCAATAAATTATGAAGCTACACCCAAACCTCAACAGATTGCCTTGCCAGTTAATGTTCCTCATATTACTAACTCTGGAGTGAGAAATAACACTCATTTTATTAGAGTGGCAGTAGTAGGAATGTCTTTAGAAGACATCATGATTGCTTTACCCAGTCAAATGGAACGCTTTCAGGAAGTAAAAATTAGAGATAAATCCGGCAGAGATATTGCAGCTAAAACGGAACTAACAAATGAACGTTTATCAATTACCTTTGATCAACCCATAACTTCTGGAAATTCTTTGGAAGTGCAATTTACAGGTGTGCAAGCTAGAACTTCTAGTGGCAGGATTTTATTATATGGTGTCACTGCCAAGAGGACTGGATTAGAGGGAGAAATCCCCGTCGGTACAGCTAGAGTTGATATCCCTGATAAGAGCTAGAGTCTTGCTAAATAGGTGGATATCCATAAGTTGTAATTTGTATCTTCCTACTATTCCACCCGATTGATTTTGACAGGTTTTAGATGTTCATAACCCCGATTTCCTGGAGAAGTCGGGGTTCTGTTTTCTCACGACTGATTTAGGAAGGTTAATAATTTAAATAATCAAATATCAATTTGAGGTTTGGTGATGAGTAAAATTAACCTAGCACCATTTGACCCAGCCATACACGCCGAACTTCTGCGGCAATGGTTATACAGACCACACGTACTGGAGTGGTGGGGTAATCCAGAGGGAAACTTTCAAGAAGCCATTCAAGTTCTACCCACGACGCAACAAGCTATGATAATTTTCGATAATCAGCCTGTTGGTTACTTGCGTTGGGAATTGTGGTCTGCTAGTCAACTTGAGGAAATCGGTTTAAGTGGAGTTTCCAGTTCTATAGACATTGATATCTTTATTGGTGAGCGATCGCTAATTGGTCAAGGTATTGGTACAGCAGCATTGCGATCGCTCTTATCTTTACTTGCAGCTACTACTACCGCACCTGTAGCTAGTATATGTGCGTCTATCAACAATGAAATTGCTTTACGTGCTTACGAGAAAGCCGGCTTTCAGCGCATTCACCAATATCCTGATGTTGAATCTGGGTTGTGTTGGTTGCTAACTGCACCATTACGCTAAATTCGGTCATTTTGAATGAAATTTAGCCTGAAGTTGCTAACCAAGTACGCAAAACTTCCGCCACAGTCCAAGCTTGAGCAATACATCCTCTGGGATTCATGGGCGGATCACCATCAAAAATTTCGCTGAGACTGCCAACACCATGTGCAGTGAGATGATTTGCCATTGGTTCTAAGAATTGACGCGCTTGCTGAGGATTGTTATAAACGCGCAGGTGTGCTTGCACAAACGCACCTATTAACCAACCCCAAACAGTACCTTGATGATAAGACCCGTCACGCTGATACTGGTTGCCACCGTATTTTCCTTGATATTGGGGATGGTCAGGAGAGAGCGATCGCAATCCGTGGGAAGTTAACAAGATTCGCCCACAAATATCTACCACAGACTTTTGTTGAGCAGGTGTGAGGGGACTTTCCGGTAATGACACCGCAAAAATCTGATTGGGACGCAACGATAAATCATCACCATCAGGACTATCAATTACGTCGTAACAATAACCCAATCCATCATGCCAAAACCGCGAAAATCTCGCTAAAACTCTATCCGCCATTGCTTGATATTCTTGATGCGGCTTACCAAGCTGACGGGCAAAGTTTGCCATTGTGCGTAACGCATTATACCAAAGGGCATTAACTTCAATGGGCTTACCAATACGGGGTGTAACAACCCAGTCTCCTACCTTCGCATCCATCCAAGTTAACTGCACACCTGCAACCCCAGCATACAGTAACCCATCGGCGGGGTCTAAATGGATGTTGTAGCGTGTACCGCGACAATGCCAATTAATGATCTCAGCTAACACCCCAAACAGTTCCGCCAGTAAATGATCATCTTTGGTAGCACTGTAATAAGCGCGGACTGCTTCAAAGTACCATAACGTAGCATCCACTGTATTGTATTCCGGTTCTTCCCCCGCATCGGGAAAGCGATTAGGTAACATCCCCTGATTGACGTACTTAGCAAAGGTGCGGAGAATTGAGCGTGCGATTTCTATTCGACCTGTGGAAATTGTTAACCCTGGTAGACTAATCATGGTGTCCCTTCCCCAATCGCTAAACCAGTGATAACCAGCAATGATAGTTTTACCATTGGGTTCTTCTGGGAGTGGACGGTCTACGATAAACTGGTCAGCAGCTAAAATTAACTGCTCAATCCAGGGTGGTAATTCTTGACTGTCGAGGGGTTGATGGGCTTTAGCAATTGCGATTAACTTTTGTTCATGAGTGTGACGCAACTTCAGCGCAGTTTCACCTTGCAAGTTGGGTTGTTTTTCTGTACTGGCGACAAAAGTAAATGATTCCCCAGGATTAAGTATAATTTCTAAAGTAGCGGCGTGGAGATGGTCTTCTTTGTCACTCAGTCCCCGATAACGCTCCACAGCCAAATCAAAGCCATAATACCAATTGTGAACCAGGGATACATTCCCAGAGTCACTGAGTAGATAGAAAGGTGTAGCACTGGGATAAGCAGTGATACAAATCCCCTTTTCTACCGTTTCTAGAGACATTTGCCAACCGTTACTTTGGGTATCGCCATGATAATCACGGTAGTTAACCATTGCTTTGAGTGTGAGTTGAAGCGGTTGGGTAGCGCGAGATAAAGTATATTGAACGTAGGTTGTATTAGCACCTTGTTGCATCCATACCCGTTTTTCTAACACAGCATCAGCCACCGCAAACCGCCACACAGGGACTGTACCTTCCAAAGCAAAACGCTCAATATGTCGGTATCCGTGGGGACTGACTATCCCATTACTCCAGCGATTAGTATTGAGGGGATAAAAGCAACTATTATATGTAACAATCTCATCTAGTTTTGCCAGGAGTAAAGTACGACCTAAAGGCGGTTGCAAAGCTGCTACCAATAAACCGTGATAGCGGCGAGTCAGTAAACCTGCTACCGTACCCGAAGCGTAACCACCAATTCCATTGGTAACTAACCATTCCCTCGATTCAGCCGTTTCCAGATTACCGCAGATTTCGCGCCCAAATTCCATACACATAAATCAATACTCTTGCTGCCGAGTTATATATGGATTATCGATGATTAGCTCTATTGTGTGCTGAGTGTGGAATTAAGACTTAATGAGAATTATTTATAGTTAGTAAATGAGGCGATCGCTAGTCTCAATCCATCGCGATAAGTAGAAGCTAATGTTGATTCAATGAGTTTTTGAGTCAAAAAACTACGCAAAAATTTGCCGTACTGTGCGCTTTTAATTTAGGCTTTTAATTTAGGCTTTTCATCTAGGTTTTTATCTAGGTTTTTATCTAGCTGGAGTTGATGAGTTGGGTTGTCTATCAAGAATAAAAATTCGAGTAAATGCAAAAATTCCAGAAATGGTCGGCTCAAAAAACTAATCAGTTAGTGGTAATGTTGCTGGTTGGGGGATTGCTGTTTCGCTCCTTCATTGCTTTCTGGCTGTACCCTACCTTTGATGAGGCTTATTACTACCTCTACAGTCTGCATCTAGACTGGAGCTATTTTGACCATCCAGCTTTTGTAGCTCTGACAACTGGTTTTGGCCCGTGGTTAACTGGAGATGTATCCCAATTCACGATTCGCCTGGGGACACTGATTTTATATACAGGCAGTTTGGTGTTCTTGTATTTAACTAGCAATAGACTATTCTCTGCTAAAGCAGCTTGCTTGACATTGGCTATTGCCACCATCAGTCCAGTTTTTCAAATTGGCTTTGGCATACTAAGCCTGCCTGATAGTCCACTGATGTTTTTTTGGTCAGCCAGTTTATATTGTGCAGTCAATGAATTTTGGCGGCATCCTGGAAATCAAAAGCATAGCCTGTTGAAGAATAAGTTCGGCGCATCTAATTTATATGTGCCTAGTTATCGCTTGAGTTATCTTGGTATCCTGGTGGGATTAGCCTGCAATAGCAAATATCACGGGTTTGTTTTAGGACTGGGGCTAATTGGTTTTTGTTTAACGAGTCCACCTCATCGCTGTGTTGTGCGTTCGCCTTGGGCATGGCTAGGGTTAGGCTTATTTGTGATCACTATCTCCCCCATTTGGTTTTGGAATATGCAGCATGATTGGGTGTCATTTCGTTTTCAATCAGAGCGAGCAATGCCAAGGGGTGGGTACAATCTGCTGAGTGTAGCTGGTGTCTATTTAGGCGGGGTAGCGTACCTGTTCCCCACCATAGGATTGCCACTATGGTGGGTGAGTTTACGACTTGCGGTGTTAAGAATAATTCATGTTTTTCACAAATCACTAATCTCTAAGGGAGATTTAGATGCGACTAAATTATTGAATTTATGGGTATCCTTGCCCTTAATTTTAGGGTTTACTCTTATAGGAGGATATCGGCAAATTTTGCCAGCGTGGCCGATGCCGGGATTTTGGGCAGCAACTTTGTTGTTAGGGCAACAAGCAGTCATCTGGGAGCAACACGGGCGACGTTGGGTGCGGCGATGGCTTGTAGGTTCGGGAATTATGGTAGCCAGCATTTTACTGATTGCTCTACTGCAAGTGACAACAGGAATACTTCAAAAGCCCAGTCAATACGCTTTCATGGGAGGGTTCTTGTCTCCCAAGGATGACCCTTCTACAGAACTAATTGATATTCAACAACTACGGCGTGGCTTTGTTGTTTCTCCGGTCTTAAGTGCTGCCCTAAAGAACTCTAGCTTTATATTTACCAATCGCTATTATTTAGGTGGCCCAATTGCAATGTCCCTCTTACCTTTAGCGAACGTCCCGATTACTTGCTTTGACATTGGCAACGATATGCGTGGGTTTGCTTTTTGGTCAAAGGCGGAGCAATGGGTAGGGGAAAACGCCCTTTACATTACTACTGCGTCCTTTAAGAATAGAAAAGATTTGATGGCTAGTTATCGAACTTACTTTAGTAGCCTAACTGAGATTGAAACAATACCAATCAAGCGTGGCGGGGTGGTAATCAATATGATTTATGTCTATCAGGCTAAGACACTTTTAAAGCCCTACCCCCGTTCCTATGGAATTTGACCTTTTTTGAATTCAAAATGCAAAATTCAAAATGAAGAAAGCAAATTATTTTGAATTAATTAATTCTGGGTTTCAAGCCCCCGCTAAATTGAAAATTTAGCGGTCTTCAATTAGTGGGGGCTTGAACCCGCTACTAATTGTCTTTAATTTTGAATTTTGAATTTTTAATTTTGAATTGGAGCAAAGCGACTTGACGGTTAATCTCATTCCATCCACACTCTAGCCTAGAATGTTAAATCGAAAAATCGCTCTAGGCAACTCATCAACTCGTGGCCGTCAAAACAGTCAACCAACTCCGATAGTACAATATCTGAACAATAGCCGCCGCAGTTAGAACATTTAACTGTATTTTTGTTTTTTGTTGTATTCACATTAAGTTATTGGTTAATGAATCCTAAATTAAGTAAATTTCTCAAGGCAGAGGATCTTGACGATGCACTCCGCGTTCTTCAAGAGATTGGTAAACTAGATGGCGATGATTCTGCACATATTCAACAAATCCTTGCAGATTGGTCTCCACCACAGGCAGTTGCAAACATACTTATTTATACTCTCATGCCCCAAGACCAGCGTATTGACTACTTGCTTCAAGGTTTGAGAGACGATAATGTTCCTTATTTTGCATTAGCTGCTACTGTTGGTTTTCAAAATGTTAAAGCTGAAGCTGTCACAGAATCACAACGCCAACTCATCGTCAATGAACTATTCCGCATAATTGAGCAATACCCTCAATTTGCAGGACGTGCGACTGTATCAATTAGTCCATTTCTGAGGTTAAATGATGCTCCTCGGATGTTTAGTTTGCTTGATATGCTTGATGGTAGTAGTCGCCATAATGTTTTAGCGTGGCTAATTACGGAAATTGGCGTGAACAGTCAACAAGAGTTTTTACAAATTGCAGAAAATTCCGGCATTTCCGTGAGTACAATACAGCTTGCTAACAACAAACTTGAGGAGTACAACCAAGCACAAGCAGAAGGTAAGTTTACAAACATTGGCTTTAAACTAATGAGTTACATACCAAATCTTCAGGATATGTTAGAGTAAAAGGCTATTTTCCCAGCACAATCATCTTACTACCAACAAAACCCAGCATAGGCGATCGCAAAATCATCAACCAATTTTCTACAGGGAACTTGTTCATACAGATACAGCAGGCACGTTACAATTTAGCTCAAAACGCAATTCCCTATGCTGACTGAA
Source organism: Aliinostoc sp. HNIBRCY26 (assembly GCF_050235535.1). Taxonomy (GTDB): domain Bacteria; phylum Cyanobacteriota; class Cyanobacteriia; order Cyanobacteriales; family Nostocaceae; genus Trichormus. Next base: position 405,497 of record NZ_CP189852.1, read on the forward strand.
CAAAACAAAGCTATCGTACTCCAGTTCTACAAAGCTTTTGATGACCGCAAAATAGAACAAGCCGTGGATATTCTGGCGGATGATTTTATTGCTCATCTAGCAGGTATAACCGAACCTTTAGACAAGGAAGGGTTTAAGCAATTTGGGATGTCGTTTTATTTAGCATTCAGTCAAGGTCAGCACGTTTTTGATCAGGTCATTGTTTCTCATGATAAAGTTGTAACCTGCGGAAAATTTACAGCCACGCATCTCGGAGAATTTCAAGGAATCCCACCAACAGGTAAGCAAATCATTTTATCGATCATGCACATTGATCGAGTGGAGAATGGGAAAATAGTTGAGCATTGGGGTCAAGGCGATGCACTCGGACTGATGCAGCAGTTAGGGATTGTTTTTTTGCCTGGTCTCAAATTATTGCCACACATCTTCAAAGGAATAGCATCCAAACTATTGCAGAAATCTGCATAAAAACTCAGTTTGCATAAAATATTAGAACATTTATGACTACATCTCCAGTGAACCAAAAGCCTGTAGCAACATGGTTTCGATACTGTTTATTCCTCACCACCATTTTTAATCTGTTTGGTGCAATTAGATTTGCCCCTCCAGTTTACTATGGGGCGAATACGGTGGAACTTCCAAAAGATGCTATCTTCGTTCATTGGGTGATAGCTTCCTGGATTTTTATCTTAGGTGCGGGTTATGCTTGGCTAGCCATCACAGCTAAACCAGAGAAATTTTTCATTGCCGTCGCCGCAGCTTGTAAGATAGCGATCGCTATCTTATTTTTCATCTTCTGGTTTCAAGGTGATTTATCATTTACCTTCTTACTCGCTGGCTGTGGTGATCTCTTCTTTGCCTTTGCTTTCATTTTTTGGTTGTGGCAAACGCCACATACAATAAAAGAAAATCAGAAACCATAAAATCAAGCAAGTATGGCAAAATCCACCAAAACTTACTGGAATCCGTTGATTGCAGAAAATCAAGACAAATGGCAGCCAATTTCCGGCTTAGAAACAATTGCGGAAGAACTAACTCTCAGCATAGATGAAGAAACTGGCGAATACACCCGTTTAACTCGGTTTTTTCCTGGTGCTGATACCACTCCTTTTGGTGCGAAAAGTCATCCCTATCCTGAAGAGATTTTTGTAGTTAGTGGTCGTCTTTATGACCAAGCTTTTGATATGTGGTTAGAAACCGGACATTACGCTAGCAGACCACCAGGTGAGATTCATGGCCCATTCCAAACTGATATCGGCTGTGTAGTCCTAGAAATATCATTCCCTAATCGCATTTAGTCATTTTTGCTACTTCGCGTTTATCAGAATCTAGATTGTCATTACATACTTTTAAAAGTTTTTAATATTACATCGTCTGCCATTGCTATTTCTAAATTACTTGATAAATAACTATAAGATAAGAGCATTTAGTGTAAATTAAGATACCAAACAATATTTTTCTTAGTTACAAAATATTTAGCATTGCTGTATCAAAAAGTTTAAATATAATAGTTGTTTGGAATTTAACTTGACATTGGACAAGTTTTATCCAGGTGTATTTTATCTAGAGCAAACGACTATGAAAAAAAGATATACTTTTGTCCTCATCACCTGTCTATCCTTGATTTTGTGGCTGTTTATTTACATCAACCAGACAACTATTAACTCTAACGCCTTAGCTTCCGTCCCCAATAGTGGAAACATCGCAGTTCAACCTACATCTACATCTATTAACTTTGACCTGAATAGGCGCGAAAAAGTTGGTTTTGTGTACGAGGCTTTTTTAAGTCCTCAGCAAGAACCAGGTGAAGAGAAAGACACACCCTCTATCACTCCCAAAGAATTTCGGTCTACTGCACCATCTTTGCTGAGAAATGAGCGCAAATCACGCGGTCATGGAGTAGTACGTTTCACTAGTGACTTAAGTAAAGCTTACGTAGATGTCAAGGTTGAAAATGTCAATCCTCAAGATGTTGTCATGTTTCACATTCATTGTGGTAGACCTGATCAACTTGGCCCCATCTTAGTTGATTTTGCTCTTGCTGGTAATATTCAAGAAAATATTGCTGATGGTGTGTTTTCAGTAGAAATCAACAATGCACATATTGAAAAAACCAGTAAATCTGGACATGGAATAGTTGGTGCATTTACGGCGGGATGTCCAATTGTTCCAGGTACATCCGATAAGGTGAAAACAATTGCAGGTATGGAATACATTCTCCAAAAAGGCGAACTTTACTTTAACTTACATACAAAAGGACAAACTTTTTACGGAGATATTCGCGGACAACTCCATCGTGCATAAAATCATGTATCTGGAGTTGCATATCTTTTAATTTTGACTGTGAGCTGTTGGAAAGGCGGGTTTAACCAAAATATTTGTTTTCAAGAGCAAATATCTCACAAAATCCGCCCCTATTGACCGATAAAAGATGTTTCTTTAACTAGCAACAAATTTCATTGCTACCCCATTCATGCAGTAACGTTTACCTGTAGGTGCGGGGCCATCATCGAATACGTGACCCAAGTGTCCACCACAGCGACGACAATGCACTTCTATTCTGGTCATGAATAATGACTTATCTATATATGTACCAATTGCGCCATCAATGGGTGCGTAAAAACTAGGCCAGCCTGTACCACTGTTGAATTTAGTTGTAGATGCAAACAAAGGTAAATTACAAGCAGCGCAGATATAAGTACCTTTGGCATATTGTTTATCAAGGGGACTAGTACCGGCGCGTTCAGTTCCATGTTTTCGCAGTACATAAAACTGTTCCGGCGTTAATATTTTTTGCCATTCTTCATCATTTTTTGTAATCTCAAATTGATTTTTTGGGAGTGCCATAACTTGTGATCTATCTGTTAAGTAACGTGATAACCAAACTGTGGCTATTGTGACTGCACCAGCTTGTAAAAAATAGCGTTTTTTCATATTTTCGGGGTCAATTAAGGTAAATATATCGACATTTACAGTTGTGAATGCTATTAAAGAATCACCCAGTTAAAAACTAAAGGAGTAATATTTTGTCACTACATCATGAACGCTATATTCCTTCACAAGAGGAGTATCTAGAAGCGTTTCGGGCAATTTATTGTGATTTAACTCTAGGACACAAAGCTATTTTAGAGAAGTTATATCAGCATTGTTACTTTATGAAAAATAATCGCCGATTACGGACTTGGGAATTATCGGAAGCTGCGGGATACAAAGGTGATGCTTCTGGTCAAATTGGTCATTTAGGCGCAAAATTTTGCGAGTTTTTTGGCATGGAAAATCATGACTTTGGACAATCCGCATTAGCAATTGTGAGTTGGTTCGCTGATGAACTCAGTGGCTATTGGTATATTGAGCTAATTCCTGAAGCTGCTAGAGCCTTTAAACTGTTTCGTCAGGAAAATTTGCAGATATTTTAATTGTGGAATTTCTAGTGGCTGAGGTTTAGGTAGAAGATTTAGTCAAACTAGGTTCTTGTCTTCCATATTTCAAAACGGTTGACATCCAAACTAACTCGTCCATAAATCTTGTTATCCGGCGAATATAAGTAGGTTTATCAATCAGATTTCCAGATTCATCAAATAGTGTCTGTACGTTGCTAAAGTTGAGGTCATAAAAAATAGTAACTAACCCCAATTCACGCATTACAGGTAAGAGATTTTGAATAACTCTTGTCCCCCCAAAAGCACCTGCGGAAACGCCGCACAGTCCGACAGCTTTATGAATGTATTCTTTGAGGCAGGTATCAAGTACGTGTTTGAGCAAACCTGGATAGCCGTGATTATACTCTGGCGCAACAATGATTAACCCATCTGCACGTTCCATAGTGGCGGAAAATTCTGGATCTTTAATTGATTCGCCTGCATCATTGGTAGCTATAGCTATATTTCTGATATCAATTAATTCAGTGGTGAGGCGATCGCGTGTGGCAATTTGCTCCACAATAAATTTAGCCACATATTCACTTTGACGACCCTGACGAGGAGTACCAAGGATCACGGGAATAAATAAATTTGAATCTAGCATAATTTTTTCTAGCTACTGTTCTTGATAATTCCAAAGTAGTCCCCCATCTACAAAAAATGTACTACCTGTAATGTAATCAGCATCAGCAGAAGCTAGAAAAGCCACTAAGGAAGCTACATCTTGGGGTTTTCCTAAACGACCCAGGGGGATATTTTGTAGTAAAGCTCCCAATTTTTCTGGATCATTTAACAATTTAGTATTAATCGGCGTTTCTATAGCTCCTGGGGCAACATTATTAATAGTAATACCCAATGCTCCCAACTCCACTGCTAAATTACGAGTTAGCATTTTCATCCCACCTTTACTTACACAATAGGCTGTGAAATTGGGAAATGGTAATTCTTCATGCACAGAACTAATATTAATAATTTTGCCTGTACGTTGAGTAGCAATTAAGTGTTGGACAAAGCTTTGAGTGGCAAAAAACACACCTTTTAAATTCACATTCATGACTGCATCATAATCGGCTTCTGTCACTTCCCAAAAAGGCGCGTGTTTTTCAATACCAGCATTATTTACCAAAATATCCAACTTGCCAAAATGCTCAATACTTTCTGTAATTAATTGACGCACTTCTTCCACACTACCCAAGTCAGCTTTGAGAGTATAACCATGAGATTGATGACATTGTGCCATGTGACAATTGCCACCAAACGCCTCTACCTTAGCTAAAGTTTCCTCTGCGCCTTCTGGATGAGAACGGTAGTTAATCACAACATTTGCACCAGCTTGAGCCAGACGTAAAACAATTGCTTGTCCAATTCCTTGGCTACTACCTGTAACTAGCGCAACTTTACCTGCTAAATTCATATTTTTATTTTGGTTAATTGCTGGTTATATTTTGGTTAATTTTTAGCCTCTTAAAGTGGCAGATCCAAAAGTTGCATTAAATTTGCGACACCAAATGGCAACAGATTGATAATCGGCTAAATTAACGTTTTGCGGGATGAAATAACGTTGCGTACCTCGAAATTTTCGTAATGGAGCGATGACAAGATAATCTCCTCTTTTTAGGGAATAAGCTGGGGGACGAGTGGAGCCAATAACGTTAGGAGAACGGTGTAAAACTACTACTAAATCTGGGCCGGAGCTAGAAGTTTTAAATGACTGCTCAAGTTCAATAAATGTTTGACCATTTTGAGTCACAATGTTGACGTTTCCTTGAGTTGTGTGTTCTCCAGAAACAAATGAACCAGACTTGATGGTAGTTTTAGCGGCAGATTTACCAAAATTATCAACATTCTGCATTTTTCTCAAAAGTATGGGTGTATTTGCATTTGCACTAACAAGGTTTGTCATTAACTGTTTACTTGATGCTTTTTGCACACAAGTAACCATCAATAAAGAAACCAGACCCAACCCCAGCAAATATTGCGATTTCATAACTTAAAATCCCTGATTGCAATAATTATTAGTTGCAAGTTGTCCTGCAACTTAAGATTGATTATGTCTGAAATAATTAGTTTAAAAATTATGAATATCTAAGGAAATGCCTTGATAAAATGTGATATTCTATCTAAAAATTTCTTAGGATTTTCTCAGCAAAATTTAAACTTTAATATTTGGCTTATAAATAAATATTCGCAGAATCATTCATAAACACTTATGATCAAAGCCGTTGATGAGAAAATCTTACACAGTCAAAGGTGGCAGAGGGAACGAAGAGCGATCGCACTTTTATCTTCCTTGAACTATCGCACCGGGAAATTACCGAGTTATCTACATGATATTGCCTGTGGAGTCAGTGAATTACTGGAGTTAGATTGGTCAGTAGTTACCCTATGTCAGCAAGGTTTTGAAAAGGTACTGGCTAGTAGCCTAGATATGGGAGCAGGTGAACACCTTTATTCATTACATGGTTCACTGACTAATACTGTCATAGAAAGCGGTCATTCCTTAGCGGTGGAAGATGCCAATAAACATCCAGAATATGGTAAAGCTCCTGAAGGTTATTGTGCTTATTTAGGAATACCTTTAAGAATAGCCACAGGAGAAGTAATTGGCACTATCTGCTGTTTCCATCAACAACCAAGAGAATTTTCTCTAGAAGAAATTCAACTAGCAGAAATGTTTGCAGAACGTGCTGCTACAGCTATTGATAATTATCATTTGTATGAACAACAATGTCGATTTAATCAGATTCTCGAAACTGAAGTTGAAGCTCGTACCGCAGAATTAAAATCAGCACAAGAAAAACTGGTAGAACAAGAACGACTAGCAGCTATTGGTGAATTTGCTGCTATGATTGTCCATGAAATTCGCAATCCCTTAACAACGATGAATATGGGATTGAAATATGCCAAAAAACACCTTTTAAGTGAAGCAGCACAAGAGCGATTAGCATTAGCACTCAGTGAAGGGCATCGGTTAGAAAATCTTTTGAGTGAAATTTTACTATATGCCAAGCCCCAGGTTTTACAACTATGTGAAGTAGATGTTAATCAATTTATTAGTGCATTTTTGCAGTCTATTTGTGAAATGCCAGAGGCAGAGTCACGACAAATTCAATTTATCTCTGCATCATCTACAGTCAAAGTTTTAGCAGATCAAGATAAACTCAAACAAGTTCTAATTAATATTATTCGCAACGCCTGTGAGGCAGTTACCCCAGAAAGTGAGATTAAATTGGAAGTAAATAACTCCTGCGAAAGTCAGGTTGATATTCATGTTTGGAATGGTGGTGAAGCAATTCCGCCAGAGGTACTACCAAAGTTAACCAAGCCATTCTTCTCTACAAAACCCCAAGGTACTGGCTTAGGACTCGCCATCACTAAACGTATCATTAATGCTCATAGCGGGGAATTATTTATTCAGTCTGACCAAACTACAGGTACTAGAGTAACTATCAAATTACCAGTCGTGTGTTTTGAGAAATGCTGAGACTTCATCAACATTCATACACTGTTTTCAAATTACCAAAGACAATCAAAATTAAGCTACAATGCAAGCAGAACAAGCATTTCTTGCCTACTAACATCCCATGCTGGAGAATCTGCAAACCCAACTTTACCAACTAGAACAATTTGCCAACACTCTTGTTTCTCAACAACTGACACACTTGAACTTGCTGAGTATTGGCATAATTTTCACAGCAGGGTTACTCACTAGCCTCACACCTTGTATGCTTTCCATGCTGCCAATTACCATTGGCTACATTGGCGGCTATGAAGCCAAAAGCCGATGGCAAGCAGCTCTACAATCAACATGGTTCGCTCTGGGATTAGCAACTACCCTCGCCGGACTTGGTATCATAGCAGGTTTACTAGGCAAAGTATACGGTCAAATAGGCTGGGGATTGCCGATTATTGTTAGTATTATTGTCATTCTCATGGGGTTAAACTTACTAGATGCCATACCCCTGCAACTACCATCTTTTGGGGATACCAACTGGATTTCTCCAGATTTACCCTCTGGGGTACGTTCCTATGCAACGGGGTTAACTTTTGGCTTAGTTGCTTCCCCTTGCAGTACCCCTGTTTTAGCTAGTTTATTAGGTTGGGTAGCCAATACCCAGGACTTAGTTTTGGGTGCTGTGTTGTTAATTTCCTACACAGCCGGGTATGTTGCACCATTGATTTTGGCGGGTACGTTCACTGCGTCTATTAAGAAGCTATTAGAATTACGTCGGTGGTCTGGTTGGATTAATCCAGTTAGCGGCGCGCTTTTAGTTGGTTTTGGCGTATTTTCCCTCATTTCTCGCATCCCCTTCGGTAGTTTGTAAACCATTTGCAAACAACAGCAAACACCTACTTCTCCTACACCCGATGACCTTTTTTGAATGCAAAATTCAAAATTCTGTGAGGAATAATACGGATAATTTTGAATTAATTCAATCTAGTTACAAGTCTCCACCAAAACCTGCTCATAATCAGTGGTGAACCGTAGAGACGCTGCACATAACGTCTCTACTAATTGTATTTAATTTTGAATTTTGAATTTTGAATTTTGAATTGGAGCGAAGCGACTTGACTATAGATAATTCCGCGCCTACAAACTCTCCTTGGTGGTCTGTACCAGGAAAATATTTGCGAAAAGAGTTGTTACCGATACTGACAGATTTAAGATTAGCGATCGCACTCTTACTGATCATCGCTTTATTTAGCGTCACTGGTACAGTTATCGAGCAAGGTCAATCACCAGCATTCTACCAAGCTAATTACCCAGAACACCCAGCTTTATTTGGTTTTCTGACTTGGAAGGTAATTCAAGTAGTCGGTTTAGATCATGTTTATCGCACTTGGTGGTTTCTAGCTTTACTCGTTCTATTTGGAACTAGCTTAACTGCTTGTACCTTTACCCGTCAGCTACCAGCCTTAAAAGCCGCGCGTCGCTGGAAATATTACGAAGAACCACGACAATTTCAAAAACTCGCTTTAAGTGCAGAACTAGATAATGGTTCTGTGGAATCTTTAACACCCTTATTACAAAATCGCCGTTATAAAATTTTTCAAGAAAAAGATGGTATTCTCTACGCCCGTAAAGGCATAGTTGGACGCATTGGCCCCATTATCGTACATATTGGTATCGTCACGATTCTTTTAGGGGGAATTTGGGGAGCAATGACAGGATTTATCGCCCAAGAAATGATTGCTAGCGGCGATACTTTTCAAATTCAAAATATTATCGATGCAGGGCCTTTAGCTGCGCCAGTTCCCAAAGATTGGTCTGTGCGGGTAAATCGATTTTGGATTGATTACACACCCAAAGGTGGCATTGATCAATTTTATTCAGATATGTCAGTTTTAAATAATCAGGGACAAGAAGTTGACCACAAAAAGATATTTGTCAATCAACCCCTGCGTTATCATGGCATTACTTTTTACCAAACAGATTGGGGTATTTCCTCTGTGCGCGTGCGGCTGAATAAAAGTCCTGTTTTTCAGCTACCAATGGCGTTATTAGATACGAAAGGTCAAGGACGCATTTGGGGGACTTGGATTCCTACCAAGCCAGATTTGAGTGAAGGGGTTTCCCTATTAGCTAAAGATTTGCAAGGGATGGTGTTAATTTATGATGCTCAAGGTAAATTAGTTGATACCGTCCGCACAGGGATGTCCACTCAAGTCAACGGTATCACCTTGAAAATTGCCGATGTAGTGGGTAGTACAGGTTTACAAATTAAAGCTGACCCAGGTATTCCCATTGTTTATGTTGGGTTTGCGGTGCTGATGTTGGGTACAGTCATGAGTTATTTTTCCCACTCGCAAATTTGGGCATTAAAAACAGGCGATCGCTTGTATATTGGTGGTAAAACTAATCGCGCTCAAGTAGCCTTTGAACGCGAAGTTTTAGAAATTTTAGATAGTTTGAGTGCTAATTCTGAAGCAGTTCCAGTCACCAAGTAAATATTAGTTGTATGTGACTGTTAACAGTTAAACAATTTTGGATTTTAGATTCAATCCAAAATCCAAAATCCAAAATCTAAAATTCGGTGGGTTAACACCTTACTTTTGATGTCTTACTTCCACCACAGTGTGAACATTACCGCGAGGAGTAAAATCTGCTTTTACCGTCACTTCTAGAGGGTCACAAGCAGCGACGAAATCATCCAAAATTTGGTTAGCAGATTCTTCGTGAGAAATGTAGCGATCGCGATAACTGTTAATATAAAGTTTTAGTGCCTTTAACTCCGCCACACGTTCATCAGGAACGTAGGTAATATGAATAGTGGCAAAATCAGGATAGCCGGAGAATGGACACTTACAAGTAAATTCCGGCAAAGTAATATTAATATCGTAACGTCTACCCACACGCGGATTCGGAAACGTAATTAGCTGTCCTTCCGCAATGATGCGTTCACCATACTTCATTTCTTGGCTAGACTCAGATACAGTTTCAGGTGAGGAATTACTCATAAGTCAAAAGGTAAAAATATCAAGTCAATTGCAAAACCGTACAAGTTCTAATTTTAACCTTTTTTCCTTTTACCTTTGTCCTTCACCTTTCACCTTCTCCCTTTTACCTTTTGCCTTTATCCTTGTTCCCAGTCTGGACAATTCCCATCATCCCAACCGTGGGGGTGCATACCACAAACTAACAAGTTCCCACCATACACATGACCATGATAATTCTGACAACCCACACAAGCAGGATTTTGTTCTGCTGTAGCTTCCACTGAGTAAGGAAAGCCAGGATCAGCATCAACAACCAAGTCTTCCAGTTCCCAATAAGCTTCTAAAAATGGTTCAGTAATCTCCTGTAAATACTGATCCACTTCAGTCACAATAGAAGTCTGGACTTGTTCAGAAATCTCTTCCGTTAACTCAAAAAAAGCATCTACCATATCAGTCATTCCCAGGAAGAAACGCTCCACTTCATCAGCCATCGTTTCTACAATTTCCATCAAATCTTTTTGCCACTGTTCCATAAATGTTACGCCCTTAATTCTTCCCGACAGGACGCTTAGGGCTGCTTGGCTTGAAGCACTCTAAGTTCACCCCAGGTAATGTATATTATAAATTCTTAAGGGCGTGACATTCTACTAAACTTTTGCGAGTGCTACTCCCTAATCATTCTGCAATTTCTTTAACTCTTCTTGCAGGTCTAGCACTTGTCGGCGTAATTGATCTACGTTATCAGTTGATTCCTCTTTCACCGTTGGTTCTTCTTCTTCCTCTATAATTTCGATGCGACGAGGTTCGGAAGGCGGTGTTTTTTCAGCAGTCTCAGCAGGCGCTTGTGGTTGTTGAGCTTGTTTCATCATCTCTTCCACAAAGCGGCGGGCTTCATCTGTGGTCATTTCGCCCTTTGCCACCATTTCATCTGCCAGCTTTTGTACTTGCGATCGCAATTCAGATAACTTTCCTCCAGCTTTCTCACCAGCGTAAGAAGCCAACCCGACACCAAGGTAAAAAGCTTTCTGAACTAAATCTCCAAAGCCAGGCATTGCTGCTGATTGCTCCTAGTAAAATAGGGGAACCCGGAGACTACGCCTACTACAAGCATCCCGTGTTGCTGCTACCTTCCGGTCCTGACAAGGTTTAGGCGTTGCAGCCGCATAGATCCAGGTCTAAATAAAGTATAACACCAAATTTTGTGTAAGTGAGTATTATTCGACAACGATTTTCCACTCGTATAGTTTGTAGTTGACACAACCGTTGTGTATCAAGGGATCACGCGCCACAATTTTCTCGGCTTCCTCCATTGAAGCCGCTTCAAACAGTAACATCCCGCCACCCATCTTTGCCCAGTAACCGGTTTTAGCTTTGTGTCCTTGAGCAATTAACTCTTGGACGTAGGCTCTATGGGCTGGTACGTATTGATCAAAGGTATTTTTTTCAACTTTACCCTCTTCTATCTTCACAAACCACGGCATTGTGTTCTAAACCCCTTGCGACAAAAAACTTATTTTAGTAGTTTATCGGTGTTAAGTTACGAATTGTAACGAACTGCTAACTCACCTCAGTTGCAATTAGATAGTCGTATAGATAGATTCTCTGCAATAAATTTAGGACTTACGCAACGTCGATAATGTCATTGCGATCGGAACGAAGTGTAGGGAAGCAATCCCAGCGTCGGGGGAGATTACGTCGCGCTCGCTCGTAATGACTAAGTTACGTTATTTTTGGGTAAGTGATGAAATTAATTAATTTCATCAAAGTAAATCAAGTTGAGGAGCGGAAATATGTTGGATAATCTCAGTGACAACAATTCTATTCAACTAAATAATCGTTACTTATTACTCAAACAACTCCAAAAAAATCGAGGAAGATATACACACCTTGCTAAAGATTTGCAGACAGAACAATTAGTAGTGATCAAAGTCCTTTTATTTAACCAGGAATTCCGGTGGGAAGACTTGAAGTTATTTGTCAGAGAAGCAGAAACTCTCAAAAGTCTGTCTCATCCTGGTATACCTAATTATATTGATTATTTTGAACTAGATATATCCAATCTCCAAGGATTTGCCTTAGTGCAGACTTATATCTTAGCCGAGTCTCTGCAAGCACATATAGAAAACGGGCGAAACTTTAATGAGCGAGATATTAAACAGCTAGGAGAATCTTTATTAGCCATATTAGATTATTTACATTCACGCCAACCAACAGTGATTCATCGTGATCTTAAACCTAGCAATATTCTCTTAGCTAATCGTACTGGTAACAGTGTCGGTAATGTATATGTAGTAGATTTTGGCTCTGTACAGACAACTATACAATCCAACAGTACAAGGACAGTTGTTGGTACATACGGATATATGCCACCGGAGCAATTTGGAGGGAGAGTCTGCCCAGCTTCTGATATTTATAGTTTAGGTGCAACTTTAATTTATTTATTGACAAAAAAGCATCCTGCTGAATTACTAGATGATGATTTAAGCTTTCCAATCAGCAATATAAATAATATTAGCTCGGAACTCAAGCTTTGGTTAAAGTTAATGACTCAGGCTAGTCTAAATCGTCGTTTTAATTCTGCTGCACTAGCACTAAAATATTTAGAAAATTTATCTGACCTTAATTTAAAGTATTCTCAAGACTTACAGGTAGCTATCAAACCTAAGTTTAGCAAAATTAAACTGATTATAACACCTGAAGAACTTTATATATTTTTTCCGCGTAAGAATATATTTAAATCTATATTTACTATATTTAAATTTATATTTGAGGTTTCTTTTCCTTTTATTATGGTATATGGATTTATATTTTTCTTCATCTTTGTAAGTCTCTTTTCGCGAAATAAGTTAATTTTTATTTTAGATTTAATAAAATTCATCCCTCAATATTTATTTATTGCCTGTGGTATATCAATATCTAGTTTAATACTTTATCTTTTGAGCCATACAATTTTAGCAAAAGTATATTTAAAAATAGATAAGACAAATGTAGTTATTGATAAACAAATATTTAGTCATACATCTTTGAGTTTATCAAAACCAATACTAATTATTCCTAGAGCTTATATTTGGAAGCTAGTTTCCACAGCACAACAATATAAACTCACTAAGTTGAATCAAAGCTATAAAAACACAGATAAACCTCCAAATTTAGTAATTTGGGAGGGTACAATCAATCATTATGACTTGAATTCATATTTAGATTTGCCCCTGAGTTTAGATGAACGTAACTGGATAGCACAAGAGATCAGTAATTTCTTAGATATTCCCATAACTGAAGAATAAGCATCTCTCATTAATTCAATTTTTAATAATTGTCAGGCTTAGTGGTGAAGATATGTTGAATTATACTGAAGTATTGCATAATCGATATCAGATTCAGAAACAGTTGGGATGTAATATCAACCGTTATACATTCTTAGCTAAAGATTTGCAAACTCACCAATTAGTTGTAGTCAAACTGCTAATATTTAATGATGACTTCCATTGGGATGACTTAAAATTATTTGAGAGAGAAGTTAAAATTCTACAATCTTTATCACATCCATCTATTCCTCAATATATTGAATATTTTACAATAAATAATCCTAATTTAAACGGATTTGCTTTGGTGCAAACTTATATTGACGCTCAATCTCTACAAACATATCTGATTAATGGGCGCACATTTAGTGAAAAAGAAGTTAAGCAACTAGCCAAACAGTTACTTTTAATATTAGATTATCTTCATTCTCACCAACCTTGTGTAATTCACCGTGATATTAAACCCAGTAATGTTTTATTATCTAATCGCTCGTCTCATAGTGTTGGTGATGTTTATTTAGTTGACTTTGGCTCATTACATCTTGCCAATTATCAAGATGGCACTATTACAATAGTTGGAACTTATGGTTATATGCCACCAGAACAATTTGGCGGTAAAGTTTTTCCTGCTTCTGATATTTATAGTTTAGGAACAACACTCATCTATTTAATAACAGGTATAGAACCCGCAGATTTACCCCAAGAAAATTTACAAATTCAGTTTGAACAATTTACTCATGTTAGTTCTAGTTTTAGAGATTGGTTGAAATTAATGACACATCCCAGTCTCAAAAAACGTTTTAGCTCCGTTACAGAATCTTTAAATGCTTTGGAATCGGGTAAAATAGAATTTAATGAGCCACCACTCAGTAGAATTATTATCGAAAAAAAAGATGACTCTCTAAATATTACTATTCCTTACAAGCAGAGTAATTCTGCCAAAAATGATTATATGAAATCTATTAATAAGGTGAAACAAACCTATCATGAATCATGGCTCTCGAAAATTATCACGATACTAACTAATCCTGCTTTATATATATATATTATTTTGATAGTTTTACCTCTTATTCCAATAATTATTCCGATGATATTAATATCAATGTTTATCGAGTTAATTAATCGTATTAAGCTTGATATTTTCCCAGAAAATCATAGATTCTTTAATACTTTATTCCCTGGCATGAATAACCAACTATCCATTAATGAAACTATTAAATCCATTGATTATTTAAATTTAAATATTGCAGCACAAAAAATTTCTTTAACATTTACTTACACATCAAAATCCAAAAGTAAGGAAGTTTATACAGTTTGCCAAAAGCCTGTACAAAGGCTTTCTAGTATAATATTTCAAAAGAGAAGTTACGAGGAAGTTGAAGTAAATACTGAAGGGGGTAAAGAAATACAAGAACGGGAATTACCCCCCATGCTCTTTATAGTGATAGGTAATCAAAGATATGGATTAAGTTATCAACTTACTATATCAGAAATTTATTTTTTGGCAGAAGAAATTAGTAAGTTTCTAGATATACCAATTACTTGGGTTTAAACGGATTTCTTGCAGGGGAAACTATCGATAGTTTCTGCAACATTTGTTATACAAAAAGTTGTGCGATCGCTATTTTCAAAATAGCTGTTTCAGTGAAATTTTGCTTTTTTGTCCGGTCATAGCTAATCACAATTTATTACAGAGTGATTACAGATGACGAAAAATCGCATTTTATTAGTAAATAAGCCAATTAATCATCAAAATTAACTTAAAGCATATGACTATCTCTGAGAATCTCAAGAAAGGGTCAAAAGGGTTAGAAGTTAAACAACTGCAAGAAATATTAACTCAAATTAAATTAGACCCAGGCCGCATAGATGGGGTTTTTGGTGACAAGACAGAAATTGCTGTGAAAAAATTCCAAGCACAGCAAGGTCTTGAAACTGATGGGATAGTAGGATTAAACACTCAAGCAGCTTTAAATCAGTTGATTCAAGCAAATTTATACGGTGGGAATGATGGTAAATTACCACTTCCTGGTGTCGCATTGATTAGAGATTTTGAAGGATGTAAACTACAAGCCTATCCCGACCCGCGCACTAAAGGTAAACCATATACTATCGGCTGGGGTTCGACTCGTAAAAAAGATGGTAGTGAGTGGAAACTAGGGGACAAAATTACCCAGCAAGAAGCAGATGAATTACTCATTTTGCAATTAGAACGTGATTATCTCCCACCCTTAGAGAAAATCCCTGGATGGGATAATCTGACTGCTGCACAGCAAGGAGCATTATTAAGTTTTGCCTATAATTTAGGTGCTAATTTCTATGGGGCGAAAAATTTTGAGACTATCACCAGAGTATTGAAAAATCAAGTCTGGGATGAGATAGAAGCAGCTTTTGTGTTGTACACTAATCCTGGCACTCCAGTAGAGGAAGGATTAAAGCGACGCAGATTAGCAGAAGCAAAGCTGTTTTTGCAGTCAGATAACATAGCTTGAATCAATTACCTAGTCAACAACCGCCGCCGCAATAAATCTAGGGCTGTACAAGCACTCAAATGACGAATAAAAGAGCGATCGCGCATTGTCCCAAACTGATATTTAAAACTCTTGACTTCATCATTCGGCCCTGCTAACCCAATATAAACCAATCCCACAGGCTTAGTCTCACTCCCTCCAGAGGGGCCAGCAATCCCCGTAATACTTAATCCCCAAGTAGTTGCTAGGCGGGTTTTAACACCAATTGCCATTTGCTCTGCAACGGTATCACTAACTGCACCAAACTCTGCTAAATCTTCCGGCTTCACTCCCAATAACCCCGCTTTCACGGAGTTATCGTAGGAAATTACACCACCCCAGAAATAATCAGAACTACCAGAGATTTCTGTTAACATTTGCCCCAAAGTTCCACCAGTGCAAGATTCAGCCACTGCTAAGGTTTCTCCTGATGTCCGCAATAATTGACCGACAACAGAAGCTAAGGTGTCATTATCCACACCATAAAAATCCAAACCTGCAATTTCTTTAATCTGTTGTTCTACAGGTGCAATCAACGCCTCGGCTGCGGCTGGTGAGGTGGCTTTAGCTGAAACACGTAGCCGTACTTCTCCCTTCCCTGCATAGGGTGCAACTGTGGGATTCGGTAAATTAAAGTAATCACTGACTTTTTCTGCTAAAGCAGATTCTCCAATTCCCCAAAACCTCAAACTGCGGCTATAAATAATTTCTTGACCCCAGCCTTGACTTTTCAAAAATGGTACGGCGGTTTCTTCCCACATTCGGTGCATTTCACTGGGAACGCCAGGGAAAGTCAAAATGGTAATATCTGGGCGGGGTTGCCAGATTATCCCAGGTGCTGTACCACTGGGATTAGGTAAAATATCTGCACCTTGGGGAATCAATGCTTGTTTGCGGTTACTAGGAGTCATCACCCGACCACGTTGAGCAAATTTCTGGGAGATATCTTCAATAGTGGCTGCGTCTTCTACTAAAGGCGCGCCAAAAAAATCAGCGATAGTTTCACAGGTTAAGTCATCGGGAGTAGGGCCTAGTCCACCAGTAAAAATGAGAATATTAGCTCTGGAAATAGCAATTTCAATAACTTGTTTGATGCGTTCTGGATTATCTCCCACCACGGTTTGATAGTAGTGGGGAATTCCTAATTGGGCTAGTTGTTGGGCTAGATATTGGGCATTGCCATTCAGGATATCTCCCAGCAAAAGTTCAGTACCGACACAAATGATTTCTGCACTCATTGATTTTTCTGTCAAAAGTAAAAAATAAAATTTTGGATTTAAAAGCAATTCTTAAAGATTATCTTGTCAGATAGAGTCTTCTAAATTGCGAACTGCGTTAGCGTAGCGGGACGAAGTCCATTGCGAACTGCGAATTGCGAATTGCGAATTGGTATTACTGATAGTGATTGGTATCAGGTTAACACACTACTTAGTTAGTCAATCAATAAATAAATAAGGCGTGTTTACGCCAAAGCGTCACACACCCTTAGAAGATTGGTCAATGTCGTTTTGAATTTAGATTGCCATATTAATTAATTACTTTTGTAAGTTGCGATTTTGCTGAGAAAACTTGCGGACTCTCCAACAGACGTAACTTAAAAGTGAAGTGGTTGCACAAATGTAAGCAATACTGCTAGGTACACCAGCCACAAATAGTGCTAAACTTCCTACCCACAAAGTTAGACAGTAGATAAATAATACTGACCAGCGATGGGATAGACCCGCTTGCAGAAGGCGATGATGGAGATGACATTTATCTGCAACCCAAGGTCGTTTCCCTTGACGTAGACGAGCCAAAATCACGGCAGACATATCTACAATGGGGACAGCCAAAATTAAGTATGGTAAAAGAACGGCAGTGAAAGCGGGGATTTTGACTAAACCAATCACACCCACAGAGGCTAAAGTAAAACCCATAAAATACGAGCCACCGTCACCCATAAAAATTTGTGCTGGATTGAAGTTGTAGCGGAGAAATCCTAAAGCCGCACCAGCTAAGGCAGCTGCAATTAAAGCGGCGGCGGGTTGCTGCATAAATAAGGATACGAATAGCATAACGACAGCCGCAATCCCAGAAACCCCAGCCGCCAAACCATCTAAGCCGTCAATCCAATTGATGGCGTTGACCATCCCAACTAACCAAACTACCGTAATAGGCAAACTGAGCCAGTGGAGGTTAACTATACCAACAGTAGGGATAGTAATAAAATCTATGCTGACACCAGCTTTCCAAGCACAGGCGGCAACAATTATTTGCATTAACAGTCTTGTTAGAGGAGATAAACTTAATAAGTCATCGGCTAAACCAATCAAAAAAAAGCCAAGACCACCTAAAGTTACGCCCCAAATTTGCCATTCTTTTTCGGGAGGCAGATTAGCAAAGCCACCCAACCACCACACAATCATTAGAGATAGTATTGTACCTGCGAAGATGGATACTCCTCCCAGGCGTACCATTGGACGGTCATGAATTTTGCGACCACCAGGTTGATCTACGCGTCCACTTTTAATGCCAATCTTTTTGACATCAGGCGTAGTCCAAAGGACGACTACTGCGGCAACGAGGAAGGCGATCAGATGATATATCTGAGCAGGCATCTGTAATTTTTTAGAAAGTTTATTAACAAAAATTGGCCAAGGACGTTTCCTTCATATTTTTACTACATTTCAGGCCTAAATCAGCATAAGAATTGGATATTGGGTATTGGGAATGGGGCATGGGGCATAAGGCATGGGGATAAAATCTTCCTTGTCTCCCTTGTCTACCTTGTCTCCCAGTCCCTAATCCCCAATCCCCAATCCCCAATCCCTAAGCCAATGCTGGTACAGGAATTTCCTGGTGTGGATATAAGGGGAAGCGATCGCACAATGCAGCTACCCGACGTTGACAGTCTTGGGCTACGGTTGCGGAGTCTGGATTGAGCAGGCGATCGGCAATAATGTTGCCAATTTCGATAAATTCATCGACTCCCATACCTCTAGTTGTCATGGCGGGGGAACCTAAGCGCAAACCACTGGTAATAAATGGCGATTGGGGATCAAAAGGAACTGTATTTTTGTTGGTGGTAATATTCACTTCACTCATTAATTGATCAGCTTTCTTACCTGTCATCCCAATTGAACGCAAATCGACGAGCATTAAATGGTTATCTGTACCGTCAGATACCAGTTTTAAACCGCGATTTTGCAGTTGAGTGGCTAAGGCTTGAGCATTATCAATTACTTGCTGTGAGTAATTGGTAAATTCTGGTTTTAAGGCTTCACCAAAAGCTACGGCTTTACCTGCAATCACGTGTTCTAAGGGGCCGCCTTGAGTGCCAGGGAATACGGATTTATCTAATTTTTTACCCAATTCTGCATCACGGGTCAAAATTAACCCACCTCTGGGGCCACGCAGGGTTTTATGGGTGGTGGTGGTGACGACATCACAATAAGGAATTGGGTTAGGATGTAGTCCAGTGGCGACTAACCCCGCGATGTGGGCAATGTCTGCGAGTAAGTAAGCACCAACTTCATCAGCAATACTACGGAATTTGGCAAAATCAATAATGCGAGGATAGGCAGAATAACCACAAATCAAAAGCTTAGGACGCTCCCTTAACGCCAGCTCTCGAATTTGGTCGTAGTCTAGTCTTTCTGTTTGTTGACTTACGCCGTAGTGACGGACTTGAAACCACTTACCGGAGACATTCACTGGAGAACCGTGGGTGAGGTGTCCACCGTGGGACAAGTCCATCCCCATGATTGTGTCACCAGGTTCTAACAAAGTCAGAAAAACTGCAAAATTTGCCTGTGCGCCGGAGTGGGGTTGGACGTTGGCGTGAGCCGCACCAAATAGCTGTTTGGCTCTATCAATAGCTATTTGTTCGATTTTGTCAACGAATTCGCACCCACCATAGTAACGCTTACCGGGTAAACCTTCAGCGTATTTATTGGTGAGGACTGAACCTTGGGCTGCTAGTACAGCCGCCGAGGTAAAGTTTTCACTAGCGATCAGTTCTAAATGGCCGCGTTGGCGTTGGAGTTCTTGATTAATTAATTCTGCGATCGCGGGATCGGAGGTAGCAAGCAAGTCTGAATTTGTTCTAGTCACTTCAACTATACCTAATAGCAATTTCTACGAAAGTTAAGGCGATCGGCACACAAGTTTCTCTGTTAACAGTTGACAATCAAGATTTCTACCTTCTTGAACTGCTATACAAACATGATGTATTCCATCTGGAATTATCAGTTGCCGAATAACTTCATAGATTTATGATCATAAACCTGTTTACGAAAATATCAACTTTGATACTTTTAAGAAAATCAGCTTTCACCAAGATACTTGCAGGATGTGCTAAAATATAAGCATCAATACTTAATAAATCCTCAAATATTCCCTAATTTTCTAGTTAAACTCATCAAAATTTAGTCCTCGGTGTGGTCAGTATATTAATTAAAATTATTTAATTAGCTGTGAGAAACGCGCTATCGGGCTGCTAAAAGTCAAGTGGAGCGAATTACCTGTAAATGTTGTAGCCCTACTACCTGTAAGCAAGAATCTCTCGGCAGTAGAGAAAGAAGGAGAGATTGAGATGTTAGTCATTCTCATGGACGAGCAAATCCTAGTTCCTGAGCAAGTTTGTCAGTCTTGCTTACTAGCTGATAGTAGTGGTCAACCACGATGGCGCGGAGGAAAGTTAACTTGCGGTCAAGCTATTCGCCAGCTTACACAACAGCAACCAGAGCAGTATAAATGTCAAATGGGTTTTCGCATAGCCCAAATAGAATAGTCAAAGCCAAAAAGGTAGGTTAACTGCGTTATCCTATGCTCTAGGGGAATCTGAAATTTTCACCATAGGAGAACGCACAATGGTTTGGCGTGGGACTACATCAATTACTGATCGCATTTTCGCCTGTTTACCTTATCTTCTGCCCCTAATTAACAGTTTAGTGTTTGGGAGTTATTTGTTAGGAAGGTTTCCTATATTACAGCTACTCTTGATACCTTTACAGCCAATAGTGGTCTTGTATATGAGCTTGGGACAATTAGGTCGATTGCTCCTTTTCTTTGCTTTATTTATATTTGTGGTCAGAAACGAAAAAATTGTTCATTTCATTCGATTTAACACCATGCAGGCAATATTACTCAACATTGTGATATTTCTCTGTGAAGTTCTGAGAGAACTTTTGGGATTCATTCCTAATACTGGCTTTGCTATAGAAACAATATCCAACTTAGTTTTCGTAGTAGTTGTTGGAACAGTAGTGTATTCTATGATCCAATCCCTACTCGGACGTTACGCGGAACTGCCAACAATTTCTGATGCAGTTTATACACAAGTGCGTTAATACTTTAGGGAGATGCCACGGTGTTTTCTAAGCGACCAATACCTTCAATTTCTATACGGACGCGATCGCCTGGCTTTAATGGGCCAATACCTTCTGGTGTACCCGTGAGGATGACATCTCCAGGTAGTAAAGTCATCACTTGACTAATATAAGCAACTAGAAAATCAGGGGCAAACACCATCTGATCAATACCAGCAGATTGCACTGGGTCGGGATCATCATTAATAAAAGTCTGCAATCTAGCTCCGGGGTTTAATTCTCGGACAATCCAAGGGCCTAGAGGACAAAATGTATCAAACCCTTTGGCGCGAGTCCATTGACCATCTTTTTGTTGTAAATCTCTAGCCGTAACATCATTGGCGACGGTGTAACCCCAGATTTTAGTTTGGGCTTCTTCTGGAGTACATTTACAGGCGCGATCGCCAATAATCAAAGCTAACTCACCTTCATAGTCTACTCTTTGCGACTGCTGAGGATACTGAATTATTGTCTCTGAAGGAATAATTGTTGTTGGTGGTTTTAAAAAAATTAATGGCTCAACTGGTACAAGGCTTCCCATTTCCGCAGCATGGTTAGCGTAATTCTTTCCCACCGCCACAATTTTGGAAGGAGCGCAAGGTGCAAGAATTTGGTAATTATCCGGCTCTAAAACTAAATCAGTTAGCTGTCCCTGTAGCCAAGGTGGAGCATCAAGCACCTGCACGTTAAGAGACAGCTGCAACAACCCATAGTAAATCTTTCCTTCTTGATTTTGAACTCGCACATAACGCTGGGCCATAAATTTGATCAAAATCCTTATCAAGTTAGGGACTGGGGATTGGTAAAGGCAAAAGGTAAAAGGCAAAAGTAAAAAGAAAAGATTCTTTTGCCCTTTTGCTTTTTATTTTTTCTCCATGCTGCCCATCAACAATGCCAATTTTGGCAGATGGGGCTGATGATTAAAATAGAAAACTGGTAAGATTATATTTCCTTGTTGCTTCAGATGTTGATCAATACTGAGAGATTTTATATCTAAATGTATAAATTAATGTCAGCAGCCAGTTGTCCAAAAGGAGAATTACAACCATGTCTACAGTTTACGAAACACTATATATTCTGCGCCCAGACCTCACAGATGAACAAGTAGAGCAAGCGATCGCCAAGTATCAGAACTTGCTCAAAGAACAAGGTGCTGATAACATTGAAATCCAAAATCGTGGCAAGCGTCGTCTGGCTTATGAAATTGATAGAAATCGTGATGGCATCTATGTTCAAGTAAACTACACTGGGCCTGGAAAAGTGATTGCTCCCTTAGAACGCGCCATGCGTTTGAGCGAAGACGTAATTCGCTACCTCACCATTAAGCAAGAAGTATCTGAGGACAAAGCAGAAGAAGTTGCTGCGACAGTCTAAGACAATTGTTGAATGACCCGTGTGGAAAATTGAGTATTCATAACTCAGTTTTCTCCACGGACAAAACTAGAATAAAAACATATAATCAGAAAAAATTTTATTTTGATGCCTTATTTTGTAATTGAGTTGGGAATGCTAGATTAACATTGCCTGCCCAAAGCAAGCGATCGCAGTATATCCAAGGTTGGAAAATATTCTTCAATCGGAGCTTTAAGCCACTGTGAGCCAAACTGAACTACCCGACATCCAAGCTCTCTCTACAGAAATGTCGCAGCTGCGCCAAGAATTGCAGCTACGTGATCAACTCGTCCAACAGCTATCACAGGAACTTTTCCGGCTAGTCAAGGGCAATACTAATTTTATACCCCCCAAGCTAGAGCCGGAACAAGATTTAACTCAACTAAAAGCTTTACAAGAACAACTACAGGCTGTTGAGCAGCAAGTCACATTCTATCAAGAGCAAATTACTGTCCGCGACGCGGAAATTTATCAACTGCGTCAGTCCGTCCAAGAGTTAACTGACCGCAGCCGGATGTTAGAACAAGTAGTGCAAGAATTACCGCAAATTTACCGCCGGAAATTTGAAGAACGCATGACTCCAGTCAGAGAAAAAGTAGCTCAACTGCAAAGAGAGAACCGCCAACTACAAGCCGAATTGCAAAGCGTCAGTTATCGTTTAGCTCTCAAAACACGCACTTCTAGCCATAGTGGAATTGATCTACCCAACTTTCCCCGTCCCGCATCCAGCTAACACAATGTTTCTACGGTAAAAAATGCCTAAATTGAGGATAAATTAGGCAAAAATCTGAATATTTATTGATATTTATTGATACTCTTTAATATCTTATATTTATTGACTCAAAAATATATTTTTGCGAGTCCATCTAAGTTTGGTGACAACTTGCTTTGATAGACACATTGATTAAAGTGTTGGTGCAACTACCATTAATACCCACCAAAACAGCACTTATTACTCAGCACTCAGCACGGGCTAAACGCCCCGCTACCGCTAACAGCACTCATTACTCCTGACAATAATTAAAGTAAACCACAGCAATGCTCAAAAATAATCGGCTCATTTAGACTTTTAGCCAATTATTTTGACATTGCCGGATTTAGTTTTTATAATAAGATGTTAGTTTGCTAATGATACTTGCTCGTTATCGACGACACTAAAAATATCTTCGTAAGTGTCAAAGATTTCAAATACTGAATCTAACTGTGTAAGTTCTAAGACTAAGCGGACAGGAGTCTGTACGTTGCACAAAACTAGACGGCAGCCATTTTGTCTTGCTGATGTTAATCCTTTGACTAATGAAACCAAACCGGAACTATCCATAAAGTCTACTGATGCCAGATCAACCACCCAAAGCTGATGAGGCTGAGGAGTGATTTCAGACATCTGTTGGCTCAAGGACATACCATTTTGTAAGTCTATGCTGCCTTGAGGTTTAAACAAAACCACTTGTAATTCTGGTGTGAGTGTCATAAATTTAACCAAGTAGTTGAAACACTTAACAAAAGCAGGACGCAGAAACCAATACTAGCGCGATGCTGTGTGTGAAATCTTGGTTACATCTACAGTAAAAAGTAGATTGCAACTACAAGTTTTCTAGCATTTGCTTCAGTATTTATTCCGTATAATTTGTTTTGACATTCCCCAATATAGGCACAAACGCCTAATGATTTCCGTATCAAACGTATCTTTTACATAACCTTTATATTTTTTTAAGTTTTTTATAAGTTTTTAATAAAAATTTATTGCTTTATCGCTTCATTTATGCGTTTGTGCTAATAACTGATAGATACTTGATTGTCAATTATTAGTTACTAATCATTCATATAGGAATCCGACTTGATTATTGAAACGATTTGCGTAGCTAGGGAACAGGGAACAGGGAACAGGAAAATAAGTAACAGAGGTGTACCGAGTTTTTTCAGAAATCAAATATGATTCCTATATATGTCTAGAATTATACTGGGGTTTCGAGACATTCCAAGCGACAATAGCTTTTTGAACTGCTGAATATGGGGGCTTGATTGACACCCCAGGTAAAAACAAGCAAAGATGTATATAAAGTAAAAAATTGTAAAGGCGGCGGTGCGGGATGTCTCTTGAGTTGATTTCATTAGAAAACATCCAGGAGTTTGCCCATCATTACGGTTACTGGGCTATTTTTTTAGGAATATTGCTAGAGAACTTGGGTATACCTCTTCCTGGTGAAACCGTAACCTTAGTAGGTGGCTTTCTGGCTGGTAGTAAGGAACTTAATTATTGGATAGTTTTAGCCCTTGCCATTACTGGTGCGGTGATGGGCGGAATTTGTGGCTATTGGATTGGTCGGCTGGGAGGCTGGTCTTTTTTACTACAAGTAGGAAAAATATTTCGATTTAGTGAAACAAAATTGTTGAGTATCAGAGTGCAATTTAGTGAAAATGCAGCTAAAGCAGTCTTTTTCGGCCGCTTTTTTGCATTATTGCGAATTTTTGCTGCTCCATTAGCCGGTATCGCTGAGATGCCTTTCGCCAAATTTTTGATATACAACATTTTAGGAGCAACAGCTTGGGCTAGTTTAATGGTGACATTAGCCTTTTTTGCTGGTAGGGTTGTTTCTCTTGAACAATTGGTGGCTTGGGTGAGTCAATTTGCAATTTTGGCTTTACTGATACTTGTAGCTGTGATTGCTATTCCCTTATGGTTAGAATCGCGTCAAGTTAAACAAGCCGCAAAAGACTAAGAAAAGGCAAAAGTAAAAATTAAAAAGGCAAAAGAGAAATTAGAGGTTTGTAGTGAGGACTTCAGTCTTTATCTTAGGACTAAAGTCCTCACTACAAACTTTTTACCTTTTACCTTTTACCTTTTACCTTTATTTATCTAGTTTGTTTTGCCCAAATGCGAGTCGGTAGTCCCCAAACGTAAATGAAACCTTCGGCTGCTTTGTGGTCGAACTGATCTTCTGCGCCGTAGGTAGCTAAGTCAGGGGTATAGAGTGAATTATCGCTCCAACGACCGACGATAGTGGCATTACCTTTAAACAGCTTCAAGCGGACAGTTCCAGATACTCGTTCTTGAGTCTTCTGGATAAAAGCGTCTAAAGCAGTTTTCAGGGGACTGTACCACAAGCCGTTATAGACCATTTGGGTGTATGTTTCTTCAATACCCCGTTTGTAGTGGGTAACATCTGCGGTGAGGGTGATGCTTTCTAAATCTCTGTGGGCTTGAATTAGCACCAACATGGCGGGAGATTCGTAGATTTCCCGTGATTTAATCCCTACCAAACGGTTTTCAATCATGTCGATGCGACCGACACTATGATTTCCCACAATTTGATTGAGTTCTTGGATTAATTCAACGGGTGTTTTAGCTATCCCATTGAGGGTAGTGGGTATACCGTGAATGAATCCAATTTCTAAATATTCTGGCTCATTGGGGGTATCAGCGATCGCTTTGGTCATTTCATAAATTTCTTCTGGTGGTTCAAATGTGGGATCTTCCAACACACCAGCTTCGATACTGCGACCTAGTAAGTTCTTATCAATACTATAGGGAGAAGATTTTTTCACAGGGGCGGGAATCCCAAATTGTTCACCGTAGGCGATGGTTTCTTCACGACTCATACCCCATTCCCGTGCCGGTGCGAGAATCTTTAACTCAGGATTTAATGCCGCACAGGAGACATCAAAGCGTACTTGGTCATTACCTTTACCTGTACAACCGTGTGCGATCGCATCCGCACCATATTTTTGTGCAGTTTCGACCAATATTTTAGCAATTAACGGACGAGCCAGGGCAGTTCCTAGAGGATAACGATTTTCATAAAGAGCATTAGCTTGAATAGCTGCAAAAGCATAGTCTTTAATAAAACTATCTTTTACATCCACCACCAGAGATTCACTTGCACCTGATTTTAGAGCTTTTTCTCGGACTGGTTCTAATTCATCACCCTGACCTAAATCTGCTGCTAACGTAATTACCTCTTCTACTCCCCACTCTTGCTTGAGGTAGGGAATGCAAACGGAGGTATCGACTCCACCAGAATATGCCAACACAACCTTTTTGGCGCGACCCATTTGTTTCTCCACTTAGGAAAACACAATAATTAATGAGTCATTATTATATCTAAATGCACCATGTATATTTTCTGAATCGGAAAACAAAGTTTTTAGCCCCCGTCTTAACAAGAAATTTGAGAGCGTTAAAGTTTGGGTTTACTGTACGGCGTTAAAGATCGACCAACTATCATTTTTCATACCGACTTACCTGTTAACCGTTAAGTGCCGTCCGTATCGCTTATTTGCGTTAGGGTAATGAACTCATTGAGGTATTGTCGTATGTCATCTGGGAATACTAAGTCTAAATAAAGTTTTATCGGTTCTTCAGTATCTAGTATGCAAAAATAGAGTAAATAAGGTAAATAAAAATTAAAAAGTGTGTCAAATAATGAGCAAAAGCCCTGATAGTATTGACTAGTAAGCAGTATCTGAAGGGGGGACAAAATCAACTAAAAGACTGACTGTATAAGGCTCATAGCTCTTAGACCTTGTTGATAATACTTGCGCTTATTGGTATTAAGTCTCATTAATTGGGCTACTAATGATTGACAATCATCCATAAAACTGACCCAAGTATAACCATATAGACCAATATAAAAACTGCTATGTCGCCTGGTACTACGGTTCTTTTCTTGAACTCTTCCGACATATTCTTGTACACCCTTACGTTTAATCTGCTGTCCTTGAATTGTCGCTGATAAGTAGGCAATAGCTATTAACAAAATTAGTGAAATCAACCGTTCTCTCGTGACTTTTGTATCTTCTAAATTATAGGCTCCTGTTTTAAAATCTCTAAACATTTCCTCAATATCAAAGCGTTGTTTATAAGCTGTAATAGCTGCGCCTAACTCTGATAAATCTGTGAGAATAAACCATCCTTTTTTTGGTGCTACACCTTGGAGTTTTCGCTTCCATTTACAGGCTAAATTAAAATGTCCAAAACCTCTAAGTTTCGTGACTTTAACTCCCGGTAGAAATAAGGATAGTCCTGGGGCTAATCCCAAATTTTTCAACTCTAACCAAATCTCTGACTCTTTTTCGATAAATTCATTTTTTCTTAATCTTAAACAAAAGCTCAATCCTTGATTTTTCAACCAGTTTGCTAATTTGACTGAGCAAAATTCTCTATCTCCCAATACACATACTTTATATTTGTTCACTATCTCTAAAATCTCTATCAACGCTTCTGTTTGTTGCTGGAAATTACTATTGCCTTTTTGCTTCAATAATTCCAAATATATCGGTATTGCTCTTTTCTCCCACACTATGCTTATCATTAATAGATTTATACATGACCATTTAGTCCGGTCTATTACTAGATATATTGTTTCTTTCTCTTGAAAGTATGTCTCTAACCATACTTCAATTATTGGCAACCATATTTTCTTTATTAGACATCTCCGAAGATAGAAGCCGATTTAATCAATACTCTATGGGAGAATGAATCAGAGTGTGTGCTTGAATTAGCGCAAAGAACAATTATAGTTCCTCGTAATGTACAACTAGAAGTAGTATCTAAGAGTTATAGGCAAAATAATTATCAAATTGGTTTTGGTAATTATTTTGCGGCTCAAATAGCAATTGGAGGAGTGAAAAAAATAGAATCAGGTATTTTAGATCAAGTTTACTGCTTTGCTACTATATTTTATACTCTTGATAAAAGGATCATAACTGTAGATGTTCACTCGGAAATGCGATAAAAAGTGAAAATAGGCTTTTCAGCTTATCGCAAATTCAAGTTACTTTAGGAGTATCCATAATAAATTACGGATAAACGCCTAACTTTTTCTACCTCCCTGACTTCTGCATCCATGATTTAGGATTAGTATAGAAACTTATGTCATTGAGCTTCTACAAATGCTAGGGAATTTTCAACACAGCCAACTGCGAATCGAAATAGAAGCCCCTGCTAGTGCCATCCGTGATAGTCTATTACGGACTGAGAAACTGGAAAAATGGCTGATAGGGCAGAGATTTGCACCAGGAATACCAGATGAATTGACTACAGGAGTAGAGTTTACTACCTGGACTGGTGCGATCGCCATTCATCACAAAGTAGATATCGCCAAACCCAACTGCTTACGTTTGTTACTCAGTGGCGGTATTGATGGATTTCACGAATGGTATTGGGGTGACGGCTGGGTACAATCTCGAATTGAAGGTATATCAATACTACCACTCAATTTAGGACAAACCATCAGCCTATTGAGTTTACGTCAGTTCCTCGCTGCATCTCCCAGCAAGGTTTAACTACTGCTCATCCACCGCAGAAAATACTTGCTCAACTGTTAATGTAATTTGGGCATTGGGCATTGGGCATTGGGGTAAATATTTCTCCCTTGTCTCCCTTATCTACCCTACACCCCATTCTAACTAGGCTTAACCACCCACACTGAACAAGCCGCCTCTTCCACTACTTGACTACTCACAGAACCCAAGACAATCCGTGTCATACCTGTTAAACCACGACTACCAATAATAATTAAATCTGCTTTGTAGATATTAGCAAGACGAATAATTTCTTCAGCAGGATTACCAGCTACTATTTCAACTTGGCTTTTAACTGATAACTGTTCTTGAAAAGATTGTAATTGCTGTTCAATTTGAAAAGCGGAAAATCTTAAAGACTGGGGTTGAGGACGATCAGCCGGTAAGTCTATTTCTGACTCTGCTGTAGAAAACACATGACACAAAATCACCCTAGTCTCTGGTGATAACACCAAATCATCTAAAGCCTGAATGACTCGTGCTGCAATTTCCGAACCATCAAGAGCCACCAAAATAGTTTCTAGCACTGCTGTTATCTCCTCAGATGTACACCCGTAGCTTGGGAGTGGGGATTGGGGATTGGAGACTGGGGACTGGGGATTGGGTATTTGAAGGTAGACAAGGTAGATTTTATTTCTTTCCAAACTCAGCACCGGCTAAACGCCGCGCTACCGCTAACAGCACTCAGCACTCATCACTCAGCACTCAGCACTCATCACTCAGCACTCATCACTCCCCACTCAGCACTCCAAAGCTACTTAGACTTTCAGTTTGTAACTACTGAGTAAGTTTTAGTCAAACTACAGGAAAAAATTAATCATTCTTGAGGTTCATCTTTTTGGAGACGACGACGCACGGAATCGGTGTGAGAGGGTAAACCTTCGGCTGATGCTAGTGTATCTATTGCACCGGCAACTTTTTGTAGAGCTGTGGTGGAATATTGAATAATATTGGAATGCTTCAGGAAGGTTTCCACTCCCAATGGGGAAGCATAACGAGCTGCGCCAGAAGTCGGTAATGTGTGATTAGGCCCTGCTAAATAGTCTCCTACTGCTTCTGGAGTAGAGTAGCCTAGAAAAATTGCCCCAGCATGACGAATTTGAGGGAGCAACGCCCAAGGGTCTTTAATTTCTAATTCTAAATGTTCTGGTGCAAATTCATTAGAGAGTTCGGCGGCGGCTTCTAAAGATTCCACTAGGACTATTAAACCGTAATGAGCGATCGCTTTTTCTGTATCTATCCGTCGTGGGTGATCTACTAGCTGTCTTTCCACCGCTACCTGTACGTTTTTCGCCAAAGCCGGATCTGTAGTTAATAAAATCGCCGCCGCCATAGGATCATGTTCAGCCTGCGCTAACATATCCGTCGCCACATGAATGGGATTAGCTGTTTGATCAGCAATAATCAACACCTCACTAGGCCCTGCTAAACAATCAATCCCCACCTTACCGTAAACTAGCTTTTTCGCTAGGGTGACATAGATATTACCAGGCCCAGTAATTACATCTACTTTGGGGATGGTTTCTGTACCATAAGCTAAAGCGGCGATCGCTTGCGCTCCTCCCACCCGATAAATTTCTTTGACACCAGCCTCCTGCGCCGCTACTAACACCGCCGGGTTAATCGTTTTTTCCGTTCCTGGTGGTGTCACCATTACTATTCGAGGAACACCTGCTACCTTCGCCGGAATCGCATTCATTAGCACCGAACTCGGATAAGCGGCTCGTCCCCCAGGAACATATAACCCCGCCTTATCTACAGGCGTGTAACGTTTACCCAAAACCACATCATCATCCCCGAAGTTTACCCAACTTTTAGGGACACGCTGACGATGAAAAGCTTCTATTTGCTTACAAGCCAACTTAATCGCGGACAACAGTTCTGGTGATACCTGTTGGTAAGCCGCATCCAATTCCGAACCCTTCACCAGCAGTTCTTCTGGCTTGAGAATTTGATGGTCAAATTCGGCAGTATAATGTAGCACAGCTTTATCGCCTTGGCGTTTCACTGCTTGCAACACTTCTCGCACCGTCGCTTCTTTATGAAGAACTTGTTCATCATCGGTGCGATCGCAGATCCGTTGCAATTCTGCTTTTACATCTGCCTGCTGAGTAATGATTCGCAGCATGGAGTAAGGACAATGCCAAAATTTTAGAATATTCCTGCCTGAGAACTAGGTTAGCTCCTACCCCATAAAGGCCAAGAGTTGATGCTGATTCTCTTCTCTAGCTTAACCTGGATTTTTTTGATACTCTCAAGGTCTATGAAATTGATTGGGGGTTGGGGATTGGGGACACTTCGACAAGCTCAGTGCTTCGCTGGGGACTGGGGACTAGGGATTGGGGACTGGGAACTAGGAACTGGGAACTGGGGAAGAAATGCTAATGACTATTGACTATTGACTAATGACTATTAACTAATTTTTTTTCAGAACCCCTAACATTGGCAAAATAGATGCTATATTAGTAAGTCTAGTAGTGTGTGTACATAATTAATAGTCTTTTTGGGATCGACTGTGGCGAATACAAAGTCTGCTCTTAAGCGCGCCAAAATCGCAGAACGCAATCGGCTGCGTAATAAAACCTATAAATCAGCTGTAAGAACGCTGATGAAAAAATATCTGGAAGCGGTTCAAGTCTATGCCGCTAACCCTACACCAGAACTTCAGGAACAAGTACAAACAAGGCTGTCGGAAGCTTATAGCAAAATCGACAAAGCCGTAAAACGTGGCATTCTTCATCCCAACAATGGGGCAAGAAAAAAATCGAGATTGGCCAACAAGCTCAAGCCACTGACAAAAACAGCGTAAGCAGTTATTAGTCATTAGTTACTAGTCCTTGACTAAATAACTAATGACCGATGACTAACGACTAATTACCATGCAGCTGATTGACACTCACGTTCATCTTAACTTTGATAACTTCCAGCCAGATTTGACAGCAGTGCGATCGCGATGGCAAGCGGCAGGACTTGTACACCTTGTACATTCTTGCGTCGAACCAGCAGAATTTTCCAGTATTCAAGCCATAGCACACCAATTTCCTGAAATCAGTTTTGCCGTAGGATTACATCCCCTAGATGCCGAAAAGTGGCACAGTCAAACAGCGCAGGAAATACTATCTTTAGCCAAATCTGACTCCAAGGTAGTAGCTATCGGTGAAATGGGACTGGATTTTTATAAAGCCGATAACTATGAGCAACAGCAAATAGTATTTGAGGCACAATTAGCGATCGCCTCGGAATTAGATTTACCCGTAATTATTCACTGTCGGGAAGCCGCAGTGGCAGTTAGGGAAATTTTACAAAAATGGCAAGAACGCACCAATAACCAGATTCGGGGTGTAATGCACTGCTGGGGAGGTACACCAGAGGAAACTCAATGGTTTCTGGATTTGGGGTTTTATATTAGTTTCAGTGGTACTGTCACCTTCAAAAACGCCAAAGCTATCCAAGCATCGGCTGCAATGGTGAATAGCGATCGCCTGCTGATAGAAACCGACTGTCCCTTCCTCGCTCCCGTACCAAAACGGGGTGAAAAGCGTAACGAGCCAGCCTATGTCCGTTATGTAGCGGAGCAAATCGCAACACTACGTCAAGAGACATTAGCAACAATTTCGGCTCAAACCACTCAAAACGCCTGTAAGCTATTTGGCCTATCAATATAGATAATAGCTAAAGCCGAAAGTTGAAAGTGATAATCAACCTCACTTTTACCTTTCGAGCCGCAGGAGTGAAATACAGTCAGGGTTTTATATTGGTGATGTTAGATTTATCCCAGCGATAAGCGACGAGGTAAAGTCCAAAACACTAGCCAAAATTCCCCATCTTCAATTGACATCTCAACTCTCAGCTTGTTAATATCAAGCTTTTGAGGTCTTTTGGATTAACTTTGCCTATTTATCTTGTGGGTCGCTATCAAAAATAAAATGCAAGGAGGAAAAATGTGCTAAAATTAATGCCTCCAAAACATTTTGTGTGCGCCATAATGATAATGAAGGAACAGAGGAATCCTCTGCTTGATTTTGTAAAGTTATCAACTTGACCATCCTCACACCTCTACACACGGATGCCCTCAATGGCTGAAACAACTTAGCAACCAACATTGAGATAGATTGTCCCTTGATTAAACCTATAGAAAATTGTTAAAAAAAATTGTCTTGTGATTACCATCCCACAAAATCAAGCCATTTTGCTCCAGAGCTTACAAAATATAGCTCAGTTCCTCAATTTCAGACTATCACCGTAAATACATATGGTGTAGTGCAGAGCAAACAATAGCTGCGTAAACTAGTAAACGCGCTTTGAGGAGGGGAAGTGAGGCAAAAAATCAAATTCAAGCAAATAGAATGCAGCTGTTCAGAGATACATCAAATAGCTGTATTTTTCTAGCTGTTGCTGGTGATTAAGGGCTGTGACCCCCCTTGTCAAAATCGTCCCCAACCGCTTCAATTGCTGCGTTTACCCACACCTGAGTAAAGTTCAGGTGACTACAAAGGAGAAGTTCCCCAACAGCTAAGGACAGTAGCTAGTGACATCAACTCCCAGTGTGTAGCTACTTCCACTCAAGATTTAACCAGGTTGACAAAGGTAGAGGCATGATTAGCGAAAATTATATTGAACCCGCCTTTTTGTTGCCCGACTTAATTGAAATCCAGCGTTCAAGCTTTCGCTGGTTTTTAGAAGAAGGGCTGATTGAAGAACTTAACTCCTTTAGTCCTATTACAGACTATACGGGCAAACTAGAACTGCATTTTTTAGGACAGAACTACAAGCTCAAGGAGCCAAAGTATAGCGTCGAAGAAGCGAAACGGCGTGATAGCACCTATGCTGTGCAAATGTACGTCCCCACACGCCTGTTAAATAAAGAAACAGGTGATATTAAAGAGCAGGAAGTATTTATTGGGGATCTGCCTTTGATGACCGATCGCGGTACGTTTATCATTAACGGTGCCGAACGGGTAATTGTCAATCAAATTGTGCGATCGCCTGGAGTTTACTACAAATCAGAAATCGATAAAAACGGACGACGTACCTATTCAGCTTCACTCATTCCTAACCGTGGCGCATGGCTGAAATTTGAAACCGACCGCAACGATTTGGTGTGGGTACGCATCGACAAAACCCGCAAACTCTCAGCCCAGGTACTTTTGAAAGCTCTAGGGTTATCAGATAACGAAATTTTTGATGCTCTACGTCACCCTGAGTATTTCCAAAAAACCATTGAAAAAGAAGGGCAATTTTCCGAAGAAGAAGCCCTGATGGAGTTATATCGCAAACTCCGTCCTGGTGAACCACCAACAGTCTTAGGTGGACAACAACTCCTAGACTCCCGCTTCTTCGACCCCAAACGCTATGACTTAGGTAGGGTAGGAAGATACAAACTCAACAAAAAATTGCGGTTGTCAGTTCCCGAACCAACACGCGTCCTCACCCCCCAAGACATCTTGGCAGCCGTCGATTACCTGATCAACCTAGAATATGACATTGGTAGCGTAGATGACATTGACCACTTAGGCAACCGTCGGGTGCGAAGCGTAGGCGAATTGCTGCAAAACCAAGTCAGAGTAGGTTTAAACCGCCTCGAAAGAATCATACGGGAAAGAATGACCGTATCTGATGCCGAAGTTTTGACACCAGCTTCCCTAGTCAACCCCAAACCCCTAGTAGCGGCAATTAAAGAATTCTTCGGCTCTAGCCAATTGAGCCAATTCATGGATCAAACCAACCCCCTAGCAGAACTGACGCACAAACGCCGTCTCTCAGCTTTAGGTCCTGGTGGTTTGACCAGAGAACGGGCAGGGTTTGCGGTGCGAGATATTCACCCATCCCACTACGGACGGATTTGTCCCATTGAGACCCCAGAAGGCCCCAACGCAGGTCTGATTGGTTCTTTAGCTACCCATGCACGGGTGAATCAGTACGGCTTCCTCGAAACTCCCTTTAGACCGGTGGAAAATGGTCTGGTGAGATTCGATTTGCCCCCAGCGTACATGACCGCCGATGAAGAAGATGATTTGCGGGTAGCTCCTGGGGACATTCCCGTCGATGAAAATGGACACATTATCGGGCCACAAGTACCAGTCCGTTACCGTCAAGAATTCTCCACCACCACCCCAGAACAAGTAGACTACGTGGCAGTATCTCCGGTACAGATCGTATCGGTAGCTACCAGTATGATCCCCTTCCTAGAACATGACGACGCTAACCGCGCCCTCATGGGTTCTAACATGCAACGTCAAGCCGTACCTCTACTCAAACCAGAGCGTCCCTTGGTGGGGACAGGCTTAGAAGCCCAAGGTGCGAGAGACTCTGGGATGGTGATTATTTCCCGGACAGATGGGGATGTCACCTACGTAGACGCGACAGAAATTCGTGTCCGTCCCAAACCCAACGCCCCAGAAATTAAATACCGCCTCTCCAAATACCAGCGTTCTAACCAAGACACCTGTCTCAACCAGAAACCATTGGTGCGAATGGGTGAACGGGTAGTAGCAGGGCAAGTCTTAGCTGACGGCTCATCAACAGAAGGCGGTGAATTGGCACTAGGACAAAATATCGTCGTCGCCTATATGCCCTGGGAAGGCTATAACTACGAAGACGCGATTTTGATTTCCGAGCGACTAGTCCAAGACGACATTTACACCTCAATTCACATTGAAAAATATGAAATTGAGGCACGCCAAACCAAACTCGGCCCCGAAGAAATCACCAGAGAAATTCCCAACGTCGGGGAAGATGCCCTACGTCAATTAGACGAACAAGGGATCATTCGCATTGGGGCGTGGGTAGAAGCTGGCGACATCTTAGTTGGTAAAGTCACACCCAAAGGGGAATCCGATCAACCCCCAGAAGAAAAACTGTTACGGGCGATTTTCGGTGAAAAAGCACGGGATGTGAGAGATAATTCCCTGCGCGTCCCCAACGGTGAAAAAGGGCGGGTAGTCGATGTTCGCCTGTTTACTCGTGAACAGGGTGATGAATTACCCCCAGGGGCGAACATGGTGGTGCGGGTATATGTCGCCCAGAAACGGAAGATTCAGGTAGGCGACAAAATGGCAGGTCGTCACGGGAATAAAGGGATTATTTCCCGCATATTGCCCATAGAAGATATGCCCTATTTGCCTGATGGCTCACCAGTAGATATTGTGCTGAACCCTCTGGGTGTACCCAGCCGGATGAACGTAGGACAAGTATTTGAGTGTCTATTGGGTTGGGCTGGCTATAACTTAGGCGTGCGATTTAAGATTACCCCCTTTGATGAAATGTACGGGGAAGAATCATCTCGCCGCATCGTGCATGGCAAATTGCAAGAAGCACGGGACGAAACAAGTAGAAATTGGGTATATAACCCCGATGACCCAGGCAAAATCATGGTGTTTGATGGTCGGACAGGAGAACCATTCGACCGACCTGTAACCGTGGGTGTCGCCTATATGCTCAAACTCGTACACCTAGTAGACGATAAGATTCACGCCCGTTCTACAGGCCCCTACTCCTTAGTCACGCAGCAACCCTTGGGTGGTAAAGCCCAACAAGGTGGTCAGCGATTTGGGGAAATGGAAGTGTGGGCTTTGGAAGCATTTGGTGCAGCTTACACCTTGCAAGAGTTGCTGACAGTCAAATCCGACGATATGCAGGGGCGCAACGAAGCCTTAAATGCGATCGTTAAAGGTAAGGCAATTCCCAGACCTGGTACACCAGAATCCTTTAAGGTGTTGATGCGAGAACTGCAATCCTTGGGCTTAGATATTGCTGTCCATAAAGTAGAAACCCAAGCCGATGGTAGTTCCTTGGATGTAGAAGTCGATTTAATGGCAGACCAAGCAGCCAGAAGAACACCACCCAGACCAACCTACGAATCGCTCTCCCGCGAATCACTGGAAGACGACGAATAAATCTGAGGAAATGGGGCATAGACATCAATTAGCAATGCCCCATGACCAATTAACAAAATTAAATACATTCATAATTCAAAACTCAGCACTTAAGTATGAGACCAGCCCAAACTAATCAGTTTGACTACGTAAAAATCGGCTTGGCATCACCAGAACGGATTCGCCAATGGGGAGAAAGAACCTTACCCAATGGTCAGGTAGTTGGTGAAGTCACCAAACCAGAAACGATTAACTATCGGACTCTCAAGCCAGAGATGGATGGCTTATTTTGTGAGCGCATCTTTGGCCCGGCGAAAGACTGGGAATGTCACTGTGGTAAGTACAAGAGAGTCCGCCACAGAGGGATTGTGTGTGAACGTTGCGGCGTAGAAGTCACCGAATCACGGGTACGCCGTCATCGGATGGGTTACATCAAACTGGCAGCCCCTGTAGCCCACGTTTGGTATCTCAAAGGGATTCCTAGTTATATTTCCATCCTGCTCGATATGCCCTTGCGGGATGTGGAGCAAATTGTCTATTTCAACTCCTATGTGGTTCTCAGCCCTGGTAACGCTGAAACCTTAAGCTATAAACAACTACTGAGCGAAGACCAGTGGTTAGAAATAGAAGACCAAATTTACAGCGAAGATTCTCAGCTACAAGGTGTTGAGGTAGGTATCGGTGCAGAAGCACTACTGCGCCTCCTGGCTGACATCAATCTAGAGCAAGAAGCCGAAAACCTCCGTGAAGAAATTGGCTCTGCCAAAGGTCAAAAACGGGCAAAACTGATTAAACGCCTGCGGGTAATTGACAACTTCATCGCTACTGGTTCCAAACCAGAGTGGATGGTGATGACAGTGATTCCCGTCATCCCTCCAGATTTGCGCCCAATGGTGCAATTGGATGGTGGACGGTTTGCAACCAGCGACTTAAATGATTTATATCGTCGGGTAATTAACCGAAATAATCGTTTAGCAAGACTGCAAGAAATTCTCGCCCCAGAAATTATCGTCCGCAACGAAAAGCGGATGTTGCAAGAAGCAGTAGACGCTTTAATTGACAACGGTCGTCGGGGACGTACAGTAGTTGGTGCGAATAACCGACCCCTGAAATCTTTATCTGACATTATTGAGGGTAAACAAGGACGTTTCCGGCAAAACTTGCTGGGTAAACGGGTTGACTACTCTGGACGTTCCGTAATTGTGGTGGGGCCAAAGCTGAAAATCCACCAGTGCGGTTTGCCCAGAGAAATGGCAATTGAGTTATTCCAACCCTTTGTAATCAATCGCTTGATTCGTAGCGGGATGGTAAATAACATCAAAGCTGCGAAAAAGTTGATCTCGCGCAATGACCCCAGTGTTTGGGATGTGCTGGAAGAAGTGATTGAAGGACACCCCGTCATGCTCAACCGTGCGCCTACCCTACACCGTTTGGGTATTCAGGCGTTTGAGCCAATTTTGGTAGAAGGTCGAGCCATTCAACTACACCCGCTAGTTTGTCCCGCCTTTAACGCTGACTTTGACGGCGACCAAATGGCAGTACACGTACCCCTATCCTTGGAAAGCCAAGCTGAAGCGCGATTGTTGATGTTGGCTTCTAACAACATCTTGTCACCAGCGACGGGTAGACCAATTATCACACCTAGCCAAGACATGGTATTGGGAGCATATTACCTGACGGCGGAAAACCCCGATGCTACCAAAGGCGCAGGTAGATTCTTTGGTTCTCTGGATGATGTGATCATGGCCTTCCAGCAAGAACAAATTGACCTGCACGCCTATATATACGTGCGGTTTGATGGTGAAATGGAAACCGAACAACCAGACACCGAACCCCAGGAAGTGGTAAATAACGAAGACGGTAGCCGGACTGTCATGTACAAGTTCCGCCGTGTCCGAGAAGATGCCCAGGGCAACCTAATTTCTCAGTATATACGCACAACCCCTGGTCGCGTTATTTACAATAAGGCGATTCAAGAAGCACTGGCTAGTTAGGAAAGTCAACAGTCAACAGTCAAAGATCAATTGACTGTTGACTAATGACTAATGACTAATGACTATCGACTAAGGACTAATGACTAATGACTAACGAAAAAATGATTTTTCGCAATCGCGTCGTTGACAAAGGTCAACTGAGAAATTTGATCTCTTGGGCATTTACCCATTATGGGACGGCGCGGACTGCGGTGATGGCGGATAAGTTGAAGGATTTAGGCTTTCGCTATGCGACAAGAGCTGGGGTTTCTATCAGTGTTGATGATTTGATGGTTCCTCCCAGTAAGCGGAGTCTATTGGAAGCAGCCGAGGAAGAAATTCGCGCTACCGAAGCCCGTTATCAAAGAGGGGAAATTACCGAAGTAGAACGTTTCCAAAAGGTAATTGACACCTGGAACGGTACTAGTGAGGCCCTCAAAGATGAAGTGGTAGTCCACTTTAAAAAGACTAATCCCCTCAACTCTGTATATATGATGGCGTTCTCTGGGGCGCGGGGTAACATCTCCCAGGTGCGTCAGTTGGTAGGGATGCGGGGACTAATGGCTGATCCTCAAGGGGAAATTATTGACTTACCTATCAAAACTAACTTCCGTGAAGGGTTGACTGTCACGGAGTATATTATTTCCTCTTACGGTGCGCGTAAAGGTTTGGTAGACACAGCGTTACGTACCGCCGACTCTGGTTATCTTACCCGCCGTCTCGTGGACGTATCCCAGGATGTGATCATTCGGGAAATTGACTGTGGTACTACCAGAGGTATTCCCCTACGGGCGATGACCGAAGGGAATAAGACTTTAATCAAGTTGTCTACACGCTTGCTGGGTCGAGTAGTGGGAGAAGATGTCATCCACCCAACTACTAAAGAAGTAATTGCACCCCGTAACACCCCAATTTCTGACGAATTAGCTAAGGAAATTGAAAAGGCTGGGGTCACGGAAGTTTTGGTGCGATCGCCTCTGACCTGTGAAGCCGCCCGTTCTGTGTGTCAACACTGCTACGGCTGGAGTTTGGCACACGCCAAAATGGTAGACTTAGGTGAAGCCGTCGGGATTATCGCTGCTCAAAGTATTGGTGAACCTGGAACCCAGCTCACCATGCGGACATTCCACACCGGGGGTGTATTCACTGGGGAAGTAGCGCAACAAGTCCGTTCCAAAATTGATGGGACTGTTAAACTACCCCGGAAACTACGGACAAGACCCTATCGGACTCGTCACGGGGAAGATGCTTTATACATAGAAAGCAATGGTGTTTTTATTCTAGAACCACCAAAAGAAGGTGAAGAAACACCAACACCCCAGGAAGTTCAAGTTACCCAAGGTTCAACATTATACGTATTTGATGGGCAGCAGGTAAAACAAGGGCAATTATTGGCGGAAGTTGCACTGGGTGGACGGACTACCAGGACAAACACAGAAAAAGCTGTGAAAGATGTGGCTTCAGACTTAGCTGGAGAAGTGAAGTTTGCCGAAGTCGTCCCCGAACAAAAAACCGACCGTCAAGGAAACACCACCACCACAGCCGCCAGAGGTGGTCTAATTTGGATCTTGTCTGGGGAAGTTTATAACTTACCCCCTGGTGCAGAATTAGTAGTCAAAAACGGCGACTCCGTAGAAACTAACGGCGTATTGGCAGAAACTAAACTCACCACATTACATGGTGGTGTAGTTCGTTTGCCAGAAGCTACCCCAGGAAAGAGTACCAGGGAAATTGAAATTATTACGGCTTCGGTAGTTTTAGACCAAGCAACAGTCACCGTTCAAAGTTCCCAAGGGCGCAACAACTACCTCGTCACCACAGGTAACAACCAAGTATTTAACCTGCGGGCTACACCAGGCACAAAAGTGCAGAATGGTCAAGTGGTAGCTGAATTGATTGATGACCGCTATCGCACCACCACCGGTGGGATGCTGAAGTTCGCTGGCGTAGAAGTCCAGAAGAAAGGTAAAGCCAAGCTGGGTTACGAAGTGGTACAGGGCGGTACACTGTTGTGGATTCCCGAAGAAACCCACGAAGTCAATAAAGACATCTCCCTGTTGTTGGTAGAAGATGGCCAGTATGTAGAAGCTGGAAGTGAAGTTGTTAAAGACATCTTCTGTCAAAACAACGGGGTGGTGGAAGTTACCCAGAAAAACGACATTCTGCGGGAAGTGGTGATCAAGCCAGGGGAACTTTTGATGGCCGATGACCCAGAAGCGGTCATGGGGCGTGATGACACATTCCTACCTGCGGGTGAGGAATTGTTGGGACGGGTATTCCCTGAACTGCGTTATATCCAGTATGTGGAGTCACCAGAAGGCCCCGCACTGTTGAGCCGTCCGGTTGTGGAGTTTGCCATCCCTAATCAACCAGATGTTCCTTCTACTACCTCCGTTAGCCAACAAACAGGTCGTTCCATTCAATTACGGGCAGTACAACGCTTACCTTACAAAGATTCCGAACGAGTCAAATCTGTGGAAGGCGTGGAACTGTTACGCACTCAGTTGGTGTTAGAAATTGACCAAGAAGGCGAACAAGAACATAACGCTTCTCCCCTGGCTGCGGATATTGAATTACTGCCTGACACAGAAAATGCCGACGTTCAACGCCTACAGTTGGTAATTTTGGAATCCTTAGTGATTCGGCGTGATATCGCGGCTGATGCGACTCAAGGTAGTACCCAAACCAGCTTGGAAGTCAAAGAAGGCGATATGATTGCGCCTGGTGCGGTGGTAGCACGTACCCAAATCTTGTCTAAGGAAGGCGGGATTGTGAGGGGCGTACAAAAAGGTACGGAAGCAGTACGCCGTTGTTTGGTGTTGCGTCACAGTGACATGGTGACAGTCAATACCAGTGTCCAGCCCAAGGTGAAAACAGGTAGTTTAATTGTGGCTGGTGCAGAAATTGCTCCTGGTGTGTTCGCTGAGGAATCTGGTCAAGTTGTCTCCGTCAAGAGTGCAGGGAATCAGCAAACAGCAGGGGAATCTAGCGCACTCAGCACACAAAACTACGCCATTACTATCCGCGTTGGTCGTCCTTACCGAGTCAGCCCTGGTGCAGTATTGCAAGTAGAAGACGGTGATTTGGTACAACGGGGCGATAACTTAGTGCTGTTGGTCTTTGAACGGGCGAAAACCGGAGACATCATTCAAGGTTTGCCCCGGATTGAAGAATTGCTCGAAGCCCGGAAACCCAAAGAGGCTTGTATTCTAGCCAAACGGGGCGGGGAAGTGAAAGTTGTCTATGGTGATGGCGATGAAGCGATCGCCATCAAAGTGATAGAATCCAACGGCGTAGTTACTGACTACCCACTCGGACCCGGTCAAAACCTAGCTGTACTTGATGGTTCTCATGTTTTAGCCGGAGACAACCTCTGTGATGGCCCTTCCAACCCCCACGAAATTCTCGAAGTTTTCTTCAGCTTGGGGTCAGAGGATGGAGTATATGCTTGTGCTAGCCACGCCTTACAAAAGGTGCAGACCTTCTTGGTGAACGAAGTCCAGATGGTATACCAATCCCAAGGGATTGATATTGCTGACAAACACATCGAAGTCATCGTGCGCCAGATGACCAACAAAGTCAGGATTGATGATGGTGGCGATACTACCATGCTTCCTGGGGAGTTGGTGGAACTGCGTCAGGTTGAACAGGTGAATGAAGCAATGGCCATTACTGGTGGTGCGAGAGCGCAATACACCCCAGTATTATTAGGGATAACTAAAGCATCCTTAAATACCGATAGCTTTATTTCTGCGGCTTCCTTCCAAGAAACCACAAGGGTACTAACTGAAGCGGCAATTGAAGGTAAATCTGATTGGTTGCGTGGCTTGAAAGAAAACGTCATTATCGGTCGCTTGATTCCGGCGGGAACTGGTTACAATACCTACGACGAACCAGGAATGATTGATGATTACGCCACCCTAGACACCAGCAGCGTTTTAGATGAAACTGATGATCCATTAGACATGGTTCTCGATGACCGCACAGCACGCGCCTACAACTTAGACGCGCCTGGCTTGGATAGCGGATTTGCTGGCCGTCGGGCGATTCTAGATGATGATGAATTAATCGCAGATGAAATTCACGACCTCATAGAAGACGACCAAGGCGACGACTATGAAGAAGTTGATGATGACGATGATGACGATGATGATTACTAAACTCAACTAGTAAACAGATAAAACCAATTCGCAATTCGCAATTCGCAATTAATTCAGCCCCCCACAAGGGGTGGGGTTTTGAACCCATCTTTTTTCCGATAAATTTTCAAGGCAAAAGAATTTAATCTTTTGCCTTTTTTTGTTGATTCATCACCATCCTGCAATGCAATATACCAATTCTCCAAAATCCAAAATTGGTATAAGTTGGCAAAAAGCGATCGCTTCAGCAGTATTTTGTAATTAATTCGACTTGTAGCTACATATTTACCGCATGACTGACTGCATGATTCTCCTTTCTGGGGCTGTATAGATCACAACTATTGACTTTTATTCCTAAAACCTCTAGATTCATAAATCGGGATAGTTGATATTAATTTGCATTATTTTTGCAAATAGTTTTAATGGAGAATTAAAAATGAGTGTGAGCAGAAAAGGCTTGTTGAGTGCTGGTGCAGCATTCATAACGTTGACTGGTATAGCAGTCAGCACTTTTGGAGTTATGCAAACCAGCAATGCTAACTCTATAAATAATCAACAAGCACCACGCTTACTGGCTCAAAGTCAAAAGCGATTAAATATTGTTTTTCCTAGTCGCTCAGATTCCACAGACTTGCAAAGTAAAGCTAATGCTGTGGCGGCATTTTTATCTAAAGAACTACGTATTCCCGTAACAGCACAAATAGGCGATGATACGGCGGCGGTAGAGGCTTTAAGAGCAAACCGTGCTGATGTAGCTTTCTTGAGCAGTCGTCCTGCACTGAAAGCTGAACAATTAGCTAATGCTCGTTTGTATTTAGCAGAAGTCCGCGAAAACTATTCTGGACGTTATACTTATAACTCAGTGTTCGTTGTTCCTAGCAATAGCAATCTGAAAACCAAAAATACACCTAAAGCAACCTTGGAACAGTTGCGGGGTAAGAGAATGGCGTTTACTTCTCCCACCTCTGGTTCAGGATTTATTTTCCCAGTGAGTGAGTTGGTAAAACAGGGATTTGTTCCTAACCGCGATCGCATGGATGGTTTCTTTAGCCAAATTACTTACGGTGGTAACTACAGCAAAGCTCTACAAGCCGTTTTACGTGGTCAAGCTGATGTGGCTGTAGTCTCAGAATATGCTTTGTTCCCCCCCTACATCACCGCCGAAGAAAAAAGCAAATTGCGCGTACTACACAAAATCTCCGGTGTACCTGCTCACGGTATCGCCATTGATGATGATGTACCCGCACCCCAAAGAGAACAAATCA
Source organism: Aliinostoc sp. HNIBRCY26 (assembly GCF_050235535.1). Classification (GTDB taxonomy): domain Bacteria; phylum Cyanobacteriota; class Cyanobacteriia; order Cyanobacteriales; family Nostocaceae; genus Trichormus. Next base: position 449,460 of record NZ_CP189852.1, read on the forward strand.
TCAATGCTTTACTAAAGTTAAACCAGTCCCAAAATAATCAATTACTGCGTAGCTTGTACAACTCTACAGAACTAGTCAGAGTTGATCACACTCGCCATTTAAAACCAGTGCGTGAAGCACTCCAGCGTGTTGGGATTGAACCATAGAAAGAGTGATGAGTAGTGAGTGCTGAGTGCTGAGTGCTGAGTTGTGAGTGCTGAGGGCAAAATACTGTTACTAAGTAAACATCACTTTTATCAGTTACTTACAATTCAGCACCCACCACTGTAAAACTAATTAATAAAATTGACTGAGGCTGAGGATGAGTGATTTTGTAATAGATTGTTACAATTTGGAGACGGCTTATGCTGCATCTCTAAATCGTCCTATCCTCAATGGGGTCAATTGCCAAATCAAGCAAGGTGAGTTTGTTGTTTTATTAGGACTAAACGGTGCAGGGAAATCGACATTACTGCGATCGCTGGTGGGATTAGTCCCTTTCCAAAAAGGTGGAATCCGTATTAACGGGATAGAAATGACATCCCGGACAATATCTCAAGTTCGTCGTGATGTGGGGATGTTGTTTCAAGGTGGCGGGTTAATTCCCCAGTTATCAGCGATAGAAAACGTCTTGTGTGGCAGATTGGGAGTTAGAACCACTTGGCAGACTTTGTTGGGTTTTCCTCAACGCGATCGCAAACTAGCTTTAGAATTACTCGAACAGCTGGGACTTAGAGACTTAGCTGATCAAAAAACCAGCAAACTAAGCGGGGGACAACAACAAAGAGTCGCGATCGCCCGTGCTTTGATTCAGTCGCCACAAATTCTTCTCGCTGATGAACCCATCACCGGCTTAGATGTCATCGCTTGTCAGCAGGTGATGGAAACCTTATCACAACTGCATACTGAACAAGGGATGACAATTGTGACAGTTTTACATGATTTGGGTATAGCCGCACAATACGCCCAGCGTGCGATCGTCTTAGATGCTGGGCGTGTCGTTTATGATGGAATGTGCGATAATTTACAAGAAAAGTTTGCTCAAGTTTCTCCGTGAGTAAGGGCAATCCCAAGCAATTGCTCGTCTGCCGATCACTTTCTCCTGAGTTTTGAGTTATTTGAGAGCGTTAACAGTTCAGTATAAACCATGAGTCGATTGTTAAATTCAAAACTCTTTCGTCGTTATCCTTGGGTGAATCCCTTACTCATTTTACTAATTCTGGTGATCGTTTATGGCTGGGCATTGCGAGGACTAAAGGTTGATTTTGAACTGTTGCGTTCTAGCTGGCCTTACATCACCGATTTTATTTCGCGATTGTTCCCCCCTGACCCAGCCGTTATTGACATAGCCCTTAAAGGACTGATTGAGACTGTACAGATGTCTTTATGGGGAACGACTATTGGCGCAATCATTTCTTTACCCATTGCTGTCGCTAGTGCCAATAATGTCGCGCCGCGTTGGTTGCAATGGTTGGCTAACTTACTGCAAAATGCTGTTCGTTCCGTCCCTTCAATTATTTTGGGGCTAATTTTCGTCGCTGCTACAGGTTTAGGCGCACCCGCAGGGACATTAGCTTTAGGAATTTATACTATTGGCTATCTAGCAAAGTTCTACCAACAGGCAATTGAGGCTGTTGATTATCGCTCCTTAGAATCGTTGCAAGTTATGGGAGCATCCAGATTCCAAATTGCTCAGTACGGTATTTTACCCCAAGTTTTACCCCTGGGTTTGGGCTATACCCTATGGATGTTTGAGTACAATATCCGCGCTGCTTCAGTTTTGGGTGTAGTCGGTGCAGGTGGGATTGGCTTTCAGTTGAAAAGTTATATTGATGGCTTTGAATACAACAAAGCCACAACCATGATGTTAGTGCTGTTGGTAGTAGTGACTGTAATTGATAGTTTTAGCAGTCAACTCCGTCGTCGCTTAGATTCGATGTAATTCGATATTTATGTTGGGTTTCGCTTTGCCCAACTTATCCAGGTTGATATTTTTGACGCTAACTGAACCGTATTGGCTCATAGCGTCTTTTTTTTGCGCTTTTGAGTCTACTCTTATCCTTTGGAGACGCTAACGAGAACGGGAACGCTCCACGAACAGTCCTTGGATGAGGACTAAAGTCCTTACTACAAACTGTTTTCTTAACTGAACTGTATTGAGTCCTGACTGATTATCAAATCATCATCACAAGCATAAAAATGAGGAATTTGCAAATTATATTCATGTAGATATATGAAGAGCATATCTACACCTATTGCAAATCCCTCGCAATTTTTTCAGCCGAAAATTAAGAGAACACACTAAATTGCCTTTCAAAAATTTATCATTAAATTGTAGCTACTCTGACAAATGTTTCATTAAAATGTGGTTGAGATGTTGTTACTTGCTCGTCCTTTCGACTGTGATCAGCAAAATGCTTATCTATGAGTAATGGCACTTGATCGGCACGAACACTGCTATAGCGCGTTTTGTCGGGCATGACTAAATTTGGCCCGGCTTTGCAGTTTTTCATACATCCAGTAGCTTTGATTGTTACTTGGTCTTCTAAACCGCGATCGCTTAAAGCTGATTCTAATGCTTGACAAAGCCGATTTCCGCCACGCTTCATGCAATCGGATTTTTGACACATCAAAATTGTGCCTTTTGTTTTCGGTGGTTGCGGTGGGGGTGGTGCAGAGATAGTACCAGTCGCAGCCATCACTCGTTCTGCTTTGAATTTGACTTGACCACTTTTGCGATCGCATTTTTTCTCACCTACAACCTGTAACCAAGTTCCAGGCTGCAATCGCCAGTCAAAATTATACCTTAAATTTTTAGCCAGTTTAACGTAACATTCTCCGTCATAAGTTCCTAGCAATAAGCCTTTGAGCTTATAACCATCCTCAATCACAAAATCTACAAATCTACCCTCAAGACAAAATTCTGTTACTTCTTTGCTGTGATATACACCCATATACTTTTATCCCTTACTAACTAACTTTGAGCTTGATTCATCCTGTAGCAGTTATGAACTTAAAAACCCTCTACCAGGCGCGTTTCAGCACCGAAATTAAATCTTGACGAGTGGCTGTAAACTGCTGCATCACACTCCAAAACTGCACAGCAGCTAAAGGAGAGTTAATTTCCACCTTTAATGGTTGATTAGCTTCGCACCAACAGGTAATTTCTAATTCCTGCAAGCGTTGATAAACTTGCCAACGATCTAACCAATTAACTTCTACAGTGTGAATCTGTGTGATTTGTGAAAGGAATGATTGCAAGCGAATATCCCCCAAAGTGCAACTAAATTGCAACAAATATCGTATAACTACTTCCCATACCTCAAAAAATTCTGAAGTGTGGTTCTCCTATTTAGAATAACCTAAGTGCAAACAATTCTCAGTTAGTTTGCTAAAAAAAATCAAAATTTTGTAAAAATCCTCTACAAAACTTACAGATGACACTCAAATAGCATGATTAAGCGGCGGCAATTTTCCAGATTCCATAAAAAGTCTATGAAGAGTGAAAATGGTTGTCTTTTGCCAGCCAATCTGCTTTCTGAAAGAGACTTTAGGGTAAAAATCGGGTATTTCAGCTAGTTAAAGCTGTGAAAATCTCCATTTTTCAAGTTAAACGGTGATTTTATACCTCTACTGCTCCAGGGTGGGGATATTCTGGGTAAGTCTCAAAATCTGCTGTTTGTCTTCACAGAGAATAGATAACTCATGAGAGATAAAAACTTTTTGGTATTGATATATGAATTGAAATATCAATACATCTAAGTAAATAACTCGATAACTAAATAAGCTTAATCAAATGTTAATTAAATGTTAATTAACGTATGTATATTCATGCACTTTTAGGAATTTTGCTTTGAAACTTTGATCACAAAAAATTCCAAAATCTATGCTAGAGATAGGGGCAAATTTCATTTTTATGGTGTTAATATGTAGGGACTTAACAGTTACAAACATTAACTGTTGAAAAGCGAGGAGAGCAATGGCAGATACACAAACTTTGTTACAAAATTTTGGTCAAGTTTACGACAATCCAGTATTACTAGATCGCAGCGTTACTGCACCAGTCACCGAAGGATTAAACGTGCTTCTGGCTAGCTTTCAAGCATTGTACTTGCAGTATCAAAAGCACCATTTTGTAGTTGAAGGTGCAGAATTTCACTCACTGCATGAGTTTTTTAATGAAAGCTATCAGGAAGTTCAAGACCACATCCATGAGATTGGTGAGCGTTTAAATGGGTTAGGTGGTGTACCTGCGGCGACTTTCAGTAAGTTGGCAGAATTAACCTGTTTTGAGCAAGAATCTGATGGTGTCTATTCTTCCCGCAAGATGGTAGAAAACGACCTAGCAGCAGAACAAGCAGTCATCAACGTTATCCGTCGTCAAGCTGCTCAAGCAGAGAGTCTAGGCGATCGCGGTACACGCTATATGTATGAAAAAATTCTTCTAAAAACTGAGGAAAGAGCTTACCACTTAGCTCACTTCTTAGCTAAAGACAGTTTAACCTTGGGTTTTGTTCAACCTGCCCAAAATTAATTCCCTGGTAATTGAGATTCTGTTATTTCATCAGACTGGATTGATAGAAATATGACAAAAGGTAGAAGGTGTAGAAGCCTTCTACCTTTTGTTATTTCTACCTATATTAATCACTCTCAAGCACTTGCTAAATATTAGCAATTAACTAATTGATAATTTTTGTACTTACAATCCTATCTCCGAAAAATTTGCCTACTCTAGAAAAAATATTTAGAAATTCTATAACACCAGCTAGAAATCATAGTTAGAATGCAGATAAGTATCACTAGAAATTTAAATTATTGAGAATTTTTTGAAATTAATCTATGTACAAATTAAAAAATATTCTTGTAAAGACATTTAACTTCAAAAAGTTATGAAAAATAAATCTTAGTTATTGGGGACTGGGGACTGGGGATTGGGGATTGCGGACGAGGGATTGGGGATTGGGGTATTGAATTTTGAATTGATTTGCCTATGCCCAATGCCCAATGCCCTATATCCAATTTGAGAAAACTTGATAATAAACAACACCAGAGGTGTGAAACAACTTTAAAATAGTCAGGATTTGTATTCTCGTACTCCAACCCAACGACTATGCCCCGCCGTCAAGACCTCCAGAAAATACTGTTATTAGGATCTGGCCCGATTGTGATTGGTCAAGCCTGTGAGTTTGACTATTCTGGAACTCAAGCCTGTAAAGCTTTGCGAGAGGAGGGTTATGAAGTAGTGCTGGTTAATTCCAACCCAGCAACTATCATGACCGACCCAGAAACAGCCAATCGCACTTACATTGAACCGCTAACGCCAGAACTAGTAGCCAAAGTCATCGCTAAAGAGCGTCCAGACGCATTGTTGCCAACAATGGGGGGACAGACAGCCCTGAATCTTGCAGTCGCCCTAGCAAAAAATGGCGTTTTAGAGCAATATAATGTCGAATTAATTGGTGCAAAGTTAGACGCGATCGAAAAAGCCGAAGACCGGAAACTCTTCAATGATGCAATGGCGAAAATTGGGGTAAAAGTTTGCCCTAGTGGTACAGCCTCATCCTTAGAAGAAGCCAAAGCGATCGCCCAACGCATCGGCACCTATCCTTTAATTATCCGTCCAGCTTTTACTATGGGTGGTACGGGTGGTGGTATTGCCTACAACCAAGAAGAATTTGAGGAAATGGCACAAGTCGGGATTGATGCCAGTCCCGTTTCCCAAATTCTCATCGATCAATCCCTCCTGGGCTGGAAGGAATATGAACTGGAAGTTATGCGCGACTTAGCAGATAACGTAGTGATTATCTGTTCTATTGAAAACCTCGATCCAATGGGGATTCACACAGGCGATTCCATCACTGTCGCTCCAGCCCAAACCCTCACCGATAAGGAATACCAACGGCTGCGGGATATGGCGATTAAAATCATCCGCGAGATTGGGGTAGAAACTGGTGGTTCTAACATTCAATTTGCCGTTAACCCAGTGGATGGCGATGTTGTCGTCATTGAAATGAATCCCCGTGTGTCTCGCAGTTCCGCCTTGGCTTCTAAAGCTACAGGCTTCCCAATTGCTAAGATGGCAGCGAAATTGGCTGTGGGTTACAGCTTGGATGAAATTAAAAACGACATCACCAAAAAAACCCCAGCTTCCTTTGAACCGACAATTGACTACGTTGTTACCAAAGTTCCCCGCTTCGCCTTTGAGAAATTCCCTGGTTCTGAACCAGTTTTGACCACCCAAATGAAATCCGTCGGTGAGGCAATGGCCATTGGACGGACTTTTAACGAATCCTTCCAAAAAGCTTTGCGTTCTCTCGAAACTGGACGCGCCGGCTGGGGCTGTGACAAAGCCGAAAAACTACCCAGTGGCGAACAAATCCGCGCCTTGTTACGCACACCCAACCCCGATCGCATTTTTGCCTTGCGTCATGCTTTACAGTTGGGGATTACCAGTGAGGAAATCTACGAACTCACAGGAATTGACCCTTGGTTCTTAGATAAAATGCAGCAAATTTTAGAGGTGGAAAAATTCCTCAAGCGGACACCCCTCAAGCAGTTGACTAAAGAGCAGATGTATGGAGTCAAGCGCGATGGATTTAGCGATCGCCAAATTGCTTTCGCCACCAAAACCACCGAAGACGAAGTGCGCGCCTATCGCCAAGAACTAGGTGTGATTCCAGTGTACAAAACCGTCGATACCTGTGCGGCAGAGTTTGAAGCCTTTACACCTTATTACTATTCCACCTACGAAGAAGAAACCGAAGTCTTGCCAGCCAGCAAACCCAAAGTCATGATTTTGGGAGGCGGCCCCAACCGCATCGGCCAGGGAATTGAATTTGATTATTGTTGCTGTCATGCTGCCTATGCCTTGAAGGGTGCAGGCTATGAAACAATCATGGTCAACTCCAACCCTGAGACAGTTTCCACAGATTACGATACCAGCGATCGCCTTTACTTTGAACCGTTAACCAAAGAAGATGTCCTCAACATCATCGAAGCAGAGAACCCAGTTGGAATCATCGTCCAATTCGGTGGACAAACGCCGTTAAAGTTAGCATTACCACTGCAACAATATTTGCAAGGGTTAGGGACTGGGGACACTTCGACAAGCTCAGTGCATCGCTGGGGACTGGGGACTGGGGAAGATTCCCAATCCCCAATCCCTAATCACCAATCCCCAGTCCCCAAAATTTGGGGTACATCCCCCGATTCTATCGACACCGCCGAAAACCGCGAACGGTTTGAGCAGATTTTAAAACAATTAAATATTGCTCAACCACCCAATGGAATTGCCCGCAGTTATGAGGACGCGTTAATTGTGGCGAAACGCATTGGCTATCCTGTGGTGGTACGTCCTAGTTACGTATTAGGGGGACGGGCGATGGAAATCGTCTACTCCGATGCAGAACTGGAACGTTACATGACCTTTGCGGTACAGGTAGAGCCAGACCATCCCATCTTAATTGATAAGTTCTTAGAAAACGCCATTGAAGTTGACGTAGATGCGATCGCTGACCACACCGGAAGGGTAGTAATTGGTGGCATCATGGAACACATCGAGCAGGCAGGAATTCACTCAGGAGACTCAGCTTGTTCTCTGCCGTCAATTTCCCTGCCGCCAGCCGTACTGAATCAAATTCGCACTTGGACTATTCAACTAGCACAAGCACTTTCTGTAGTGGGTTTGATGAATATTCAGTTTGCTGTTCTTGGTGCTAGCAGTTATTCTCCCCAAGTGTATATTTTAGAAGCTAACCCCCGCGCTTCTCGGACAGTACCTTTTGTTTCCAAAGCTACAGGTGTCCCCTTAGCGAAACTGGCATCTTTAGTTATGTCAGGGAAAACCTTAGAAGAACTGAACTTTACCCAAGAAGTCATTCCCCAGCACATCGCTGTCAAAGAAGCCGTCTTGCCCTTTAATAAATTCCCTGGAACTGATACAATATTAGGCCCAGAGATGCGCTCCACTGGCGAGGTAATGGGTATCGATAGCGATTTTGGTCGCGCCTTTGCCAAAGCAGAATTAGGTGCTGGAGAGCGTTTGCCCCTCACAGGAACGGTATTTGTGTCCATGAGCGATCGCGATAAAGCCGCCGCCGTTCCCGTAGTCAAGGAATTCATTGACTTAGGCTTCAAAGTTATGGCCACCTTCGGCACACGCCAAGTTTTAAAAGAGCATGGCTTAAATGTCGAGTTAGTCTTAAAACTACATGAAGGTCGTCCCCACGTAGTTGATGCCATCAAGAATCAGAAAATCCAGCTGATTATCAACACGCCATCAGGGGAAGAAGCCCAAACTGATGCTAGATTAATTCGCCGCACAGGTTTATCCTACAAAATCCCCATCATCACCACCATCGCCGGTGCCAAAGCCACCGTCGCAGCTATCCGTTCCATGCAAAATACCACCTTGGATGTAAAAGTCATCCAGGAATACTGCTCTTAATCAGAGGCAGGGGGCAGGGGGGGCAGGGGGAAAGGTAGACAAGGTAGAATTTCCTACCCAATCCCCAATCCCCAATCCCCAGTCCCCAGTCCCCAGTCTCCATCAATCTACACAAAGCAGTATTTACAAGGAAAATTAAGTAATTATTATAGAAAAATAATTATTGTTTTTATTGAGATATTTTAACAAATATGAGGAAGTGATCACTCTCTGCGGAAACTTCACCAGCTAGTTCCAGTCAAAGTTAGCTAGAGTGTTCGGTCGTGAGGTTAAAGTAGCTGGCGGGTATTCCCGTAAACGGGAAGTATCACAACTATATGCTTGATTCAAGATGGAATGAGTTTTTTTACAGTGTACTATTTTAGTAGTACACTGAGAATGATTGATTTACCTATATCTTGATGCGTGCAGAAATTTATGATTACCAGTACCCAAAAACCTCTCATAAATGTTACAATTGTTAACAAATATTTAGATACAAAGATTTTTGTATTCTCATTGTTTATCTAACCCCAGATACTTGTACAGACCAGGAAATAACTGTAACTTCTAGCAGTTAAAGACCCCCTGAAAGATCCTTATAGCAACTGAGATTCATCGGTTGCACAAGTTGTAAACAATAACAGACACCCCAGTTTAGCTGGGTAGTACCGGCAAAGAGCATCTATCAGTTAATGACCCTACCAACAAGTCCAACATTACCAAAGAGTAGCGCCATGAAGACCGCTCAGACAGCCACAGACCTCGTGCGGACTTACCTGCGTGAGATTGGCCGTGTACCACTCTTAACCCACGAGGAAGAAATTTGTTATGGCAAACAGGTACAACGTTCATCCATGTTGCAGGAAGTGCGGGAGGAACTAGCGAATAAGTTAGGTCATGAGCCAAGCTTAGAAGAGTGGGCGCAAGCAGCACAATTAGATATAGCAGAATTAAACTTAGCGATCGCCGAAGGTGAAATTGCTAAACGCAGGATGGTAGAAGCTAACCTGCGGCTAGTGGTGTCCGTTGCTAAAAAGTACATTAAACGCAACGTCGATTTATTGGACTTAATCCAAGAAGGTAGTATTGGAATGCAACGGGGTGTAGAGAAATTTGACCCCACCAAAGGGTACAGATTTTCTACCTATGCTTATTGGTGGATTCGCCAAGCCATTACCAGAGCGATCGCCGAAAAAGCGCGGACTATCCGCCTACCTATTCATATTACTGAGAAACTTAACAAAATTAAAAAAGCACAGCGTCAGCTTTCTCAAAGATTAGGACGCGCGCCTACAGCATCGGAACTAGCGAGTGAATTGGATCTCACACCTAAACAGGTAAGAGAATACTTAGAAAAAGCTCGCCTACCCTTATCTTTAGACTTACGGTTAGGAGATAACTACGACACCGAATTAGGAGAAATGCTAGAAGATCCTGGTGCGTCTCCTGAAGAGTTTGTCATGCAGTCTTCTCTATCTAAAGATTTAGAACGACTGATGGAACAACTCACCCCCCAACAAAGGGAAGTGATCAAACTCCGCTTTGGCTTAATGGATGGACAAGCTTTAACACTAGCCAGAATCGGCGAAATTCTCAACATTAGTCGTGAACGAGTCCGACAAATCGAGAGAGAAGCTTTGACTAAGTTACGTAAATCTAAAACCAGTATGGATGAGTATTTGGCTAGTTAGTCAATAGTCAATAGTCAATAGTCAATAGTCAATAGTGGCTAGATTGTTGATTGGAACTATTTAGGCTAAATATTACACCCCCAAGACACCCGTTATAGTTAACGTCAATTTACGTAAAGACGTTAAGTTAACAATGGGAGTCATGGGGGTGTATCAATTTGACAATAGTTTGTAGTGAGGACTTTAGTCCTCATCTTAAAACTGAAGTCTCCACTACAAACTAAAAGCTGAAAACCTATGCTAGAAATTACAGGAGCGATCATACTAAAAATAACCACTTCATAAAAATATGTACAATCAAAGTACAACTCAATTACCTATACCTGCACATTTTCATTCAGAGCAAGTAGGTACAGTTTGGCGCGTACCATACCAACAACGCGCCACCGAAGCAGAAATCTGGGCAAAACAACACAATATTCTACCCGCATCTTCCGACGAAAGGCGTGTTTGTCTACTGCTAATAGATGTTCAAAATACTTTTTGTATACCTGACTTTGAATTATTCGTCGGTGGTAAATCTGGAACTGGTGCAGTAGATGATAATCGCCGACTGTGTGAATTTATTTATCATAATTTAGGGTCAATCACCACCATTATTCCCACCCTAGACACCCATACCGCAACGCAAATTTTTCATCCTATTTTTTGGGTAAATCATGCAGGCGAACATCCCACGCCAGCAGCTACCAGCATTACTCCAGCAGATATTGAAAAGGGAATTTGGCAAGTTAACCCGAAAATTGCTAATAGTATTAATAGTGATTATGAATTATTAAAAAAACACGCTTACCACTACGTTAAACAACTCAGTCAAGATGGTAAATATCCTTTGACTGTTTGGCCTTATCATTCTATGTTGGGTGGTATTGGTCACGCTTTAGTTTCTGCTGTAGAAGAAGCGATATTTTTTCACTGTATTGCTAGGCAAAGTCAAACACAATTTGAAATTAAAGGCGATCATCCGTTAACAGAAAATTATTCTGTGTTACGTCCCGAAGTATTACAAAGTTTTGATGATAGCCCTTTATCTCATAAAAATACTCGCTTAATTCAGCAACTTTTAGAATTTGATGTAGTGATTATTGGTGGACAAGCAAAAAGCCATTGTGTTGCTTGGACAATTGATGATTTATTGACAGAAATTCAGCAGATAAATGCTAATTTAGCTCAGAAAATATATCTCCTGGAAGATTGTACTTCTCCTGTGGTAGTGCCTGGGGTTGTTGACTACACAGAACAAGCAGATGCAGCATTTGCTAAGTTTGCCGCCGCAGGAATGCACATTATAAACTCTATGGATATTGTTAAAAATTTGTAGTTTTCTGGGATTTATTAAAGTATCATTGCATCCACTAGTAACAATGGTAGGTGACAACAAAAATATTTATTATTACGTAATTTATGTTATGGCGTTTTCTAGTCTAATGACGTGAAAAATTATCTGCGTCCATCTGCGTCCATCCGCGTTCACTTCTGACTGACTTTATCTAACTAAAATGGGAAATGCTATATTTTCCAGCATTACACATCCTACACTATTAAATTCTGAAACTCCGTTGAATGACGGATATTTTCAAAATCAGGGTTAATTTTGGCGGCTTCTAGATAAGTTTCAGGGCTGGAATTAATTGCTTGTTTTAAATTTTTTATTGCTGACTCTAAATTATTTTGCAGGGCATAACAACAAGCAAGATTGTAGGAAGTTTCAACATCATCTGGTTCGATTTTAAGAATATGTTGATAACCAGCGATCGCTTCGTCATAACTACCTAATTTATGTAATATCATACTGCGGTTTTGCAATGCTGAAAATGTATCCCATAAAAACATAATTACTTGTTCACAAGCGATAATTCCATCATCAAATTGACCAAAATAGATTAATACTTTAGCCCACTCATACCAAGTTACTGCACCGTCATAGCTAAACTGCAATGCTGTTTCATAGCTTGTTATTGCAGCTTGTGAATTACCTAATTTCTCAAAAACTTTACCTCGTTCTGACCAAATTTGACTAGCATCAGGCTTAATTTCTAAAGCTTTTTCAAAGCTGGTAATTGCTTCTTCATTGCGGGATAAATTCTGTAATACAAAGGCGCGATCGCTCCAAGCAAAATAATCATGAGGGTTGATTACTAATAGCTGATCATAACCATGCAATGACTCATCGTAACGACCAATTTCTGATAATAAGCTACTGCACTCATGCCACGCTGCATAACTATTAGGCTGAATTTCTAAAGTTTTTTTGTAGCTAACAAGGGCTTCCTCATAAAAACCTAGCGCATATAAAGTAAAACTTTTATCCCACCAAGCATCATAGTTTTCTGGTTCAAGTTCTAATGCTCTGTTAAAGCTCAATAAAGCAGCCTCATTATCACCTAACCTTTCTAATTGTACTTGTCCTCGCCGATGCCAAGCTAGGAAGTTATTAGGCTCAAGTTCTATAGTTTTATCAAAACTTGTAAGTGCTGCTGTTGCTGATGTTTCTGTGTCTAATAAAAATAAATTCCAGCCGCGCTCATTCCAAGCCTCAGCAAAATATGGTTTAATTTCAATGGCTTTTTCAAAACTAGCGATCGCCTGTTCATACTCTAGTGCTTGATAATGCTCTAACCCTTGCTGAAAAAACAACTCTGCTTGTGATATTTGACCCATAAAACCATACGGTAAAAGGCAAAAGGCAAAAGGTAAAAGGCTAAAGAAAATATTTTTAGGACTTTAGCTTTTTACCTATTTGCTAGCGGTATTCTAGGGTTTTAAATAATCCTTGGGATTTTCAGCTACCCAACCTAGAGAAGAACTCGCACGAATTTCAAAATGCAGATGGGATTGCTTTCCAGTTGGTTGTCCGGTTGTGCCTACAGTCCCAAGTAATTGCCCTTTACTGACTTGTTGCCCGACTTTTACTTGAATTGTATCTAGATGAGCATAACGGCTTTGCATTCCGCCATTATGATTAACAATCACCAAATTACCGTAAGTACCCTGATTCTGGGCAAATACTACCGCACCTGGGGCGATCGCTTCTACCGGAGTTCCCACAGCCGCTAACAAATCAACACCACTGTGAAAAAACACCTGACCTGTATTGGGGTTAATTTGCCAACCATAGGGCAATCCTACCTCAGCCACCTGTTCAAAAGGATAGCCAGATAACTGCACTGGAGTAGTAGGTGTTGTATTGGTTTTAGGAGATGCTGTAAAAGTGCCATTAGGCGACCAATTGACCCCAGGTACAAACACAATTCGGGGATTTTGTTGACATCCATTGACCTCAAATAGCGCATCGGGACGGACTTTATATCTTGCTGCTACTTGTCGCCAAGTTTGACCGCTAGGAACTTCTACCACAATCCCATTGTAAGGAGGAATTTGTAAAATACTGCCCACCACTGGCTGTGAACCATTTTGAAGAGATGGATTCATCCCCACAATCGTTTCTGGCACAAGATTGTAACGCTGGGCGATGCTCACCAAAGTGTCACCCCGAACAACTTGATGTCGTCGAAATCGGGACAAAGCCGAAACAGGACAACCTTCAACAGCCGCACTAACATTGTTTGAGTTAGGAATCATGCTTAGTCCTAAAGCACCGACTAAGCCGCAGAGAAAAACCAAACGATGAGGAACAGTCATGGATATCCGTTAAGAAAGCCTTTAGTTATTAGTCGTGAGTCGTTAGTTATTAGTTTCTGTCTTATGTAGGGGTGTAGGGGTGTAAGGGTGTAAGGGGTGTAGGGGAAAGAATTTGAGATTTCAATCCAAAATCCAAAATCCAAAATCTAAAATCTAAAATCTAAAATTAAATACCCAGTCCCTAGTCCCCAATCCCCAGTCCCCAGTCCCCAATCCCCAATCCCCAAAAACTACCGAATGTTAAATTTACCTGTCCACTTGCTGGTTGCTTGACTAAACTTGTAAGTTAGCAACTGCATTGCTGTCCTTAAACGTAATCATTATGAATTTATCATTAAAGCAACTAGCCGTTTACCTATCTTTATTGGTGATCGGCGGTAGTGCAGGTTTGTTAGGTAGTCGCTATCTCATCCCGCAAAATCGCTCGTTTCAACAACTCAAAAATGTCACCGTGGCTTTACCCCCAGAAAGTGTGACTCCTAACCCTGTAAGTGGTTCTCCAGGGGCTATTAATGGTGATAATGTTAACTTTATTGCTCACGCTGTACAGAAAGTTGGCCCTGCTGTTGTCAGGATTAATGCCACGCGTAAAGTCGCTAATCCTATCTCAGATGCTTTAAAAAATCCTTTATTACGCCGCTTCTTTGGTGAAGATGAAGAACCACTTCCCCATGAAAGAATTGAGCGCGGTACGGGTTCAGGGTTTATTTTGAGTGAAAAAGGGCAAGTCCTAACTAATGCCCACGTTGTAGCTGACACAGATACAGTACAAGTAACTCTCAAAGATGGTAGGACTTTTGAGGGTAAGGTAGTGGGGATTGATAATATTACAGATGTGGCTGTCGTCAAAATTCCTGGAGAGGAATTGCCGACGGTGAAATTAGGTAATTCACAAAATTTGATTCCTGGACAGTGGGCGATCGCGATCGGCAATCCTTTAGGTTTAGATAATACTGTCACTATCGGCATTATCAGTGCCACAGACCGCACCAGCGCACAGGTAGGAGTTCCAGATAAACGGGTTAGCTTTATTCAAACTGACGCTGCTATTAATCCAGGTAACTCTGGCGGGCCTTTATTAAATGCCCAAGGGGAAGTAATAGGAATAAATACCGCAATTCGTGCTGATGCTCAAGGCTTAGGTTTTGCCATCCCCATAGAAACTGCTGCCCGTGTTGCTAATGAACTATTTACCAAAGGACGCGTAGAACATCCCTTTTTAGGGATTGAAATGACGGACTTATCTCCCACCAGAAAACAACAAATCAATCAAGAAAACAAGCTCAACATTCAACAGGAAACTGGCGTTGTCATTAAGGGCGTGGTAAAAGACTCACCAGCTAACCGGTCAGGATTGCTCCCTGGCGATGTAATTCAAAAAATTAACGATAAACCAGTCAAAACATCAGCCCAAGTCCAAAAACAAGTTGAATCCAGCACTGTGGGAGATGTTCTGGTGATGGAAATCAACCGCAGTGGCAAAATTCTCACAGTCAAAGTACAGTCAGGTGCTTATCCCAAAAAATAGTCAATAGTCAATAGTCAATAGTCATTAGTCATTAGTCATTACTCATTAGTCATTACTCATTACTCATTACTCATTACTCATTACTCATTACTCATTACTCATGAGTCCTTCATCCTTGCACAGTAACTTTTTGACTATGGACTTTTGACTATTGACTCTGGACTATTGACTATTGACCATTAGACAAATGATCTAACTGCATCCTTTGTTCCATTTGGCGCAGAAAATAACCTGTCATCATAGCCGATGCTAGCAGTCCGGCTAAATTTTCTTTGTCGGTGGTTATTTGGACATTAAAATTCTCTGCTGGAAGCATTCCCACTAGCCCTTGTACGTTCTGGGAAATAATTTGTTTAATTTCCGGGCTAACGGACTGGGCAACACGGGCTAGAACTTCTGGAGACTGATGTTGGAGATATTTAAGTAACTGATTGGGGTTTTCCCCAAAGTGGTCGGAAAGCAGTTGGTTGGGGTGTTCCTCAGAGTTGTCGTTCAAAAAATCAGGATCAAACACCATTGGCAATTCTTTTTAGCTTAGTTGCTAATTCTACTCTAAACCATCGCGCAAAGGAATTGGGAATTGGGAATTGGGAATTGGGCATTGGGCATTATATTCTTCTTCCTTGTCTTCCTTGTCTTCCTTGTCCCCAGTCCCCAGTCCCCAGTCCCCAATTCCCAATCCCCAATCCCTACTCCCCAGTTTCCAGTTCTAGTTCTAACTGCTGTTCTTTCGGGCTATTTTCTAAGATTTGGGGAAGTTGTTCGATTTGGAAGTATTGATGAAATTTTGATGTGACTTGTAGTGAGTAGGAACGGGATTCCTGATCCCGTCTTTTGCGAACAAAACCAAGTTCGACTAATTCGGGAACGTGCTGATATACTCCTGATCCGCGTAGGTTAATTAAATCACTTTGGCGGATGGGACTATTGAGGGCGATCGCAGCCAGTGTCCTCAATGCTCCTAATCCCAATTCTACAGGAATCAATGTTTGTACTAAGTCATGAAAATCAGACCGGAGTTGCAAACTATAACCAGCTGGTGTTTCTACAACTTCCAGTGCGCTATCTCGGCGGGCGTAGCTGTCCATGAGTTCAATGATGCCTTCTTCAACCTTAGCTCGATCGCAGGCTGCATACTCGGCGATTTCGCCCAGGGACAAAGGTTTACCCTTTAAGTAGAGAATCGCTTCTATCGTGGTTGCTGTGGCTGTGGTCATGAATCAATTTAAAATTCAAAATTTAAAATTCAAAATTAAAGCTACAAAATTCAAAATTTGAACTTTGTGTATTGAATTTTCTTATTGAGGTTTAATAACTTTACATTAATAAGTGTGTGGGATTATACCTTTTTTTGTTGCTTAAGTCAAGGCAAATCCCACAAATAATCAAATAAAAAGCCAGTATCATCAGAATTCAATTATTCCCCCTGCCCCCTGCCCTATCCTCGACTGCCAAGGATAAATTCAGCGATCGCCAAATCTTGGGGAGTAGTAATTTTGAGGTTGGTTTCTTCGCCTTCCACAATTTGCACTTCAATGCCGCATTTTTCAAATAATGCTGCATCGTCGGTGACTTCCCAACCTTGGCGGATGCCTTCAGCATGACATTGTTTTAACAACTGGACGTTAAATCCTTGGGGGGTTTGGGCTGCCCACAAATTTTGACGGTCAGGTGTATTTTGAATTATGCCATTGCCATCCACAACTTTGATTGTGTCCTTTACAGGAACGGCTGCAATTAAGCCAGAACACTTACGTATAGCTTGGGCGCAGGCGTTGAGTAAATCTGGTGTGGCTAAACATCTAGCCCCATCGTGAATTAAAACTTGCTCTGCCTCTGTTGGCAGTGCCTGTAAGCCGTTATAAACCGACTCTTGACGGGTAGCACCACCCAGAATTAATTCTACTGGCTTAGTTAGCCGTAAATTAGCGATAATTTCCTTAAATTCTGGCCAGTCAGTCGGCTGAGAAATAATCCCTATCCAAGAGATTTCTTCAGCCGCTTGTGCAGCCAACAGAGTCCAAGCCAGAATAGATTGCGATCGCACCTGCAACAGCAGTTTATTCCGTTGACTCCCCATTCTTTTGCCGACACCGGCCGCAGGAATTAGTAAATACACAACAATCCTCAATCTTTCAACTAGGGGCTAGTGACTTTCACCTCGTTACAATTCAAAATTATGGATTCAAAGCAATTTATTTTGAATTTTGAATTTTGAATTTTGAATTACCCGAAGGGGCATACCTATATTCACCTAAAATAAGGAGCGAGTAAGCGTCAATAATTATTATGCGAGTAGTAGCCCTTGTACCTGGCGGAATTGGCGATCAAATTCTCTTCTTTCCGACTCTAGACGACTTGAAGAGACATTATCCCAACGCGCAACTAGATGTCGTTACCGAACCCCGGTCAAAGGCTGCCTACCGGGTGAGTAAGTCAGTCAATGAGGTGCTGGCTTTCGATTACAAAGACCGTAACAGCCTGGCAGATTGGGGCAACCTAGTAGGCACAATTCGCGATCGCGAGTATGAAGTAGTCATTACTGTTGGTCAAAGTTGGTTATTGGGTCTTTTTCTCTGGTTAACAGGAATCCCCACACGTATCGGCTACCAAGGTAAAGGCTCTGGATTTCTTACCAATTCTGTGCCGTTGAAATCATCTCAGTATGCAGCCGTAACTTACCACGATTTGCTGCAACCATTAGGTATTACCACTCCTACCCCAGAGTTAGCGGTAAATGTGCCGAAACCTGACATTGAGTGGGCGCAAAACGAACAAAAACGTTTAGGAGTAAATAATGGTTATGTATTAATTTATGATGGCTCAAGCTGGCTATCCAAACCTCAAGCGGGAGATACTTTATATCCCGTGGAAAACTGGCAAGCCATTATTCAGGACTTTCAAACTAAACAACCAGATTTACCAATAGTTGTCATTCAAGGAACTAATGACGAAGCATTTGTGCGATCGCTCCGGGATTCAGCCCCTAATCTTAAGGTGACTGCTCCCGAAGACATCGGTAAATTAGCCGCCATCATTGCCGGAGCTAGTTTGATGCTCACTACTGACACTGTACCATTACAACTCAGTGTAGCAGTACAAACTTATACAATTTGCCTGTTTGGTTCTACAGACCCAAGCAAAGTGTTACCAACAAGCGATAAGTTCTTGGGTATCAAATCTTCTACCGGCAAAATAGCGGATATTTCTCCCAAAACCATCCTTGAAAAAGTTTGGGGTGGATGAATTAGGGCATGGGGCATGGGGCATCGGGCATTGGGCATGGGGCATCGGGCATTGGACAAACAGGACATTAAAGTAAAATCTCCCAGTCCCCAATCCCCAGTGAAGCACTGAGCTTGTCGAAGTGTCCCCAATCCCCAATCCCCAGTCCCCAATCCCCAGTCCCAACCTCAAAACAAATCGAAAAACGCATCATCTAATTCGTAACCAAGCATTTGCGCCATAGATTTTAGTCGTGCTTGCCAAGGAATATCCTGCTGTTTTAACCAGTCGCTTAACAGAAACACTTTGTGCATTAAAAAGATTTCTAAAGCTTCAGGATTATATTGAATGCCCTCTTTAGCACTAAATTGATGGGGTACAAGCATCGCCGCATAACGAGCAAGTTCTCCAGCTTTCCAATCCAATAAAAATGGCAGCCACGGGTATTTAGCATCTAGACGCACAAACCACAGCCTTAACTCAGGAATTTCTGACAATTCGCGAGGATCACCTGGTTCTAGAGGATAGTTGATATCAAAGTGCAACTGCTGTTCATAGTTAGCGTAGACGCTTTGTGTCGTGCCTTGAGACGTTTGCTCTTGTAACAGTTGATTAATTACCGTATCAACAGGGGATAAATCCAGGGTATTAACAGAGTCAGTATTGAGCGCGATCGTGATTGTCATGGACTCAACAGCTACTTTTTGTATACGGTGTTAGTTTCGAGAATTCACAGTACCAGTTTTCTGCAATTGACGCTACATTGACAAACTGCACCTAACCTAAAATCACAAAAAGCAGAATCACTCAGAACATACAATTCACCATCTTTTGAGCATCAACATTTCTCATGCCTGGCAGTTGCGTCTCTTCATTAGCTGTAGTCCGAGCTTAAACGACAGATAAAACTACATATATACATAAGTATATACTTATGTATTTTCCTTAACATTTATCAATACTTCATGTTGTCTCTAAGAACATTTTTGAAGACTAGAAAAATTTATAGTGTGCAATTTTTAAAGTTGTCTATGCTACCCTTATAACCCGATTAGGTGATGGTAGAATTACTGCACACTAACTAAATAAATATTCAGAATTACTCAGCCAAACACCGTAATTACACAGGTACTAGGATAGAGTAACAAATTATTCTGTAGCAAAAACAACGGATACTTAAGTAAATATAACATGGTGATGAAATATTAGCAGTGTTAAAACCTCAACCTATTTATCAATAGACATTTCCTTAAGCACAGCCCTTTAGTCAAGAAAAATTTAAATAATATTAAGTAGTTCTGGAGAGAAAAGAAAGCCGGTTATAAAAGGCAAGAAAATACAAAAAATATTAATCATCAACAAATCTCGTATCTTTTTAGACATTAATAAATAGTTATCAATGTTGTAACTTTTATTCAGTAGTTCATCCCTAATTGAACCGAACTTATTGAAACAATTTATGCACCTTTGATACTGAAAAATGCTAAATATATAGTCTTTGTCTCAAAAATTTAGTACACACCAAATATATCTGTGAGGGGATTATGACAATTGCAGTAACAATCAAGATTATTGACAAAAATGAATTAATTTAACTGTTTTTGTTAGTGCTTCTAATTCTTGACACCACAATCTTTCACAATTAGTTAATGTAAATAATTATCTACATAGCTTTCTCATTAAGCTATATAATCTTTACTTACGTTCAAACTTCACAATCTTACAAAATCAACAAATATAACAATGGGGATAAACACATGACTAAGAGCATTTATCTGAGTAAATTACTTGCCTTTACTGCCATTTTCTCAGTTGCGATATTGCATGGCAATCAGTTACAAGTTAAAGCTCAGGAAACACCCACCACTCCTGAAACTACGACAACCACCACAACGTCAAACCAAAAAATTTGTTCTTTAGATCCCGTTGAAAGTTTGCTACCTCCTGTCTCAAACCAAAAAACTAGTTCTGCTTTTTCTTACCTAGCAGAACAAGGTTTTTCTCGTAGCGAAGATGGCTCTTGGGTATGTTATGTGAACGACCCTAACAAAGATAATCGCTACTACACACTATTTAAAGTTACAGAGAAAGATGGCAAACTAATTGGCAGTTCTTTCTTAGATGATGGCAGTCTAATTTTAGGTCAGGACTCTCGGAGTTTAGATTTCTTTATGTCTCTAATTCAGCATCACACTACTATAAATCAGGAAAACCAAGATAGTGTACGCAGATATTTAGAGGCATTTATCTCCTTAGTAAAAGACGGAAAGATTAAGCCCTCTCGCCGTGGTTTTCTGTTTGATGAGCCAAATCGAGCATTAATTATTTATCATCCATTGAGTGCAGGAGAATTAAAAGGAACAGCCATTACAATCAACATCCAACTACCTAAAAATGTGAGTTCTCAACCAACTCAAAACTGAGTTTTTACTTGTCAAACGAGAATTGCTTAGTTTGCTCAAGATAAATTACTCCCAATTAAATCTATCTGTGTCATCTACCGGAGAAGGGTCTTGTTGAAATCTACCATCAAAAACATCACACTTGTATTCTCGTCTTTAGCAACACTACTGATTCTTGTTCAGACTGCTAATGCACAACCAAAAGGCTTAAATGTTGGTGCGCCTGTCAAAATACCACCAGGCCAAGAAGAGCAGTATTTACAGTATCAGCTACAAAATAACGAAGCTGGCTTGCGTCAGATACGAGTTATCCCTGGGTGCGTAGTAGGGTTTGGTCTACGTTGTAACAAAACCGGTACTATCCTGGAGCAAGTTATTGAATCTAACGGTGGACTGACTTATCAACAAATGTTGATGAGAGCAGCTGGCGGAGAAACTAACTATCAGAGAACTCTTGGCTTTTACGGCAACAACAGTAATCTGATTAACTCTCCTTATATGTCAGTCTGGAGAAATCATTCCTCCCAAATTTTAGATTCAGCGCAGTATGGACTGGGAGGAAAACTGAGTTCAAGTCCTGTAGTTGGTTTTAGAGATGTCACAAGAAACTTTTTGTGGTCAGGAAAACCAGCAGATGACCTCCGCAGTGGGTTTGTGAACTTGAAACTATCCTATGGACAAACCCTCTTAGAAGAAGCCGCCAAAATCCCCAACCTTGAACAAAAGATTGTTGATCTGAACCTAGAGCCAGATATGACACAGTTCTATCTGAATAATCTCTCTAGGGGATTAAACGCTTTACAGACAGGAAATAAAGCCGAACTCAGACAAAGTATTTTGACAATACTTTCGCGTCCATATACTCCCAATGCTAGAGATGATGGTTGGTATGGGAGAAAACTGGTTCAACTTCCAAATGTGACTCCACCAGGTGAAACCATAGTGGGTGAAACATTTGATACTGCATTAGTAGAACCAGGCAGCACAGTAGGAATCGAAGAAATAGCAGAAATCCCTGGTGAAGAAATCATTGCAGCTCAGTCAGATGGTTCTCCAGTTGTCTGGCCTTGGATTGCTGGTTTAGTACCGTTGATTGTATTACTGGCCTTACTTGGTGGAAGAGGTAATTCATCTAGTCGCAATTCTGTGGGAAGTGTACCTGAACCAACTCCAACCACACCTCCAACCACACCTCCAACCACACCTCCAACCACACCCCCAACAACACCTCCAACCACACCTCCAACACCAGTATGTCCCCCAGGAACAATTAAAGTTGATACTCCGGGAAATAGTGGTGAACTTCAATGTATTGCAACACCTCCAACAAAAGTGTTTGAACCTTCTACATTGAAGGCTATTATTTTGGTAACACTCATATACTGTCTAGTCGCTTACAAACAAAAGCATAGACACAAGTTAACTTGAATAACCACAGATTTTAACTGTTGGTTTTTTTGACGAATCAAACTAAGAATCTTAAGACTGCGTGGTAGTGTACTTAACTTAATTTATGTCTGTTGCTAAAATCTGGCTAATGTGAGTTATGGACTAGAAAATATAGTTGCTTTAATCCATTTAATATTTGAGATGCAAAGCAGAGAATTTAATATGACTCTTACCAGTAATTAATAACCTGACATAATGCGTTGAAATATCTGTAAAAGCTCAATAAAATAATCAATTATGAAAAAATGATTAAATAAAAACTAAAATTAAGATAATAAATAAAAATCTCTCAGTTCACGGCTGAGAGATGAAACGTTTTTATTACTTTTCACACGAAATTTATCCCACTTCCATAGCATACCTATACTTTGAAAAATATGTATGCCAAAATGCCTATTGGTCAATAGTCAATAGTCAATAGTCATTAGTCATTAGTCATTAGTCATTAGTCATTAGTCAATAGTCATTAGTCATTAGTTTTTCTCCCCTTCTACCTTGTCCCCAGTCCCCAATCCCCAGTCCCCAGTCCCCAGTCCCCAGTCCCCAGTCCCCAGTCCCCAGTCCCCAGTCCCCAATCCCCAGTCCCCAGTCCCCGATGAGTTGGCTACCTACACCCCAAGATTTAACTTTATTCCCGAATGAGGTTCATGTTTGGCGATTTCAGCTAGATATAACAGAATCGCAGCTAGAAAGCTTATCAGCAATTCTTTCTAACGATGAACTGGCTCGTGCTAACAGATTTTATTTTCCAGAACATCGCCAGCGTTTTATTGCTGGACGGGGTGTTCTCAGGCAGATATTAGGTGGTTATTTGGGAATTTTGCCGGGACAAGTCAAGTTTGATTATGAAGCGCGTGGTAAACCGTTGTTAGCAGAGGGTTTACAGCAAAGTGGCTTGTTATTTAACTTGTCGCATTCTCACAATTTAGCTTTGTGTGCGGTGAATTATACTCGGCCAATAGGGGTAGATTTAGAGTCTTTGCGTGTGATGGATGATGTGGAAGCGTTGGCGCAAAGGTTTTTTTTACCACAAGAATATAATTTACTGCGATCGCTACCCGAAGACCAAAAACAAACAACCTTCTTCCGCTACTGGACTTGTAAAGAAGCTTATCTTAAAGCGACGGGTGACGGCATATCTCAATTAGAACAAATTGAAATAGCACTAACACCCACAGAACCAGCTAGGTTAGTCAAATTACCTGCTTGGAGTCTAGTAGAGTTAGTGCCTGATAATAACTATGTTGCTGCTCTTGCCGTGGCGGGTTGTGGCTGGCAGTTAAAGTGTTGGCAATATTAACCATCTAAGCCGCATTCCCGAATCAGCTCACTATAATTTTTAGTAACGACCAAAATCGGCCGCATATTTGAGATTAGCTCGATTTCCGGCTCTGACTTGGTTGAAATTGACTATACCTAAAAACTGATAAAGTTTATCAACTACAGTCGGAGAAATTTGTCCCATAGACAGCATCAATTTTGTCACACCTTCCATAATCGGATTTTGATTGACAAGAATTTCTGCTTGACTGCCTTTAATAGCACGCATAACAGCGTTAGCTATACCTTTGGGTGTCGTCACACCTGCTAATTTAGGTGCAGGTACACGAGGATCAACGGTCATCCCAGTATGAGAGACATATCCCGGACAAACTGTCGAAATATGGACACCACTACCAGCTAATTCTTGACGGACGGCATCAGTCCACATAATCAAACTTGCCTTACTAGCAGAGTAAATGCTGTTAAAAGCAATACCCTTTTTACCAGCTAGTGAAGCAATGTTAACAATGCGGCCACTACCTCGTTCCATCATGTTGGGGAGTAATAAACGAGTTAATTCCATAGTAGCCAAGAGGTTAGTGTTGAAGACAGAATGAATTTCTGCGAGAGAGTAATTGGCGAATGCACTAATAATTTCTATGCCAGCATTATTGACTAAAATATCAACAGAGCCGACATTTGAGTGAACCTGTTCGGTGAGAGCAGATAATTCCCCTACCTTGGTAATGTCAAAAGGGACGGCAAAAGCTCTACCACCTGCTGCATTGACTGCATCACAAGTTTGCTCTAATCCTGAACGGGAACGCGAAACACACACCACGGTTGCTTGCTCTTTTGCTAAAGCACGAGCAATATGCACACCCAGACCGCGTGAGGCACCGGTCAACAGCACTGTCTTACCTGTGAGAGTTGTCATTGTAACCTGCTAGTACCTGTATTCTGATCGGCAGGATTCACGCATTATCAATTTGGTAAATTCTGTGTAGCCTCATTCAGACTACAGACAGATCAAACCTTCAAACTCACCTATCCGCAACTAAATGCGATAAAGACAGCTACATTCCAGACTTGTAGATTGCACTTTTTTGGCAGAAAATTGACTTATAACAGTGTTGATCGCCTTCCGTTGCAGAACAGGCATAAAGTCAAGGATTTGTTCAACGAGGTTCAACTTTACATCAACTTCATTTATAGCATTTATTTTGTGAAGCTAGTGTTAATAGCAAACTTAATTTATGGGGACTGGGGATTGGGAACTGGGGACTGGGGAAAGGAGATTTATTAAGACTTTCATAGGAAAAACCCAGCTTCTTGACGAAACTGGGTCATGGACGCATAAAATCAAACTTTATTTAAACTCTTGGCGTAACTCTGCGCTCCTGGAGCGTTTAAACCCTCTTAACCCAGAGTCAAAAAACCATTCTGAATCAAATATGCCGTGTAAGTCATAAACAACTTCCCATCAATTGGCGCACAGGAAACACCACTACCAGCTAAAGCCTTAACAGTTTCTTCACAACTAATGTGAGGTCTTCTAGCTTTTAGGTACAAATCGGGAATAGTGAGTTGCTCATCAGACCAACGCTCTAAGAGGAAAGGCCGTAAAGTGTATAGAGGATTATCTGTAGAAGTTGCACTCTCAATTAACTTCGCTTGCCATTCTTCGTAGGGGAGAATGTCAATTTGATAACCGAAAGAGCGTATCCAGTCAACTAAAACATTCAATCCTACGGGTTCGGGATGTTGTAAGTGGAAAGCTTGACCGATCGCATCTTTTTGCATAGATAGATGTACGATCGCTTTACTAACATAATCTACAGGGGACATATCCAGCATATATTCCACGTCGGGGAAATATCCCATCTGTAGACAACCCTTAGCCATCAAGTTGATGAAGTCATGGGTGTTACCGATACCGGTTTCGCTATCACCAGCGATGAGGGGGGGTCTATGAATGGTAACAGGTAAACCGCGATCGCTCGCAATCTTCACTAACTTTTCTGCTACCCACTTAGTTTGGGAGTAACCCAAATAAATCCCTTCCCAGTGGCTAAAATCATCATCTTCCTTCACAACTTTACCAGCATAGAAAGGAGCTTCAAACACCGCCACACTAGAAACATAATGCACAGGCTTTACTTTCACTTGACAAGCCAAGCGCAAAACTTCTTGAGTTCCCAAAACGTTAGCCGCTTTCAATGCTGAGTAGGGGAAGACATAATTTAACAACGCACCACTATGATAAATAGTGTCAATTTCTGCTGCTAAAGTTTGGAATTGAGTAGAACTTAAACCCAACGAAGGTTCAGATAAATCACCAACTACAGGAATAATTCTCGATTCATATTCATCCTGCCAAATTGCGTAACCTTCGAGATTTTTTTGCAGCTTAACTTTGCCTTCTTCCAAGTTAGCCGCACGCACCAAACAATAGATTTCTGCTTTGGTTTGTTTGAGCAATTCCCGAATAATAAAAGCACCTAGAAAGCCAGTACCACCAGTTAAGAATATCTTCTTAGGTTGAGTGACAGGTAAAGCAACAGGAATAGCACCACCAGGATGAATAGTGGGATCAAGAACAGCTTCAGCCTGTAAATCCAAAACAGGGGTATCAGAGAAGCTAGCAGTATTTGTGGAACGAGTAACACCTGTATCTTGTACCTCTGTACCTTCTTCCAATTCTTCAGCTAAACGCTGAGATAATGATTCAATTGTGGGATAATGCCACAACAACAAAGGAGATGGTTGAAACCCTAATAATTTTTCTAATTGACTTACCATAGTCATGGCTTGAGCAGAATCCAAACCATAGCTTTCTAAATTCACACTGGGGTCAATTTCATCAGCATCTACACTTAACACTTCAGCCAGGTGAGCAACCATCCAAGCTTGAATTTCGGCTGCACTATACGATTGTTTCACAGTCATTTTGAAATCTCCAAATATTTACCAAAGTCATAGCTGAGTATTGAGTGCATAAACTTAGTAAAAACTACTCATCAATTGCCAATTAATACTGTCTTTTCACTCAGCACTCAGCACTCATTACTCAGCACTGTCTTAACGCACTGGTCGATATTGAATGTAAGAATCTGGAATTTGCATTCCTTGCAATTTCAAACTTTGAATGCGATATAAAAACGCTGCTCCCTTCATGATGTGATGAGCAACATCAACAACATGACGATTATGCGTTTCCTCTAAATAAGAACCACGCACCCAGTCATTAAAACTTCCCATTGCTGGGCCGCACCAAATTTGATAATCTACTTCTCTACCTTTTTCACCAGTAGTAGACCAACGAGAAGATAATCCTAAATACCATCTAAAGATTACAGCCATTTTGAGTTTAGGATTGTTAACTGCTTTCCCTAATTTCTCTGGATTTTTTTGTGATAAATACGCAGCAGTTCCTTCCCAAGCCTCAGCAATAGTCTTCCGGAAAACTTGTTTTTCTAACTTCTCCCTTTCTGCCAAAGGAATTTCTTCAATGGAGTTATAAGTGCGGTACAATTCGTACAATTTTTGCGCGCGCATGGGGAACATCGTACCCCGTTTCAGCACCTGTACTTTCACACCCATTTCAAACATATCGCCGGCGGGAGCCATAGTGACATCAGCCATTTCTGCTTGGGCTAATAGCTTTTTGGTATGCTCACAAGCACCAGATTCAACACAAGCTTGATTGACTGAACCAGTAACTACATAAGCAGCACCCATCATAAAAGCTGCTAAGGCTGATTCTGGGGTAGCAATTCCACCAGCCGCACCAATTCTAATGGGTTGAGGATAATGATATTGAGCTTGAATTTCATCCCTTAAAGCAATTAATGAAGGGAGTAAACACACCAAGGGACGATTATCAGTATGTCCGCCAGAATCAGCTTCTACAGTAATATCATCAGCCATTGGAACTTTTGCCGCCAGTTTAGCTTGCAACTCAGTAATTAAACCTTGTTGTAGCAATTCTTGCAGCATTTTTGGTGGTGCTGGCTGCATAAATTTACTCGCTACTTCCCGGCGAGAAATTTTAGCAATGACTTTATTTTTGATTTCAATTTGGTTGGCATCATTTAAACTTAATCCCGCAACACGGTAATAAACAATGTTGGGAGTTAAGTCTAAAAATGCGGAAGCTTCAACAATTCTCACACCATATTTTAAATATAAATCCACAGCTTGGCGTTCAACTGCCATATCATTAGGACTGTGAATTAAATTAAAAGCGTAGGGTTGATGAGGTAAAGCTTGTTGAATTTTATGAATAGCTACTTCGATTCTTTCAGGAGGTAAACCACCTGCACCAAAGGAACTTAAAATATGCTCTCTACCCAATGCAATTACCATTTCTTCGGAAGCAATACCGCTAGCCATTGCACCAGTCATATAGGCATATTTTACGCCATAAAATGATAGAAAGCTAGGGTCGCCGAGTTGTTGGGTTTTAATAGGTGGAATTGATGTGATTAGTTCTAATTGTCCGGCTGCACCATGTTCTGCTGGAGCTAAATAACCATCATTAGTTACACCAACTTTACCTGCAAGTTTGACAATGTAGCAAGGTTTATCTAAAGCCAGTAATTTATTTTTGATATCTGTTTGTTCAAAAGCAACACAATCTAAAGCACCTTTCCAGATGAGATTGTGATTGTAGATATGGCTGGAATAACTCAAACCATTATCAAACTTATTTATAAATGTATCCACGGTCGTCACAGTCGTTCCCTCGCACGATATGCAATGAATTTATCTCTGGTTTGTAGTAAGGACTTCAGTCCTTATAACATCAGGACTAAAGTCTTTAATACGAACTTTAATTACTTAGCTTCTTCACCCAATAAATCTGCGGCGCAGACCATTTGTAATTGAATGATTTCGCTCAATTGTTTACTAAAATCTTGTCTGGCTTTTAAAAAATCCGTGTGATTTTTAGTTATGCGTGCGTTGTTTGCGTTCAGCTTTTGATACTGAACTTTGTTTAATTCCAACATATTGATGATGATGGCAAATTCTTCGTCAGTTGCAGATAATTCAGGAACTATTTCAGGCGTTGCAGAGTCAGAAACAGTAGACTCAAAAAATTCTACTCGCTCTTCAGTTTTTAAATCGTATTCCATGATAGTTTTCATGGAATCTTTTGCTGGCTCAACTTTAGGAGTAGGAATTTCT
Organism: Aliinostoc sp. HNIBRCY26; assembly: GCF_050235535.1. GTDB lineage: Bacteria > Cyanobacteriota > Cyanobacteriia > Cyanobacteriales > Nostocaceae > Trichormus. Next base: position 478,257 of record NZ_CP189852.1, read on the forward strand.
ACAGCCGGAGTTTCAATCTTATTAACAGCCTGAGATAAATTCAGAGAATTGATGGTGAGGGAATCACTAAATAGTGGTTGTTCTGGCTGTTTTTTCTTCGCTACATCTTGGAAGAGTTGACGGTTTTCTGCTGTCAATATTTTGCCAGTAATTGATTCACCACCAACTGTCACAGTCCGCAGCATGGCTTTATTTTGCTTGGTGGTTGTCACTGGACTGTAAAGCGGTGATAAGTCTAAATTCACCCGATGACTAACGAGTTTACCTAATGCTTTGACAATGGAACTATGGTCATCCATTCCGCGACGGTTGAGGGAAACGGTGATGTGTTCTTTGTCTTCCAGAATTTTATCTATCCAGCGAGAACAAACGCTACCCGCACCGGCTTCAATGAAAATTTTGGTTCCGTCTTCGTAGACGCGGTTAACTAATTTGGGAAAATCTAATTCTTGAGATAACCCTGTTGCAATGCTACGCGCAATTACTTCACTTTCTAATGTGATAGTCTGATACTCAGCCGCCGAATAAAATACAATTCCAGGTATTTCCTGACTCGGTAAAGTATTTAATTTTACTAGCTCATCAAACTCCGATCGCATGGCTTGACAATGAATCACATGATCGAAGGGAGCAGAGAAAGCATTGCAGCCAATGGTTTTAATCACCCTTTGACAAGCAGCCGGATCACCTGCAATCAATACTTCTTCGGAAGTATTAATTTGTGTTAGATAAACACGCGGTTCATTTCTGATTGCATCCCGCACTTGTACAGGACTCGCCATCAGCACATAATTACCCCACAAATTATCCTCTGAAGCCGTGGGAGATTTTGGTAATCCCCAATACTCACGCACAGCATTTTTCGGCCCAGATAATCTGTCACCAAATAAAGCGGAGGAGTTGAAGGAGTTACTACCTTCATAAAAATTGCTCCATACCCCTTGAGCAACCATCATGCTGGTTTCACCCAAGCTATAACCAAACACGTATTTGGGTTTGATTTGAAAATCATCCCGAATGACTGTAGTAAGCAGTCGGGTAAAGGACATTTCCGCTTCAAACATTGCTAGAGAATCATCGAGCAATTCCCTCTCTAGCTTTTCTAGTTGTCTAGTAGTTAATTTGCTCAAACTGCGCGGAAATACCCGACGTTCCACATCAGCCGCACGTTTGTAGAGGCTCTTGATGAAGGGGTTATCGTACAGTTTGGGGAACAGACGGAAGAGATTACGACTAATACCGACATAGGAATTCACCGCCGCCGGATACACATAAGCCAACTCGCCTTTTTTACCCAAGGGGTTGGCTGTGAAATAACTACCTACAGGTGTTTGCCAATCTGTACCCTTTTCAAAAGCAGCAGTAATCCCTTTACGTGCTGATTCAATTTCGCGCAGCAGTTCTTTTTTGTTGCGTCCGGTAATTGAAACGGCGTACTGTGCGGCGGTTTGTTGTTGATAGGTATTAAAAGCTTGGCTAGCAATCTGAGATAGAGAATCACTCTCGGTAATACTCTTTTGCAGACTGTCCAAACTAGCCATCAAACTAGCGCGGTCATCAGCAGCTACAGGTAACAGATAATAAGGTGTTTGTCGTAAATAGGTATTTGGACGCTCTTGTTGCTTGACTTCTTCTGACAAAATCACATGAGCATAAGTCCCATCAGAACCTATTCCGTTCACCGCAGCGATACGCCGAGGAGCATTCTTGCTCAAAAACCAAGGTCTAGATTCGGTCGCCACATAGAAAGGACTACCTTCAAAAGCTTGAGGGTTCTTCACCCCAGACCAGCCAGGAGTTGCAGGAATATATCTGTAATACAAACACAGAGCCGTTTTAATTAAGCTGGCGATACCCGAAGCAACGAAAGTGTGACCGATATTGGCTTTAACACTACCAATTGCACAGTGTAAACCATCACCTACAGATGGATAAGCTTGGATTAAACCAGCAATTTCCGCTTCGTCTTCCTGGGGAATCCCACTCCCGTAAACTTCGACATATTTCACTTGTTCAGCTTGAACACCTGCTGTTTGTAGAGCTTGCTGACAAGCTTGGTTAATGCTTGCACCGTCTAGGTTTGAGTGAGTTTGACCAATAGTAATGGCATCGATTACAGCATAAATGTGATCGCCATTTTCTAATGCTTGGCTATGACGCTTGAGAACCACAACCCCCGCACCTTCTCCCGGTGTCCAACCATTGGCTTTTTGATCATAGCTCAGAGTATTAACACCAGTATTAATATTAGCTGTTTTGCTGCGTAATAATACGTTTTCAACACCGCCAGCCATATCGACTGCACCCACAACTACAGCGTCTACTTCTTCAGTCATCAGTAGCATTTGTGCCACTTCCAACGCCTTAAATGCAGAAGTTTCTACAGCCGTGAGGGTGAAGGAAGGCCCGGTAAAATTCCACAACGAAGAAATCCGACTCGCCATAATGTTGGCGATGTAGCTTAAATACTCACCAATTTCGACTTGATGGTGAACGCTATCTTTAACGATGGTTTCTAGTTGAGCGATTTTATCTTGGGGTAGAGTAATTTCCGCCGCGTTCAGTCCGTCTTTGACTTGCCAAGACGCATCCCAGCGTTGTTGGAGTTGATGGACAGATAACTCGGTTTCCGTGGCGATAATCACCGCTACATTCCCCCCTTCTGGAATCTTCGCATCTTTAAGGGCGCGATCGGCCACCGTCAGAAGTAGCAATTGTTGGGGGTTGAGTTTTTCAACTTCGTTAGGAGGAATTTTATAGGTGAGGGTATCAATATCGAAATCTTTGATATATGCACCTACAGGTGCTTTACCTTCTACTAAGCCGTACTTTTGTAGTAATTCTGGTTGTGTTTCGATGCCGTACCATCTCTTCGGCGGTAGGGGAATGAAGTGTTGTTTACCGTCGTAGATACTGCGTTCAAAAGCATCTAAGCCATTACATTCACCGAAGAAGGCATCCATGCCTACAATAGCGATTTTTTGTTCTAACATCTCTTTACTATTAGTCTGTGAACGATAAATCAGTTTGTAGTAAGCACTTCAGTGCTTCAGAGACTTCCAAAAGGTAGGGTGCGTCAGTATGAGTAATTTCTTGATAAGTTTCGGCTTTCTTGTACTGACGCACCCTACTAACTCGTTAATTTTGGGATAGTTAATTTTTTATCTCTAAGAAAGGGCTGAAGCCCTTACTACGAACTTTTTATTTCTCTAGAATCAGGTGGGAGTTTGTACCACCAAAACCAAAAGCACTTAAGGCTACGTGTTTGGTTGAGTTGTTTTGTGGCCAGGGTGTCTGATTTCGCACGATGTTGTCAGACGAAATCACGTTGTTTTCCGACTTAATAGGGTCGTTGACGTTGATGGTGGGGGGAATTACACCGTGGTTGAGGCTATATATTGCCTTCGTCAAACTCACCATACCGGCAGCTACTAATAAGTGACCGACATTGGCTTTGGCTGAACCAACTAAAGGCTTGGCTTGGTGTTGTCCAAAGAAGGATTCTATAGAGGTTAATTCGGTGGTATCTCCCAGTAATGTGCCGGTAGCGTGACACTCCATATAATCAATTGCTTTGGGGTTAAGTCCAGCTTCTTGATAGGCTCTCTCGAAGGCTATAACTTGCCCTTTAGTATTAGGACTTAGTAAATGCTTACCTTTTCCATCGTTAGAAAGACCATTACCGCAAACTGTTGCTAGGATTTTATCCCCATCTCTGACGGCATCACTGTAGCGTTTCAGCATCACCATCCCGATACCTTCAGAGGTAATTAAACCTCGTGAGGCTTTATCTAGAGGTGCGCTAATGCCGTTGTCTGGATAGCCTTGGATACCAGAAAATAGCATCCGTAAGAAAAGAGGATCTGAGCAACTGATAGCCCCAGCTAGCATTACGTCAGCTTTGCGAGACTGTAGGTAATGGGATGCTAACTTGATGCTATAGAAGGCAGAAGAACAAGCAGCATCTATACAGAAGTGATTACCTGAAAGGGAAAAAGCTTTAGCGACTAATGCAGCCGGTAAGCCGGAAATCATGGCGTTTTGTGTGGCGGCTTTAGTAGTTGTAGGGATAGCCGCCAGATGGAAATCTTGATTTTGTAAAAGTTCCGCTACTGCTGGCTCAATGGTTTGGCGGTAAATGGGTGCAATTAATTGATTAGAAACTTTGGTAGGTAGAGAAAGAGTTCCTAAGATAACTCCACATTTAGACAGGACTTCTTTATTTCCCCAGTAGCCACTATTTTGAATAGCTTGTTTTGCAGCGTATAGTGACCATTTGAAGGTGTTATCTAAGCTTTCCACAAATTCCGATGGCAGATTGTATTCGCTGGCATCAAATTTAAAATTGCGGACAAATCCACCTTTGAGAAAATAAAATTTTTCCGGCTTGCCTTTAACTGGGTCGTAAAATATTGTGGGATCTAAACCCATTTCTTCGACAGTAATTGATGATGTCGAATCTTTCTGATCAGTGAGATTCTGCCAAAATTGTTCGGGATTGTTAGCATCAGGAAAGAGGCATGATAATCCGATGATGGCGATTTTTTCCACTGTTTCTATCCTCGTTTGGGTATTAAGCGATAAGAGGCAGGGGGGCAGGGTGCAGGGTGCAGGGGGAAAAGAATTAATGACTATTTCACTGTCACCTGTAACCTGTTACCTGTCACCTTTGTTTCTGCTGAATATGACAGTATTTAAACTGTTTTCTAAACTTACGAGGATTTACGCTATTCCCAGGACTTGAGACGATTAAGGATTTACTGTGCTTATAAATGGCCTACTATAGCCATCCTAATTTATTTAGGATGCTTTGAGGGGTTTTATTTAAGATTTATCTCACGCAAAGGCGCAAAGACGCAAAGGAAAGAAGGGGAAGGAGATTGTTGAGGGTAAAATTCATTATTTATTCTCCCCTGCCCCCCTGCCTCTTATTTGGGTTTGTGCAGGTTCATTGGTGCAATGATTGCTTTTGCTCCTAAGATGCGGGAGTAGAGTTTTCCTTCGGTGTCGTGAATCATGAAGTTGGAGGTTAAGCCTGTTGCGGTTTTGCTGATGACTTCACAAGAAACGTAGAAGGGTGCGTTATAAGGGATGGGTCTAAATTGTTGTGAATCTGTTATTTGTCCGGGTAAACAAACTTCTTGGTGATAGTGGCTTAACCATACCCAGAGGGGTTGGGTACTGAGGTCTATGGCGTAGGGATTAAACCATCTGATGGGGAATTGTCCTTGGGTTTCTGGTGAGATTTCTGGCCAGTAACATTCAGCAGTAATTTTTTCTGGACTGATGTTAATTACTCTGGTAATTTGTTGGAATGCTCGCCCGTGAAATAGGGAGCAATCACCATTTTGATAGAAGTCTTTACCAATGGTTTTGATGATATTATCTTCTTGCCAATTAACAGATTCATAGATGGGAATTTCTGGTATTTGGCGCACAGTTGTAATGTTGGCGCGGAAATGATAGTGGGTTTTTCCTTCGGGGGTTTTGCTGAGAATTGTGGTCTGAAATTCGATTGATTCAGAACCATTTTTGGCGATTTCTTGAATTTCGAGAATGTATTCTTTCGCTAGGGTTTGATTGAAGGTAATACCCTTTAAAACTTTAAATTCTCTACCACGTAGATAGCGATAACCTGGATAACATTCTTCACAAGCATGAATCATCCAGGACATAGCGCAGGTGGCTGGTAGTACGGGAGTCCCAGCAATCACATGATCCATCAAGAAGGGGTTTGCATCTACACTCAGGCGGCGATGGATGCGATAGGTACGGAGTTGGGGGTCTAGTGTTCCAGGTGGGGGGATGATGGGGCTACCGATGACTACTTGTGTAGAGTCACGATGACTGGGGTGTAGTTCGTTGACTAGCATTTGTGTACCCACATCCACAGGGATAATATCAATTCCCCGTTCAGCAAAGGCTTTCTTGAGTTCTGGTGTCACCATACCGCTATCCCAACCGCCCCAGTTGATAGCGACAACGTGACAATCAGGATTGTATTGCTTCATCAAGTGGGCTGACTTGTTGAGAATTTCATTAGCGATCGCATAATCTGATTGCCCAATATTCCCATAAAATCCAGCCACGGAAGAAAACAACACCAAATGTTCTAGTTGTTTTGCATCCACGCAAGACAACAGATTTTCTAACCCTTGCACCTTAGCGGTGTAAACCTTCTCGAAATCTTGGTCTGTCTTCTTCTCAATCAACTTGTCAGCTAAGTTACCAGCACCGTGAATAATCCCAGTAATTTTACCCACCCGTGCAGACACAGCAGCTAATTTCTGCTGTAACTCTGCAACATTGGTAACATCAACACTGATATACTCAGCCTTTGCACCAGTCTTTTGAATTTCCGCCAGAGTTTGCTTAACTTCGCGGCTAGAAACAATTTTGTTATAAACCTTCTGCACACTCATCGGTGTCGGCTTTTCCCCTTGGGAGATGAGATGCTGCATAATGCGTTTTTTTAATACAGCCTCGTCAAAACAATCCTGAGCAAACTCCGGCTCATTTTCAATAACTTGCGATCGCCCAAGCAAGATAAACTGACAAGGTTGGTGCTGTGCTAATCTCGCCACACACTGCGCCGTAATTCCCTTAGCACCGCCACTAACAACAAAAACCGATGAAGGACGAACCTGGGTAAGTGTAGTCATATTTTTTTATCAAAGAGATGAATTTTGTTTCGCGCAAAGACGCAAAGTCGCTAAGAAGGGCGCAAAAGTGAAGTTAATTATTCGCGCCTTTGCGCCTTTGCGCGAGGAAAAAACAGTCTATAGAACTACTCGAAGGAACTGATGAGAGTGACGCGTCCTTGAGAACCGTAAGCGACTTCAGCAATACAAAGATTAGAATCATGCAATTCATCAATGATGTGCTGTGCTGAAGTTCTTGCATCTAAGTTGGGGCTGAGGTCAATTCCTCTGGTAAATACATTTGACCATTCCCATCTCAGAGTTTTGACTAACCCGAATAACCCAGCACCGATCGCACCAAAGTTTACATTCTGCTCTAATCCGAAAGTACCATCTAACCGAGTGACAGTGAAGAAACAACTACGCTCATAACGTCCGGCTTCAGTCAGGGATTGTTTCAGGTGCTTCGCCATAAAGAAAACGTGCTTCACAATCGCTTTTTCTTCTGGGATGAAAGGAACTTTACCGGTGTTCGCTACCTGAAATCTGGGGTGGAGGTGAACGAAAGCCCCAATTGTGCCGTAGTTAGTAGCGATCGCAGATAATTTTTCTTGCAGTAGTTCTTCGCTCATATCTGCGAGGCTGACTTGGTTCACGCCTGCGGGTAAGGGCGAGCGTTGGGGAACTATCGATTGGGGGAAGCTCAACACTACTACTTTGGAGCCACTTTCTGTTAAAGCTTGGGCTACTTGGGAGGTAGTCAGAGTTCCATCATCAGTAATTAAATAGATGTGTCCCTCTGGCAATTTGAACTCTAGGCGATCGGGTGTTGGTAGGTATCTGAGTTTGGCTGGACGGCGTTGTACACCGTCGATGACTTTTACTGGTTGCCAGCTAAACTCAGACTGAGGCTTTTTTTTTTCACCTCCCACCAGCTTCTGGAGGTAGTCAACAATTTGACCGATGGTGCGTAAGTCGCCTAATTCTTCAAAGTTGGGTTTGGGCAAGTTGGGATATACTTCTTGCAATCCACCTAAGATTTCTACCCGTTTGATGGAGTCAATCCCTAAGTCAGCCTCCATGTCCATTTCCAGTTCGAGCATTTCTACTGGGTAGCCAGTTTTCTCGCTGATAATGTTGATGAGAGTTTTACCGATATCTGCATATTCGGTGGTGTCTGTAACTTCAGTTTCGGTAACTGTTTCTACGACTGCTACTGGTTCAGGTACAGCAGGAGTTACGACTGGTACAGGAATTACTTCAGGTGCAGGTGCAACAGGTGCGGCTACTTTGACTACAGGTTGACCGCTAGCAGCGTTAGCTTGGAGGAACTCGATAATTTGACCGATGGTGCGTTTTTCTGCGAGTTCTTCTAAGTTAGGCTTGGGTAGGTCAGGATACAATTCTTGCAATCCGCCTAAGATTTCTACCCGCTTGATGGAGTCAATACCTAAGTCAGCCTCCATGTCCATTTCGACTTCCAGCATTTCTACTGGGTAGCCAGTCTTATCGCTGATAATTGCTAGCAGGCTGTTACCCAACTCAGCCAAATCTACGGCGGGAGCAGCTACAGCTACAGGTGCAACGGGTGCAGGTGCAGGAGTAACTTCAACTTCCTTGACTGGGGGAGCAATAATTTGAGCCACAGGTGCGGGTGCAACCACGGGTGCTTCAATTACAGGCTCAGGCTGCATTTGCCAAGCTGTGGGCGCAGGTGCGGGTGCAACTTCAGGTCTTGCTACAGGCTCAACTTTAGCTACAGGTGCGGGTGCTTCCACAACGGGGGTGTCGATGGTGAAAGCGGGAATTGGCTTGCTAACTTCTTGGACTGGTGCTGCGGTGGCGGCTGCGGTTACGCCACTGGCAAGAACCATTGAGTATTGTTGCTGGATCAGGTCGAAGAAGTTTTTCGCGTAAGCTACTTGTTCCTGAAGATATTTTTCATGGATGCGGAGGGTTTCACCTTGTTGGGAGTGAAACTGCATCAAACTGCGCTCTAAGCTTTCCATCACTACTAGCTTGAGTTGAGCAGCTTCTTGGGAAGTCTTAGCGTTAGCAAACAAAGCATTTTGCTGTTGCATCAGTTGGAAGAAGGCTTTGGTATATTCCATCTGATGGTTGAGGTAAGTACCATGAACTTGGAGATTTTCAGCTTGGTTTTGCTGGAACTGAGTCATGAGGTACTCTAAGCTTGCTATCACGCGCTGGAAGTTTTCCAGTTTTTCAGGTGTTTCCATTGTCTTTGATTCGGCTAGTTGAGGTGCAAGGATCGCAGAGTTCATTTCTGGTTTTGCTTCAGTAGTAATAGTAGAGTTGTTGGCGATTTTGGCGGCGCGTCCGTTACCGTTAGTTGCTTTAACTGGTGCAGACATCTCTGGTGTAGCTGCGGTCATCGATGCAGACATGGCTGTTGTCTCTGGTTGCGACGCAGAGATAGCGGGTGTTTCTACCACTGGGGTAGCAGCCACGTTAACTGTAGGCGCATTGGGGAAGGAAATTTTGTGTCCATCATTCAACGCTTGCACAAAAGCGTTTTTGGTTTTTTCGGACACGTAGTTGATACCCCGTAAGGTGATGCTGATACCTTTTTTCTTATCGGCTGGGGGTAAGGTAGGCTGGGTTTGGTATGGGTCGATGTTCTTCAACTGCATACCCAAAACGCGCATTTGCACTACTGCTTCCCGTAAGGAGCGATCGCTGTTTTTCTGTGCGCTGGGGTTGAGGGCGATGGTAACATGAGGGCGATCGCCGAGAATTTCTTTCACTAAGTTAGTCAAAATTCTCTTTGGCCCGAATTCCACGAAGCAGTGACCACCAGCCGCGTAGATATTTTCAATTTCCTGCTTGAACAGCACCGAGTTAGCGAGGTGAGTTTCCAGGATTTTTTGAATCGCTTGGGGTTCTTTGGGGTATTGCTTACCTGTAACGTTGGTGAATACAGGAAGTTTGGGTTCGTGGAAGGTGACTGATTTAGTTGCGATCGCAAATGATTTCTGGGCGAAAGCAATCAGTGAGGTGTGGAAAGCGGCGGACACTGGTAAGGGTATGGCTGCATAACCTTGTGCTTGTAAAGCTTCACGCACTTTCGCAATGTCGCCGGTAGAACCTGCCAAGACAAACTGAGTGGGAGAATTGTAATTGGCGATCGTTACCTGTGGGAATCGCTTCAGAATCGGTTCGATTTTGCTGAGGTCTTCCTTCACCGCCAACATTGTACCCGCATCGTGATCAGGGTCTTTGGGTGCAGCCATTGCTTGACCTCTGGCTTTCACCAAGTACATATAATCTTGGTCACTCAACACACCCGCAGCCCACAAAGCAGTGATTTCACCAAAGCTGTGTCCTGCTACAAAGTCAGACTTAAAGCCAGCTTGCTTGAGGATGGAATACAAACCTGCACTAAATGCGCCGATCGCTGGTTGGGCGTATTCTGTGCGTTGCAGTGCAGCCGCTTGCGCCTTTTTCTCGTCTTCATTAAATACGGGATGGGGGAAGACAATTTCTGAGAGCGATCGCAAGTTATCTCTGAGCAACAACCCATCCATGTAACCATACAGACGGCGCAAGGTGGGGAAGTTCATCACCAATTCTCTACCCATTTCCAGGTATTGAGAACCTTGACCAGAGAACAACGATACAACCTTACCGCCTAATTCCATACCGGAAGCACGGTAGTAAATACCTTGGGGATGTTCCCAGTTAGCTGCACCTGCTTTATGCTTGAGCAAATCAATGGTGGTTTGCATCAACTTGCAAGCTTCTGGGAGATTTTCCGCCACAAAGCCAACTCTCGCCGCATTTTGGGGAATTTCCACAGATTGGCAAGCTTGCGCTAAGTTGAGGAAATGTCTTTCGCCGTCTGCTGATTGCAAGTTACCTAAAGCTTCTTCGCACTTTGTCAGCAGTTCCGCAGGGTTAGCAGCAAACAACATGATTTCGCGGGGGGTACTGTGTATCCGGTAGGGGCGATTTTGCTCGCTGTCGTGTTCTTCCAAAACTATGTGGTAGTTTGTTCCACCGAACCCGAAGGAACTCACACCCGCACGTCTTGGGGCTTCGCCTTCCGCCCGAATCCAGGGACGAGTTTCGGTGTTGAGATAAAAAGAGGAGTTTTCAATATTGAGCTTAGGATTCGGCTCAGTAATGTTAATTGTCGGGGGTAAAATTTTATGATGCAGTGCCAAAGCGGTTTTAATTAAGCTAGCCGCACCCGCAGCAGCTTTAGTATGACCGATTTGGGATTTCACACTACCCAAAGCAATATGCTGCTTTTTGTTGTCGTGTTCAGAGAAAAAGTCTCTTAAAGAACCGAATTCGGTGGGATCGCCAGCCATTGTTCCTGTACCGTGGGCTTCCATCAGACCGACGGTAGCGGGAGAAAAACCAGCATCTTCGTAAGCGCGACGCAAAGCGTTAACTTGTCCTTCTTTGCGGGGAGCATAAATACTCTTATAGCGTCCGTCGCTGGAAGTACCAACCCCTTTAATGACTGCGTAAATTTTATCGTTGTCGCGTTCTGCATCTTCCAGACGCTTCAACACCAACATACAGATACCTTCACCCAGCATCATCCCATCGGATTTTGCATCGAAGGGTTTGACGTTCTCGCTGGGAGATACGGCTGGGGTTTTGCTGAAGGAGATGTAAGCCATGATGGTGTTATCAGTGTCTACACCACCAGTCAGCATCATATCAGCGCGATGTTCGACTAGTTCGCTAATCGCCATTTTCAACGCCCCGAAGGAACTAGCGCAAGCTGCATCAACTACGCAGTTCATTGCACCAAAGTTCAAGCGGTTGGCGATGCGTCCAGCCACAACGTTAGCCAACATCCCAGGGAAAGCGTTTTCATCCCATTTGACGTAAGCACTTTGGATTTTTTCAACAATTTTGTCAGTGTCTTCGTCAGAGAGTCCACTGCTTTTGAGGACTTTCTTCCAAATGGGATATTCTAACCTTGCAGATAGGGGCATACCCAATTGCTTGGCCATTGCTACCCCTAAAACTACCCCCACCATCTCGCGGTTAAAATCACGAGATTCACCGTAACCAGCATCTTCCATTGCTTCCTTTGCCACTACTAAACTTAATAGTTGGGAAACGTCGGTAACTTCTAAAATGCTGGGAGGAATACCAAATTCCATTGGGTTAAAATCAACCTCTGGAATGAACCCACCGCGCTTACAGTAGGTTTTATCTTTTGGTGTTCTGGGGTTGGGGTCGTAATAATCTTCAACACTCCAGTGGGTGTCAGGAACATCGGTAATACAATCAACTTTATTAATGATATTTTGCCAATATTCCCGCAAATTTCTGGCTTCAGGAACTATGGAAGCCATCCCAATGATCGCAATAGGATTTTGTTGTAGTTGTCTGTTAATTTTGTTAATTGACATAGGTTTTTCCGAGTTCACTTTCTTTTCCTCAATACACCGCAACAAAGCCTTTTCGCAATTACTAATTTGGCTTTCTAACTCCGCCAAGGCAGCATCAATTGGATTAGCAGACATAGGACATATTCTGTTCTGGGGTACTGTGGATCTACATACCAATTCGCAATTCGCAATTCGCAATTGATAAAACCCTCTACAAAGGTTTATTAGTTGCGAATTATTGATGAATTTTGATGAATCGGTATAGTTGCTATTGCTTACCCTGACGATTTTTATTGCTTGTAAAAAAATACTAGGAAGCTGTAGAAAAAAGTGAAAAGGTCAAGTATTGTTATCTTAATTTTTGCCTTTTGCCTTTTTCCTTTTTCCTTCCCTCTATCCAACGCTCGACTCTTGATATTGTGGCAATAGGTCGATAACGTTATTGAAGCTGGTAAAATAATCTTGAAGCGCGGTAGCTGCTTGACCAGTAAATTCTACCCATTCGTAATGGCAGAAATCTTGAGCAATTGTATCTAGATTGGACAATGGAAACTTAGAAGTAGCTATTAGAACAGAAACGCTTTTTTCTCCCAAACTAGTGTGATGATCTAGTTTTACCGCAGCCACATAGCTGGTATTAATGACAACGTTCTGTATTTTGATAAATGCCATAGCCAGTTTCAGCGTCCAGGATAATATATGTTATGGGATTTAACCCGAAAAAGTTGACAAGTTCGTTACAGAAGAAATACCACCTTGAATCCGAATAAATACAGGAATTGGCACGAATTATCAACCATTGAGAAGGTGAGAGAAATGCAACTAGCTTTAGTTATTTTTTACTACTGTTCTACTTGCACATAAATAACTAATTTGCTGGGTTGCTTTGGAACATTGAATTAATACAAAGAATAGCATAATTCATAGAAACTAAATCATTGGTTTAAATTAATTTTATGAACCAAATGAATAATTGGTGATGAAAATATCAAATTGACCATAGCATACTAGTATAAGTGATAACTTAGAAATTACAGGTGATAACTTGCTTGATGTAGATGATCAATCTGCATATATCTTTGGTTAGGAGATAGTTAAAGTTCTTAGTTGGTTACGTGAATTTTTCATCAATTACCATATCAGATTACATAGTGGAGAAAATTTATTTTTCACCAGCACATCATAATCATGAGATGTTTTTTGATGAATTTTTAATATAAATGGTCGCCGACAATTGAAGGGTATTTATTAAGCAAAGATTCATTTCATATATTGTACATAATAAACAAAACAAATATTGGGGAATTGGGAATTGCTAATTGGGCATGGGGGATAAATTCTGAAAAGAAAGTAACAGATACTATATATCAACTGAAAGTTTTGTGGTTGTTAGGCTTGCTGTAGATGATGTTGAATTTTGAATTGACTTACCTGTCCATGTTTGCCACCGATTTAGTCCACGGTTAACCAATTCTAAGTTGCTGTCACCGATAAAACAAATTCTGCCTAATCTTTCACAAGCAATGAGAATTTCACCGTGTCCCATAAATGGAGCAATCACAAAATTATTAGGGTTGGTGTACAAATTGAGCAAATAGTTAATAATTCCTTCCACACCTTCAACATTAATTGGTGTTTGGGGTTTCACTATTGTTTGATGGGAAAAAATTCCTATATAAAGATTGCCGAGTAATAACTCATATTGAAAGGGCATTTGATTATGTTTGTAAAAATCATAAATATGTCCTTCTGAACGGATGACGGCGACAACTCTGGCTTCATCTACTAAGTAATTATGCTCCCAGGTGGTTGAGAGAGTCGCAATCGCCAACGCCGCATCTGAAGGTAATAGGTTGCGAAATTCGGGTTTTGAGGTGTCACCGCAATATACTAGATGTCTGCCTAATATCCATTCATTACCCGCTTGGCTGTGGGAATGGGGAGATGTATTGGCTATTTTTTCGGATTTATTTTGACTCTTCTTGACAGCTAATTTAGCTTCTTTTTGTGCCATAGCACTTTTGTAAGCTAATGTCTGTAATTCTTTTTGCTGTGCTTGTAATTCTGCGGCTAATTGTGCTTGGTGTTCAGCTTCAGCAATATCTCCCCTAGCCAAAGCTGACTCACTAGCTTGTTGTGCTGATTCAGCTAAGTTACGTTCCTTTGTCCCTGCTCTCGCTATATTTAATAGTGCGGTGGGACTATCCGCGATCGCTGTACCCTTAATTAGCTGCTTCACTTCTGGGTGAATACTTTTAGCAATCTGCTTCCCATGCTGAAAAGTGCGTTCTGAGTAACCAGCTTCCCTGGCTAACTCTACAGTTCTTTTAGGTGGTGAAACGATTTCACCACCTGCTGTATTTTGATTGAAAGTATGTTGATTATCACCTGCTTTTGCCCGCAAACCCATACGTTCAAGAATCTGGTCACGTTCTAGCCATAATTCGGAACGCTCTAGCGGTTCTAGCTCATTGCGAATCAAATTTTCGTCAATTTCCGCCAATCTCGCCTGGTCAGCACCAGCATACTCGACGATATTACACTCAATCGCTTCTAGTCCCAACAACTTACAAGCAGTCAGGCGATGAAGTCCCGCAACCAAATTGAGCTTTTGGTCTACAGTGATGGGGTTAAGCAAGCCATTAGCCCTAATTGACTCCTTGAGTTCATCAACCTTCTCACCCTTGACAGGACGGCGGTTAAGACCGATTTTAATTTGGGCGATGGCTACTGTAGGCATAGACAATTCAAAATTAAAAATACTCTACGAGGAGGCTTGCGCCTACAAAATGCAAAATTAAAGACAGTGAATCAAATCACTGAGCATTACGACTTAGATATGCCGGATATGTTTCAAGAATGTCCAGAAACGATGATTTAACAACAGCGATTTCTCAGAATGTCCAATACTACACAGCTTAGGCGATCGCAATTCATCAATAATATTCAACACACATCATAGATATTCAAAGGGAATGGGAACTAACAAATAATAAATAAATTACTTCATTAGTTACCAATACCTAACCTGATGAATTGACAAAATCACATTTTTTTGCAATGATTAGACACGTATTTATGAAACTCCCTCCATCAACTCTTTAATTTTCGCTTCGTACTATTTGGGGTTTAAGTTTAAAAAAAGCAAGCGTATTTTACGCTACTTGATGCAAAGTCTAATTAGTGTAGAACATAGAAAGATTTGTAGTTAATTCACAATCACTTATATCGCTGTTAGCTTGTTTGCGGTAGGTATCAAAGTTTCCAAGTATTTACAAAAATCTAATTAGAATCTTTTGCACATCGATATTAATACAGGGAAAAGTTGTTCATATTAGCCATCATTAACTGTTTACAAAAGGAAGTATACAAGCGTCTTGTACTAATTCTCAGCCTCTCAATTTTGGATTGTAAATCGGCGTTAGGGTAGCAAACGCAACACAGAGAATATTTTGGATTTACTTCAATCCAAAATCCAAAATTCTTAGTCACTTCATTAATAATTGGGAAATGAAAATATGGAAGTCAACAAAGAACGCTTGCGCCAATTAATGATTAAACCTCAAGGTCGGTGGCGGTTAGTTTTGGCAGTTTCAATTACCTTTGCAGCTGGAATTGTCACTTTATACAACTTTGCACCGCAAAAATTGCGTTCATCAGACCAACCTCTGTCTGCTAACGCTTCTAAAGTCGCACCTGTGAAAGTTGCTGTCACAGCTTTAGGACGCTTACAACCAGATGGTGAAGTAACAACTTTGTCAGCACCTAGTTCTACTAACGGTATTCGTGTAGATAAGTTGTTGGTGAAAGAAGGCGACGAAGTACAAGCCGGGCAAGTCTTAGCATATTTAGAAGATTATGGCCGCGCAACAGCAGCTCTAGAGCAAGCTTTAGACAAACTACAAATTGCTAAAACTGAGCTAGCACAAGTAAAAGCAGGTGCTAAACCTGGAGATATTGAAGCACAAAAATCAACCATCGCACGGTTACAGTCACAACTCAAAGGAGAGATTGCGACTCAAGAAGCAACTATCAATCGCATCCAAGCGGAAGTGAATAACGCCCAAACAGAAAACGATCGCTATCAACAATTACTCAAAGAAGGTGCTGTGACTGCTTCTGCGGCTGATACAAAAGCCCTACAACTAAAAACAGCACAACAACAACTAACAGAAGCCAAAGCTGCACTTACCCGCACTCAAAACACCCTCGCTGACCAAATCAAAGAAGGTAAAGCGAGACTCAACAGTATTCAAGAAGTACGGACTGTAGATGTAGAGTTAGCGCAAAATCAAGTTAAAAGTGCTGTAACAGCCGTCAAACAAGCCAAAGCCGACCAAGAATTAGCTTATATTAAAGCTCCAATAGACGGCAAAATCTTGAAAATTCATGCCAAAACCGGGGAAGCAATAGGTAATACAGGCTTTGCTGATATTGGTAAGACATCACAAATGTATGTTGTTGCAGAAGTTTATCAAACCGATATTCAGAACGTCCGTCTAGGTCAAAAAGCCATCATCACCAGTCCAGCCTTTAGCGGGAAATTACAGGGGACAGTCAAAGAAATTGGTTCACAAGTTGATAAACAAAGCATCTTCAGCATCAACCCCAACTTTGACACAGACCGCAGAATCATCGAAGTCAAAATATCTATCGATAAACCCGCAGATAATCAACGGGTATCTCGTTTAACTAACTTACAGGTTGATGTAGCGATTCAGATTTAGTCAATAGTCAATAGTCATTAGTCATTAGTCATTAGTCATTAGGGAACAGGGAAAGTGATCAATCCCCAGTCCCCAGTCCCCAGTTCCCAGTCCCCAATCCCCAGTAACCCAAAGCCATGAATTTTAAAATTCCTTTAGCATGGCTACAGCTAGCGCAACAAAGGCTGCGTTTCCTGGTAGCTGTAGCCGGTATTGCCTTCATTGTTTTGCTGATGTTTGTGCAACTTGGTTTCCAAGATGCTCTTTATTCTAGTGCTACCGCCGTACATCAAAGCCTTAAAGGTGACTTATTTTTAGTTAGTTCTCAATATAAAGCTTTGACTGCAAATCAAAGTTTTTCTCGGACTCGTTTATACCAAACTTTAGGGTTTGATGGCGTGGAATCAGTTAACGCCATGTATTTGCAATTTGCTAAGTTGAAAAACCCGGCAACTGGGGAGAAATATTCTATCTATGTAATGGGTTTCGACCCAGGACAATCTGTGTTGAATATTCCTGAAATTGAGCAGAATTTAGATAGGCTGAAAATTCCTGATGTCATGTTATTTGACAGGGATTCACGACCAGAATTTGGCCCGATTGCTGAAAATTTTGAAAAAGGCGATACCGAACA
Organism: Aliinostoc sp. HNIBRCY26; assembly: GCF_050235535.1. Classification (GTDB taxonomy): domain Bacteria; phylum Cyanobacteriota; class Cyanobacteriia; order Cyanobacteriales; family Nostocaceae; genus Trichormus. The sequence continues at coordinate 495,613 of NZ_CP189852.1, forward strand.
GACAATTGAAATCTTTCCCTTTGATGGGCCTAGAGGTTACAAAGTTAGAGTTGGTGGCTTATTTAGTTTAGGCCCTTCCTTTGGTGTTGATGGTAACTTAATTGTCAGTGACTCAACTTTTCTTCGCATCAATCCCAATACTCGCCCAGTTGAAAAAATAGATATAGGTATCATCACTCTCAGCCCCAAGGCTGATAAAGAGAAAGTATTAGCAAATTTACGTGCTAATTTACCCAATGATGTCAGGGTATTTACACGCCAAGGGTTTATTGATTTTGAAAAACAATATTGGTCTGCTAGAACACCAATTGGTTTCATTCTCAACCTCATGCTGACAATGGCTTCTGTTGTGGGTGTGGTTATTGTCTATCAAATTCTCTACAGCAACATTGCTACCCAATTTATTGCTTACGCCACATTAAAAGCCATTGGTTATCCCAATTCTTATCTTTTAAATGTGGTATTTCAACAAGCTTTAATATTGTCATTATTAGCTTACATCCCAGGGTTTTTAGTTTCCGTAGCTTTATATAATTTTGCGATGGAAGCTACAAAATTACCAATTGTTATGACCGGAAACAATGCTTTAATTGTCTTTATTTCAGCCGTATTAATGTGCATAACTTCAGGCGCACTTGCTATTAACAAACTTCGCTCCGCAGATCCGGCAGATATTTTTTAGTCATTAGTCATTAGTCATTAGTCATTAGGGAACAGGGAACAGTCATTAATTTTTTGTGTTCCCCGCCCCTACACCCCTAAACCCTTACACCCCTCTTTAATATGAATTTGCAAAACAAGACTCTGCTCATTACTGGAATTGATGAATTTATCGGCTTGCGTGCGGCTGAGTTAGCGATCGCACAGGGAATAAAGGTGCGTGGGTTGCAAAGTTCTCATCATTCTGATGCGGCTAAAAAATTAGGTGCTGAGGTAATTGTTGGTAGTATCACTGATGCTACTGTGGCTCAAAAGGCTTGTCAGGGAGTAGATATTGTTTTACATACTGCTCAACTTACCGAAGAAGCTGGCCCTATTAAACAGTTTCAGGAAATGAACGTTGGCGGGGCTGTGAACATGGCGAAAGCTGCTAAAAGTGCTGGAGTCAAGACTTTTGTGCATCTTTCTAGTATTTTGGTGTATGGATTTGATTATAGCGATCGCATCACCGAATCTGGTCAACTCTCCACTAACGATAACCCCTACTGTCAAACCAAAATAGCTGCCGAAAAGGAACTTTTACCCCTCAATTCTTCCCCAGATTTCGGCATCATTATTATTCGCGCTGGTGATGTTTATGGGCCTGGAAGTTTACCTTGGGTAGTTAGACCAATTCACTTCATGCGTCAAAAGTTATTTGCTTATCCTAATGATGGGCAAGGTGTGATTAATCATGTCTATGTAGATAACTTAATTGATGCCATCTTTTTAGTAGTAGAAAAACAGACGTACGGCGAAATTTTTAATATCACCGATGGCGAAGCAACTTCCTGGAAAGAATATTTTATGCGACTAGCCGCAATGGAAGGTTTACCAACGCCGATGTCTTTACCAAAAGATGAAATTAAACTGTTTTTAAAACTACGTCATCAGGGGCAAAAACTATTTCGTAAAAAAGCGGATATCCTCCCAGAATCGGTAGATTTTATGAGTCGTCCCTATGCTTGTTCAATTGCTAAAGCCCAAACTTTATTAGATTACAAACCCAAAATCGATTTAGAAACAGGTCTGCGTCATACCAAACAATGGCTAGATCAAACTGATATTCAAAAACTATTGAAATAGATAGTTAGAAATATCAAGTAGAAGTTGACAGTCGATAAACCCTCCCAAAATTTTAACTTTGAGATGCTAAAATCTTCCGACCCTGAGATGGTAATCATCGCCTGAAATTCTGGAGAGTAATAATTGATTGTTAACCAATTACCATCAAAAACAACATTCATCCAACATGTTATTTAGGTGTGCATTATCCAATTGCATACTCAACAAGATTAAATCATACTATGATGCCTGAAAAATCACCGAGATTAAGTATTGGTTTACCTGTATACAATGGCGAAAAATTTTTGCCAGATGCCCTAGATTCATTGTTGAATCAAACATTTACAGATTTTGAATTAATTATTTCAGATAACGCATCTACAGATAATACAGAAGCGATTTGTCTAGCTTACGCTGCTCAGGATCAACGAATTCGCTACTACAGGAATCAAGAAAATATTGGTTGCGCTCGTAATTTTAACCTGGTGTTTGAGTTATCTAATACTGAATACTTCAAATGGGCTGCCCATGATGATTTACATGACCCTGATTTTATTAGGAAATGTATTGAGATATTAGACAAAGACCCATCATTTATTTTGTGTTCTTCTCAAGTATCTTTCATTGATGAACAGGGTGAATTTTTGCAACACTACAATGTCCATATCAAAGCAGATTCACCTAAAAAATACGAACGTTGTCATGAGTTGTTGGTTAAGCATCTTTGCTATCCCATTTATGGTGTAATTCGCTCTGATGCCTTGAGAAAAGTGCCACCGATGGGTAGTTTTGGTAATGCAGATGGCATCTTTTTATTGAGGCTTGGTCTAGTAGGGAAATTTTATGAGATACCCGAATATCTGTTTTTTGCTCGCACTCATCCAGAACAATCAATGAGTATGTTTTTTCCAGGTTTTTTATCAGTTACTGATAAGAATACTCAATACTCGGAAGGTGTATTCCCAGATTTTTATGCTTATACAGTATGGTGGGATTCATCCAAAAAAGGAAAAATCTTGTTCCCTCACTGGCGAATGTTCTGGGAGTATGTGATTTCCATATATCGGGTGCAAATGAATTTACATGAGTATTTACGTTGCGCTATTAGTTTATATCTAAAGTTAAAAGGGAATGAACCTTTGTTAATTAAGGATTTGCTGAAAGCATCACAAAAGATATGGCAAAGTTGGCATTATATACCACTCAAGACGGATGAATCCAATGCTGAATTAGCTGCATCTGTACAAGATTAGTCAGTGAAAAATTGCCTATTAAGGAGAATCAAAATGCTGCAAGTGAATCGATTACATCAGGTTTTACTAGCTAGTTTATTAAGCTTTACCTGTATTAGACCATTGAATGCAGAATCCACATCTAAATTAACAGTAGTTGTCAACGGAATCCGGCATCAAAAAGGTCAAATTTGCCTGAGAATTTATGATAGTGAAAAAGGCTTTCCTTTAAGCGATCGCAGCGAGGTACAAAGCGGTTGTACTCGCATTACAGGTAAGTCTATCACTAAGCATTTTTATGGCTTGAAACGTGGCACTTACGCTATAGCTGTAGTAGATGATCAAAATGGTAATCAAAAACTAGATTCTGATTTCTTTGGTATTCCCAAAGAAGGTTTCGGGATTTCTAATAATCCTAAAGTTTCTATTCAAACTGGGACACCTAAGTTTAGTAAATCTAGTTTTACTGTCACCAAAAATACAACTGTCAATATTGATTTGAAATACTCACTCGATCCTTAAGTTGGCAATAGTTGGTAGTAAGCACTTTAGTGCTGATTTTCTCAAGGACTAAAGTCCTTACTACTAACTGGCTGAATTACCTCTCAACTATTACAGATGGCACAGGTTGCCGGAGACTTATAAATGTCATGAGAGAACTGGCAGCATTCTTGTTTAGGTCTTTACTGGGATGGTTGGGGATTCAGGTATTTATTTCACTGTTGTTTTTGTTATATGTGCGATTATCACAGACGAAAAATTTACCTGATGAACAGTTACCTAAAGCAGCTGTAATTCTTTGCTTGCGTGGGGCTGATCCTTTTTTACCCAACTGTATTGAGGCACTCTTACAACAACATTACCCCAATTATGATTTAAAGCTGATTATCGACAGTCAAGAAGACCCAGCTTGGCAAATTGCTCATGATACCGTTAATCAACTAGGTGTAACTAATGTTGAAATTCATCACTTAAGAATTATTCGCCACAACTGTAGTCTCAAGTGTAGTTCGTTGATTCAAGCTATTTCTGATTTGGATGATTCTTATCAAGTAGTGGCTTTAGTCGATGCAGACACCATCGTACATTCAAATTGGCTAAGAGAGTTAGTTAGTCCTTTAGACAATCCTAAAATTGGGGCTACTACCGGTCATCGTTGGTATGTACCTACTGGCAAATACTGGGGTTCATTGGTACGCTACACAGGAAATATCGCTTCAGTTGTGCAGATGTACCTATTCGGTATTCCTTGGGGTGGGACTTTGGCTGTGAAAACTGAGGTACTGCGTCATACAGGAATTTTAGAGCAGTGGGCGCAGGCTTTTGGGGAAGATTTGATGATGCACAACATCCTCAGAAAGCATGGTTTGAGGGTGAGGTTTGTGCCGTCGCTGATTATGGTGAATCGTGAAGAGTGTGATTTGTTGGGGATACTTGACTATCTCCAACGTCTGATTCTTTATTCGCGTCTGTACCATCCCAGATGGTTGGCTATTGTCAGTGAGGCTGTGTCTAGTATTTTGTTTCCCACTTTTACAATTGTGTTGTTCTTCTTGTCGTTAGGTGATGCCCAGTGGGAAGTAGCAGATTTATTGTTTAAATCCTACAGTATTTACACTTTGGGATTACTTTCGTTAATGCTGCTGGTTGAGATGGTATTACAACCAGTGATTCGCAATCAAGGTCAGCCAGGGACAAAATTGTCTTTGCCACTGATAGGAAGGATTTTGTTAGCTATACCTTTGACACAATGGGTTTATGGGCTAGCGATGCTCTCTTCTATATGGATATCAACTGTAAAGTGGCGAGGGATTGTTTACCGGATTCGCGGCCCTTGGAATGTGCGGTTGGTCGAGTATCATCCCTATGATTTTTTAGATCAACCTGTTGATAGCAAAATTTCTCTTTGAAAACTCCTATTATCTGGTTTTGGATCATAAGAAATACAGGAATAAATGCCAACGTTAATCCAGAGAATGAACCAGGTTAAAAGGAGTTTTCTGGTTTGATTTGAGAAGTGAATTAGCTATTAAGTTTTTAACTGAGGATTTACATAACGAAGTGGTGCAAACTCTTGATCTGTTTTAATTCTGCGTAAATCCTACAGTTGTTTATCGGAAAAAGATAGGTTCAAAACTGGACTTGCGTCCCGCTACGCTAACGCCCCTAGTGGGCGAAAAAATCCTTGTTTCCCTTGGCGTAGCCTCTCGTAGAGAAGGTAGTTAAAAACCCCACCCCTTGTGGGTGGCTGAATTAATTGCGAATTGCGAATTGCGAATTGCGAATTGGTTTTATTTCCGATTAATCCTGGGAATATCGAGAATTTAATTGCTGATTGGAGTCTCTAAAAACATGAAGAAATTTTTGCTTCAGATCGTGGTGCAAGACTTCATAGTCACTCAATCACAATTAGATATGCTCTCTAGAACAGATCATGAGCTTTGTAAATAACTGGTGAATGATTTTTTTAGAGGTCATAAATAATGAATGATTTTGTGGTATCGATATCGAAATTTTTGGTGAGTTGGTTAGTTATTCAGGTCAGTATCATCTTGCTGTTTTTGTGGAGTTTAAATTCTCGTTCCAAAACTTTGCCGGATGAGCAATTACCGAAAACAGCCGTTTTGTTGTGTTTAAGGGGTGCTGACCCGTTTTTACCTAATTGTTTAACATCGCTACTTCAGCAAAACTATCCAAATTACGATGTGAAGCTGATTATCGATAGTGAACAAGATCCAGCTTGGCAAGTTGTGAGCGATACGATTAATCAATTGGGTGTGACTAATTACCAAATTAATCATTTGCGAAGCATCCGACAGACCTGTAGTCTCAAATGTAGTTCTTTAATTCAAGCGGTATCAGAACTAGATGAGTCTTATAAGGTTGTGGCGTTAGTTGATGCTGATACGATAGTGCATTCCAATTGGTTGCGGGAATTAGTCTCACCGTTAAATAATCCTTCTGTGGGTGCAACTACAGGAAATCGTTGGTATCTTCCAACTGGTAGGTATTGGGGTTCTCTAGTTCGTTACATCTGGAATGTTTCAGCTGTTGTACAGATGTCCCTCTACGGGATTCCTTGGGGTGGGACTTTAGCTATTAAGACAGAGGTGCTGCATCAGACAGGACTGTTGGAGAAGTGGGGACAAGCCTTTGGCGAAGACACGATGATTCGTAGTGTCTTGGGTAAACATAACCTGAAGGTGAAGTTTGTACCTTCTTTGATTATGTTGAATCAAGAGGAGACAGATTTACCGAGTTTGAGGTATTGGTTACAACGTCAATTAATGGCTTCTCGTCTTTACCATCCTTTGTGGCCTGCGGTGGTGGCTGATACGGTGTTGACGATTTTGCTACCACATCTGTTAATTGTGGCGATGGTACTAGCTTGGTTTAGTGGTGATGGGAATACAGCTACTCTCGCCTTCCTTTGGTACGTAATTTATATACTGGCGTTAGTGATGCTCATGATCATTTTGGAGTTAAGTATTCAGCCAGTGATTCGTTCTCAAGGTAAGCCAGTCATCGAATTATCATGGCCACTCATCTGGAAGATGATTATAGGAATGCCTTTCACACACTGGATTTATGCCATAGCCATGTTTCGCTCATTGGATATGCCGACAGTCCATTGGCGTGGTGTTACCTATGAAGTGCAAGGGTCTTGGCAGATCCGATTAAAGGAATATCATCCTTATCAGACGAAAGATCAACCAAGCGATCGCCAAATTTCTCTGTGAACTCTTGGAATCAATGCGTAAATCCCAGACCTTATTCAAATTGATCAAACAAGATTCACAAACTTATTCAAGATTATGAACAAGCCTAAACTTCGTATTGCTTTATTTACAGGGTTATATGCTCCTTTTTTAACTGGGGTTTCCGTTGCTGTTCACCAGAGGGTGCGTTGGTTACTACAACAGGGACATGAAGTTTTTTTAGTCCATCCCCAGTTTAATGATAAGTATCCCAAACAAGTAGGCGATCGCCCTATGCCTGGGTTAGATGAGTTAAAGTCTTATCCTAATTTCTCGTCCTACTCTTTCCCCACTGAACCCCTAATCTTTTACAAATCTCTACCCCAACCTTTGAGTTATCGCCATTGGAGTGATACCGAATTACTCACAGAGTTTCAACCTGATATCATCATTGTTGAAGAATCAGCCCAAATGCGGGGTGTATACTCGGTTTTAATCCAAGGTTATGGTCGTCCTGTAGGTGTGCAGTACGCTCAACGGACTAAAACCCCCATTATTTCAGTCTTTCACACAGATATCGTTGCTTATATCAGATACTACTTGGGTGATGTTTTCTTTAAGTTCTTTCGTCCCATCATTCCTATGCTGGTGAAGCAGTCTAGCGAAGTCTACGATCTCAATGTCTTTTCTTCTCGCGAACAACTGATTAAATACCAAAATTTAGGATGCTACCCTAGCGAATATGTCCCTTATCAGGGAATAGATTGTGAAAAATTCCATCCTCGCAACATCTCTCACAACCCCATCCCTGACGATGATAGACCGACGATTCTCTTTGTGGGACGCATCACTGCTGAAAAGAATGTTCCCCAATTAATTGATGCTTATCCCTTGATTGCGGCTAAAATTCCCGACGTGCATTTAGTGATTGTGGGTAGTGGCCCTCTAGATGCAGAAATTCGCAAACGCGCTGAAAAGTTCGGCTCAGGTATTACTATCTGGGGTGAGTCTCATGGTACAGAGTTGTTAGGTTGGTTTGCGCGTGCGGATGTGTTTGTCAATCCTTCGGTGACAGAGAACTTCTGCACCACCACTAACGAAGCTTTGGCTTCTGGTACTCCTGTAGTTGCAGCCTTAGCACCGTCAACTTCAGAACAAGTAACTCCTGGTCAAAATGGCTTTTTAGCTGAACCCAACAATCCCGCAGATTTTGCTCAAAAGGTTGTAGATATTCTCTCTAACCCTGAACTGAAAGCAGCTATGGCCGCACAGGCTCGTCCTTCCATTTTGGAATACGATTGGTCAGCCTGTATGGAGAAATTTGAAACCAAACTTTACGAGTTGGTAAAAGTCTCAAACACGTCAGCAATTACGGTTGTTTAGTAACAAGAGTTTGTAGTGAGGACTTTAGTCCTCATCTCAGGACTAAAGTCCTTACTACGAACTCTAAATTCCAGAGTTTGATTGAAACCCTTAACTATTAACTATTCCATCTTAATTTTAAATTAATATAATATTTCAATTTGAGTTTTTACATCTGCTTATTTTATAAGGTGTTAGCGATCGCAATTAAAAGTAGTGTGACTGTACCTGAATTTTTATGACATTTTATGATTTTTCATATAAAAGCAAATTTCCAGATGATAAATTATTCAGTTAAATTACTAATTGTCTACGTATAGACAGTAATGAAATACAAACTTAAGGGGAATTTTATGCAATCCAGAAAGCCAAGTTTTGGATTATTAAAACTTGCGTATATGTCAATGATTCCGCTTTCAGTTATAATGATATCTCAATCAACTTATGCTAATTCTTCTAATCGAAAGCCTCAAGTCTTAACACAAGAAAACAATACTTTACTTTCTACAAAGCTTTCTCAAACATCTTTTACTGTTGCACAAGCTAGTAGTTTAACAGGCGTTTGGAACTGTAATGATGGTGGAGTTTACTTTATTCGCCAAGTGGGGAATCAGTTGTGGTGGTATGGTCAAAGTGCTGATGGTGGAGAAACTTGGTCAAACGTATTTCAGGGTACAATCAGGGACAACCAAATAATTGGCAGTTGGGCTGATGTTCCTAAAGGTACGATTAGAGGATATGGTGAGATGACGCTGAGGATATCAGGTAATCGTATCCAAAAAATCTCAGGTGGAGAGAATTTTGGTGGTAGTTTATGGAGTCGTTAGGGAATAGGTTATCTCAATCGATGGTATTTACCAAAGCCAACAAACAATAGAATCACGGGTTGGACTGTGAGAGGAATTGGGACGAGCGAGGAGCTTCACCCCTGAATCAAATTTAGAAAATCCATATTTTGCAAGAGTTTCTGGATTTGAATCTGTTTCATAATTTTAGTGAATTGGTATCAATGAATGTAGGGTATGTCAGCGAGAGAAAAGCTAACTATCTCAAGAATTTATACTGACGCACCCTACTAATCTATAAATTTGCAATCATGTATTTGTTGGTGTTGGGTTGATGTCAAGCAACACAAGCGACTGATCTAGCGTCCTAGCATTTTATCGCGCAGTTGCTTGATGCGATCGCGCAATTTTGCTGCCTCTTCAAATTCTAATTTCTTTGCTGCTTCTTTCATCTGAGTTTCTAATTGAGTAATCAACTCAGGAATTTGTTCTAACGGCAATTCTCCTATCTGTTCTTGTACAGTTGCTAAATCTGTGGCATTTAACCTTCTAGAAATATCTAAGAAAGATAAAATTGCATTACTTGATTTTTTCACAATCGGCTGTGGTGTAATTCCGTGCAGTCGATTATATGCCATTTGAATTCCCCGCCGCCTGTCGGTTTCTTCAATAGCTTTAATCATGCTATCTGTTAAATTATCGGCATATAAAATCGCTTGTCCTCGGATATGACGCGCGGCTCTCCCAATAGTTTGAATTAAGGAACGTTCAGCACGTAAGAATCCTTCTTTATCAGCATCCATGATTGCCACTAAGGAAACTTCCGGCAAATCTAAGCCTTCCCGCAGTAAGTTTACACCCACTAAAACATCAAAGTTGCCTTCGCGTAATTCTTGTAAAATCTCAATGCGTTCAATGGAATTAATTTCTGAATGTAAATAACGCACACGAATGCTATGGTCTTGGAGATATTCTGTTAAATCTTCCGCCATGCGTTTAGTTAACGTGGTAATTAATACCCGTTCTTGACGGTCTATTCTGTCTTGAATTTCTGCTAATAAATCATCAATTTGTCCTTCGGTGGGACGGACAAAAATTTCTGGATCAATTACTCCGGTAGGGCGAATTACTTGCTCGACAATTCTATCTTCAGAAATTTCTAATTCCCAATTTCCAGGGGTAGCAGAAACGAAAATACATTGATTGACTTTCGTCCAAAACTCTTCAGCTTTTAAAGGTCGATTATCAGCCGCACTAGGCAATCTAAATCCATGTTCAATTAAGACTTTTTTTCTGGCTTGGTCGCCGTTATACATCCCGCGAATTTGGGGGACAGTAACGTGAGACTCATCAATTACTAATAGCCAGTCTTTGGGAAAATAATCAATTAAACATTCTGGTGGTTCTCCAGCTAGTCTGCCTGCTAAGTGACGGGAATAATTTTCTACGCCGTTACAATAACCAACTTCCCGCAACATTTCTAAGTCGTAGCGTGTGCGTTGGTCTATACGCTGTGCTTCTACTAATTTACCGGCTTCTTCGAGTTCGGCTTTGCGTTGTTTTAATTCGGCGGCGATATCTTCACAGGCGATTTCTAAGCGTTCCTCTGGGGTGACAAAGTGACGCGCTGGGTAAATATTGACGGCTGATAAACTGTGGAGAATTTCCCCTGTAACTGGGTCAATATAGCGAATTGCGTCAATTTCATCGCCAAAGAATTCTACCCGAATAATTCTATCCTCGTAGGCGGGGCCGATTTCTAGCACATCACCACGGACACGGAAACGTCCCCGTCCCATTTCTAGGTCGTTGCGACTATATTGTACTGAAGTTAAATCCCGTAAAATCTCGCGTTGATTGACTTCCATCCCTACTTTTAAGGGGATGGCGGCTTTGAGATATTCGGAAGGGATACCCAAACCATAGATACAGCTAATTGATGCTACAACAATTACGTCACGCCGTTCAAATAGCGATCGCGTGGCTGAGTGACGCAGCATATCTATTTCGTCATTAATGGCTGCTGTCTTCTCAATATATGTATCAGTAACGGGAATATAAGCTTCTGGCTGATAGTAGTCGTAGTAACTGACAAAATACTCCACAGCATTCTTTGGGAAGAATTCCCGCAACTCATTACAAAGTTGTGCAGCTAGGGTTTTATTGTGCGCCAAAACTAAAGTCGGCTTACCCACCTTCTCAATGACTGCGGCGATGGAAAATGTTTTACCTGTTCCCGTCGCGCCTAGTAAGGTTTGATAACGGTTATTTGCTTCTATGCTAGCAACTAACTGGGCGATCGCTTGCGGTTGGTCGCCAGTCGGACTAAAGGGAGCTTGCAGACCAAATTCTGTCATACATTTGTACTAAAAAATACCCTATTTCATAGTAGCGTTAGGGATGGGATCTGGGGGTGTAAGGGTGTAAGGGTATAGGGAACACAAGCGTTATCCTTATTCCCACGCTAGTATTTTGCTTTGAGTTCAATCCAAAATTCCCAGTCCCCAATCCCCAATCCCCAGTCCCTTTTCAATTCAGTAATTTTATTTTACAAAAATTCGCAGTTTAAATTTACTTATGTATCAGTTTTGAAGATACTTATATCTATGCAAGGTTATTTAAGGTTAAACTCTCTTATATAGGAAATATTTTAAGCTTTCCTTAAATATTGTAAAGTCAAGTTAAGAAACCAGAGGTGTCTAGTTATGACCATCAGCAGTAATGGCAAAACGGTCAGCCCTCGGCAAAGACGTGCCAAACTTAAAGGAGAAACAACGGTGGAAGTTGAAAATAACCAAGGTCATAGCTCGAATCAAGAACAGGTCGAAAAAGGTGCTAATCTGCCAGTGGAGATAGAAAAGTCCAATAAACAAGAGGTGGTAGGGAAATTAGCCGTTGCAGGCGATCGTCCCATTACTAGTAGTGATTTAGAAGTATCTCACACATTTTCAAGTGCTGGGTTACGTCCCATAGGAGTTAGTCATTTGGAAGTTGTTGAAACAATGAATGTGATGGGAATTCGTCCTATCGCTGCTAATACAATTCAAGTTGTTGACAGTATTAATTTGTCAGGAGTTCGTCCCATCTCTTCTAGTGCGCTAGTCATTTCCAGCAGCTATTCTGTGATGGGTAATCGTCCTGTGGCTTCCAATGATATTGATGATTCTGAGAATCTGATGGGTTTTATAGACTAGAGAAACAAAGAATCTGCTTAATTTTAATCAATCTATTATTAACCCAGTTACTTCTATTAAGGAACTGGGTTTTTGATTTGTTTGTATTGATGATTTTCAGAAATCAAATATGATTCCTATATATTAACTAAATATAGGAATCCGACTTGATTATTGAAATGATTTGCGTAGATAGGGAACAGGGAACAGGGAACAGGGAACAGGAAAAGAAGTAACAGAGGTGTACTGAGCTTTTTTCAGAAATCAAATATGATTCCTATATAACAGGTTAAATAATTAAAGGTTTGTAGTGAGGACTTTAGTCCTTTTCTGATAACTAAAGTCCTCACTACGAACCGAATCATCGTATTTTTATATTGCTTAAATATACCTCATTATGTCTTTGTGCATAGATGAATAATATATCTTGTGGTGGAAGATTTGCGAAATATATGAAGCTAAATTATATATTGTTGCAGGCAAACAACATCAGGTCAATTCATAGTAATTGCTTGGAAAAATAATTTTCTTGCAGCTAATTGTAGGAGTGAAACATGAATTTAGAAGAAAGAGCAAAAGCTACCGCTAAAAACATCGAAGGTAAAGTTCAAGAGGCAGTAGGAAACATTACTGGTAATCCTCAAGACCAAGCTGAAGGACAAGCCAAGCAAGCTGAAAGCCAAGTTCGTCACACCATCGAAAATATCAAAGATGAAGTGAGAAAAAATCTTGACTAGATTAATCAATTAATCTCAAATTTTCTTTATTGCTTGAGAAATAATTTCACATCACAATAATTTAGGAGTGTATTATGAGTTTAGAAGATAAGGCAAAAGCCACAGCTAAAAATATCGAAGGTAAAGCTCAAGAAGCTTTAGGAAATGTAACTGGCGATCCCCAAGATCAAGCGGAAGGAAAAGCCAAGCAAGCTGAAAGTGAAGTTCGTCATACCGTTGAGAATGTCAAAGACGAAGTGAAAAAAAAGCTTGACTGAAGCTAGTTTTATATGGTCGGTTGAAGGCTCTCCTTAGTTGGTAGGAATCTAGTAGCTACTGTAGAGATATGTATCTCATATCTCTACATTTCTAAGCTGTAATTATTTTAAATTAAACCCTATAATACAGCAGTTCAATCCCTATTAGAGAGGCAAAAAGCTTCAAAATAAATTGCAAATATAGCGGTCGAAATCAATAAAATCTAAAAAATATCAGATAAATAATCTAGTTTAGAAACACGATAAATTGTGATTCTAAATTCAAAGATATATAGCTGAAGCGATAAGAGGAGTAAAAATATGAACTTAATAAAACAGAGTCGCAAAATTTTAACGACTTTTGTTTTAATTGCAGTGTTGATGATAACTACAGCTTGTGCTGGTGGAACAATAACACAAAGCGATCGCACTACAACACCACCGGCAATTGGCAGAAGTGTCACCTACTCAGAATTAGAAAGAGGTAACACCCCAACAGGACAAACTTTTGGTAATTGGGTTGTACAAACATCTAAAGGATTAGTTCAAGATGCTTATGTACGCGACAACAATAAACTAGGTGTTGTCATTTCTCCTCAAGTGCGTCCTAACGAAGTGAAACCTTTAGCTAAATCTTTAGCACAAGGTTTTCGGAAAAATTTCCCTAACCAAGATTTAACAGTTTTAGTTTACGGCCCCGATAGAAAGTTGATTTTGACGGCCAAATACGATACTCAAACCAATCAAATTCAGTATACCTAACAGAGTTCGTAGCCAGGAATCAAGTCCTGAATACAAACTTTTAAGACTAGAAGGAGATGAAGAAAGTGACTAGCAGCGAAGAATATAGACAGCAAATCATGAGAGATTTGGCTGAAGGTGATGTTGACTCTTTAGATGATACTGGTGCTGAGTACGAAACTTTTGATGATTTTGCTCAACGAACAACACCAGATCAACGACGTAATTTGTTCAGTCGTTCCTTACAGCCAGAACGGATTCCTCCCAGTCAATTAGAGCCGGATTTACAAAAAGCGATCGCACAAATCAAACCCAACGAACGCGATGATGTCGCACGCGCCTTTTTCAAACATTTGAAACAAAGGGGTTTAGACGAACGCCACCTAGAACAGCAATTAGGACTTTCGACACACCACGCTAGCCGCATGAATGCTGATGATGTCAGCAGGCTTGCATCTTTCGCCTACCACAACCACCCCGACATTTTCCGGGAAGTTTTAGCAGAACAACCAGGGATTATTAAATTCCTGAGCAATCCCGTAGTTGCAGGAATTATTGGTATTGCAGCCGCTAAGTGGTTGGGTAGTCGTAAATAAGTTTAGAGTTCAGTAATAGCATGGTGGGGTAATACCCACCTTTTTTAGTATTACTTTTTTTCACTAGTAAAAATATTTGTATAAGCTTACACAATAAATATTCTTTCACATTTCAAAGCAGATATCCTGTATTAGTAAAAGTATATTTAACTTAATATTAATTAAATTAAATCTTGACCAAAAAAATTTATAAAAAAAACAATTTTATGCAGTTTTTTTTATCTCAAAAAATAATTTAACTTTAGGTAAAAATTGCTAGTTATATATAGTTAATTATCAAAAATTTTACTAGTCACTGTATATTAAAAATCATCAGAAGATTTATGAATATGAGTATACACATTAAATATTTCCTAATTTAAAGTTTTATACTCTGTGCATTTTTGAGATGCTCAACTCATATCTTCGCGCATTAATACCCATTAATCACCTAGTAGCTTTTAATATTTTATGAAGATGTCTTACTTTTTGAAAGTTGGTATTTTTCTATTAACAAACTGTTTAGCAATCACAACTCTTATATCTAGATCCGATGCTGTTGCCGTAACTCTTGTGTCCAGAGGTCAATACATGGCTCAAAGTGTTAAAACAGCGAAGCAGTTAGACAAGTCTTGCAAGAAACTATCCCGTTGGAGAGGATTTCTTTGTAGAGCTGGACTTGTTGTGATCGACCCAGAAAGTGCGACCATTTTTGATGGCCGTGTGACTTTTAAGTATAATCCATCATATTTAGAAATAGGGAGCTTCGGATGGTTGGGTGAATTTGGTGCTGATCCTACAATACCAGCACCACCAGTTAATCAGGATTTTGATTATAATGATGTAGTTTTTCAATCACCCAACCAAAATCTGCAAAAAGCTGAAGTTGTTGATAATTTTGAAAAAGGTGTTTTTCAGGTTGACTTTTCTTGGGGAAGTAATGGGTTTAAGCCAGCAAGCGAACACTTTAATTACTTTGCTTTTGAAATTATATCCCCACTCACTTATGATTTTGTAACAGTTCCTCATGGAACAGGAAAATTGACGCAATTATTGGGAGATGTAGATGAGGGGGTGAATGCTTCTACCTTTGTAACTTGTATACCTGCCGGAGAAGATGAAATCCAATTATGTGGCAACGATGAGTTACCGCCTGATATAGATATTATACCAGTCCCAGAACCCAATAATATGCTTGGGATAGGCATTGCTTTAGGCTTTGGTACAGTTTTGAAAAAAAACTATTCTAGGAAGCGGAAAATCGAAAAAGCTATTTAGTTGAAACATTTTCCTGAGCGAGCGTCTCTTCATAAGCTTAATAGCTAAAACTATTGGTGATCCCACAAATAGATAATGAATAGATAACAAAAAGTTAGAGTAGGAATTCTCCTACTCTAACTCTATTTATGGTCTTTCAATTAATACAACACTATTAACAGATTTAAACCTTCGCTAATTCTGGTGTGGGGCGTTTGCTGTTACGAATGTTGGTAATTGCTTCCGCGTAATCTTTAGCGTTGAATACAGCAGAACCAGCCACAATTGCATTTGCGCCGGCTTCTAAAACTTGCCAAGTATTATTTGCTTTCAATCCGCCATCAACTTCAATCCAAGGATCTAAACCACGTTCATCACACATTTGACGCAGTTTGCGGATTTTGGGTACAACTTCGGGAATAAAGCTTTGACCACCGAAACCAGGGTTAACGCTCATAATTAATACTAGGTCGCACAGTTCTAGAACATATTCAATTAGTTCTAGAGGAGTACCAGGGTTAAGTACAACCCCAGCCTGCTTACCGAGTTCTTTGATTTGTCCCAGAGTGCGGTGCAAGTGTGGAGAAGCGTTATGTTCACAATGTACAGAAATAATATCTGCACCTGCTTTAGCGAAACCTTCTACATACTTCTCAGGTTCAACAATCATCAAGTGAACATCGAGAGGTTTTTTGGTCACTGGACGAATCGCCTCCACTACCAGAGGGCCTATTGTAATATTAGGTACGAAACGACCGTCCATTACATCAACGTGAATCCAATCAGCTCCAGCTGCATCTACAGCCCGAATTTCATCACCTAAACGACTAAAGTCGGCTGATAGGATAGATGGAGAAATAACAATGGGTTTTTCAGATCGGTTTTGGGTCATGGCTAGTGGGTTTTTAAGCGTCCTCGTCTGTAGGCATTGTAACAAAATACTGTAACAAAATATTGAGAACTCTGAAAATGATCATTGATAATTATTGATTGTTGACCGGTGACTGAGTAGACGAATGAGTGCTGAGTGCTGACTATTGACTATTGACTATTGACTATTGACTATTGACTATTGACTATTGACTATGACTAAAAAACTAACTTGGATATTCTGGGGATTCGGTGCTTCGGTTTTGAGTTTGCCGGTGTTGGCTGTGGCTGTACAAAGTTCTTTAGGAACTAATGGTGTTGATGCTTTGAAGTTACATCAGGCTCCTTATAATTTATCGGGACGGAAAATTGCGATAGGTCAGGTGGAAATTGGTCGTCCGGGGATGTTTGGTTGGGATAAGGCGGTGTCTAAAAATCGCGCTGTTTCGTTGGCGGCGGTTTTTTCACGCAATGCTCCAGCTAAATCTAATAATGGTGTTGACCCCCACGCTTACAATGTGGCTGGCGTTATGGTCAGTAGGGATAAGGCTTTGCCTGGAGTCGCTCCACAGGCGAGACTCTATTCTACTGCTGTAGGTTCTACAAAAAATACGGGTCAACCAGAAGAGTGTCTATCAGCTCAACACATTGCTTTGCAAAATGGCGGTGATGTTCGTGCTATTAACTTTAGTTTTGGCGAACCTTTGAACCGCGACCCCCGGCCTGATGCTACTTTAGACGGCAATGCTTTATTGACGCTATGTGTTGATTGGTCTAGTCGTGTGCATGATGTTTTATATGCGATCGCAGGCAATCAGGGTAAAGGTGGTATTCCTATTCCTACAGATAATTTTAACGGAATCAACGTGGCTTTTTCATCCCGTCGGGGAGGGATTTTTAATAAAGTCGATGTTTCTAATCTGGCTGGTTTAAATCAAGGGGTGAGTGGACGACTAGCGGGTAGGGAATTTAATTTGGATGGACGGCGTGCTATAGGTATAGTTGCACCTGGGAGTAATATTCCGGTGTTGAATCCTGATGGCAAATTAAATAAAGTCACAGGTACAAGCTTTGCTGCGCCTCATATTACGGCTACTGTGGCTTTACTCCAAGAATTTGGCGACAGACAATTACGCAAAAAACAACCCAATTGGAGTGTTGACAGTCGTCGTCATCAAGTGATGAAAGCTGTGTTGATGAATTCCGCAGACAAAATCCAAGATAAAGGTAACGGTTTACTTTTGGGGATGACGCGGACTTTGATTGATAAACAAAATCAAGATTGGTTAGCTTCTGATGCTTACCAAAACCCCAAAGTGCCTTTAGATGCTCAAATGGGAACGGGTCATTTAAATGTTTCTCGTGCCTATCAACAATTTAGTGCAGGTCAATGGCAACCGACAGCCGCTATACCCTCTCTTGGTTGGGATTATCGACAGGTAGATGTTAATAATGCTGTTGATTATACGTTAGCAAAACCGTTAAAGCAGGGAAGTTATGTTTCTATCACTTTGGCGTGGGATCGTTTAGTCGAACTCAAGGATGCTAACAATAATCAAATGTATGATGTGGGAGAAAAATTTAGCGATCGCGGTTTAAATAATTTAGACCTTTATCTAGTCAAAGCCGATGCCCAAACTACCGATACAGGCGCAATTTGTTCTTCAATTAGTGAGATTGATAGCGTAGAACATATTTTTTGCCCTGTACCTGCTAACGGTAACTACAAAATTCGTGTACAGTTCCAAAAACAAGCCAATGAACCAACTCAAGCTTATGCTTTAGCTTGGTGGACGGTTGGGAATTAGGGGACTGGGGACTTATCAATTCAAAATTCAAAATTCAAAATTCAAAATTAAAGAAGGATTGGGGACTGGGGACTGGGGATTGGGGACTGGGGAGACAAGGACGACAAGGGAGATTTTAGTCCTATGCCCTATGCCCAATTTCCGATGAGTTTTGTTCTTTCCCTGTTCCCTGTTCCCCGTTCCCTTTTTTTGTCATTCTAAATACAGTTTATTTTTAGAAAATGTATTCTAAATTTATTTACTTTTAGTGAGTAAATCTACTAACGGTTCAATCTGTCATCATTGAATTTTGCCGCAAAATTACCGTTACCAAAACTGTAACCACAGGGTATTTAAATTGTTGTTAGTGCAGAATTTAGATATTGAACACAGCATTAACGTCAGTTTTTGGTAAACAGATAGAAAATTTCGGCACACGAGGTAGTACAATGAATCGGCAGAAATTCAGTGGTGTGAAAAGAAGTTTCCTGCAAAGACGTTACGCTGTTAGCTTAGGAAGACGTTATGTTTTAGCAGCAGCTAGCGTGGTTTTGTTTGGGGTGTTAGGTTGTTCCCAGGTAAATGATAATACCAGTGCGCTAGCACAATCTGAACTATCACCCACAGCTTCATCAGTGCAAAAAAAAACAGTAATTCCCGATACAAAAGTTATCTCTGCTAATAATAAGTTTGGCTTCAAGCTATTTCAGGAAATCTCGAAACAAGAGGATAACACTAAGAATATCTTTGTGTCGCCGACTAGTATCGCGATCGCTTTGTCCATGACTTACAATGGTGCTAGCGGCTCGACTCAGCAAGCAATGGCTAAGACTCTGGAGTTACAGGGTATCAATCTGCCAGAACTTAACTCTGCTTATGCTTCACTCCATCAGCTGCTCAAAAATCCTGATCAAAATGTCCAATTGCAGATTGCTAACTCATTATGGGCAAATCAAAACGCTAGTCTGCGTCCAGAGTTTATTCAAAAGGCCAAAGATTTCTATCAAGCTCAAGTCACAAGTTTAAATTTTCAGGATGCTGCTACCCCGAAGACGATTAACAAATGGGTGAAAGATAATACCAAGGGTAAAATTGACAGCATTGTTGACAAAATAGAACCGAATCAAGTTCTATTCTTAGTGAATGCCATATATTTCAAAGGTCAATGGAGTGAAAAATTTGATGTCAGTCAAACTAAATCCCAGCCTTTTTACATCTCCTCAACTCAGCAAAAACAACACCCAATGATGTCACAAAAGGGTGAATATAAATACTACGAGAATGAACAATTTCAGGCTGTGAGTTTGCCTTATGGTCAAGATGGTAAAGTGAGTCTGTACGTTTTTCTACCCAAGTCAAACTCTAACCTCAAAGCCTTTTCTCAAAACTTAAATGCTGAAAATTGGGACAAATGGATGTCTCAATTTAGACAGCGTGAAGGCTCAATTAAATTACCCAAGTTTCAAACAGACTACGATATCACCCTCAATGACGCATTAAAGGCTTTGGGTATGGGTGAGGCTTTTACTGAAAAAGCTAACTTTTCCGGTATGGGTCAAAATCTGGCTATCAGTCAGGTGAGACATAAAACTTTTGTAGAAGTCAATGAAGAAGGTACAGAAGCTAGTGCGGCTACTTCTGTGGGGATAGTGGCTACATCTATCAGACAGCCAGAAACACCATTTAATATGGTTGTTGACCGTCCCTTCTTTACTGCCATTCGCGACAATCAAACAGGTAGTATCTTATTTATGGGTGCGATCGCTGACCCAACTTAATCTAGTTTACCGTCGTCCCGCTAGGATTTGTTCAGCATTCAAATCCAACTGCCAAAAAGTTGCAGAAATGATCCGTTCTTGTTCTTGAAATACCACCGCATTATAGAAACCTACGGCTAGGGTGCATACTGTTACAATCTCTGGAATTGGGTCAACAATCCCGTATTCAGGAATTTCCAGAACAGCATATTCAGAATGCCTAGTTTTTTAGTGGTTGCAGTCATAGCGATCGCCATCCTCATGAATGCTTAGATGAAGTTATTCTTAGTGATTAACACAAATAATTAATTACAGTATTTTGCTATTTTTATCTCAATTATGTTTTCTGTTATTATACCTGTTTCGTAACCATTGATAATTAAGCGCAGCGTTAGGACGCTAGTACACATTTTCTCAGGATTTGCTACGTAATAACTGAGAAATCTAGTGCTGATCCTCAAAATTGTGACTGTCGGCTAAGTGTTACATAATGTGACGCGTAACCAATCCTTTTGCATAAAACTTACATATTGCACTGAATAAATATAAAGAGTTTTATTTTTGGCACAAAACTCGTACCTATACTTCTGTATTTTTTACATTTACTGAGTTGAGAAGTTAGTTTACGGAGTGACAAAAATAACTTGCACAATCTGATGTTGTACCAAACTATTATGTCTGAACATCGATCACAAAATATTCAGGGCAAGTATTTAACACCATTTCAACGCAAATTATTAGAAAAGAGTTTGCAAGAAAATCTTGCGACATCTTACCGCCAGCGCATTGAAATTATGTTATTGGCAGATGATGGTAAATCACAAACTGTAATTTGTCGGAGATTGGGTTGTTCTCCTGCAACTGTGAGACATTGGATGCACATAGCGCGCGCGGGTATGGCTCATCAATGGCAAGATTGTCCTATTGGTCGTCCTAAAACAGTTAATGATCAATATATTGAAAGATTAAGAGAATTAGTTAACAGTAATCCCCGTGATTATGGCTATCCTTTCCGACGTTGGACAGCTAATTTTTTAGAGAAACATTTAGCCAAAGAATTCGGTATAGAAATCAGCGATCGCCACATCAAACGCTTGCTCAAACAGATGGGTTTATCAACTATTCCCAGAAAGAATCAACCACAAGATCAACCAAGTCAGCCAAGTGGTGGTTCAAAAATTTTAATTGGTAATTTAGAAAGTAAAACCACTGCTGAAAACACTAATTTTCTCTTCACACAATTAGAGCAAGCTTGAGTTAGATATGACGACGCATAATTTGTCTACTTCAGTTATTTCTTTAGCACAATTTAATCAGACTCTTGGTTATTCTCTCTCCGAAACTGAATTTAACCAATGTCTGCAACAAGTGAAATTCATTAATCCCAAAGTGGGGAAATTTTGGCAAGGAACTGATGTAGAACCAGGTATTTATATAGTCATCAGTGGTAAAGTCCGTTTATTAAATGATGCTGGTGAATTAGTAACTTCTTTAGAAGCTGGCGCATCATTTGGAGAATTCACACTATTTCCAGAAGTGCGATTTCAACCTTACGCTGCTAGAGCCAGTGTGAATTTACAACTATGTTTTATTCCTGGTGAGATGCTATCACCATTGATGGTGAAGTATCCCCAAATTCGCGAACATCTGCGTAGTCTGGCACAAATTCGTCATTCCTTGATGGGAAACTGCGAGGATACCCCAGCAACGGAGACAGTGACATCTACAAATGATGAAGAAGAAGCAGCATCATTTGCTACACCAATCGTAGAACCGAAAGCACAAGCCAAGATTAGCAAAGCCTATTTTCCCACCCCTACCCAAAAAATCGGGCATTTATGGCAAAAAACCCTGCGTCGTTACCCATTCTATGCTCAACAAAGCGGTTCAGACTGTGGTGCAGCTTGTTTAGTGATGATTTCTCGTTACTGGGGGAAAAGATTTAGTGTTAACCGGATGCGGGATATCGCTAATGTAGACCGCAATGGCGCATCCTTACGGGGTTTATCGGTAGCGGCTGAAAGCATCGGCTTTTCTACTCGACCAGTGAAAGCCAGTTTAGATCAATTAGCTAAACAAAATTTACCTGCGATCGCGCACTGGGAAGGCAAACATTACATAGTTGTTTACGAAATTACTTCTAAGCACGTTATTGTCGCTGACCCTGCAATTGGACAAATCAGTTTAAGTCATCGAGAATTTAAAGCTAATTGGACAGGCTATGCACTGCTTTTGCAACCAACAGCAATGCTCAAAGATGCTAAAGAAAGTTCTACACCTTTTTGGCAATTCTTTGAGTTACTCAAACCATACTCTTTAGTAATGTTTGAGGTGCTTATAGCTTCTATATTTATTCAAATATTTGGGTTAATTACACCTTTATTTACCCAACTAATATTAGACAGAGTAGTTGTACAACGTTCAGAATTAACTCTCACCGCCGTCGGGGTAGGATTACTAATTTTTAGTCTATTCCGAGTCGCAATGATGGGGTTGAGGCAATATCTTCTTGATCACACAGCTAATAAGATAGATTTAGCATTAATCGTGGCATTTATTCGCCACACATTAAAACTTCCCTTAAATTTCTTTGAGTCGCGTTATGTAGGTGATATTCTCTCTCGCGTCCAAGAAAATCGCAAAATTCAACGCTTTTTATCTGGGGAAGCCTTATCAATTCTCTTAGATTTACTCACTGTCTTTATCTATGTAGGCTTGATGTGGTGGTACAGTTGGAAAATGGCATTGTTAGCACTAGTAATTGTGCCGCCTTTTGCAGCTTTAGCTTTAATTGCTACACCGTTTTTACAAAGAACTTCCAGAGAAATATTTAATGCGATCGCGCAAGAAAGTAGTTATCTCATTGAAGCGTTAACTGGTATCAGAACTGTCAAAGCTACAGCAGTTGAACAGACAGTACGTTGGCATTGGGAAGACTTATTAAATAAAGAAGTCAAAACTACTTTTTCTGGTCAAGTTATTAATAATCGTCTGCAAATCTTCAGTAACCTTATCCAAGGTGTAATGACTACTGCATTACTCTGGTTTGGTGCTTACTTAGTCATTCATGATCAATTAACCATTGGACAATTAGTAGCATTTAATATGCTCATGTCTAATATCATCACTCCCTTTCAACGCTTAACTGTACTGTGGAATCAATTACAAGAAGTCATCATTGCTGTAGAGCGAATTAATGATGTTTTAGATACAGAACCAGAAGAGAATTTAATTTACCAATCACGCCAAAGTTTACCCCAACTAAAAGGTCATATTAAATTTGATAACGTGACATTCCGTTATCACCCAGAAAGCGACAATAATATCTTAGAAAATCTCAGTTTTACCATCAAACCTGGTCAAATGGTTGCGCTAGTAGGGCGTAGTGGTTCCGGTAAAACTACCATTTCTAAATTAGTTTTAGGCTTATATCCTCCTACAGACGGCAAAGTTTTAATTGATGGTCAAGATATTACTAGTTTGTCGTTAACTTCCTTACGTCAACAAGTAGGCGTAGTTGATCAAGACACATTTTTATTTGGCGGCTCAATCCGAGAAAATATTAGTTTAGGACAACCTAGTGCAACTTTAAACGACATCATTGAAGCAGCTAAATTAGCTGGTGCTGATGAATTTATTAAAAAACTCCCAATGGGTTATGAAACTCAAATTGGTGAAGGTGGCGGATTATTATCTGGTGGACAAAGACAGCGCATCGCCATTGCTAGAGCCTTATTAGGTAATCCCCAGCTATTAGTTCTAGATGAAGCAACCTCTCACCTCGATACAGAATCAGAAAGAATTATTCAAAGAAACTTAAATACTATTCTCCGAGGAAGAACCACATTAGTTATTGCACACCGTTTATCTACAATTCGTCAAGCAGATTTAATTTTAGTGCTTGATAGAGGTGTGTTAATCGAGAGTGGTAATCATGAAGAATTAATGGCAAAACGAGGTCATTATTTCTATCTCAATCAGCAACAAATGCAAGGAATAGAGTAAAAATCAGGAATTTACTCTCAACTAACTGTAATTAATCCAGGGATAACCTTCACTTCAACATTATCAGTATTTAGCAACTAAGATGCCTAACACCACCCTATTAGATGAACAGGTAAATAATCCACCAACAGAAAATCAAATTGAGCCGGAAAATTTATCTACACAAACTGTAGAAAGTAACACTGATGACTGGTCTAATGCTACCAAGGAATTACTTGATAGCCTACCACAAGTTTGGACAAGAGGATTACTATATTTTCTAGTTATCTTTGTATCTATCATTATACCTTGGTCGATGTTATCCAAAGTTGATGAAACTGGTACTGGTAGAGGCAGGTTAGAACCTAAAGGTAAGACAGTTAGACTCGATACATCTGTTGTAGGAACTGTTGCAGAAATTCGCGTCAAAGAAGGTGAAGCAGTTAAAGCAGGTCAAACATTATTAACATTAGACTCTGAATTAACTAAGGCTGAACTTAGAGAAATTCAAGAAAAATTAGAAGGACAATTAAATCGTCTCTCACAGTTAAATTCCTCTAAAAATCAATTAGTTGTCGCGTTAGCTACTCAACAACAGCAAAATCAATCTCAAGAATTAGAAAAGCAGACTCAAATTGACCAAGCGCGCAGAAATCTTGATGCTTTGGTTAATGCTTATAATTTCCAGAAAGATGAAAAATTAGCACAAGTTAACCAAGCTAAACAAGCAATTGGTCATAGTCAAACGGCTAGTCTTTTAGTTGCTGGTAGTTTAGCCAGTACAGAAAGAGAAGTACAACGTTATAATAATCTTTACAAAGAAGGAATTGTTCCCGAAATTAATCTTGTAGAAAAGCAAGATATTGCCAAAGAAAAACAAAAGTTATATGAACAAAGCAAGTC
The DNA here is from genome assembly GCF_050235535.1 of Aliinostoc sp. HNIBRCY26. Classification (GTDB taxonomy): domain Bacteria; phylum Cyanobacteriota; class Cyanobacteriia; order Cyanobacteriales; family Nostocaceae; genus Trichormus. The sequence goes on from NZ_CP189852.1 coordinate 520,474, forward strand.
TGATGTAGCACAGGCTAAGTTACGTCTATCAGAACAACAAAGTAGTTATGAACGCAGTATTCGCCAAGCCAAAGCAGAGATTGAACAAGCTCGTCTGCGTTTAACGGAACAAGAAAACAGCTATCAAACTTTAACTCGCTCTAGTAAGTTAGCTGTGCTGAAAATTGAAGAACAACAAAAGGCTTTAGATACAGATATTACTGCTCTCCAATCAGAAATATCCCAGACAAAACGACAAATTGAATCTTTACAAATCCAATTAGAACAACGTAATCTTAAAGCACCTGTAGACGGTATTCTCTTCCAATTACCAATTCAAAAAGCAGGTTCTGTTGTACAACCAGGTGCGATGGTAGCAGAAATTTCTCCCCAAGGTTCACCTTTAATTATTAGAGCGCAAATGGCGACTAATGAAAGTGGATTTTTGCGGACGGGATTACCAGTTAAGGTAAAATTTGATGCCTATCCTTTCCAAGATTATGGAATCGTTGAAGGAGAATTAGTAGAAATTTCACCTACTACATCAGAAATAGATACTCCCAATGGCAAAGTATCCGCATACAACTTAGAAATCGCCTTACAAAAAGATTGCATTCCTTCCGCTAATAAATGTATTCCCTTACGTCCTGGTGATACTGCAACGGCTGAAGTAATTATTCGTCAACGTCGTATTATTGATTTCCTACTTGATCCGTTTAAGAAATTACAGCAGGGAGGAGTCAAGCTTTAAATTTAGATTATTTAATATTGTCTGCATAACTTAGGAAAAGCAACATTTGAACGTGAAGTTTTAACTGATGATCTCATTTTAGGAACTTGATTATGTCACCAGCAATTACTATTACCAGTGAAGATATTATCTCTCAAATCAAAATATCTTTTAAAACTTCTGAAGTTATCGAAGATATTCTGAGCTTTAAAATCATCCAAAATGCCGCAGAACAAGCAGGTATTACAGTTAGTGATCAAGAATTACAGCAAGCAGCAGACCAATTGAGATTGAGCCAAAATCTTAAGAATGCTGATGATACTTGGGAATGGTTAAATAAAAATTACCTTTCTTTAGAAGATTTTGAAAAATTAGTTTATAAAAATACTCTATCTGGTAAATTAGCTGTCCATTTATTCGCCGATAAAATTGAACCTTACTTTTATGAACATCAGCTAGATTATGTCAGTGTAGTCTGCTATGAAGTTCTATTAGAAGATGAAGATTTAGCAATGGAACTTTTTTATGCTATTCAAGAAGGTGAAATGAGTTTCTTTGAAGTGGCTCATAAATATATTGAAAATAAAGATGTTCGGAGAAAGTTAGGTTATAAAGGTAAACTATATCGCAAAGATTTAAAACCAGAAATTTCTGCGGCTGTGTTTGCAGCCAAACCACCACAGTTACTTAAGCCAATTTTGACATCTAAAGGGGCGCATCTCATTTTAGTAGAAGAGGTTATCCAGCCGGAGCTAAATAATTTATTACGTCATAAAATAGCTACAGAGTTATTTAACGACTGGGTGAAGCAACAAATTGAACAATTAGATTTTACTACAGCCCTATAAATCAATCAGTTTCCAGTTAGCATCAATTGATCATCCCGGTTTCTTCAGGAAGCTGGGATTTTTGCCTTTAAACTGCTTTTATATTCAGTACAGTTTGCTTTTTTGTGGTTCTATATAAGGCTAGAATTTCTGGTTTGTGACGGAAGAAGAAGTTTGTAGTCAAGTCTCCTATAGGAATCCGCTTTGATTCGGTGAAATTGTTTGCGTGGTGCGTGTTTGCAAAGCGTCTCGCAGAGAAGCACAGCGCAAGCGAAATAGGGAGGAAACTTGCTGCTAACCCACTGCCAGTCCGTAAGCAAGCTACAAGTCAGAAAACCCGCCCACACGATTAACTCACTAACGTATCTGTTCAAAAATCAAGTATCGAGTCTTTATAAATCAATATTCTTCAGGTATAAATTATTAATTCTGATTTTTATATATAAATTTGATACGCCAAACTTGCTAAAGAGATTATTAGTTTATAAAATATCTTTCTTTTAACTGTATTGATGTACTAACCACAAAATATTGAACCCTAAGCTGATTAGTTAGCTTAGGGTTCAAAGTCTGAATTTTATTTAGCTAATCAAGCTCATTCCTATGAAAGTAGAGATGAGTATTTATGATTAGGGTTCAACGCAAATCAAAGTCCAACCGATAGTAACTCTCAAACCACCTAAAACATCATTGATTTCTTGTTCGCTGAGTTCATGAATGAAGCTATCTTCACCTTGGAAAAGTTCGCTACCAGCAGGGGTTAAGTTAGAAATTGTTACGTTAGCCATGATTGATTGTTCTCCTGAGTAAATTAGTGCTAATGTGGATTTAGATTATGAGCTATCTGATATTCTAGACAGATAGAAAAAATGCAATTTGGTTCGTGATGCTCATCTCTATGACAGTAGAGATGGGCATTGTCATTAGGACTCAACGCAAATTAAAGTCCAACCGATAGTAACTCTCAAACCACCTAAAACATCATTGATTTCTTGTTCGCTGAGTTCATGAATGAAGCTATCTTCACCTTGGAAAAGTTCGCTACCAGCAGGGGTTAAGTTAGAAATTGTTACGTTAGCCATGATTGTTGTTCTCCTGAGTAAATTAGTGCTAATGTGGATTTAGATTATGAGCTATCTGATATTCTAGACAGATAGAAAAAATGCAATTTGGTTCGTGATGCTCATCTCTATGACAGTAGAGATGGGCATTGTCATTAGGACTCAATACAAATCAAAGTCCAACCGATAGTAACTCTCAAACCACCCAAAACATCATTGATTTCTTGTTCGCTGAGTTCGTGAATGAAGCTATCTTCACCTTGGAAAAGTTCGCTACCAGCAGGGGTTAAGTTAGAAATTGTTACGTTAGCCATGATTGATTGTTCTCCTGAGTAAATTAGTGCTAATGTGGATTTAGATTATGAGCTATCTGATATTCTAGACAGATAGAAAAAATGCAATTTGGTTCGTGATGCTCATCTCTATGACAGTAGAGATGGGCATTGTCATTAGGACTCAATACAAATCAAAGTCCAACAGATAGTAACTCTCAAACCACCTAAAACATCATTGATTTCTTGTTCGCTGAGTTCATGAATGAAGCTATCTTCACCTTGGAAAAGTTCGCTACCAGCAGGGGTTAAGTTAGAAATTGTTACGTTAGCCATGATTGATTGTTCTCCTGAGTAAATTAGTGCTAATGTGGATTTAGATTATGAGCTATCTGATATTCTAGACAGATAGAAAAAATGCAATTTGGTTCGTGATGCTCATCTCTATGACAGTAGAGATGGGCATTGTCATTAGGACTCAACGCAAATCAAAGTCCAACAGATAGTAACTCTCAAACCACCTAAAACATCATTGATTTCTTGTTCGCTGAGTTCGTGAATGAAGCTATCTTCACCTTGGAAAAGTTCGCTACCAGCAGGGGTTAAGTTAGAAATTTTTACGTTAGTCATGATTGATTGTTCTCCTGAGTAAATTAGTGGGAAATTTGATTTTGGTGTTTAGTTTCGTTTGTCCCACATTTATATAATCTGTATCGCGACTAGCAATTATGTATTTTGCTTCCAATGAAATGGACAAAAGAAATACACTTTACAATATTTTTTTGATGACTTTAGGTAGTAAATAGAGTCTAAGGAATGCCGGAATAACAATGGTTTTGGCGGGATACAGAAATTCAAGTTAGCTACCGAGTCAGGTACACACAGAAGCGATCGCCTGATTTTCTTTCCCAAAATAAAATCTTTTTGTCTCTTTCTGTTAACTGTGTTTACCTCTTAGCAAAAAAATATCCGTTGTTTCTACGATGAGTAACAACGGATCAGACGTTTATTTGATTTTGGAAGTTTGGTATGAGATACCTTTTGACTTCTATTTCTTCTCGATGCGGGGGGGTTCGCGGAATGCGATCGCAAAGAAGAGAACACCAAGTGCTAGGGTCAAAATTAAAATGTATGCAACGCTTTCCATGTCAAAAGCTCCTTAAAGTTATGAGTGCTGTTAGCGGAAGCGCGGCGTTTAGCCGGTGCTGAGTGCTGAGTGCTGAGTTACAGAATTCACTCAGCACTCATTACTCATTACTCAGCACTAAAATTAGAGGGCTTCCTTCCGGCGGGTTGTCTTGTCACCCACTTTCTGGAATAGACCCCATTCGACTTGCTCTTCTAGATCCGCTTCTACACCTGCAAATACGTCACGGTAGATTGTCCGTGCGCCGTGCCAGATGTGACCGAAGAAGAACAACAGGGCAAATACAGCGTGTCCAAAGGTAAACCAACCTCTGGGAGATGTACGGAATACACCGTCAGAGTTCAAAGTTTCGCGGTCAAATTCAAAGATTTCGCCGCCTTGAGCTTTACGGGCATACTTCTTCACATCGACGGGATCTGTAAAGGTCTTACCATTCAAATCGCCACCGTAGAAGCTAACAGTTACACCAGTTTGCTCGAAGCTATACTTGGATTCTGCCCGACGGAAGGGGATGTCCGCACGGACAACGCCGTCAGCATCAGTCAGAATTACGGGGAAGGTTTCAAAGAAGTTTGGTAGACGACGTACAGTTAGTTCTCTACCTTCAGAGTCTGTGAATACAGCGTGACCTTGCCAAGATTGGGCAATACCATCACCTTTCACCATTGGCCCGGTACGGAATAAACCACCTTTAGCGGGGCTATTACCGACGTAATCGTAGAAAGCCAATTTCTCAGGAATTTGTGACCAAGCTTCAGAAAGGCTTGCGCCATCAGCCAAGCTAGTTTGTACGCGACGCTCAATTTCTTGGCGGAAGTAGCCTTGATCCCATTGATAACGGGTAGGGCCAAACAACTCAATGGGGGTGGTAGCGTTACCGTACCACATTGTGCCTGCAACGACGAAAGCCGCAAAGAATACTGCCGCAATACTGCTAGACAATACGGTTTCAATGTTACCCATCCGCAGAGCTTTGTAAAGCCTTTCGGGGGGTCTAACAGTGAGGTGGAATAAACCAGCAATGATACCAACTACACCGGCAGCAATGTGGTGAGCCACTACACCACCAGGGTTAAAGGGGTTAAACCCGGCTGGCCCCCATTCTGGTGCTACTGGCTGGACGCTACCAGTGACCCCAAAGGGATCGGAAATCCACATTCCAGGGCCAAACAGACCTGTTAAGTGGAAAGCACCAAAACCGAAACAGAGTAAACCAGATAAGAACAGGTGAATGCCAAACATTTTTGGCAAGTCAAGGGCGGGTTCACCAGTGCGGGGGTCTCTAAAGAGTTCCAAATCCCAGAAAACCCAGTGCCAAACGGCAGCTAGGAACAATAGACCAGAAAGGACTATATGAGCCGCAGCTACACCTTCAAATGACCAGAAACCAGGGTCAACAGATGAAGCACCAGTAACACTCCAACCGCCCCAAGAATCGGTTACACCTAACCGCGCCATGAAAGGTAGCACGAACATCCCTTGCCGCCACATGGGGTTGAGAACAGGATCACTGGGGTCATAAATAGCTAGTTCGTATAGTGCCATCGAACCAGCCCAGCCTGCCACCAGGGCTGTGTGCATCAAGTGTACAGAAATCAGCCGCCCTGGATCATTCAGAACGACTGTGTGTACTCGGTACCAGGGTAGTCCCATCGACTACGCTCCTCCTCGATGAGTTATGTTTACAAAACAATTTTCTTACTTAAGGTTCCAAGGTTGGAAGCCTAACCTCGGACTTCTCTGAGTTTTTTTATTGCCAGAGCCTGGGCTTTGCCACAGCGAAGCTTTTCAGCTAGATGTGACTCCTTTAGCAATGCTGACACACTTCGGAGAATTTATCCCAGAGGGTAGCGATCGCTAAGTAAAAATGAGAATGTTTTAAAAAGTGTAACTATTGATGGAACTGTTTGCAAGCCTGTCAATAGATGCGATCGTATACTCTGCAAGATTTATCTTGCCATGAATCGCCCTCAAAATATATTTGGATTATGTTTATAAAAATTTACATAAATTATTAATTGGGTATGGAGAATAGGGGATTGGGCATTGGGAATGGGGCATTGGGCATCGAATAATAATTACCTTGCTTACTTCTTACCCTTACACCCCTACACCCTTACACCCCTATACCCCTATCTAAACCACTGGCTGAATGTTTTGCAATTGACACTTAGCCTCAGCCGTTCCTAGACGTTCAATTACTTGTTCCGCCGTCATTAGTCGTTTGAGTACGACTTGACCAATGGTTTGACTGACAAGTCCTGGTGCTGTGGGTTTAACTTCTACAGTCAAGACTGCTTCTTCAATGCGATACAGCCACATCAATTCATCACTCTCCACTAAACAGATATTCAGACGTTGAATATCTGGTGGTCGTCGCCATGCAGTAATTTGCCAGAGTCCATCCGAAGCCCAAACTCTGCCAACAGTCCATCCCTCAGCCAGAAAAAAATACTTCACAGTTTTACTCTCACTTTTTCAACTTGATAATTTTGTTGTCTACAATCGGGACATCATCTTAGTTGATGATGTATAAAGACGACATTTACTTATCAAGCCATCATCGGAATTTTACGAGAAGTTTAATTGAGGATTAATCCCTGAAGAGAAATGATTACACAAGAAAAACTTGATTCACTGTACAAATTTATTCTTCGGGTAGATTTGGTTAACAAGATGCAATGATGGCTGGATAAATGTAACAACAAGTTAACACCAAATATTAACTATTACTGTTACTACAACAGCCTAATGAAGATATTCGTTGTAATCAATATGAATTACTTTATCTTGATGAAATATTTAATACAAAATGACGAATAGGAAATAGGGAATAGAAAAAAACTATTCCTAGCCCCAATGCCCAATGCCCAGTCCCCAATCCCCAGTCCCCAATCCCCAACACTGCCACACATATAGTATGATTACTGGCTAATTTTACAAATCTAAGTGCCATGACAGGGTTTACCATATTAGGGCGACGATGGGGTCGAGTGACAAGGTTTCTATCGTTGTTTTGTTTATGCTTATTGTTTGCGATCGCTTGTACACCAAGAGAACAGACAAATACTACACCTAGTAGTCCAGGAACTACAACGGCTGGGGATGGTCGGATCACTGTGGGAACGACAGCCAAGCCCAGAACTTTAGATCCGGCGGATGCCTATGAGTTGGCATCCTTGGGTTTAGTATTTAATATGAGCGATCGCCTCTACACTTACGAACCAGGAAGCACGGAAATCAAGCCACAATTGGCGACAGCTTTACCTAAAGCGAGTGCAGATGGTCTTACCTACACTATCCCTATCCGTCAAGGCGTTGTCTTTCACGACGGTACGCCCTTTAATGCTAAGGCGATGGAGTTTAGTATCAAGCGGTTTATTGAAAATAAGGGTAAACCATCTTTCTTGTTAGCAGATACAGTCAGTTCTGTGACCGCTACAGGAGATTATGAGTTAACCATCAAACTCAAAAAACCTTTTGCAGCTTTTCCTGCTTTGTTAGCCTTTTCTGGGGTGTGTGCTGTTTCACCTGGTGCTTATGAAATTGGTGCAGGGAAATTTAAACCAGACACTTTTGTGGGAACTGGCCCTTATAAATTGGCACAGTATGGTACAGATTCACTCCGTTTAGATATCTTTGATAAATATTGGGGAGAAAAACCGGCTAACCAAGGCGTTAACGTGCAAATTCAGACCAGTCCTGTGAATTTGTTTAACGCTTTCCGTACAGGCGCAGTTGATGTAGCTTACTTGTCATTACAGCCAGATCAAATTCGTAGCTTAGAAGAAGGCGGTAAAAAAGGAGATTGGCAAGCAATTACATCTCAGGGTAGTGTAGTTAGTTATTTAGTCTTAAATCGCAATCAAAAACCCTTAGATAAACCAGAAGTCAGACAGGCGATCGCTGCTATAATTGACCGTCCACTCTTAATGGAACGAGTTTTATATGGTCAAGCCGATCCGCTTTACAGCATGATTCCTACCACCTTCAATGTTTCTCAACCATTATTTAAAGATAAATACAGTGATGGTAATTTTGAGAAAGCCAGACAATTATTAACAGATGCTGGTTATTCCAAAGATAATCCGGTCAAAATTCCAGTTTGGTATCCTTCGAGTTCACCCACTCGCTCTTTAGCTGCACAAACACTAAAATCTTTAGTCGATACCAAAATGGACAACATAGTACAGTTGGAAGTTAACACCGTAGAAGGGGCAACTTTCTTTAAAGACATTTCCAAAGGTTTATATCCTGCTGCTTTACTAGATTGGTATCCAGATTTCTTAGATCCCGATAACTACGTACAACCGTTTTTAGCTTGTCAAAAAGGTTCAGATGCTAAAGGCTGTCAAGACGGTGGTAGCCAAACTCAGGGTTCGTTTTACTATAGCGAAACCATGAATAAATTAATTGACCAACAACGTAAAGAACAAAATCCTGAAGCACGGCGGAAAATTTTTGCACAAATCCAAACCCAAGTAGCTAGTGATGTACCTTACATTCCTTTATGGCAAAGTAAAGACTATGTATTTGCCCAAAAAGGTGTAAGTAACGTACAACTTGACCCCACCCAGAACTTGATTTACAAAACTATCAAGAAATAGTTATTAGTCATTAGTCATTGGTTATTAGTCATTAGTATTAGGATGAATTCTTTCGCAAAGACTGACTAATGCTACAGGAAAATCATAAGGTAGTACGCAAGAAGCCAAGAGGCTAAGTGATTAAAGCTTGAATATTGTCCTTATTGAGATTTAGATGATTAACTAATAACCATTGACTAATGACTAATGACTAATAACTATTGACTAATAATTAAAATGTCTAGATCAAAAGCCTTACAATACTACGTGGTTTCTCGGTTGCTCCTAGCACCACTCCAGTTATTAACTATCATTACCATCGTATTTTTATTACTTCGCGCTACCCCAGGAGATCCCGCCGATGCGATTTTGGGGGGACGCGCACCGGAAGCTGCTAAAGAAGAATTAAGAAAACAATTAGGTTTGGATTTACCTTTATGGCTACAGTACCTCAATTATTTGGGTAGTTTGCTGCGATTCGATTTAGGTACATCCTTAACCAGTCGAGGACAGCAAGTTTGGAATATTATCGGACAACATTTTCCCGCCACAGTAGAGTTAGCTGTCTGTAGTATGGCGGTGGCTCTGGTGGTTGGTATTTTGGTAGGAACACTTTCCGCTTCTCGTCCTGGAACATCCTTTGATCTGGGGGGACGATTATTTGGCATTGTTACCTACGCACTGCCCATGTTTTGGGCGGGAATGTTGTTACAGTTGATTTTTTCCGTACAACTGGGTTGGTTTCCCAACTCTAACCGCTTTCCACCCAATCTTGACCCTCCCTCATTAATTACGGGCTTGTATACTGTAGATAGCTTACTCAAAGGCAACTTTACTCAGTTTTTCGCATCTTTACACCATTTAGCCCTTCCCAGCATCACTTTAGGAATTTTATTAAGTGGCATTTTTGAGCGAATTGTCCGCGTGAACTTAAAACAAACTCTCCGCGCTGACTATGTAGAAGCAGCTAGAGCCAGAGGAGTTGCGGAAAATAAAATTTTAGTCTCCCATGCGTTGAAAAATGCCTTAATTCCCGTGATTACAGTGTTGGGTTTAACCTTTGCTTCCTTGTTAGGCGGAGCGATTTTAACTGAAGTGACATTTTCCTGGCCGGGGTTGGCGAATAGACTATATCAAGCAATATCCGATCGCGATTATCCCACAGTACAAGGTGTACTAGTATTTTTTGGTGCGATCGTTGTTGGCGCGAGTATTTTGATTGATATTCTCAATGCTTACGTTGATCCCAGAATCCGTTATTAAGCATAGCCAGCAAGTTTGTAGTCAGGACTTTAGTCCTTATTTATAGACTTAATTCCTGACTCAAAAATTGCTGATTTCACACTCTAGATACTGACTTCATCCACAAATATTTCTGCATATAAGTAGAGGTTAAAAATGTCATATAGTGCCTTTACTTTCAACAAAGTTAAAAAAGATTTCAACCTCACAGTTATTGAAAATCAAGATTTATTCTTGAATACTCCAACTGTTGCACCTACCGATTACCTCAACATTATCCTGGCAGAACATTTGCCTTTAGTAACAGCAATCAATACAGAAAAAGCTCGCTCAGAATTGGTTATTATGCCTGTTCTCATAGAAGTTAGGCGTTATTTAAAATATCAAGTTAGTATTTTTTCTGGGTCAGAATTTAATGTTGATGCTGATAAAGGTTTAGAAGGATGTTGTGATTTTATCTTGTGCAAATCCCAAGAACAATATGATATTACTGCTCCTGTGGTGACGATTGTGGAGGCTAAAAATGAAAGTATTAAATCTGGTTTAGGCCAGTGCATTGCTACAATGATTGCTTCTAAGTTGTTTAACCAACAACAGGAAAACCCCATTAATGAAATTTATGGTGTAGTAACTACAGGAACTGATTGGAAATTCTTAAAACTTTGTAATCATACTGTTTTTATTGATAAGCAGGATTACTTTATTAGGGAAGTAGATAAAATTCTTGGTATTGTTGCTCATACTCTCATATCTGCCCCAGTGAGTTATTAGTTGCCAGCGCAAGAAAATCTTTTACTTAGGAATGCAGACAACGCGAAAACCAACATTATTACTACGATAAAAAAATACATTTATTCAACTGTGATGAGTGTTGGGGAATCAAAGTCTACGCAATATCTTGGTAATCATATAGTTTACTTGATTAATTTAGGTTCTAGCTTTAGCGTTGAGGAACTCAATGACTAAAGTCATGACTACAAACTAATTAAGTATATTTTCTAAAGCTAAGTGGAAGATTGATTTTTACTAGGTTAACGTATATATTGCTTCCCATCTTTTGCCGCTAAAGTCATTGCTTACCAATGCGGTTTGATATTTTTACTATGTCTACCCAACCGATAATCGAAAGTATATACACCGATGGTGCTTGCACTGGTAATCCTGGCCCTGGTGGCTGGGGTGTTGTTGTCTATTTCAATGATGGTTCAGTTCATGAAATGGGTGATGCAGCCAGCCACACCACAAATAATAAAATGGAGATGCAGGCCGCGATCGCGGCTTTACAATTTCTCCAAGCTTCTGGACAGACTCAACCCATTACTCTCTATACCGATAGCGAATACTTGATTAACTGTGTTACTAAATGGGTGAAAGGGTGGAAGCGTAAAGGCTGGAAAAAAGCCGATGGCAATCCAGTCCAAAATCAAGACTTGTTAGAAACTCTTGATGGACTCAATACTAAACAAGTCAATTGGCACCATGTCCGGGGACATTCTGGTAACGTCGGTAACGAACGCTGTGATGTGATTGCTCGCAGTTTTGCCAGTGGTAAAACGCCTTCACTGAAGCGATTACTCACTGATCACACTCATAAATCTTTACCTGACAATAATGGAAATATCGTATCAAAAGTACATAATCATGTTACAACCTCTACAATAGTTCACAAAACTATACAAGAAATCGAACCTTCCGCAACATATACAACCACTATGGAACCATCTACCGCACAAGCTGCGGCTACAGTCGAAGAACAGCTGCCTGAACAAAGGGTTGAACAACTCCGTAACTTAGTTGAAACTCTACGTATTGCTGACGAAATTGCTGCTAAAGGCTACCTGATTACAAGTTCGGAATTGGCATACCTGATGGATGTCCATGCTAGTGCTGTCACTAGCCGAGGAGACCAATGGCGATGGCGAAATTGGATAGTTTCACGGGTAAGGCGTGAAGGAAATCAAATACTCTGGGAACTAGAACGAGGCGATCGCCTGGGAGGTGAAGAAGAGTAAGTTATGAGTGCTGAGTAATGAGTGCTGAGTAATGAGTGCGGAGGAGTAGATTTTTTAGTTAAAGATAGTGGGTGTCAGGTTGTAAGTGTTGATTCTTGAGTTTTTCTACGAAAACCATTCAATCTTCTTGACTCTAATCTCGACTCAGCACTCCCTACTCAACACCCCCTACTCAACACTCAAAACTCCCCACTCAGCACTCAGCACTCAGCACTCCCCACTAATTCCCGTACTTTCTCCCCCGCCATTCTTTGGGTTTACGTAATGCAGATAAGAAAATTCTCAACACAGCTAAAGGATCAGCAAAGGGAGAAAGCCAAAATAGCCAGCCAGCAGTAGCAGTGTTTCGATCATAGGAAGGTGCGATCGCTAGTAACATTGCAAAGCGAATGAATAATAAAAATAAATTCAATCCCAGTAAGCACTTTAAAGACCATGTTTCAGGTAAAGGTGACAGTAAGCTGACCAAAAAGTAACTCAACACAATGATTAAAGGTAAACCTTGAACTGCCGAAAGCAACCATAAGTCTCCCCAAATGTGCGATTGAGGTGAAGCATCTTTGAGGTCAAGACTACGCCCCCATTCTTTCCACGTTTCTAACGCTCCCTCATACATCCTGACTTTTAGCACCTTTGCGCCATCTAAAAAACCCACTTTAAAGCCTTGGGCGGCAATGTAACGTGCTAAAGTGACATCATCACAAAAGGAACTACTAGCACTGCTATAACCACCAACAGCAGCCAATACAGACCGACGGCATAAAAAACACTGTCCATTAGCCATGACTCTTTCCGGCTGTTCTGTAGTAATTCCGGCGGGGTCGAAGCGATAAAGTAGAGTCATTAATAATGCTGGTTGTAGCCAACATTCTCCAGGATACTTGAGGATAAACTGCGGTGAGAGCGAAACCAAATCATAACCTTGGGCTGTTGCTGTTTTCACTAAGCCAGCCACCAAACCAGGATGGGGTTGTGTGTCTGCATCCATCCCTAAGAACCATTCACTATCTTCTGAACTAGACAAAAAGCCGTTATGCAACGCCCACGGACGACCCACCCAATTTTTAGGTAAAGGATCATCATTCATGAGGCGAAAGCGGGGGTCTTGTTGCTGTGTAGCTTTTACTAGTTCGGGAGTCCCATCTTGGGATTTACTATCGACAACAATAATTTCTCGGACTTCGTAACTCTGACGACTCAAACCAGCCAATAAAGGACTAATTCGGAGGGCTTCATTCAGGGTAGGAATAACAACGCTGACACTGCCTAAAATTTCTGATGTAGGCTGTTGGGGTTGAATGGGGGGATTGCGTCTTGGCCCCTTAAGTAGACGCGAAAGCAGTATCGCTGTCGCAGGTAATTGGATGAGTAGGAAAAATAGCGATATCGCGCTTTCTACTATTAAAGCGTTGTCCACGGTAAAAATATTGTGCAGTTGAAATCTTGAATATACTTTTGCATGGGGAATTGGGCATGGGGAATTGGGTATGGGGAATAGAATGTTTTCTTTCACTTCCCTTATCCCTCATTCGGGGTTTGTCAGTCGCTGATGGGGAAACCCCTATTTTGCGAACTGACTCACCAGTTCCCAGTCCCTCATCTCATTTTTTTACTTCAGGGCAACTTTGACACTAGCCACAGAAACCTCAGTAGCTGCTGGTTCAACAGCAATTGGGGATGGGGAAACTGTAGCTTTCCACCATAGCAGGATTGCTGGGGCTACGCCTGAGACTAAACCTAGTAACACAGGTACAGAAAACCCAGCTGCTAAACTCATGACAGTTGCAAAACCAAAGTTACCTAAATAGATTGCTAGGGGTAAATTTAGCTGCGATCGCTCAAATTTAATGGGCTGATTTCTCCACAACAATGCAGCTACAGTCATAAACACTGAACCTGTACCCATCCAACCTGCAAAGTTTTGATAAGGCATCCCAAAAAATGCACCTGGTTGCTGCCAATACCAAAAAGGCAGAGATGTTTGGCTCATTGCTGGATCAAGCACAAAATCCCAGGATGTAAGTAACAACGCACCTAAAACAACTGCACCGATATGGCGTAACAAACTCGGCTTTTTATCAACTGCTAAACCAGCACGTCCTAACAGATAGGCAGAACAACCCACATAAAACCATGACAAGGGAATGGTAAATGGAACTAAACCAGCAATTTTATAACCCAAGCCACTTAAGTAACTGTAGTGACCAAAAGGAAAACCTGTGCTTGTTCCTAAAAGTTCACTGGTTAAGGAAATTAACACCGCAGGCAGCATAAATCCCAAGGTACGGCCTAAACCCAATGTCCGTAAGGAATACAAAAATACCGCAGCCGCCCCTAAAATCATGTAGACTACTCCACCTCCAGCCATACTCCATTGCATGGCTGTTTGTCCTATCTCAGATAGATGAAGAATGACTTCGGCATTCGGTATAACTAGTAGTATCCCTACCAATCCAAACACCATTGACACAATGTGACCAATAAGGGACACGCGCTCAAAGACAACAAGCTGTTTCATGATCATTCCTTAAATCAAGATGTGATACTCGGCTACTCTGCTGCTATCAGTTTACAAATGTTTACGAAAATATTTAACTAGTTTTGCCTGTAATTCTCTGCAAAAGTTTGTTGAACTTTTTTGCCAGAGAATGAAAATCTATGGGTTGCATCTAGAATAAATGGGATGATAAGGTTATAGTCTAAGCTATTAACGCCACAATGTGTCCAGATAAACTAGCTTTTGTCTAGTAAAATCTGCTGAACAATAATCTCCCAGTTGGGGGGTTGCAAACATAATTTTAGGTTCAAAGCTGCTCATCACCAAAAACGCTTTGAATGTGAGTGATTTATGACCTAGATCACAATGATTTCAGTAAGGCAAGGCTAAATTTGTAACAAGTAAATTAGATATTCACCAATCCATGCTGATTGTAAAGAGAATTCCTTGGATAACTTTGGGTCTACTAATACTTACCTATGGTACGTTGGGTTGGTCTTTATCTGAAGCACAAGCCCCCTGGTTTGTCTGGTTGGTGCTGGTGCTGAGTTTGTTACTTTTAGTGGGAACCTTAACAGCTCCCTATTCAACTTTAGCTAAATACTCAGTTGTGCTACTCGGTTCCAACACCAAGACTTTTGTGGCTGCTGTGTTGGGAGCATTTTTGTTTTTTATGATGCTGGCGTGGTTTCGGATATTCCTTGACACCTTATTGATTGTTGCGTCGGCAATATTAGCCAGAATCGACTTTCAATCAGCAGGATTTAGAGAAGGGCTAGCTTTTGTAGTTACCTGTGTTTTTTCAGTTACAGGCGTGGGTTTAGGTGCGTTTGCTTACACAGCCATTACACAGAAAGTCTGGTTTTAAAAACACTGCTCAAAAAGTTTTAGTAGTTGGGCATTTCTGCCCAACTAAAAAATTTAGCTAGCGACTGCTTCAGTGGCAACGGGTGGATAAACGCTGACTTTTTTACTTGATTTACCCTTTCTTTCAAAGGTAACTACACCGTCAACCAAAGCAAATAGAGTATCATCTTTGCCAATCCCAACGTTGTTACCAGGATGGAACTTAGTACCACGTTGACGCACGAGAATATTTCCTGCACGTACAACTTGACCACCGAAACGCTTTACGCCTAGCCGTTGAGCATTAGAATCACGACCGTTACGTGTACTACCTGTTCCCTTCTTATGAGCCATAATTTCCTTTTGTTATTGCTTCTTCTTTGACTATTATTCAGCAGCAGGTTCAGCAGTTGCTGTAGCTGGAGCAGTTAAGACTGTACCGTTAATGGTAATGGAATCAATCATTAGTCTCGTAATTTCCTGGCGATGCCCCCGTTTTTTGCGGGTTTTCTTTTTCGGCTTCATTTTGTAAACCAGAACTTTGCGACCTCTCAAGTGGCGCATGACTGTACCTTCTACAGTTGCACCTGAGACTAAGGGTTGTCCGATGTCGATTCCGCCGTCATGCTGTACTAGCAAAACTGCATCTATTGTAACTTTTTCATTTGGCTCGACAGCGAGCAGTTCAATATCGTAAAAACGGCCTGGCTCAACTCTGAGTTGTTTACCGCCAGTTTCAATAATTGCGTAGGTCATGAAATTGTCCTTGAGGTTGCCGTACAGGTAGCTGACGGTAAAATTTTTTGTCAGCTTTTGCATGGTGTCTACCTGATCCGAGCAGGA
Organism: Aliinostoc sp. HNIBRCY26; assembly: GCF_050235535.1. GTDB lineage: Bacteria > Cyanobacteriota > Cyanobacteriia > Cyanobacteriales > Nostocaceae > Trichormus. The sequence continues at coordinate 536,516 of NZ_CP189852.1, forward strand.
ATAAGACAGACAATCTAAAATCATATGCGATTTAGCAATATTTGGTCAACTATTTGCTGATAGATATTGTCTGTGGTGTCTGAGAAAATTCCAATATAGAGAATTTATGGAAGAATTTCCCCAAAATTTACGAAATCCTCAAAAAGCTAGATGTAGTTATTACTGACACAGAACAGCACCAACAAATCTGAGCCAAGGATTACCCTGACTCAGATTTTCTCTTTATTGGAAAAAATTAGGTTAAAAACCTCGCCCCTAGTGGGCGAAAAAATCCTTGTCTCCCAAGGTAGGTAGAAACCCCACCCCTTGTGGGTGGCTGTCTTTAATTTTGAATTTTGAATTTTGAATTTTGAATTGATTCATGCAACTTAAATGCTGATTAGCTTAGAATCAGATACGCTTGATGGAGAAGAGGTGAATTGACAGGGCAAGTCGTAGATACCACATCAAAATTAATGGCATTTTAAAACTAGCCTATGAAAAGAATTGACGTTGAAAACAGAACTATTTTAATCGGTTTAGCTGGTAGCCACGGCTATGGCTTAAACCGTCCTGAATCTGATTTTGATTTTCGGGGTGTGTTTATTGCACCTAAAAAGTATTATTTGGGATTTGACAAGGTTGAACAAATAGATGCCGGTTGGGATGAACCTGGGATTTTCCCTTTTATCGATGGCAATAAAGATACAGTTATTTATGAATTGAGAAAGGTTTTGCAATTATTAGCTGGGGCAAATCCCAATGTTTTAGAATTACTGTGGTTGCCTAATTATCCTGTTTTAACTGATGTTGGTCAGCATTTAATTAAGCATAGAAAAATATTTTTAAGTAAGAAAGTTAAGCATACTTATTCTGGTTATGCTTTTGCTCAAATCAAAAAGATGGAAACCCATCGTAAGTGGTTATTACATCCGCCACAAAAAAAGCCTCTACCATCTGATTTTGGCATCGAAAATGAAGAACCTTTAATTAAAGATGAATTAAACGCTTTTCTGGAGTATCTTTATATCTTAATTAGAGGCAGAATCGAATTTTTAGAAGAGGCTGAACAATTATATAAGTTACTGACGGCTGATGTTGATTTTAAAGGTGTTTTGAAACAGTACACCTTACCTGACGAAGTTTTGGAGTATACGCAAAAATTAACTAATAGCCGGGGCGACTTTATTCGCCTGTTACAAAAGAGTCAAAGTTACCAAGTAGCTTTGAGGGAATGGAAAGCTTATATATCATGGCAAGAAAATCGCAATCCTGCTAGGGCAGAAATGGAACGAAAGTCAGGTTTTGACTTAAAACATGGAATGCACTGCATTAGACTACTACGCAGTGGGTTAGAAATATTGCAGACAGGTAGAGTAATTGTTGATAGGAGAGTAGCGGGTGATGTTGATGATTTAAAAGCTATTCTCAAGGGTGCATATTCTTATGAACAAGTGATGCAAATGGCAAATGATTTAGTGGCTCAAATGGATTCTGTATATGAAAAATCTACCTTACCGCATCACCCAAATTTAGAAAAGATTAGCGATTTGTGTATGGAATTAGTGGAAATGCAAGGGTGGTAATTGGGCATTGGGGATGGGGAAAAGAAATGCTCAATCATGTTTGCTTTTAATCAAATCAAGGGTGTTGAGTGTGTCAGCAAGACCATAAAAGCTAATGAGGAGTAAGATGATTGCTGCTAGTTGGGTGACTTTGGTTTGGGGCGAAGGTGCGATCGCTTCTCGCACTAAAATAGACATAGCAGCCCCTACTGACAAACTTAAACACAAGATAAAATAGGGTTTGTCTGGTGTAATCATCGCAACTGTCAACATGGCGATCGCTAACGTCAGCATGATTAACTCTACTAAACTAGGGGGGTTATATTGGCTAGCTACAATGAAACTGTTCAACCAAAATCGCCAAATTCTCATAGTGAGTGATGAGTGCTGAGTGATGAGTACACAGTAATTAGTAATTTCTACAGTTATTTTTTGCTGTTTCAGTAATTTTGCGTTTTGTGACTCATAAATCAATACGGTTCAGTTAAGATGGTGAGAGTTGATTTCTCAATTTTTGCTCTGCCTATTAGACAATGAGCAAGATTTGGGGGATTCTCCCCCAAGCCCCCGATTGGGGGACGGTTGCGTCCCCCAAACCCCCTCCAAAATCATTTTTTCGTTTTTTGTTGAGTGATCATTTGCTGGCTTGGTTGAAATTTATTTTTCTTATCTGAACCGTATTGACTCATAAATGATGAGTGCTTTTAGCGGAAGCGGGGCGTTTAGTCGGTGATGAGTCGTAAATTTTGTGTAAACAGTAATTTCTACAGCAATTTTTCGCTGTTTCAGTAATGTTGTTTCTTGTAACTTATGAATGATACCGAATTGGGATAAGTAGTATTCTTACGAGATTCTGGAATAGGCTAAGAATGTAGGTTTGTAATCCAAAATTCAAAACTTGTACTGAGCAGTTCAACAGGCTCACTGTATCACTTGTCGTTCGCGGAGCGTCTCGAAGAGAAGTATCCAAAATCCAAAATCCAAAATCCAAAATTAATATGAGGGTTGAACATTGTTCAACCCCTACAAAAACATTTGTATGTTGGTGTTGGTATCGTCAACGGCAAATGACTATCTAACACCTGTCTTCATTTGACCTGTGCCATTTCTTTGGTTTGTGTCATTTTCGGTAATTTCTACACCAAAAACGCGACCAAAAGTTTTTTCTACTTTATAGCCAGAATCAATTGATTCTAAGGGGTCTTTCCGCAGACGGTGACGCAGACATAAAGTGATGACACGGCGGATATCATCAACTGTAACTTCGCTGCGACCTTCAAAAGCGGTTAATGCTTTAGCAGCGCGGTTGGTGACAATATCACCACGTAAACCGTCAACATCTAATTCTGAACAGACCTCTGAGATTTTTACCCGTAGGTCATAGTCTAGTTTGACTTCTGGTAGCAGCTTTTGGGCGTTAACGATTTTTTCTTGCAGAGATTCTTGCTCTGTTTTGTATTTTTCGAGAAATCCTGGTGGATTTTGGTCAAATTCTGACCTTTGCTCGACGATTTGCACCCTTAAGGCTGGTTCTTTAACGGTGTGAATTTCAGCGTGCATTCCAAATCGGTCAAGCAATTGGGGACGCAGTTCGCCTTCTTCTGGGTTTCCTGAACCTACTAGTACAAATCTAGCTGGGTGACGGATGGAAATACCTTCCCGTTCTACGGTGTTCCAACCGCTAGCGGCAGAATCGAGAAGTACGTCTACAAGGTGGTCATCTAGTAAGTTGACTTCATCAACGTAAAGAATACCCCGGTTGGCTTTGGCTAACAGTCCAGGTTCAAAGGCTTTCACACCTTCCGATAAAGCTTTTTCGATGTCGATAGTACCACAAACGCGGTCTTCTGTAGCTCCCAGAGGGAGGTCTACCATTTGCACTTTCTTTAGTTCAACGGGAATTTCAGACCCTTGGTCAACCTGCTGGCGGACTTCATCGCTCATCAGGTCAGGGTCGCGGGGGTCGCTGTTGAAGGGGTCATTGGCGACTACGGAGATTTCTGGCAAGAGGTCAGCCAACGCCCGGATAGTTGTGGATTTACCTGTACCGCGATCGCCCATAATCATTACACCACCGATTTTGGGATCAATCACGTTCAACAGTAGTGCCAGTTTCATTTCTTCCTGGCCTACAATTGCCGTAAATGGAAACACCACGCGACGCGCACTTGCCGTGGATTGAGCAGTTGGAGTCACTAAATTACCTTAATAATATCTTTCTTATTACAGTTCTTTATTGTGCCACAGTTGGGGGTTGGGAAATTATTAAAAAAAGGCGTGTATGAGAGGTTTCATTCCAATGCCCCATACCCAATATTAAAACATCCGTCGCCGTTGGCGTTGACGCTTCTTTTCTAGTTGGGGTCTGTGTAGGGGTACAACTTCGGCTTCACTGCTTTCTCTAGCTACTCGAATGAGTATGGCTGCACCTATCAAGCTAGCAATCATGGAGTTACCACCATAGCTAAACATAGGCAAGGGTAAACCTGTTGTGGGTAATGCACCTGTAGCTACGGCAATATGGAGCAGTGATTGTCCTACCATCACGGTGGTGATACCCATTGCTACTAAACGGTGAATGGGGTTTTTTGCTTTCAGTGCTACCATTAAGCCGAGGGTGGCGAATGCAGCTAACATCAGTAACAGGACAATACTGCCAACAAAGCCAAACTCCTCGGCGAAGATTGCAAAAATAAAATCTGTGTCCTGAATTGGCAGATAAAATAACTTCTGTTGGGACATTCCAAAGCCTGCGCCCCAGGTTTTACCAGATCCTACGGCTAAAAGACTCTGTACTAATTGATAGCCGTCTCCGGTAGCATCTGCCCAAGGGTTGAGGAATGACATTACGCGCTTGCGTTGGTATTCTTTAATGCTGATACTGAGTATTCCTAATGCAAACCCACCGATGGCTGTACCTGCTAAATATTTGTAAGGTACACCACCAGCTAGTGCTATCAGCCAGATAGTAATTCCACAAAGGGCTGCTGTACTTAAGTTGGGCTGGGCAAGAATTCCTAAAATTACTAAGCCAAAAATAGCTAGCCAAGTTAAACGAACACGCCAGGCTAATTTTTCCCATTGTCCGAACAGTCGCGCACTTTGTAGCACTAAAAAGGGTTTAATTAATTCGGAAGGTTGAATGGGAATTGGCCCTAAAGCTATCCAACGGGCTGCATCAAAGGCTTTTTTTCCCAAACCGGGAACTAAAGTCACAAAAATTAATAATAAAAATATTCCTAAAAACCAATGGGACGCACCTAAAATTTTCTGTAAAGGTCGGTTCACAATGAAGTTGAATGCAAACAGCGAGGCGAGTACCCAAAGGATTTGTCGCTTAAAGTAATATAGTCCATCACCTTGGCGAACATCAGCCACTACATAGGATGCTGAAAAGAGGATAATCAAACCGACAAATAACCAAATAAATGTCAACCAACGCAACAACCGCGCCTCTAATGCCCAGTTGGAGACAGAATCATCAAAAATTGGAATCAGGTTGCGTAGATTCACGATGCAGTTATATGTAAATGGTAAGGAGTTGTTAAAGCAATTCGCAATTCGGGGATTTCAACCCCTAAATCTTTGTTGAAAGTTAGGAATTACACTCATAACTTATAACTCAAAATTAGCAATGTGATGCACTGCGGCGATCGCGCCATTGATGTAATTTGGGATTAACTGGCTGTCTGTGACTGTATTGAGGATTTGTTTGACTGTAAAGAGTGCATCGGGGATGTTACGCACCTGGTAAACTTTGCTGGCTCTTTTTTGTTGGCGATCGTACAGTCTTGGTAGTGGTAGTGCTACTAAAGGTACACCCACAGAGGCACATTCGTAAACTGTGTTATATCCAGCACTGCCAACAACTATATCAGCTGCGGCAAAACATTCGATTCCTGGATGGTGAAACAACCAGAAATCCCGTAAATCTTCGCTAGGACAGTAAGGGGATAAAATTCTGACAGCGCACTCAGGGAAGGCTTTGTGTAGTTGTAGAGTGAGTTGAGTAAATAAGGATAACTCTGAGATTTGCCCAGCCGCACAAACTAGGATAATTTTACGACTATCATCGACTTTGAGGATCTGCGATCGCACAATTTTTCTATCCGGTAATTCCTCTGGGTGGCGAATTAACCAAGGTGCTGTGTGTATTACTCCTGGTAAATCTCCTAAAGGTAAATCTTTTCCTTCCCCTGGGATAATTACCGCCTGAAAATTTTCAGTGACAAATGAACGTAAATTTTTAACTTCTACATATCGAGGATTTATATCTCGATGAATCAAGATTTTTGGTATGTTATGTATTTGCGGTAATATTTCCGCTAATTCACCACCTAATCCTCTAGGAAATGTATCAATAATTAGGCAATCATATTTAGTAGTATTAGTATTAAAAATTTCTCGGACTTTTAAACAGGTTGCAGCAAAACTGTCACTATCAGAAATCTGATGTAATAAGCAACCTTCCTTACTGATGTACTGTGCATAGGGACTATTAGTAATAATTTCTATTCTTCTTTGGTTAACAGCAATTCTACCCAAAGACAAAGCGCGATTAATATGTCCCCAACCACCACCAAGAGCGTAAATTAACCAAGTTTTAGTCAAGAGTCAATAGTCAATAGTCATTAGTAATTAGTCATTAGTCATTAGTCATTGGGCATTGAGGATGTAGATATATTCTCCCTTGTCTTCCTCGTCTACCTTGTCTTCCTTGTCCCCAGTCCCCAGTCCCCAATCCCTCGTCTAGCAAATTACACTATTCTTCCTTTTGCCTTTTGCCTTTTTACTTTTGCCTTTTCAACTCGCTCCCATATTGGTTTCAAAGTCGCTGTCTCTTTCTGTTGCAAAACTCATCCCGTCGGCTTCTGTAAAGTCAACATTACCTGTTTCTGGGTCATAATCATAGCGATCGCGGTTATAGTAATAATCCCTACTCCACGAACTAGAACGATAATCACCATAGTCAGGGTAGTAAGCGTAGTCTTCTTCATAGAACTGGTGACAGTGGGGACAATTGGTGGTGTCTGTTCGTCCACAGCGACGTTTGAACAAAAAACCCACCATGCGATCGCACTCCCAATCAGCTGTCGTTGTCAGGTTAATTAGGATTTCGCAATTACCGATTTGAATGCGATCGCCATCATTAATACTACCAGTTGTTAACTGTATACCATTGATTTTGATACCGCTATTAGTATTCTGATCTATAATAATTAGCTCTTGATTTTGCCAATTAATTAAAGCATGATAATCAGCGATTAAATCGTCTTTAATCACAATTCTAGAAACTCTTTGAGTATCCATTTGTTGCGGCATGGCTGTAAATTCTTTGCCTATTGCCACTGGTATTTGTAATAATGGTTCGCGGCGATCGCCTGTATTTGGATCTAACCAAGATAATTTTATTTGCAAGGTTGCTCAACCTCCTGTTAAATTCACAGCGTAAGCTAAAGCTGCTTGTTGTTCGCGGGTGAGGGAATCTAATCCAAAGCAGGCGAATGCAATAGGAGACATATTTGATTTTGTAGAAAATACAGTGCCACCAGAGGCATTTCTTAAGGAAATTTTACCCTCTTTAATTCTCACTTGATAAACTAATTTTTTATCCGGTGTGGTTATTTCTAAGCCAGCTTTATTAGTTGTAATTTGATACAATTGCTTTTTAGTATTATCTTCTAGTTGATAAGTATTATCACTGTTACGTTTGAGAAAATATTTATCTTTTTTCTCAGCATCTTGGATTGTCCAAGAACCATCCGCATTGATGACATATCCTAAAACTTTATCTTGGGCATTTTTGACTTTAATTTTTCCAGAATCATCAGTTTTAATCCTAGCTAATTCCTCGTCTTTACCATCAACTAACTTAGCTCCATCTGGACGTTGCTTAATAGCAAATAAATCAGCACCACCTTCTGTTTTAAACTTAATTTTCTCAGTTTTGTCTATAACATTATTTACAGGGGTAGCTGCTACCGTTTCATTAATATTAGGTGGTAAAGTATTAACTTGATTAGGTGGACTATTGTTAGCCTGATTATTACCGCAACTTACAGAAGATAAAATTAAAATGCTGAAGATTAAACCCTGAATAATAATTTTTTTCATATGTTTATTTTGTGAGCATTTTTGCTAAATTTAGGACTTGATAGCTACTCAAAAACATAGCTGTAATTGTTTGATATACTTTATCTTGAGCATCTACAAATTGGGGTGCAACTCTAGCAGTGATATAAATCGCTTCATCTGTAATTCTCAATCTTCTAAGACTCGATGATATCGGTAGCTTAATAGCATGATTAACTTCTTGTTGCAAAAGCTTGATGGCTCCATATCGTTTTTTTGGATAAGTTAAGCTGATGCTAATATCTAACCCTCCCGATTTACTTTTTGATTTATATTTACTCTTGCCACTACTACCACGTTTCCAGCCATACTGCTTTTTTAAAATTTCAGTTAAACTTAATTCAAAATGTGTCTTATCTAGAAATTGTCCTTTAATTGTTAACCATTCTTGAATATAACTATCAATCTTCCATCCAGCTTTATAAGGATGATCAATTGTTCCTGATTTGTTCTCCACTTTATCTAGGAATTTAAAAGATAATCCTAAATCTAAAACAGCATCTTCTTTAATATCACGTTTAAGTAATTGTATAATTTTTTGGGTTAATTCATATCGATAGTTACTCAAGTTTAAACCCCGGAATTTAAAATACATGAATAACGTGTAAATTACCCCAATCAACAAGAGGAATGATATGACTATAGATAGTAATATCACTATGCCGACTAACTCATTACTAGTCAATAAAAGAGCAAGAATAAATGTTAACACCAGTAAACCCAATATTCCCAAGAAGCAAAAAAGTGATAATTTCCCATACTTTTTTTGCTTGCTTTCAGCAAAGCTATCAATTTCCGCTATTTTTTGTAAATCCTCTAAGATATTTTTAACGGCGGATTTAACGGCATAGGTACGATATTTACGAAGTTCTTCGATTTCAATAGTCATTTTATGAATATTTCACCCGGTTAAATCGGTTTTAATTTTTATTAATTAAGTTATCAAATGATTAAGAAAAAGGGCTTTATTTAAAAAATACGAGTTTTGCCGTCAGTATATCAAAACAGAAAATTATGTGTCAATTTTTTATATGAACTTACCAAAAATAGCCTATATTTCTTTTGATACTGTCCCGGCACCAAAAGGAGCAGCAATTCATATTCAAGCTTTCGTTTCTGCTTTAGGTGTGAATTTTGGTGATGTACAGTTAGTGACAGTTTCTCCAACGACAGAATTGCAGGAATCTACACCAATTCATCCACAGGTAAAGCAAACAACACTGCCAGCTTTAGGTGACAACTTAATTCAGCGAGTGATTTATTTTCGGCGGTTATTGCGATTATGGCTAGAAGGAAAGCGATTTGATGTTATTCATATTCGCTCAATTTATGAGGGCTTTGTCATTGCTGTTAATAAAAATCAATATTGTGACAAGTTAATCTTTGAAGTTAATGGCTTGCCTTCCATAGAATTGAAATATCGCTATCCTCGTGTGAGTGAGGATCGGGAACTTTTACATAAATTATCTTCTCAAGAGCAAATTTGTTTGTCTGCCGCAGATTTAATTATTACGCCTAGTAAAATTACAGCAACATATTTACAACAGCAAAAAAACATTCCCGCAGCTAAAATTCAAGTCATTCCCAATGGTGTAGATTTGCATATCTTTACCTATCGTCATCCTGAAAATAAAATTGATATTCCCTGGGAAATGCTATATTTCGGCACGCTTTCTGCTTGGCAAGGAGTAAATTTAGCTGTGGAAGCTTTGGGATTAATCAATCGAGATATAACAGCAAATTTAACCATTATCGGACAAGCAAGGGAATTGCAAACCCAAGCACTCAAACAACTGGCATTAAAATTTGGCGTAGCAGATAGGTTAACTATTTTAGAACCAATGTCACAACCAGATTTAGTGACGAAGATTCATGCCGCCAATGTGATTTTATCTCCCCTGACACCGAGCGATCGCAATTTAGTTCAAGGTTGTTGTCCACTGAAAATTTTAGAAGGAATGGCGACGGGAGTACCTGTGATTGCTAGTGATTTACCAGTGGTGCGAGAACTAGGGGAAGATGGGGTGGACTTTTTATTAGTCAAACCAGGTTCAGCCAAAGCTATTAAAGATGCGGTTTTCAGACTATATCATGAGCCGGAATTAGCCATAGAACTAGCCAGTCATGCCCGCCAGCGCATCATCACCAACTATACTTGGCAACAAGCCGGTGAGACTTTGGTTAGTGCCTATCAAGAATTGGGCATCAAGCGGTCAATTACCGTTTGAAGTTGTTGTTTTTCTTGGGTGATAGAATAGCTAGTTAAAATGCGATCGCGTGCTGCTTGCTGAATGCGCTGTTTCTCTGCTAATGGCATTGCCAAACATTCCAGCACCGCATCACCCAACCGATGCAACTGCGAACGAGGTAATAAAAACCCGTTTTCACCATGGGAAATGATTTCTGGTATCCCACCCGCATCACTGGCGATACAGCAACAACCGCAAGCCATCGCCTCTAACAGTGCATTAGGCATTCCTTCCCACAAGGAAGGCTGGAGATAAACATCACACAAGCGTAAATAGCTAGCTACTTTTTCTGGGAGGGGTAAATGTCCAGTCACAATGACACGTTGAGCATTTTCTGGCTGATGATGTGCATACATTTGCACCACAGATTCTTGAGTTGCCCTCACTTCCCCGATAATTAATAAACAAGCCGGACGTTCTTTTCGGACTGTGGTTAAAGCATCCAATAAAAACTGTTGTCCTTTTTTCTCCCGCAATTCTCCACAAAACCCCAGCACTACTTCCTCCGCAGCAATTCCTAAAGTCTGGCGAAGTTGTTGATTTATGCCTTCTAACCCTGGTGGCGCAGTTTCCTTCCCAGTGCAGAATATTTCGGTATTGACTGTGTTTTTTAAGACTAAAATATCATTACGCCCACATAGTAACTGAATCTTCCGCGCCATATCCGCACTCACAGCAGTCATCACATCAGCATTTTGTAATGTCCACTGTAACCGCGCAAAATCTCCTGGTGGAAACATTTCCCTATCAACATCATTACCACGCACACTGACAGTGCTAACTATTCCCTGAAGTTTGGCAAACCATGTAGCAAGAAAACCGCTAGGAAAAAGATAATGACCCCAAACAGCATCATAATCACGAGTTTGATACAGCCATTCCAAGAAATTTAAAGTATGAGGCATAGTCATATCCCAATGGCGATATAGTCCTATGCGATAGACACGGGGTTGAATTTCTAAAGATTCTGGAGGTAACACTACACCTGCTTGTAAGTAGCGACTCCAAGCAACCACATCAACTTCTATCCCCAGTTGAGATAATGTTGTTACCAAACGCGTCGCACTACTGGCTAAACCACCCAAATCAGGTGCAAATCTTTCAGTAATTACTAAAAGTTTATTGATCATCGCAGACAAGTAATTTCCCCAAAAAAGTCTCAATATGAGTGTAGGATATTATTTTTCCCACATTCTTGAGCAACTGCGTTTTAACTTTCCTCGTAAAAATCTGGAACGGAGAATAATACCAATTCTCCAAAATTAGGCAACAGGTATAAAGCTTGAAACCCAGATGTTATCTGACTTTCTGAATTGTGTTAGCGAAGCGGGACGTTAGTCCATTGCATTAGCGTACCACTTTGTGGAAGCAAGCTACGCGGTAGCGTCTCGTAGAGAAGCGGGGCGGGAGCATCGTTGCGAATTGCGAATTGCGAATTGCTATAATACACAACTCAGTGATTTATCTGGATCTGCTAAATAGCTGCTCATCGATAGGGGAATTTCAATACAGAATTCCGTACCCTTGCCTAATTCCGATGAACATTTGAGTTTTCCCCGATGCTTTTCTACAATAATTTGATAGCTAATGGATAAACCTAAACCTGTACCTTTACCTACAGGCTTAGTTGTGAAAAAAGGATCAAAAAGTTTTTCTTTAACTGCTTCTGACATTCCTAAACCATTATCAGCAATTTTGATCATCACCAAATTATTTTCTAAAACTGCCGTGGTAATTGTAATTTTATTAGATGCACTACATCTGTCAGTAAACAATAATTCACTGTTACTCGTATCTAAAGCATCAATCGCATTACTAAGAATGTTCATAAACACTTGATTTAACTGTCCAGGGTAACACTCAATTAGTGGCAAATCTCCATAATTTTTGACAATTTCTATCTTAGGATGATCAGTTTTCTCTTTAAGTCGGTTTTGCAAAATTAATAATGTACTATCAATACCTTGGTGGATATCGACCTTTTTGATTTCTGCTTCATCCAGACGAGAGAAATTTCTCAAAGACAAAACAATTTCAGTGATACGTTCTGAGCCTATCTGTAGTGAATAGAGAATCTTGGGTAGATCATCAAGCAAAAATTCTAAATCAATTAACTGAATGTGGTTTTTAATCTCCTGATGAGGATTTTGATGGTGTTTCTGGTAAAGATTGAGTAGCTGTATTAAATCATGTGTGTATTCCTTAATGTACTTTAAATTGCCATAGATAAAGTTAACTGGATTATTAATTTCATGAGCTATACCTGCAACTAATTGACCTAAACTAGACATTTTAGCTGCTTGAACTAATTGTGATTGGGTTTCCCTAAGTTCTTTGAGAGATTCTTTTAAATCTTTGGCTTGCTTTTGAGCAATTTGAGTTAAATTATCTTTAATTAGCAGCGCACTTCTTAACTGAGCGCGTTGCTGAGTGAGTTCTGCTGTTAACTTTCCCGTATCAGCTAATGCTGTATCCTTGGCTTGTAATAAAAACAGAAAGTCTGCAATCGGATCGTGAATAGCAAAATCTTTGAGTTTAACGCCGAAATTAGCCAGACTAGCTGTGTCAGTAATCCAGGGAGAACCTAGAAAAAATATAATTTCTTGCTCCTGGTGATACATCATTTGTCCCTTCATCAGCATTCCATTATGAATGAATTCTAAGATGAATAGAGAGCGTGATTTTTTGTGAATATTTTCAAAATCAACCGCAATATTAGGACGATTGATCCGAAAATGTGATTCGATTTTGCTACCCACTAATGGTTCACTGCTGATGCGTTCTAGAACATCACCAGCCTGTAAAATTTCTCTTTCTTGATTGAAAACAAAGTGGAACGGAAAGGCTTGATTAAACAGTTCTGGTGTGAGGCTGAATTGAGGAGTGAGCATTCATCTAGCCTTCATTGTTGTCTATATTTCACTAAAAATTCGTCATGTTCAGCACCATTGTCCCGGCTTTGGGTTTGGGTAATCTCGACTTCTGTATCAAACCTTGTTCCTAATCCCTTTACTAGACCCAAAACCATTGGAGCTAGTCCTTCTCTGTCAGAACGATAGTGTAGCTTGAGGATATCTTCTTCAACATCACTACATTCAAATGATGGCGGTTGTAGTTTGGGAAAGCTGACTCCTACGCGAGCATGAAGATTATCCAGGTTTTCTAAGAATTCTGGGAGTGTATCGCCACTCATGTCCATCATCTCGCCGTAGCCTTCTTCGGATGTATATTGCACCCAAAATTCCCCGAAAGCTTGCATAATCTCTGAAGGTGAAAGATTGAGTACAACACTAGCAGCTTTCACTAATCTGTGGGTGATATCATCTGGGTAGCCTTCCATACTAATGAAAACGTCTACATCTACCTCAGCTTTTTGTTTAATTGTTCTCCAGATATCTTCACCAAAGCGGCTACACACCATATCTTGAATCGCTTTATTCACTAATCCATACATAGTAGACCCCTTGCAAATATACGGTTAATTTAGGCTGCGGGTTGTGACTCATCAAAAAGTTTTGCGATCGCCTATTTTTCCTCCATTCAGTCTAGAGTTAACCTGAGCAACATCTGTTCATTTTGGATGAGATATCCAATTTCTCACAAATAACTAATTTTATTGTTACAATTCAATGTCATAACATCCGTATTTCTACGCTTTATTTTCACCACTGACTATGAATTCAGCAGCAGTAGGGAATCAGGAAAGAAACTATATTGAGAGTGCTTCACAATTTGACGCTGAACACCGTTAAAGAACTGCACACGCGCATCCATTGCCTCTACGATAGCCAGCTTAATTTTGATATCCTCCTCACTGTGATCAAGATGAGGTTCCATAACTGCGGCTAATTTTGCGGCATGACTATCATCGACATCAATATGGACTTCAAAAAAGATGAGTGACTCTTTCGGTAAAGGTGTAGCTCCCACTATGCCGTTATATAGTTGTGTATACAAGGAACTGACAATGCCTTCAGAGGCGTAACAGACTGCACCCAATGCGGCTAAATAGCCATACTGATGGGGAATTCTCAAATAGGTTTCGATTAAAGCTAGAGTCTCTGGCGTGGCTGGTAGTGCAGCTAAAGTATCATCATCGATACCAAGTGTGCGAGTAAAGCGACGAAATAATTCTGGATGAGCTTGATGAATATCTCCTTGTCCCATTTCGTCAAATAGGTTTTCTAATATGACTAATTGAGCAGCTTCATCTTGGCAGCAAGACAAGATACTCGCTAAAATTCGGTTAAACTCCTTGGAGAATTTATACATCTGCACAGCTAATATCTGCACATCTGGAAGGGATAAGTTACCAGTACGACAGCGAGTCAAAAACTCATGATTCCACAGGGAATGATTAGCTGTGATTTCGTGGAAGGCAGATTTTATTAAAGATGACATGATACTTTACTTCGATATTTGGATAGCTAAATGCAGAGGTAAATCCTCTAGAGGACGAAAGAATGATTCATCTAAAGCAATATGCTCTGGAGTAACGCGCAATTCCTTGAGCATCGGCATTTTGGTGAAGCCTGCAATATTGAGAGAATTAAAGTAATCTTCCAGAGTTTTGTGAATTAACTGCACATTCAACCAAGAACCATCTCGTTTCCAAATACGACCAGCAAATTGCTGATCTCGTTGACTAAAATAACCCGAACCATCTACCTGAAAATAGAAGGGATATGCTGCTTCTCGCATATAAGGAAAAGATGGGTGAGGAATACTAAATACAAATCTTCCACCAGGCTGAAGAACGCGTACAATCTCCCGCATACATTCTTGAGTCTGAGCAATTGTTAAATAGTTGAATAGGAAAACAGCAACAACTAAATCTAGCTCACCATCGTTAAATTGACTAAGATTAGTAGCACAACCCACCTCGTATGTAATTCCTAAAGGATTGTTGGTTTCCTGGAAGTTTGCTGCGTCAATCATCCCTTGAGATATATCGATTCCATAAACTTGTGCAGCTTTGCGTCGGCGTAATTCTCGGCTGCAATAACCTTCACCACAACCCAGGTCTAGTACCCGCATTTGACTAATTGGTTCACACAGTTGGAGAACAAAAGGACGTGCGGTAAAGTCTGATAAAGAAATAGCTTGTTCTCTCACCCAACTATTTGCTGTGTTGTTGTAGAGGTCTACTGTAGAAGTCTCATTATTGATGATTGTTGTGTCTGACTGCATTGTACTGTGCTGATTGTTGTTGTAAAAAAATTACTAATTAAATGTATTTAAGTTTTATCACGCTCTAATTTTGTTTTTAATGTTGATATCACTGATTTTAAATCGCTAATAACATCAGAATACCGTTAATGTTCGCTTTCTTTTTTTAATATAAATGACTGCAATAATCTTGTTGCTTTCTTTAAAAAGATATGTGCTAATTTTCAAAGTATCTTCATTAAGTCTTAGTATTAAAAACCAGCGTTTTATAAAAATTTTATAGTAATAAAATTAGATAAAACCTATAGGATTTACTTTATATAATTTTAAAATTAATACTCAATACTCTCTTATTTTATCAAGATTATTGATGTATAAAAACAGTATATTTGACGAAGTAATTAGCGAATAAATCTTGATAATTTGTAATGCAAGGAGTCGTAAACATCTAGTTCGGCACAAAAAATCATGCAAGGAATATTAACTGAATCATCACCACAAGCTCAATCAGAATATGAAAAGGCGATCGCATTTTCGGAGTTGGGCGATCGCTTGTTTGATGAACTAGCTGATAGAATGGCCACAAAACGAGACTATCGACTGCTATTTGAACACACATTACAACCAGAATTATTCCAACAAATTCAACTCGCCGCCGCAACTTACATTTGTGCCTGTTTAAATAGTCCCGTCATTCTTTCAGAAGTGGAAATGCTGCAAAGGCTATTAGAGGCTAGAAACAATTTGCCTAACTACATGGGTACAGGCTTACTTATGCCGAAGAAAGAACATACTCTAGCTTTTAACTTGTTTCAAAAAAGTGTGGCAGAAGCTTTTTACAGTCTAGGAGCTAATGACTTGATTGATGCGGTGGATTTACCTGTTAATCTCCGCATGGTTTATGGACAAACTGATCCTGAAAAACTACGTCTACCTTTTACTAGCTCTAAATGTCATAGTGATGTGTGGGCGGGCGTTCATGCTGATGCGACTGTGGTTGTTTTACCACTATTTGGTGATATTGAGCATATCACTATTGAAGCTGGTGAAATGCCCCGTGAAATGGAACTACAAGCCATGCGGGTGATGTCAGACTTTGATGAAGGGCGAGATATTCCGATGGTTGTCTCTTACACCCAAGCCAAGCTACAACACGGTACGATGTATTTCAATGATGCCCGTGGATTGCATCAGACAGTGAGAAGAAAAGCTGAGGGTTTGAGAATTTCTGTGGATTTTCGTTTTCGCCGCAAATTTAATGAAGCATATAGGGCAATGGTTGTACCTAATGTGGGTGGTGTAGAAGAAGATATGAGTGTGCCTTATGAAGATTGGCTAAAAGTGGGTAAGGAAACTCTCATTGTTTTTGATGAAAGTGTCGAAGAAGCGAAACAAAAGCGTAACGCTAGTTCTCCAGTTCCTCTTTATACTAGAGGATACCGCTTGATCGAAATGTTTAATTCGTGAACTACCTACTAGCGTGTCAAGGCTAAAGTAGTGCATTAAATGTAGGTTGGGTTGACGTTAGGAAACCCAACATTGATTGTGGCGTTGGGTTTCGCAAAGCATCAACCCAACCTACGCCTAGAGGATACCGCTTGATCGAAATGTTTAATTCGTGAACTACCTACAGTGACGCTTCTCTACGAGAGGCTTCTTGCTGTTCAAGCTAAAATTTTTCCACAAAAAAATAAGAGGTCATTATATGACCTCTTGAACTACTTCTTTGTATAAGAATTTTCCCACTATAGAAATTAGAGTAAACCGGTATTAGTGCCTTGCTTACCAGTGGCGAGTTCCACTTTAACGATTTTGCCACCCATTTTTTGAATTCTTTGCTGTTCACGGAACCAGTTTTCGTAGGGAACAAGTTTAGTAAAGTAGGTATTTTGCAGTTCACGCTGGGTGCGAATTCTGGTTTGGCTAGGAACACAAGCTGTGATTTTAAATAACCGCGCCATTTGTCGAATCTCCTATGGTCAATGTGAAAACTTTTTTATTTCAAAAAACTGGGATGTTTTTACCCAAAATATTTAATTAATCTTGCGAAGCCTGGAAATCAAACGTCAATACTAGACAGCTAACACTCATAACTAAATTTTTAGTAGGATAAGCGACTAAACTTTCTAGCACTCACAGTTGATTTCCAGACCTAAATCAACCTACACTTAATTTCTTAAGTGCGATGTAGCTCTTAGCTCAAGCCAGAGGAGATGTAGTCTAAGTAAACGCCGAGTTCTTTACCAGCATCGGGGCCTACTAAGCTAGCAGCAACTTCTTTGATAGCTTGGATAGCTTGAACGGTAGAACCGACGGGTACACCCAAGGAGTTGTAGGTTTCTTTCAAACCGTTGAGTACGCGCTCGTCGAGGATGGAAGGATCGCCAGCTAGCATAGCGTAGGTAGCGTAGCGGAGGTAGTAATCCAAGTCACGGATACAAGCTGCGTAGCGGCGGGTGGTGTACATGTTACCACCGGGACGGGTGATATCAGAGTACAACAAAGATTTAGCTACAGCTTCTTTAACGATGGTAGCTGCATTAGCACTGATGGTGGTAGCAGCACGAACGCGCAGTTCACCAGTGGAGAAATATGCTTTGAGTTTGTCTAAAGCAGAGCTATCTAGGTACTTACCTTGAACGTCCGCAGAGTTAATGATAGCGGTAATTGCGTCTTGAGCCATTTTGTTAATTCCTTATTTTCAACCTAATTGCAATAGTTCCATTGTGGTCGGGAAATAGCTTGACCCTACGACAATGCACCTACTACGTAGTCAAAGTAAGATCCAGCTTCAGCAGCATCTTCAGCAGACAACAGACTAGCAGCAGCACCTTTGAGAGCAGCAACACCACCAGCAACTGCATCGATAGGAGTTCCGAGGGACTTGTACATCTCACGAACACCGATGATACCGATTTCTTCGATGGGGGTAATGTCGCCAGCTACGATTCCGTAGGTAACGAGGCGGAGGTAGTAGTCTAGGTCGCGCAGACAGGTAGCTGTCATTTCTTGACCATAAGCGTTTCCACCAGGAGAAACAACATCAGGACGCTTTTGGAACAGTTGATCGCCAGCTTGTTTAACTAAACGCTCGCGGTTGTCGGTCAATACTTGAGCGATGCGGAGACGTTGTGTACCACTAGCGGTGAAAGCTTTGATCCGATCTAGTTCGCCAGGGCTGAGGTAGCGAGCTTCTGCATCAGCATTCACGATGGACTTCGTGACGATACTCATTAATGGATTCCTCCAATACGAAATGAAACCAGAGTTTTGGTTAAACTGGTGGGATTTTAAAACTAGCTGGGTCGAGATTTAAGTCTCTTCCTCCAGACGAAAGCAGTTAAATGAGTCACTGCTTCTATCATTAGATTACGTGGTTAGCGGAGTTAACACAACTACACAAGCTGTTAAACTCAGCTACCTTACGCAAAATATTCTCCGGCATTCTGTTGAGCATTTATTGCTACTCTTAACAGTTTTTAACATTCATTTTCAGATTTGTTATCCAGGAGAAAGCGAGGGATTGATTACTGGGAAATTTTTCCCAGTCCCCAGTCCCTTAGAAATTCGCACTTGATGTAGTGGTGAGTCCTGAGTCAAGTAGAAATAGTCTTTTAACTCAGCACTCACCACTCAGCAGAGGCTAAACGCCGCGCTACCGCTAACAGCACTTTTAACTCAGCACTCTTGTTTAACGTGTGTAAGGAACTACTTCTTCGCCAAAGTAGCTGCCATACTCCGCACTGTTGACAATTGCTGTCACAGTCGCCCGTAAACCGCTATCAGCCAAGATTCTGCCGTATTGGTTGATTTCTTCAGAGTTGGCTGGTGTGCGTCCCAACAGGTGACGGAACAGGAGTTCCACTACCTTAGCGGTGGGATAGGGAGTATAGAAACGCTGACAATAGCTATCGGAACTAGCCAGTTCACAGACAAACTCGCGGACGGAAATTTCACCATTGCTGAGTTTACTTTCTAGGTCAACCAGACGGAAGTTTTCTGGAACTTGTCCGGTTGGTACATCCATAACCTGAGAGTAAATAGCGTTGATTACTTCCTGTCTGGCGGCTAGGTTTGTACCTGCACTCAGGCGATGAATGCGGACAGGTTGGCGATTTACTTCTAGAGATTGTTGATCACCATAGCTGATAGAACGTCCCAATTCTTGGACTTGGTGGAGTTGTTTAGCTTCCGCCGCTAAATCTGCGATCGCCTTCGCTAAAATTGGTGTCTTATCAGTTTCAATGCGTGGTTTTACAGTCTTAAAGCTGGGTACAACCACTTCATTATTTTGCTTGGTGAGTTGATTGTACAGTCTTTCGGTGTTGGGGAAGTTGGCAGCCGGCAGGGTGGGGAAGCGACGATAAGGAACTGTATCCTCGCCAAACACCTCACGATACTCCTGGCTATTCAACAACGCTGCAATGAAAGCACGAATTCCTTGAGTCGCCAAAATCTGGTTGTACTTGCGGATTTCTGCTTGATCAACAGGTGCGCGTCCTAAGAAATGCTTAGTTCCCAACTCAATGACTTTGGTGTTGGGGTAAGGTGTGTAGAATTCCTTCAGATACAGGTTAGAGTAACCCAAACCCTCAATAAATTCTTTGACTGTGATTTCGCCGTTACCCAATTTACTTTCTAAAACCGTAAATTCGTTTTTCACGATATACGGTGCAATATCACGCTCGAAAATTTGGCGGTAAGCAGCACTAATCAAAGTTTTAACTGCGGCTTTATCAACAGTGTTGGCTACTAGCTTGAAGACTTTGGTTTGTTCCCGTTGCTTAGTAACACCTTGTTTGATGCGGGAGTCTACATCAGACACGGCACGTTTTTCCGTCACCGCACCAAGTTCTACAAAGCTGGGTGTAACTTCCTTAACGACTTTTGCACCGACATCTTCCCGGATGCTACCCACGCGCAGTTGTCGCCGTGCTACACCCGCAGGAGTTAAATAACGTTCGTAAGGAACTGTATCTTCGCCAAAAGCCTCATTGTACTCTACGCTGTCAATGATGGCATCGACCACCGCATAAAAGCCCTTTTTGGAGGCCAGGTCAAAGTATTTGTTAATTTCTTGACGACCGTAGGTAGGACGACCTAACAAGCGGCGGTGAATGTACTCAATTGCTTTACAAACATACAGGGATGTCCAGTACATTTTGCGGAATACATCCGACTTCGCCAAGGCACGAACAAATTCTCTAACAGAAATGTCGCCGTTTTCTAGCTTAATTTCTTGTACTTTCAGGCGTTGACCTTCGTAAAGGTCGCGGCCAAACACTTGTAGATAAGTAGCTCTAATTACGGCTTGAGTAGAGCTTTCAGAGAATCTAACGCTTGTTCCCTTGGGAGCTTTTTTGCCAATTGTCCCAGGCAATTGATCTAATTTGAATACCTTCGCACCCAAAGAACCAGGAGCAACACCTCTAGCACCAGGGTTACTCAGTTGGTTATTAATTCCCGGCCCTTGGTGAATCAATATCCGTCTGGTATCTTTGCCAAAAGGTGCGGGACTGGTGCTGGGGTTGCGTGTTTCTTTGGGGAAAATCGCCCCAAATTGAATTTCCAAGGGGTCATTACCAGAACCGTAGGGGTGTTGGTCGGGTAATGGCTGTTCGTAAGCTGCAAATGTGGTAATGAATTGGGGTACTTTGCGGAAAGGCGCACTGTAGTTAAACAGGTCTTGCTGTGGCCCCCAGTTACGACATTCTTGGGCTTCTTGACCCAGACCACGCAAGTAAGGTACTGTTTCTTCCCCAAAATAGTCGCTGTATTCTTGAGAATCTACCAAAGCATCTACTAAAGCTGGTAGACCGCCGTTAGAAATGATGGAGAAGTAGGTTTGTACTTCTTCGCGGCTACTTGGCCCCCGTCCCAAAATGTGACGGAAAGCTAATTCAATAACACGGCTGTTAATAAAAGGTTGGTAAAACTGTTTTTGGTAAAGGGGAGATTTTGTCAAACGACGGACGAATTCCTTCATGGAGATGTCGCCGTTTTTGACTTTGGATTCTAAGTCAGAAATAGACAAGCTGTAAGCACGGGTAATGTCGCGCTCAAAGATTTGTCTATAGGCTGCTTTGACTACTTCATTTTTCTCTGTGGCAGATAACCCAGGCTTCATGACAAACTTGGGTCTTCTTTCCGCAGCGTTGAAGTAAATTTGGGGTAGTTGTAAACCTTGTTGGTCACTGGAGGGACGTTGACGTACTTTCGCAGAAGGTGTAGCTCCTTTGAATTCGGTCAACAATACATCCATATACTGGGACACAATGTCTGTGGCTTCAGCATCTTTACGGAAGTAAGACAACGATGCTGCTTTGATTTCTTGCAAAGCGACTAAAGTTGCTTCCCCTGAACAGGCATTTTCAATAATTTCGCGTAAACCACGAGTGTTTACAGCAATGATACTGGGGTCGCCAGCGACGATCGCATAAGTAGCATAGCGCAAGAACCAGGATAAATCCCGCAAACTCTTGGCCATGTTGCTTGGGCCGTAACGAGAGACGTTAATGGGTCTAAATCCTGGTGGGGTTGGGCCACTAGGAGATGTATTGAAGATGGAGCGCAAGTTTTCTAAGAATCCACCACGGGTTTCCACGTAGGTGACAGTTCCTAGTTTCATCCCTTCTCTCACATCTCCACCCGCGCCAACTGCCGCCATTGCTAGTTCTGGTTCTGGTGCTGGCTTTTCTAAGAAAGCCATTGGCGAACCACCAACAAAAATCCGGTTAGCAGCACGGGAGACGATAATTTCAGAATTTTCTGTGAGGGTCTGGGCAATTTCTAAACGCTTTGCACCAGATGCAAAATAGCTTGCTAGTTCTTTTAGTTCACCAGATCCCAAAAAGCGGTCTTGCTGTTCCGCTTGGGAAATGGTTGCTACAGCTAAGGTTTGATATAGTTGCGGGCGCGCAACAGAGCTTCCACCACTCGCCTTAACACTCATTGGATTTTTAAAACTCCCATCATAATCATTTATGTGTTAAGTCTGGGTTGTTTTGAGGCTTGACACATCGGTGTACTTATGCGTTGTGATTATTGCCTACAAAGTTGCCAGTAAAATTAACCCAGTCAGCTTTTAGATTAGAACGTTTTGCGTTTCCACTGTTGAATTATTAAGAAGTATGTAGATATTTTCGTCTCGATCCCTGTATTTCAAGAAGTGCGTACTCTCGCTTGGCTGAGACAAAATCTCATTTTTGTTACATTTCTTAAGAAAAACACCAAAAAAGTTCTAATTTGCTTTTAATCTCTAGTTTCTTATTGGAACACAAAAAGTTAAGGATTTGGCCTTGGTGAAGAGATATTTATTAAGTTATTCAGGTTGGCCAAATGCAATGAAGCAAAGCAAAACAGCCACACCTAATACAATCAACCCTGTTGCCCCGCTACCCCCTGCTATCACAGCAGCAGTTAAAGCAAAAGGCAACAAGACCAAACTAGTCACAACAAAAAACACAAGATAAGAATCTGAATCAGTTGTAGCGGTAGGTTTTGTTGGTGGTTGGGTTATTACAGGTTTAGTATGTGGTGATGTTGATTCAACAAAAGCAGATTGTTGTTTTGGTCTAGCCAAGCCAGGGAATATATCAACTCTGAGTTGTGTAGAGCGATCACACCAATAGCATTTACCATAACTTTGGCTATAGTAGTGACTATCTACCCTACCGCATAAAATTAGCTCATTACTAGCTACTTTTAACGCTTGTAACCACTCCCTAGCTGATGGGCGTAGATGAGGATTGTGATAACCATCGTTAAAGCATCTAAAAAAACATCGTTGAATTTCTGGATGAACAATCTCAAAGGGAATTGTCCTGTCTACAGGTTTTAACAGACTATTTGGTGCATACAGCCATAAACCCCGACGGATAATTTCATTGGGTTCTGGAGTTTCCTCCGCACCTGTCCAATGACCCACAAAAGGACTTTGACCACTAAACAGTAATTGATAGATAATGACTGCTAAACGGAAGCGATCATGTACTTCTGTTTGATTAATGCTAGCAATATCTTTACCAATCAGTTCTGCTGGTGTATAGTCTGGTGAAGCTACTAGACAACGATAAATCTTGCCATCTCTAGGATGACGAACTTGAAAAGAATCTGTATCAATAATTGAAGTTAAAGCCCGATTATTTACCAAAATATTTTGTGGCTTAATATCACCCAATACATAAACAGCAGTATGAAGAGCCGCAATAATTGAAGTAAGATTCTGTGCTGTTACGTGTAAAAAACGCCAATCAATTTGAAGTTTTAGGCTCTTTCTACGCTGAGGATTGTAGATATCAATGAGTTCTTTTGCACCTTTAATTTCTGGCATCAAAAATCCTACACAATCACCTTGGGCATTTTTCAGAGTAGACTTAGGCCAAGCAAAAGAAACATGATTAAGATGAGAATTCGGTTCTTTAGGTGGGTGTGCTATCATCACCTCTAACTTCTGCACACGCTCAATATTTGATGAATGATAGATTTTGGCTAAGTGACCATGATTAGTTCGCCAAATAGTACCTTCACCACTCTTAGCTATCGGTTCACCCAAGAGATTAATTGATTCACTCGTACTACCACAGATGAGAAGGGTCATAAAATTTTACTCTCTTTACCAAAGGCACAAAAGCAAAGTTTTATCATCATCAGTGCGGGAATTTAGCCGTTCGGAATTGAGAAAATCATCTATATATTGATAGTCTTCTTTTGGGTTTGGTGTTTCGTGCAAATATTCCTCAAAAGGTTTAAAGAAAGGTGGAAATGGTGTCCAGTCATGCAAACGAATAGCTACTTTTTCCAGACCATCAGTAGAAGCACAAATAAACGCTTGCTCTTCTGCCATAACGCAGACTTTCATTTCTTGTAGTGCATTCTTAGAAGTGATAAAAGTAGTTTCATTAGCAAACTCGCCTTTATCTGGATGAAATAACAGTTTATATTCTTCTGATTTTTCAGGGCGTACTACCATAAATCCATCCCCAATTTGCATAGCTGCAAGCCAGTGGGGAGTAGCCACAAAAACTAAAAGAGTACAAGCTAAATCATTGATTAAATAATCTTCTTTAGATGCCTGTTCGTTTAATTCTTGAATAACTCCGTTCACAATTTTAGTAAACAATTTCTCTGCTTCTGCTTGACACAGTGGTTGAGAAAAATTTTGCTCTATTTCCTCTTGATTTTCAGGATATTCATTAATATCAGAAAAACATTTGATGACTGTTTCTACCGTCAATTTAGAACCAACATCAGCATATTTAGCACTACCAGCACCATCAGCAACTGCACCAACAATCACATCATTAAAAATGCGAGAACACCCGTAGTCTTGACAAGGCATTTTCTGGCTTTGATGACTTGTTCCCGTTGCAGAACGAGTAATAGCTTTCCAACCCATAAAAAATCCTTAAAATTTAGGTTGTAATTTGACCCCATCCCACAGGCGGTAATGCTACAGCCTCACCGACTTTTCCGCTAGAAACTCTTTTCATGGAAGTAGAAAGCCAAACAAATAAAGCCCGAAAATCTAAGCCATTCAGCATCACTGGTGGACGTTGAGGCGGAGCAATTTGTCTGAGTTTATTCATATCCGCACTCTGAACGCCAACAGTAAAAAATGACAGTCTACGACGTTCTTCTGCTTCCCTCACTCTTTGCGCTGCACCTTCCCAAGAATCTGTAGGCGCACCATCAGTAATTAAAAATACCCAGGGGCGATAGTAAAGAATACCGTTATCTTTGTAAGTTTGTTTCCGGTTTTCTAATAAATCCAAAGCATACTCTATCGCCTGACCCATTGGTGTAACACCCTCTGCTTCTAGCTTGGGTGGTGTAAATTGATCTATGGTCACAAAATCTTGCATCAACCTCACCGGGCCAAATGTGACAATAGCCACTTCTACACTGAGGGAAGCTTGAGCATCTTTTAAAACATCTTCCCTAAAAGCTGCCAACCCTCGATTTAACTCTTGAATGGGTTGACCTCTCATAGAGCCAGAGGTATCCAGTAATAGAATCACTGGACAACGGTTTTCTGGATTTTCTACAAATTCAGGGAATCCTATCGCCATCCGATACTCCTGAGTTAGTAAAATATAATACTTGTATTGTTTAAATCTATGCGCTTATATATGATTAAATAAGGGTATTATTACTGAATAATTAGCTGAAATATTCTTCTTGTACCGCACTTAGAAGTAGACATCAAAAAATTAGACTATTGTCTCAAAATAAGAGACTTTACCGTGATTTTACATACTTGATAAAATATGATTGACCGACGTTGATGT
This sequence comes from Aliinostoc sp. HNIBRCY26, assembly GCF_050235535.1. Lineage (GTDB taxonomy): Bacteria > Cyanobacteriota > Cyanobacteriia > Cyanobacteriales > Nostocaceae > Trichormus. The sequence goes on from NZ_CP189852.1 coordinate 561,899, forward strand.
TGAATAATAAGCAAATCAATTAGATATTGAGCATCCTTGTCCACACATAGAAACCGAAAACAGGCGATCGCTTATACAGAAGTGTTTATAATTACAGACGTAAATAATAATGCTGAAAGAGTCAATACAAAGGCTATGGCACGATGAGCGATCGCCCACCACACCTTAGAACTAAATCTCATGTAAAGTAGAAGTGTACCCAGCAGTTGCTCCAAAACCTGGGTGATGAATGACCCTACAAGTCAGAAATTTGTGAACTCAGCAGTAGCGGCGCAGTTAGCGATGTATCGCTTCTCTACAAAACACTCTCCAAAACTGACTGATGCACTTAAATCCGACTTCATCATCACAGCAATAGCTGGAAATTCCCTACAAGCCAATCACCGCCACACTCTACCCAACATGAAACAATCTCTCACCTCTAACCCTTCTTAATCCCACCAAAAAAAGAAGTTAATTGTTTTTTTCTAAAGTATTGTTACCGGATCGTGATATGATTCAGCTGACTGAATGTGCAGTCATCATATAGTTAGCTGTACTGGTTTCAAGTCCCGTGAGCTTGTCAGAAGAATCAATTGCACCGAATCCGACAACACCACAAGATGCTGAATCTGGTTTTGAGGACACAGAACCAGTCAACACTTCCATGAGCGAGTTCTATCAACTCTACCAGAAGTTGTTGGTAATCACACTTGTCCTGACTGGGATAATATTCATCTCGGTGTGGATTTTTTATTCCCTCAACATTGCCCTGAATTATTTATTAGGGGCGTGTACAGGTGTGTTTTACTTAAAGATGCTAGCTAAAGACGTTGAGTCGCTTGGTGGGGAGAAAAAGCGTTTGAGCAAAAATCGTTTTGCTCTGTTCATTGGGTTGATTATAGTAGCAACTCAATGGCGCGATCTACAAGTGATGCCCATTTTTTTGGGATTTCTCACCTATAAAGGCACACTCCTCGTCTACATGGTGCAAACTGCGTTCAATCCTGATTCTTAAAACAAATCAGGCTCACTAAAGACAATACACCCATCCTCGCTCCTTGGGGAAAATGCTTGAAGAATGCAAATGCTTAGTGTCTTAAACGCCTTTAATTCTTTTCCCCTAGCCGAATTAGAAGTGGGTCATCATTTCTACTGGCAATTGGGCAATCTCAAAATTCATGGGCAAGTGTTCCTCACCTCATGGTTTGTAATTAGCTTGCTAGTAATAGCTTCACTAGCTGCAAGCCGCAACCCCCAAAAAATTCCCAGTGGCATCCAAAATTTGATGGAATATGCCCTAGAATTTATTCGGGACTTGGCTAAAAACCAACTGGGTGAGAAAGAATACCGCCCTTGGGTACCATTTATTGGTACATTGTTCTTGTTTATCTTCGTATCGAACTGGTCAGGCGCACTCATTCCTTGGAAGCTAATCAAGCTGCCATCAGGTGAATTAGCAGCTCCCACCAACGACATCAATACGACGGTAGCATTGGCACTGTTGACCTCCTTAGCATACTTTTATGCAGGGTTCAGCAAGCGGGGTTTGGGCTACTTTAAGAAGTATATAGAGCCAACACCCGTATTGTTGCCGATCGCTATCCTGGAAGATTTTACTAAGCCCCTCTCCCTAAGCTTCCGTCTTTTCGGAAACATTTTGGCGGATGAATTGGTTGTGGCGGTATTAGTGCTGTTAGTTCCTTTGTTCATTCCTCTACCTGTAATGGCCTTGGGTTTATTCACCAGTGCTATCCAGGCGTTAGTGTTTGCTACCCTAGCTGGGGCATACATTCATGAGGCGATGGAAGGACACGGCGACGAGCATGAGGAGCATTAACGCCCTCAGTTGTTAGCACAGTTCAAAAAGAGCATTAACGCTCAAAATGTCGCCTGGCGCGATTTGTAAGAACTCGGTGCAGCGTGAAAAAACACGTCTTAACTAGTTAACTTTTGTTATTTCTGTACTTAAAGCAAGGAAAATCAACATGGATCCATTAGTTTCTGCTGCTTCAGTTCTGGCTGCTGCTCTAGCAATTGGTTTGGCTGCAATCGGCCCTGGTATCGGTCAAGGTAACGCTGCTGGTCAAGCAGTAGAAGGTATTGCTCGTCAACCCGAAGCAGAAGGCAAAATTCGCGGTACTCTGCTATTAACCTTGGCGTTCATGGAATCCCTGACTATTTACGGTCTGGTTATTGCCCTTGTATTGCTGTTCGCTAACCCCTTTTCCTAATCCCTAAAAGATTGATCAATGTAGAGACGTGAAATATCACGCCTCTACAAACGTGAAGATTGTGGGTATTAAGCTTTGATGTCAGTTGACCCTTGTTGGCTATGGGTCTCTAAAATATCAAAGGTTGGATGTAATTGTTAGCCATGAAAACTCCTACTCCAACCTCAACAGGAGAGAAATGTTTGATTTCGATGCTACCTTGCCATTAATGGCATTGCAGTTCTTGGTGTTGGCAGCATTGTTAAATGCCATATTCTATAAGCCAATTACCAAGGTACTGGACGATCGCGATAACTACATCCGCACCAATACCCTGGATGCAAAAGAACGCTTGGCGAAAGCTGAACGTTTAGCTCAAGAATACGAGCAAAAATTAGCAGATGCACGCAAGCAAGCACTAGCAGTTGCAGAAGCAGCCCAAACTGACGCTAAAACCATTACTGCCCAAAAGATTGCCGAAGCACAACAGGAAGCTCAAGCTCAAAGAGAAAAAGCTGCCATTGAAATCGAGCAACAAAAGCAAGAAGCTATGCGCTCCTTAGAGCAGCAAGTGGATAGCCTCAGCCAGCAAATTCTCGGAAAACTATTAGGGACAGCAGCTTAAATCAGTGGGCAGTGAACAGTGAACAGTGATCAAAGCAGAAATTCCTGATTGATGACTAAATAACTAATAACTGATACCTGATAACTGATAACTGTCAACAATAAGCGCAACTGGGTAAAAGTCCCAGCGCGCTTAATTAAGTGTCAAATAAAGACACCTTTCTCATCGGGAAATGAAGACGCTTGATTTCTGATTAGGAAGTAAAGAGGTTAAAATTTCCTGGGGGAAAATACAATGTACTAACAAGCGAGCAGCGCACTTGTAAATGGGTATCATGGGCAATTTCTTATTACTTGCCGCAGAAGCGCACGCTGTTCACTCTGAGTTGGCAGAAGGCGCAGCAGAAGGTGGTTTCGGTCTAAACCTAGACATCCTGGAAACCAATGTCATTAACCTGGCGATTCTGATAGGCATACTATTCTACTTTGGACGTAAAGTTTTAAGCAATATCCTGACTGAACGCAAGTCCAACATTGCTACAGCGATTCAGGATGCCGAAAAACGCTTAAAAGACGCACAAGCTGCTCTTTCCCAAGCGCAAGAACAGTTGACCCAGGCTCAGGCTGAAGCAGAGCGCATCCGCAAAGCAGCCGAAGAAAATGCCCAGGCAACTAAAGAAGCCCTATTGGCCAAGGCAGCGCAAGACGTAGAACGCTTGAAACAATCAGCAGCAGCTGATTTAAACACCGAAAGAGAGCGCGCGTTGACCGAACTGCGGCAGCGAGTAGCCGCCCTAGCATTAGAAAAAGTCGAGTCACAACTGCGGTCGGGAATTGCTGACAATGTACAGCAAGCCATCATTGACCGTAGCATCGCTCAGGTGGGAGGACGGTAATGAAAAGTACTGTAGAAACAGCTGAAATAGCCCAGCCTTATGCACAGGCTTTGATGTCACTAGCAAAATCCAAAAATCTCACCGAAGAGTTTGGTAACGATGCTCGTACCTTAATTGACCTGGTGCAGAATTCTCAACAGCTAAAAAATTTCATAGATAACCCCTTTATTAAACCAGATACAAAAAAAGGGGTGATCTCGCAAATTTTGGGCGAGCAAGCTAACTCTTACTTACGCAACTTTTTGCTACTGTTAGTAGACAAACGACGCATTTTCTTCTTGGAAGAAATTCTACAGCAGTATTTAGCACTGTTGCGGCAGTTGAATCAAACCGTGTTAGCGGAAGTCACCTCTGCTGTTCCCCTATCACCAGAACAGCAACAGGCAATTGAGCAGAAAGTTATCGCACTGACCAAAGCTCGTCAAGTAGAACTGGTAACTAAAGTTGACAGCGATTTAATTGGTGGCGTGATCATCAAAGTCGGCTCACAAGTAATTGATTCCAGCTTACGGGGTCAACTCCGTCGCCTGTCTTTACGCTTAACGAATGGCTAGGGAGAAGGGACTGGGGACTGGTGACTAGAGACTGGGAGAACAAAGCAGAGGAGCAGTGGTGTAGAAGAATCTACAACTCAGCACTCAGCACTCAGCACTCAGCACTCAGCACTCAGCACTCACCACTCTACTGATTACTATCAAATTCTTCCGTCTTGCAAGAAAAAAAGATACACCATGAGCATATCAATTAGACCCGACGAAATTAGTAGCATTATTCAACAGCAAATCGAGCAATACGACCAAGAGGTTAAAGTTGCTAACGTAGGTACTGTTCTGCAAGTTGGAGACGGTATTGCCCGGATTTATGGTCTAGAAAAGGCTATGGCGGGTGAATTGTTGGAATTTGAAGATGGTACTGTTGGTATCGCCCAAAACTTAGAAGAAGATAACGTTGGTGCGGTATTGATGGGTGAAGGCCGGGAAATCCAAGAAGGTAGTTCTGTCACCGCTACTGGTAGAATCGCTCAAATCGGTGTAGGCGAATCCTTGATTGGTCGTGTCGTTGATGCTTTGGGTCGTCCTATCGATGGTAAAGGTGACATCAAAACCAGCGAAAACCGCTTGATTGAATCTCCTGCACCTGGTATTATTGCGCGTCGTTCCGTACACGAACCAATGCAAACTGGGATTACCGCTATTGACTCCATGATTCCCATCGGTCGTGGACAACGGGAATTGATCATTGGCGACCGTCAAACAGGTAAAACTGCGATCGCCATTGACACCATCATCAACCAAAAAGGCGAAGATGTAGTTTGTGTTTACGTCGCTATTGGTCAAAAAGCTTCCACCGTTGCGAACGTAGTCCAAACCTTGCAAGAAAAAGGCGCGATGGACTACACCGTAGTTGTTGCTGCTAACGCCAGTGACCCTGCTACCCTGCAATTCCTCGCACCATACACCGGCGCGACCATTGCCGAATACTTCATGTACAAAGGCAAAGCAACCCTGGTAGTTTACGACGACTTGTCCAAGCAAGCACAAGCTTATCGCCAAATGTCCTTGCTGCTGCGTCGTCCACCCGGACGGGAAGCTTACCCTGGAGACGTATTCTACATTCACTCCCGCTTGTTGGAACGCGCTGCTAAACTCAGCGACGAATTGGGTAAAGGTAGCATGACTGCACTACCTATCATCGAAACCCAAGCTGGTGACGTTTCCGCTTACATTCCTACCAACGTAATTTCCATTACCGATGGTCAGATTTTCTTATCTTCTGACTTGTTCAACGCCGGTGTTCGTCCGGCTGTAAACCCCGGTATCTCCGTATCCCGTGTAGGTTCGGCGGCGCAAACCAAAGCGATGAAGAAAGTTGCTGGTAAGATTAAACTCGAACTAGCTCAGTTTGACGACCTCCAAGCCTTCGCGCAATTCGCTTCCGACTTGGATAAAGCCACCCAAGACCAATTAGCTAGAGGTCAACGCTTACGGGAACTGCTCAAACAGCCCCAAAACGAGCCTCTGTCCGTAGCTGAACAAGTAGCTATTCTCTACGCTGGTATCAACGGTTACTTAGATGATATTGCCGTTGACAAAGTTACCACCTTCACCAAGGGTTTCAGAGATTACTTGAAATCTGGTGCTACCCCCTACTACACCGCAGTACAAGGTAGCAAAGTGCTAGGTGATGACGAAGAAAAATCCTTGAAGGCTGCTTTAGAAGATTACAAAAAGACCTTCAAAGCAGCAGCGTAGTTGGTCATTAGTCATTGGTCATTAGTCATTAGTTCACAAATTAATGGCTATTGACTATGAATTTTCGACTAGAGACTATTGACTGGGAACTTAAGAGAATATGCCTAACCTAAAATCAATACGCGATCGCATTCAGTCGGTCAAGAACACCAAAAAAATTACAGAAGCGATGCGCCTAGTAGCGGCGGCGCGGGTGCGGAGAGCGCAAGAACAAGTGCTAGCAACTCGCCCCTTCGCTGACAGACTAGCGCAGGTGCTTTACGGTCTGCAAACCCGTTTGCGCTTTGAAGAAGCTAACCTCCCACTCCTGAGAAAACGGGAAGTGAAATCAGTAGGTTTGTTGGTAATTTCAGGCGATCGCGGTTTGTGTGGCGGTTACAATAGCAACGTCATCCGTCGTGCTGAAAACCGTACCAAGGAACTAAAAGCAGAAGGTATAGATTACACCTTCGTCATCGTGGGACGGAAAGCTGCTCAATACTTCCAACGCCGCGAACAACCAATTGACGCTACTTATACTGGTTTAGAACAAATCCCCACTGCTGAGGAAGCCACTAAGATTGCGGACGAATTGCTGTCTTTGTTCCTTTCTGAGAAAGTAGACCGCATCGAGTTAATTTATACTCGCTTCGTCTCCTTGGTAAGTTCTCGTCCCGTAGTGCAAACTTTGCTACCTCTTGACCCCCAAGGTTTAGAAGCAGCCGACGACGAAATTTTCCGCTTAACCACCCGTGGCGGTCAGTTTGAAGTGGAACGGCAAAAAGTGACTAGCGAAGCACGTCCCTTACCCCGCGACATGATTTTCGAGCAAGACCCAGTACAAATTCTGGATTCCTTGCTACCCCTATATTTGGGCAACCAACTGTTGCGAGCATTGCAAGAATCTGCCGCTAGTGAACTAGCAGCACGGATGACAGCGATGAGCAACGCCAGTGATAACGCTGGTGAATTGATTAAAAGCCTTTCCTTGTCTTACAACAAAGCCCGCCAAGCTGCAATTACTCAAGAGCTGCTTGAGGTTGTTGGTGGTGCAGAAGCACTCGGTTAGGAATAAATCAATTGCTAACTATAATTAATAGCTAATTGCTGGTGATTTAAAACTAGCGATTAGCTATTTTTAGTTTTGGGCATATGCGACAAACAAATGTGATACAACTCTCAATAAGGAGGGCGAAACAGTGTGGCTCAAATAAAGGTGTTTTACGAACCAGAAATGGAGCTATTAAGTGTGTTTTGGCAAGTACCGAGAAAAAACCAAATTGCCACTGAGCATGGAGACGGGGTGATTTTGATCAAAGATGGGGTAAGTGGTGAGCCAATTGGGATAGAAATTTTATCCTACCATCCAGGAGGCGATCGCTTTGATGCCGTGAGTGTTGAGTTAGGGCAAATAAGTTCAATGCAACCAGTTGCCTAACAATTCTAATGTATCAGACGGACAGGTGTGTAAATCTTTCCTTGTTTTACAACAAAGCCCGCCAAGCAGCAATTAATCAACAACTGCTTGAGGTTGTTGTTAGTGCAGAAGCTCTCGGTTAGGAATAAGTCAATTGCTAACTATAATTAACAGCTAATTGCTTGTGAGTTTAAAACTAGCGATTAGCTATTTTTTGTTATAAGACCGATGTGATTAGTATAAGGTGAAAAGCAGTAAGCAAGAGATTGAACGGGAGATAATTTTGACTTCGTTAATCTTTTTTATATAGTTTGACTTTATGTTTGGCTTTATTATGTAGATTTAACTTAGTAAATCAAAGCATCATACTTTGCAACACTTTAGAAAGGATTTGTGAATATTAATTATCTTGAGATCAAATAAAAATAACGTACTTTACTATAAATTACAGTTTAATACTTAGCACAAATTAAAAAAATAATAACTATTTCCCATGAACACCAATGAAACTATAAATAATGATTCTGATGCCCCAAAAGTTTTCATTAGCTACAGTCATGATTCACAGGAACATAAGGATAGAGTTCTAATTTTCTCTAATCGATTACGGGCTGAAGGCATTGACTGCAACATTGATCAGTATAGAGAATCACTAGATGAGGGGTGGCCTAGATGGATGAGGAATCAACTCGAATGGGCTGATTTTGTGCTTGTTGTTTGTACTGAGAATTACTATAGGCGGTTTTGGGGTCAAGAAGTTTCAGGAAAAGGACAAGGAGTCACTTGGGAGGGAGCTATCATTCTCCAAGAACTCTACGAGACCTATCAAAAAACTAACAAGTTTATACCTGTGTTATTTCCTGATGGAGAGTCTAAAAATATTCCGGAAATATTACGTTCCTTTAGTGGCTATAGACTAGAGATTAACGAAGAATATGAAAAACTCTACCGCTTAATTACAAACCAACCTGCGGCTCAAAAGCCTCCTTTGGGTAAAGTCGTAGATTTACCACCGCGTCCGTTACCACCATTACCCCCGCGCGAACGTCAACAGACTTTTGAAGAGATTGATAGTGAAAACCCAAATCCTGGGACTGCACAAAATATACATCAAGATATACGTAATAATTCTGGCTTTGTGAATGGTATTAATTATGGGAATCAAACTATTAACTATTAATAATAAATAGTCAATTTCAAGAGATTCCACCATTACATTTATGTAAATTAAGCTGATAATATGTGACTTTCTACAGGAGATGGAAAACCTCTTTCAAAATCTCTCTCCTACCAGGAAAGATTTTAAATTTCTGGTTTGGAAGTTAGATTTTTAGTGGACTTTTTTACATGACGTGAAAATTCAGCATAATATATGGCTAAAATTGTTATTTTAACGATAAAAGAATAGGCTTAAAACTAACATTATGAAGAGTAATAATAACCCAAGTGCCGAACAGAAAGTAGATATTAATCATGGATTTGCTGTTGCTGCTAATTACGGACAACAGACTATAATATATCAAAATGAGCAATCAGATATTGTTTGGGCTGAGAAACAGAATTTCGATAAGTATAAATATCCTGAATTTCCAAACTTATTAGAAAAAGATAAGCTAATTCAAATAATCAAGAACGAAAGATTATTGATGATAGGTGGCAGTCATGAAGATCAACTAGATATAACAGAGTACATAGCGATGGTACTTGTTGAAAATATTAACCAAACAAAATCGCCACAAAATAGCAATACAGAATCACCACAGAATAGCAATCTCTATGTTTGGGAATTGACTTGTGATGAAAAAACACGAATTAGTAATGTAGAAATTTTGAAGAAAAAACATAAAAAAGATAATGAATATAATAATGCTATTTTTATTCTGTGTAATTTAGAACCTATTCACGTCAATAAAGATTTACAAAAAATTCAGAATGCTGCTAAAAATAGTGATAATTATGTTATTGTTTCGACAAATATACCTTATGATAAGTGGTCTCTAGGACAAGAAATAAAAAAACTATTTTGGGAAGTACCACATGAAAACTTATATAACCCACAGGAATTAGCAGAAGCACTAATTAAGGGGATAGACAAAAATAAATTGTTAGATAAGGATCTCGAATCGCATATCCGGCAACGTGTGAGTGAGCAATTAGAGTTAAAAACGTTCACTAGTATTGGACGTTGTGTTAACTCACTAAATTCAGAAAAAGAACCAATAAATAAAGAGAGGATTGATAAGGCAATTCAGGATTCTAAAAATAGCAAAACTAGCCTTGAAAAATGGTATCATTATCAACTCGATGCCCGCGAACAATTACTAGCAATAGGTATAAGTTTTTTCGATGGCCTTTTTGAAGATCAGTTTTTCGCTGCTTTAGAAAAATTAGTATCTGAAGTGTGGCAACAGCGCGATCCATCTCTGCAAGCTCTCGATTACTGCGATTTTACAAATTTGGGTAATCATCACAGTTTTACAGATGAAGCGAAAGATCCATTCGATCTGAATAAGTTTAAATTTGTCAAGCAAGAACCTTACGCAACTGATATCGAAATCTATAACAGTAAAATCAAGCGTTCTAATGAACGTCCGACACTATTTAGCGTGGCTTGGAAAAGTCACCGCAGGCAGATAATCACCGCCCTGCCAGTAATAGTAAAGCTTGTACAAGATTCAGTAGGAACAAAATATGACAATTGGGAATTGTACGGCAATTCCAATCGGCGTAAACGATTACGCGAAACTATTACTGAAACACTCAGTGATCTTGGTTCAGTTTCTACAAGTTCAACTAGTGCCGTTCAAGGTGCTTTAATCCAGCTAAGTGCTGATGAACACAATGAAGTACAAAATGTTGCAGCGACAGCAATAGCACGGTGGTATCGTTACGATGTGAATAATAAGGAGAAATCGAAATTATTAAGAGAAAAATTTCTCGGAACTCTCCAATGCTTCTATAGCATTGCCATACGAAAAGCTCAACCCGATGAAGATAAAAAGGCTAGAGATTGCGTCGGAGCTACTGTAGCTCTTGCAGTCAGATATGCTGCAAAGACTGACTATAATTACTCACCTCAACTATCAGAAGAATTATGTGCCTGGCTTAAAGAATTAGCGGAAAATAAACAGCCTATTGTTCGCAATTGCTTTAGGGATAATACGCTTATCTATGTAGTGCAGTTATACTTACGGCAATTATACGATAACGGCATACTTAAGCATATGATACAACAGCACGCTGATCTAAATATGGACATTGCCCTAAGTTTGGCGATCGCTGTTGGGACAGATTCCTCAACAGTCAAAGAAATACTAGATTCTTGTTATAAAGAGTGTACGCAGGAGTGGAGCATCAACCGGAGAATAACTACCCAGTACCATACCTTACTAAGAACTGTAGCCTTAACCTACGGCTATATAGATTACAACAAAACATCTACTCCATTTAGATTTAATCAAGCCTTCAGGCGATTGCACAGAATTCTTGTAGAAGAGAAAGAACCATTTGTGTGCGACTTCGTTGTTATTGCAATTTGTCTACTAGCCACAAACAATTTACCTCAAATGGAAGAGGAATTGGAAACTTTAGTGTCTGAATTTTCAGAGGACAAACACAACGAAATTATTAAAACTCTGACCAAAATCTACCGCGATAAAGCTAAATTGCCCGAATCCGAATCTCAAGATGCTTTTCCTCTGGAGTTGCTTAAAAAATTATTCCAGGTTGTAGCACTAGTGTATGAAGCAGTTCAACAAGATGAAGAAAAAGGTACACTTACAGTCCAAAATGCTTTCTTGCGTTTATTCGATATTCTTGTAGAAAAGGAAGAGAGATTTATATCTAATTCTCAAATATCTCTTAAAAATGACAATATATCTATATCTGAGACAGTTACTATTGCAATTCGTATTTTAGCAAGTAAACATTTTGAGCAACTTCAATTAGGAACTTTACCACCTAAACTTACGGATAATAAATACAGAGACATACTCAAAAAAATCTTAACCGACATCTATCTTGATCAACGTGCAAATCAAGCAGGTGGTGATGAAGAGATTGAAATTAAAGGATGCCATTATCGAGTTTGGACAAGATCAACGCGCCCAGCGACTCCTATGGAAGAATTAGTGTATAGCTGGATAAGAAGTGAAAATACCACATATCACGAAATTGCTATACAAGCCTCAGTTTATTTTGTCGATGCACTAAAAGATTAATTAAATAAAAGAGCAACTTAGATATGCAGGATAGTAAACAACGTGAATTTAAAATTGTAGCGTGGTTTTTAACGCTCAACGCAGGGAGCAATCGAAAACGTTACAGAAAAATTATCAATGGATTGTTACCTGAAGCAATAGCACAAGATAGAGTGAATAAAGACAGTTTAAAGTTTGTTTTAGAAAAATGGCTTAAAGCTTCAGACAATGATATACAAACTATTTCAAAATTATTAAATCGAGGAATACCACTAGCAAAATACTTTTGGGTATGGATATGGATATTGGGTGTCATTATAATAGGATCATTATTTCTACTAAATTCATCAAGAAGTAATCAAGACTCTTCTTTGCTTAAAAATCAATCTTCTAACTCTTCCACTGTAGAAATATCATTTAATCCACCAAAAAATAGAACTTTAACAAAATCAGAATCCGTTGCTTTAATTAATGAATATTTGCAAAGAAAGGAGAGCTTTTATGCTCCTCCTTTTGATCCAGAAATTGCTACTAGTATTACAACAGGTAAATTGTTAGAGGATATAACAAAACCTGGAGGTGTAATTGATTCACTAAAACAAGAGCTAGAGCAACATGGTAAATATTATAGATTTGGACAAAGAAAAATCGAACCTCTTGATTACTTTTATGCTAGTGATAGTTTAGTAAGAATTGATGTAAGAGTTACTGAAGAAGTTTTTATTTACGAATACGACAGCTTAAAATCAACTCAAGATACTCCTACTAATTATATATTTACCTTAAATAAACTAGAAGATGGTAATTGGAAAATAGCTGATAGAGAATCTCATGAAAATTTAGGAGACGGGGAATAAGTCATGATTCCTATAAATGCTTTCACTACGTTCCCAGGAAAGAGTCGAATCTGATAGCTATTTTTTCTGGGGCGATATCTGCTGTCATATTATTTAACTAGTGATGGACACACAAAGATTTGCTACCATCAAAACAGCAAACTTGAAGGTGCTTATGACACTGACAATTGTGGCTGGATCTGCTCCTCTGAAGGCGAATGAAGACGGTGTGATGCTCGTCGGCAAAACTCGCGTGACACTGAATAGTGTCGTTGCCGTCTTTAAGCAAGGAGTGACAGCAGAGGAAATTGTTTATCGCTATCCATCGCTGAATCTAGCTGATGTTTATGCCACAATCGCGTTCTATCTCAATCACCAATCGGAAGTAGAAACCTACTTACAACAGCGACAGCAGCAATCACAACAGATGCGTGCAATGAATCAAGCCAGATTTGATCCACAAGGCTTGCGCGATCGCATATTTATAGGCAAAAGTAACACGTTTAAGTAACTATATGTAAAAACTATGAACATCCAACTAAAGGCGGAATACGAACAATTTATACAAACCCGAATTGCTACAGGTAGATATGAAAATGCTGAAGATGTGATTATCAAAGCATTGAAATTGCTGGAGGAATGGGAGAAAGGTTATCAACAATGGGAAAAAGAAACTGAGAAAAAACTAGCTGCGGGGCTAGCGGCTATCGAACGTGGGGAAGTAGAGGATGCTGAAGTAGTGATGGCGCGACTAGAAGATAAATTACGGAAAGCCCGTGAAACTCAAAGATAATGGAATACTTTATTGCCAAGGAAGCCAGCCAAGATTTAGATGAAATTTTGGATTATTTTTTAGTTCGCAATGTCAACGCTGGCGAAAAGTTTATTCGAGAATTTAATAAAAAATGCCAAAATATAGCTCAGTTCCCAAATATAGGACGGAGTTACGGGAAGTTTGACTCTAGGTTGAGAGGAATTCCATTAGATGGCTACATTATTTTTTATCGAGTTTTTGAAGACAGCGTGGTGATTGTGCGCGTAATGAGCGGTTATCGGGATTTAGAATCTATATTCGCAGATGTAGAGGATGAGTAAATTTTTGATTTACCTGAAAAATTAATTGTAATTTCCTATACATTTAATACTCATTCCTAATCTAGCTCCAGCCTTCCTCACAAGCGAATAAGTGATTGAAAAATCTGAGACTAGCGAAACTAGACGAAAAGCGATCGCCTCTGCAACTAATTTTCCCGTAGCTAAGTTGTAGTGTTTGTCTAGGTGGGAGTTTGTAAAGCAAATAAAATAGAGAGGAAAACTCGAATAACCAGAGTTAATAGCATGGTTTCCTCAGAACTAATCTCGACATTACGGGGTCTGAGTCGTGCAGACAAATTCCATGTCATGCAAATTTTAATCTCAGAACTAGCAAAACAAGAAACGGATCTAATTCAACCAAACCAGTCTTATCCAGTGTGGTCGCCCTATGATGCAGTAGAAGCAGCAGACACTATGCTACGAGTGTTACAAGATACTGAAAATCAAGACCATGTTTAACGCTGAACGATATCCCTTTGTTTCTAGTGATGCTACATCAGGGGAAGCTAGCTTTCGTCCACATTTACCCCTAACCCTGATTTATCAACAAAAATCTGTTGAAACATCAGGTTTATTGGATACTGGTGCAAGTGTCAACGTACTTCCCTATCCAGTGGGAATTGAGCTTGGTTATGAATGGGAACGCCAGACAACAGCACTGAGTTTGACAGGAAATCTTGCTCAGTATGAAGCGCGAGTCGTGCTTGTGCAAGCTATTGTTGGACAATTTGACCCTGTAAAATTAGTATTTGCATGGACTCAAGCTACAAATTTGCCGATCATTTTGGGTCAAGTCAACTTCTTCATGGAATTTGATGTGTGTTTCTACCGTTCTCAATTACTGTTTGATATCAAACCAAAGTCCTATCAGTCTTAAATTGGATCAGGGTATTTTGCGATCGCTCTTTCTCTGGGACGATATCTGATATCATATTATTGAAATGGCGATCGCTTCACCCCTAACGCCGATTATCTTAATTATTTTATGCAGTTGGAATGGAATCCAAAAAAAGCCCAACTTTTTGAGAGTCGGGCTTTACTGTGTAGAAATATCAATATTGGTGGAGTGTTAATAACACTTAAAACCAAGATATGCTTTGCTAGTATTTGCCCCTTAATCTGTTAATTTACCAGTCATAAAAAGATGAATTATAAGGTGAAAACTATAATAGCAAAGTCTATTACTGCATTTATTGTTGATTAATGAACAGTATGAAGAATTACTTCTTCTTTACTACCACCTTTTGGGCTTTTTCTTGCATTTCCAACAATTCTGGAACTGTCACAAAGCTATAACCTTGACTGCGAAACTTAGCAATAATTTCTGGTAAGGCTTGGATAGTTTTAGAGCGATTCCCACCGCCATCGTGCATCAAGACAATACCACCAGGTCTGGCTAGGCTAAAAACATTGTTAATTAACCTGGGTACGCTGGGTTGTGAGTAATCAACGGAATCTGACGACCACATAATAATCGCATATTTATTATTTTTGGCATAAGCCGCCACCCCGTTGTTCATAATTCCCCCTGGTGGTCTAAATAAAGTCGGTTTCACACCAGTAATCTGATAAATTAACTCTGTTGTTTTAGTTACCTCATAAGCAGCTAATTGGGGATTCATTGCATGATACCAATGATGCCAAGTGTGATTACCAATGGTATGACCCTCGGCAGCTACACGCTTGAGTATATCAGGATACTCCTTGACGTTTCTACCAACAACAAAGAATGTACCTTTAATATTGTTTTCTTTAAGAATATCTAATACTTTTGCTGTTGATTCAGGCCAAGGGCCATCATCAAAAGTCAAGGCAATTACTTTTTGTTCTTTATTGAGAGTTGCTGATTTAATTACAGCTCCTTGGAAGCGTGGAGATAAAGCAGAAATACCCTTGGCTTGTGCTTGTTGCTGCCAACTATTCAGCATCATTGTTTTTAAGCTTTCAATTCGCTTTTGAGTTCCTGGTTTAGCGGCTGATGTCGGTACATTGCTGAAATCAATGCTGTGTCTACTCTCAGCATCAGATGTATTGGGTTTTACTAACATCATCAAACCAACACTCAAACTGGCACTTAAAGCAAACAGAGCAATTAATATTCCCTGTGGCCATAGCAACGACTTATTATTTTCCACTTCCTAGCTCCTCCAAGGTAACAACCATCAAACCCTATTGTGATGGTGATTTTTAACACATCTAAATCCCAATATTTGGATACGCAGAAAATATCGGATAATCCTGAAACTTTGAATACGAATTCACAGAAATTAAGAATCTACACCCTGGGGTCTTAAGCTTCAGCTGTAGGTAATAGTATTTAAATTTATACACTGATTTACTACAGATCCTCTAGAATATTTGATACCTTTGAATACTAGCTAAATTCACTCAAGGAATAATGAAAAATTTCATTAGCTTTACTGCAAGTTTAGATATAATTACAGTCACTTAAGTGGTTTAGTATACAGTTAAAAGGGTAATTAAACTTATGTTATGAGGTTCACAACTATTTAGTGTGTAGATATTTGTCAAATATGAGCTATTCAAAATTTTGATTTAGGTTAAATATTTTGTCTGCTGTAAGCTCTATGCAACTACTAATAATGATACACACTTTAATATTGAATGCCATTTTTACCTTTTAAAGAAAAAATTAAGTTTTTACTGGGTTGTTTTCTAAGTTAGGCTCTATCAAGCAGGTAGACTAAACTCTGACTAAAATAGTTTCTCACAGGAAAGAGCTTTTTATAAGTTAATCTATATACTCTTTTCATCCTTGATGAGAAATCATGTTATTAAATATTGAATTTGAATCTTATTTTCAAATAGTGACTATTTGAATCTCAAGGGGTAAATGACTAGATACTTTCTTAGTTGCTATTTCTAATTTATTTTATGCCCTACATTATTAATATTAAAATTAAATATATATTGTTACAGTAAAATTACTGAAATTTGTTTACCAAAAGTTTAAACTGTAAAGAGTAATTCATACAGATCAGAGGAAATTCAATTAGGTCAAATTGTATTTTTAGTTACTGATTACTTACCAAGGATTGATCACAACATTATCTTAAGTTTTTGATATGCGTCCATTCCGAGAAAAAGAATGGCTATTAACTTTATCCGCATTATCGCTGTTGCTTTGGTTAATTTGCTTAGGTAATTTACCCCTGCGAGATTGGGATGAGGGAACAATAGCACAAGTAGCCCGTGAAATTTGGCGATCGCCTATTGATTCTATGGGTTGGCTGTATCCCACGCTAGGGGGAGAAGCATATCATAATAAGCCACCTTTGATACATACACTCATTGCTGGGGTTTATTCTACAGTAGGAGTGAATGAATGGACAACACGTTTACCAGGTGCGGTGTTGACAGCTTTGGGTGTGCCTTTGCTGTTTTCCTTGGGAAGATTAATTTTCGGGCGTAATTTACCTGCTGTATTTGCGGCTCTAGTGTACATGACAATGCTACCTGTAGTCCGTCACGGCAGATTAGCTATGTTAGACGGTGCGCTAGTGACTTTTTTTCTGCTAGCACTGTTTTGTTTATTCAAGGCGCGAAAAAACCTCCGCTACGCGTTAGGTGTAGGCTTGGGTTTGGGACTAATTACCCTGACTAAAGGGATGATAGTTTTACTATTGGGGGGAATTATTGGTTTATTTCTCATCATCAATCGACAATGGAAATGGTGGCAAAATCCTTATTTATGGGTGGGAATCTTCTTAGGTAGTCTGCCTGCGATCGCGTGGTACACTGCACAGTGGCTGCATTATGGCAATACTTTTTTACAAATCAACTTACAAAACCAAACCTTTAACCGACTTGTAGAAACTGTTGAGGGAAATACAGGTTATCCTTGGTATTATTTCATCGAAATTCTCAAATATGGTTTTCCCTGGGTGTTATTTCTCCCTGGAGGTTTGTATTTAGCTGGGAAACAACGTCATACTGCTTGGGGCAGTTTAGTCTTAGTAGGAACAATAGTTTATTTAGGCACTATTTCCTTAATGCCAACTAAACTTCCTTGGTATGTCATACCTGTATATCCATTTTTAGCCTTAGCAGTTGGGGCGAAAGTCAGCGAAGTTTGGGAAAAGCAACATCTGCAAAAGAGAGTTTGGACAATCATATTTGCTGTTTTGTCTATTGCAGGGATAGGAGGTTGTATTTATTTCGCAGCGAATGATCCTCAACCTGTGCTAATAGTGATGAGTATTGTTTTAGCCGTGAGTATGGGTAGTGTAGCATGGCTAGTGAATAGGAGCGATCGCCGTTTCATTCCTGTTTTATTTATCGGAATGTATTTGGTTTTAATGTTACTCATGACTTCCAAATCTTGGATATGGGAATTAAACGAAGCTTTTCCCGTCAAACCAGTAGCTGAATTAATTCGCAACCATGTTCCACCAGGGACAAAAATCTACACTTCTTTTGCTTATGGTCGTCCTAGCTTAGATTTTTATTGTGACTGTAGAGTAATACCTATAAAAAATTCAGATATATCACAAGTTTTGGCTAATGATTCCTATTTGCTTTTAGATAATAAAACTTTGAATAGCGTTAATATAACAGATAATCAATCACTAGGGACAGCCGGAGAATTTACTCTGATTGCACCGCCAAGCAATTAATTGATATGTTTACATCTTTACTTTTAAGCTACCCATAAGTTTTGTGAAAATCGTATAGAGAAAGTAATTAAAAGTATGGTAAAAAACGCCATAGCAGCATATCCCCAACGAGAATAGCGAGATAGCAACATCCCCAAAGCAATGCTGAGTGATACTATACCGTAAGCGATGCGATTCATGGATATAGTTCCCCCAGAGGCAAAAATTAGTCCCAAACCGCAACAACCGTAAACAAAAATTATTGAGAGGAGTTGAGAACGTAAGTGCCATAATAAGTAACCACCTCCCAAGAATATTCCCACATTAATCAAAGGATCTCCCGCTAATAACCAGGCTAATAATATTAAGATGAAAAACGCATAATCTACTTTGAGAGAACCTAACCGTTTACGGAAATACCATAATAAATAAGCGATAATGATCAAGCCCACAAACAACAGTGGATACCAAGGATCTTTAATATATCCAGACTTGACATTTACCGGGCCTATAATTATCTGCATCAGTATCTTTAACCAACTTTGCCATCGGAATCCCAATTCAGGCCGCCATGCTTTTTGTGCGTGAACAAATGCTAAAAAGTCACCAAATTTAATTTGACAGTATATACTGTACAGAAATATGCCAGCACCACTGGCTAAACTGAAAATATAGGCCTTGATACCTCTACTTTCCTTGAAGGATACGATCAATAAGGATAATATCAAAGCGATTCCTGTCGGGCGAGTTGCTGTAGCCATAGCACCCCAAATAGCCATTTGAACATATTTTCTTTGATCAAAAGCTTTTAAAGTTGCTGTACTCAACAATAAATATAATCCTTCTGTATAAATTACTGTGCCGAATAATGACATAGGAAAGAAAGTCATTACAGCTAATACCCATCTTGTAACTTTAATGCCATAGCAATTATTTATCCAAGAAAATAATACAATTAGTGACCCCAAAAAAGCTAAGTTATTCAGTAATATGCCTGCCAATTTAAATGGCACCCCTAAAATAATTAATCCTCTTAATATCAGAGGAAATAAAGGAAAAAATACAACTGAATAGTCTTGATTTATGACTGAATAACCATAGCCTTGGATCGCTATTTTTTCATAATGAACACTATCAAAGGCATAAAATACATCCCAATCTAAAGTTGCAGCTATGCCGTTGTTTGGTGCAGGTAGTAAGGGTGCAATCCCCAACATAGCAATAATTATAAAGAATCTGCTAAATAACCAAATTCCGATCACAAATAACCAATTATTGCTAAAAATATAATTATTTTTAATCATTCATTTTATTTATAAAATAATCTATTAATAAATACTAGTTAAATCAATCGATTTGATTATACTCATGCTCATTGTTAACTTATCTTAATTAGACTATCAAATCGGTGATTGCTCAACCTAACCATTTATCTTGTCCGTAATTATACCATTGTTCAATCAAAGCAATTGCAGAGACAACAATAAATAGATATATAGTATCATAGCCTTTATTTTTCGGTAGTAGATAACGATATATATAGCCAACTGCTATAAAGAAAAAAGGCAAAGCAAATATAAATCTACCTAAACTAAAAAGGCGGTCTTGCGTAAAAAAGACAATGACACAGTGAATAACAGTAAAATAGATAGAAAACCAAAAAATATAGTTTTCATTGAGTAAAGAAATATAATTATTATTCATCAATTTTTTAAAATATTCATTATGTCTAACTTTATGATATTTCAGTAAATTAAATATATATAAAATAACTAATAATGGCGGGTAGATCAATAGAATGTTCCATAGTCGAGATTGGGGAATAAATAATGGTATGCTTTTTTGAGAAAATTCTAAATATACACAGATAATAGCCAAAAACAAAACTATAAAAGGTAAATAAAGAGCTAACAAATCAAATAGTAACGATTTTGGGGTGAATAAAAGTTCTAAATGTAGTCCCAGACTTTTACCCCACAGCTTTTGATCTTGAAACGGAGCCAGAAAGTCTCCTCGCTTGATTAGACAAAAACTACCATAGACAGAGTAGCCTAATAATGCTGATATCCAAATATTAATAGTTAGTTTAATCTCATATAAATGCTGACTGATGATAGTGAATATACTACCTCCCAAACTCTGTTTTTCTTGGAGGTATTTTATATACAAGATAGTTCCTAAAGTAGCCAGAGAGGAAAAACATATTTGAATAAGTACAGGTCTAGTTAAAGCCAACAAAAATGTCAGCATAAAAATTAAGCACAGTTTAATATTTTGATTAATTTTTAATCTAGGTAAGCAAACCCAGATAAATAATGTACTCAATAGCGCAAATAAACTTTCGGTGTAACCTATAACACGAAATATAGCCATAGGGTTCACAGAATATGCCAGAACTAATAAGAAAGCTAAACTTACTCTCTTGAAAGCTATGTTAAAAACCCAAAAAAGTGCAAAAATCCCAATAAAAGATAGAAAATTTGCTACTACTAGAAAGTAATGTGCTGCTTGTTCTATACTCTGGGGATGAAATAAGCTCCGAATAATAAAAGGCCAAAGAGGATAAAAAGCATTACAACGAGGATTTATAGCTAATGCGGCGTAATGTTCTACATCCCAGTAGTAACTTCTATGAGGTAGTTGTGGTGGAATTACTCTGTATAACTGTGTAGGTGAGAAAAATTTATAGAAGGATTCTGGATTTAATAACATTCCCAGGATAGTACAAAATAAAAATCCAGAAAATATAATTAAAGGTAAGACGAACAATACATATTTCTTTTTATTCATTGATTTATCAACCAATAATAAATTATTACCCTGATAATTTAGGAATAACTTTGAGTTATGTTTGATTTTATCAATCAATGATCAAAGATAGAAATGCAAATTATTAACCTACCCATTGTTCTTGAGCAAATCCCACAGCGAGTTTAGCAAGTAAGGCGACGAATAAACCCAAGGTAAAAGATCCCAAACGCGGATGACGAGAAACTAATAAACCCATTGCGACATTCAAGGGTACAATCCCATAGGCAAGACGACTGAGGGAAATAGTACCACCGGAAGCTAACAATAAACCCACACCACAAAAACCATACATCAAAGTTACCGGGGTGAGTTGTTGACGACAACACCACAGACAGTAAATACCACCCAACACCATAAAAGCATTGAGTATTTGATTCATTAAATTGGTATCTGTCCAAATTAGCAGTAATAAAACTAGGGTGTAAAAACCATAGGCTAAGTTGACAGCAATCCAAGACTTACGGAAGTGGTATAAACAATAAGCACCGATACTCAGTAATATAAAAATTAGCGGATGCCAGGGATCATTAATCCAGCCTGATGTAGCCTTTACCCAACCAAATTGCCAGTTTTTCTCACCTACAACAATTTGCATAACCATATTTAACCATCCTTGCCAATCGAATCCCAAGGAAGGTCGCCAACCGCGCTGTGCTGCAATAAAGGCTAGGGGATCATGAAAGCGGATAGTACAGTAAAGACTAAATAATAATACTCCGGTGGCAGTGGCTAAACTTGCTAAATAAGCGATCGCATTTCTCCGTTCTTTAATTGCTGCCATAATCAAAGCAGGTATTAACGCTAACCCCGTGGGACGCGTCGCTGTGGCCATTGCTCCCCAAATCGCCATCCAGCTATACTTTTTTGTATCAAAGGCTCTTAAAGTTGCTGTACTTAAAAACAAGTACAATCCCTCAGTATAAATTACCCCCGTAAACATCGAAGCGGGATACCAACACAGGATAGCTGTACCCCACTGAGCGACTCTTATACCGTAAAATTCCTTTAACCATAAGTATAAACAGTACAGTGCAGCTAAAAATGCCAAGTTATTAATTAATAATCCTGCCACTTCAAAGGATAACCCCAACTGCATTAATAACTTGATAGAGAAGGGAAACAGGGGAAAAAAAGCTAAATTGTGTTGTTTACCATCATTGACAAATTCGTAACCAGTAGTGGCGATCGCTCGATAGTGTACACCATCCCAAGCATCAAAAATACCCCAATGCCAATGAATTGACGAAAATAATGTTGGTGTAATTAACAACATTGTTGTCCAGATAATTACTCGACTGAGAAACCACATTAATACGGGGAAGAAAATATGATTTTTCCACAAAACTTTTCTAATTAATATCTGAACTGTCGTCACGTCGCTTTGCTCCGAAGTCAAAATTCAAAATTTAAAATTCAAATTTTATAGTGCTGAGTGCTGAGTGCTGAGTAATGAGTTAGGAGTTAGGAGTTAGGAGTTAGGAGTTAGGAGTTAGGAGATAAATTCTACTTTGTCTACCTTGTCCCCAGCCCCCAATACTTCGACAAGCTCAGTACAAGTCCCCAATCCCCAATCCCCAGTCCCCAGTCCCCAATCCCCAATCCCCTCCTAAGTATCCGACTTGACAAAGAAAATTTATGTAAATTTAATGCCACAGTGATACTTATAGGAATTCTTAAACATTTTTATCATTTTAAGCATGGAGAATGACCTATTTAGTATTTTGATATACTAAGTTTGCGTATTTATGGTAGTAAATTTAGCATACAAAAGACAGTACGAATTGTTGCGATCGCTGTTCTGAATGAGTACGTGGCAATTTATAGTGAGAGTTAGCTGTAAATTCTTAAGCAATTGTGAAAGCTATAACTCTTGTTGGTTCTACCGGCTCTATCGGTACGCAAACTTTAGATATTGTTACTCAGCACCCAGATCAATTTCGGATTGTGGGTTTAGCAGCTGGGAGCAATGTAGAAATGCTCGCCGCCCAAATTCGGCAATTTCGACCACAAATAGCCGCTATTTCCGCCGCCGAAAAACTCCCAGCACTCCAAGCAGCTTTACAAGACCTTGATCCTCAACCGATTTTACTCGGTGGTGAGGCTGGGGTCATCGAAGTTGCTCGCTATGGTGATGCAGAAACTGTGGTGACTGGTATTGTG
Organism: Aliinostoc sp. HNIBRCY26; assembly: GCF_050235535.1. Taxonomy (GTDB): domain Bacteria; phylum Cyanobacteriota; class Cyanobacteriia; order Cyanobacteriales; family Nostocaceae; genus Trichormus. Next base: position 584,916 of record NZ_CP189852.1, read on the forward strand.
GGTTGTGCGGGTTTACTGCCAACTATCGCCGCCATTGAGGCTGGTAAAGATATCGCTTTAGCCAATAAAGAAACCCTGATTGCTGGTGGCCCAGTAGTTTTACCACTAATAGAAAAACACGGTGTTAAATTACTCCCGGCTGATTCTGAACATTCGGCGATTTTCCAATGTCTCCAAGGTGTACCTCAAGGCGGCCTGCGGCGAATTTTACTCACAGCTTCAGGAGGAGCATTCCGAGACTGGCCAGTAGAAAAGTTAGCAGAAGTAACAGTAGCTGATGCTCTCAAACATCCTAACTGGTCAATGGGCAGAAAAATCACCGTTGATTCCGCCACTTTGATGAATAAGGGTTTGGAAGTCATCGAAGCTCATTTTTTATTTGGTTTAGATTACAAAGATATTGAAATTGTCATTCATCCCCAAAGCATTATTCACTCGCTGATTGAATTACAAGATACTTCTGTACTAGCACAACTAGGCTGGCCAGATATGCGTTTACCCCTGTTGTATGCCATGTCCTGGCCAGAACGCATATACACTGACTGGGAAAGACTAGATTTAGTGAAAGCTGGTAATCTAACTTTCCGTGAACCAGATCACCAAAAATATCCCTGTATGCAGTTAGCTTATGCGGCGGGTAAAGCTGGCGGTTCGATGCCTGCGGTGTTGAATGCTGCTAATGAACAGGCTGTGGCATTATTTCTAGAAGAGAAAATCAAATTTTTAGACATTCCACGTTGTATTGAATGGGTGTGCGATCGCCATCAACATGATAACTGTGCCAATCCCTCTTTAGATGACATTTTGGCAGCAGATCAATGGGCAAGACAAGAAGTATTAACAGCTACCAAAAGTTTTGCTAGCGAACCACGTATGATCTCTATTAGCTGAAAAAGGTACTAGAACAAAAAGGCAAAAGTCAAAAGGTAAAAAATTCCTATCCTTTGCCTTTTACCTTTTTATTTCTGAGCCTATTCTTAGTCTCTATTTTTACCTCTTCCGCCAAAATAATTGACTAATTATGTCTAAGATACTAGTTTTCTTTCCGGAATTAGTATAGGTTGCTGTGGTATAAATATCAGACGAATAGTAGCCGAAAAATCTGATTGTTAAATATAAATATTTTTGTCAAAACAACACTGTGTTGAAATTTGACAAGTAATAATGAAAATCCCAAGTCTGTATTCTGGTGTAGTGCTGGCTACTAATCAAAAGTATCTAACTAACCACCATCAAATTCTGAACACTATATTATGATTCCTACCCTAATTGTAGCTTGGATTGTCTTTATTATTGTTTGGAGAATATTAAAGGCAACTATTAGTAATGCCTTGATGATTGCGGCTATTCTCATCTTGTTACACATCGGTTTTGGTATTACACCGCAGGATATTTGGCAACAAATTATGAGACTAATTCAAACAGTATCAAAACTGAATCTTGGTAATTAGATTAGATAAATTATGGTGACTGTCAACAGTCAATAGTCAACAGTCAACAGTCAATAGTTAATTATTCTTTGGTGCAGCCAGTTTAGCAAAGGCATCCTGAACCGTGGGAGGTAATTGGCGCATGATTTTACCGCGTTCTCTGTCTAAACCGACTAAAGTCACTTTGGCTGTAACGTATAATTGCTGTCCATCAGTGGAAACAATAGCATAATCCCAGTTGATGCGGACACCAGTCACATCAGCCATACGAGTTTTGACTACAGCATCCATTCCTAACTGAATAGAAAGATGGTAGCGAATAGAGATTTCTACAACTGGTAAATCACAGCCTAAAGCTACTAAATCAGCAAAATTGATCCCAATAGAACGCAAACATTCTACCCTTGCTTCCTCCATCCAAGTAAGGTATGTGCCGTGCCAAACAATACCAGCATAATCAGTGTGGTGGGGATGAACTCTGATAGGATATGCAAACCAAGTATCAAATTCACTTACCTTGGGAAGTTCAATCGCACTAGTAGGTGGTAATTGCGCTTGGTTGGATTGTTCTTCAAACATCTTTTTGTTGATTAATTGCTAGGTAGTTCCAAATTATGGAATAACACAAAAAGGCATTGAATTATAAAATAAGTCCCATTGATCAGCATCTACGCTCCTCAATATCAAGGAGTGTTTTTTTATGTACCCTAATTTTAAATCTTACTTAATTATCATTTTTCTAGGGATTTTCCTGGTTAGTTGTCAGAGTTCAGAACCATTAAACCAAGAAGTAGAACCTAGTGCGGGGAATGGCAATACAGCTCCGTCTGCAATATCTCCTGATGATGCCCAAATAGTAGCACAGTTAAATTCACAAGCGATCGCTGCATCCCGAAAAGGCCAGTTCCCAACTGCGATGAATAAGCTAGCAAAAGCTTTAGAGATGACTAAAACTAAAGCTACACCATTTTGGGAAGGTGTGACTTTTAATAACATGGGTAGAGTCTATCAGGCTCAAGGTGATTATTCCCAAGCATTGCAAGCTTATCTTCAAGCTGGGGTCATTTATCGGCAAATAGATGATCCCATCCAACGGGGTAAAACTTACAGTAATATCGGTTACTTGTTTGAGGTACAGAATCAACCAGAGTTAGCTATTTTCTTTTACAAGCATTGCCTGATTAATCGTGAGTTAGCACGTTTACAACCATCAGCGATGTCTGAGCCACAGCCAGATGCTTATAACATTACTGTAGCTCAAACTTACCGTCTTTTAGGAGAGCATCTACTGAAGCAAGGACGCGTAGCTGAAGCACAAAGGACGATTGATTTACTCAAAGTAGAAGAATTGCAAGGATATATGCAGAATATTCCTGGTAATCAACGTACTACCACAGGAATCGATTTAGTTTCCGGTGAAAAAGCCGTAAAACAGAAATTAGAGCAAACCCTAAATAATTCCATAGCGATAGGTAAGGAATTAGATAGTATCAGACAAATATCACCCCAAACGCGATCGCTAAAGCAAACACAACGCCTCCAGGAATTGGTAAACAAGCAGCAGCAACAATTAGCAGCCTTTAATAAGTTTCTCTCTAGTCCAGCTATTACCACCCAACTACAAAAAATTAGTCAAACTGCTAGGCAACAAAACTTAGATTTAGAAAATATCAACTCTTTAAGGGATGATTTAGCTAAATTACCGCAAAAATCGGCAATTATCTATCCTTTAGTTCTACCCAACCGCTTAGAATTGGTCTTAGTGACACCAGAATCACCCCCAATTCATTACACAGTCCCAGTTAGTGAAGAAACACTCAATCAAACCATCACGGCTTTTCGTCAAGCCTTAATCAATCCCAGTCGTGATGTCAAAACCCCTGCACTTCAATTATACAACTGGCTAATTAAACCCCTAGAATCGGAACTCCAACAGGCGGGGACACAAACTTTATTGTATGCACCTGATGGAAAGTTACGTTATATTCCCTTATCTGCTTTGTATGATGGTAAACAATGGTTAGTACAAAAATACAGTGTTGACTATATTACATCCGCTAGTTTGACTAACCTAAACACCAATCCTCATAAGGATTTGCGGATTTTAGCTGGGGCTTTTACTAAGGGTAGTTATCAAGTAGCATTAGGTAATCGTCGTGTAGCTTTTTCCGGCTTACCATTTGCAGCAGTTGAAGTGAATTCTTTAGCCTCTACCTTTCCCCAAACTAAAACACTGTTAGATCAGGCTTTTACCCCTGAAATTACAGTCCCGCAGATGGACGATTATACAATTGTTCATTTAGCGACTCATGCAGCGTTTGTAGTGGGTCAGCCTCAAGACTCGTTTATTCTATTTGGCAATGGCGAGCGCGTCAATCTTACAGATATTGCTAGTTGGTCATTACCCAACGTCGATTTAGTTGTTTTGAGTGCTTGTGAAACTGGTTTAGGTGGTGAGTTAGGTAATGGTCAAGAAATATTAGGCTTTGGCTACCAAATTCAAAAAACTGGTGCAAAGTCTGCGATCGCTTCCCTCTGGACGGTAGATGATGGTGGTACGCAAGTCCTGATGAATGCTTTTTACGCCAAACTAGCCACAGGAAAGATGACTAAAACTACTGCTTTACAACAAGCACAGTTAAGTTTAATTAATGGTGACTCATCTACAGGCAATAAATCAAACTCAGTTTCCACTACTGGTAGTTTTAATCACCCATATTACTGGGCATCTTTCATTTTAATTGGTAATGGGTTGTAGAAGAATTACTTATATTTTTGCAGATTAAGCTAACGCAGACGTAATTCACTACGCCCAAAAACGCTAACCTAATTCAAATATGATTGAGCAAAATTCCAGCTAATATCTCAACTTCTTCAAAAGAAACTAAGTAAAAACACTAGAATTCAGTTCGTAGTAAGGACTTTAGTCCTGAATTGGGATAGGTAGTATTGTTTCAAGATTTGGGAATAAGCTAAGAATCTGGGTTTTGAATCCAAAATCCAAAATCCAAAATCCAAAATTAGATGAGACTGGATTTGGGTAGCCACAACGGACACAGTACAGCATTTGGCTGGTTGATTATCAATTAACCATTGCTCATAAAAATTTAACCGATGCTCAATTTGAGGATCGATTCTGGACGATTTGTGGTAATCACACCCAAATACAGATATTTTTAACCTCTTTTCGCCAATACCTTAGCACCTGTAACAACTGGTGTAGGTTGCTTGACGAGATTTGCTAATTCTTGCAATTGATTAATTGCTTCTGCTCCTTCTAATTTCATTAATTCCCGATCATCACGCATTTCTGTCCAGGTAATACCATAATCGGAGACTAAAAACCTGATTAGGTGATTATTGCCCAGGCTGACCATGAATGAAGCACTGTTCATTTGGTCGCCACAAGTATAACAGGATGCAGGATATCCCCGTCGTTCTAGTACGATTGCCAAGGCTTGTAGATTCATTACCAAGTCTTGAACGAACTGCCGATGTTGATGCGCTAGTCTTAGAAACACTTTTGTCCTCCAGACACCACAGTCATTTGAGTTTCTTTTATATTTTCTTTAGATTTTTCCACCCATTGGTATTGTAAACTATTCATTACAATTACCGGATATTTATTCAGGTAGTTTGTAACCCACCTTGGCTTAGGGTAAGAAAAAACTGCATCAGCTGCCGTATCAAACTATTCAGTTTGCAAAACTAAATTTGCGGGTGGAATCAGCCAACTTGATACTTTCTTTACAAAACTCTGTCAGTTTCTTTTTGGATTAGCAGCGATCGCTCTTAAGATTAACCTAGTTTTAGCCTTTGTCAACCACAGGAAAAGCACTGATTGCTACTCATCAGGTTTTTACATTTAGTGCCAGTAATGATCAGGGTAAGTGACAAAGTATAATTCTAATTCGACTGTAGGCTTGACATATCTTTGGTAGAGATTAAGCCAGACTGCAACTGCAAGGTAGAAAAGTAGTAGAAGAGTATAAATGTTTTCATTACCCCGCAATAAAGTAGCTCAATCATCCAGGGTAAAACTCCTCGATATAATTATTTAATTTTTATCCCAAGAAATAATAATCATTTACTAATCTTGCCTCCATTGGTTGTTTCTAGCGCGCAGATTGCCAGTACCGAAGACTATTAAGGGATTTCCAACTACAAAAATATACAATCGCTTTGGTGAGTAGGGGACACAGGGGACGCAGGTGGAGAAGAATCTAATGATGATATTTGCTCGGATTGAATACTTTATTGTCTGGAAGTCCCTAAGCTAATTTTTGATCAACTCTGTTAGCCAATCATATGGAAGAGTAGAGGTTAGTCACTCTAACGATGGGTAGAAATCATAGTTAGCTTAACAATCGGGATGCTTAAAACACCCATAAAAGCCCTGATCAAACCAATTCATAATGAACTAACGTCCCCTTAAGCTCATACAATTAACTTTTGCCATAGGGATCTAAGTATAACGACTGGAAAAATACCATAATTCAGTTCGTAGTAAGGACTTTAGTCCTTTTATGTTCGCGTAGCATCTCGGAGAGAGAACTAAAGTTCTCACTACAAACCTTTAATGATTTACCTTATTCTATTTCACCCAAAAGAGAGACTAAACAACGTGCCACCAGCCAAAACCAGGGCCGATAAAACGAATAGTCACCCAAACAAAAACTAAAATGCCGATGCAGACCCAAGTTCCGCGAGTAGTCCACGTCATGAATAGTTCTGCTTGGCTTTTAGTAATGGGAACCCAAGGTAAGATCCGATTCTCTTGACCGTATTGTTCTTTTAGTGATTCTTTACGACGCTTTGCTTCACCCATAATCAGAAATCCACAACTCAATGCAGGTTCTCAGTCGATGTCATGAGGTATTTTAGCTTGAAAAGAGGGGCGGAGGGTTGGGGACTGGGGATTGGGGATTGGGGACTGGGGATTGGGGACAAGGAGGACAAGGTAGAATTTATTTCCTAACTCATTACTCATTACTCATTACTCACCACTCATTACTCAGCACTCACCACTCAGCACTCACTCCTCACCCTGGGTAAATAAACTCGGATCTAGATAGTTAAGACGGGCTAACGGACTCAAGGCGGTGAGGATTTGAGAACCGTAGCTACGGTTGATGACGCGGCTATCTAATAGAGCTACAATACCTTGATTTTCACGTAGAGGTGCGATCGCTCGTTGTAGTTCATTTAAGGCTGTGGGGAGGAGAAATAAACGGAACCAATCTTGATGCGATCGCTTATAGTAAGCTACCCTACCAGCGACTAGAGGATGTTCTAAAGATGGTAGAGGTAAAGTTGCAATAATTAACAATTGGGGTGCGGGTAAAACGGCTTGATGTTCGCGCCAGAATTCCCAGCCAGTGATTAAAATCCCATTGTCATCTAAACAAGTTTTTTCTACTTGTACCCTTGTACCGAACTCGGCGGCGAGAATTGCGCCGGTTTGGGCTTTGAGTGGTACATCCCCCACTAATACCACCGTCAAGCCTGGGGCGGTGGAACTCAAACACAGGAGTGTCCGCACTTTATGAATAAATGCCCCTTGAAATTCTGGTGTATTGGGTAGAGGTAACTTATAGGGAATATGCAGTTGAATGGCTTCTGACTGACTATCAGAGGCAAATTTCAAGCAGGTAATGTCATCATTCAACCCCAAACACTGGCGAAATAGGGGAGCTTCGGTTTCTGGCTCAAAAGCACTACCCACTAAAACTACAGGTTGTCTTTGCCAAATGGGGGCGAGAATGCTGCCTAATTCTATGGGGGCGTAATGTAGAGAGAATAAACCTTGACGACGGGCAATAGTAGACCAAAAAAGGTCAGGGACAGAATTCTCGTTGAGTTTTTGGAACTGTTGACAGAATTGTTGCCAAACTGTCGGAATGTTATCAACCGTTGCTAAAACTTGACAAAGATTGTTTAAAATGTCTGCTTCTGACTGAGCAATTAAATAACACTCATAAGGGTTGGCGGGATGCTGAAATAATTCATGGGTGAGTTGCGCCCTCAAAGAACGAATAGTGTCAGCCTGTTGAGGACAAGCTAAGAGTAATTGATCCCAGTCTGGGGGTGCGATGGTGTTAGTAAGCTGTTGACGTACCCAATCTTCTAAATCATCCACACCATCAATGATGGTAGGAATACCTGGGGGAAAACTAGGGCTGGGTAATAGCTGACCTTTTAACCAAGCTTCTGGGGTGGTGAGAAGTAGCCCTTGGAACTCAGCATTAGGCCAAGCGTCACCTGTTCTGATTGGTTTATTAACTTGTAACCATTGCTGTAAGCGGGGAATTTCCACTCGCAACAAACGTTGTTGTACTGTTTCTGTAGCCACAATAATTACAGACCCTGGCCACATTAAAGCCGAGGCGATAAAACTGGTGCGATATCGGCCTTGATAGCCACAAACCGCCCCTACCTGAATTAATGCGCTGCGTCCTACGCGCAAGGCGCGTGCTACCAACCGGGCCATCGTCAAATGATGGGGCCACGAAGGGAAACCCGCCTGCGATCGCAGGAAGTTATGTAATGATAAATGAACTTCTGCCTCAATCACACGCTTTTAATCCCATAAAAAGTGACTTTTTGAGCCAATAGCCCCACTTCTATTATGTTGTCAGAATTCAACAGTCAACAGTTAACATTCAACAGACAAAGGTAAAAGCCATTGTCATGAAAACTTGTGACTAATGACTAATGACTAATAACTAATGACTAATAACTAATTACCTATCACCCTGAATTATGCCAACTTACACAGGAATTTCCAGCGAAGCCTTTAGACATCCCCTAGATAGCCAAGCCGAACAAGCCCTACGCAATTTACCAGGATTTGATCTCGTTGCTCGTAAATTTGTGGAATTTGTTTACGAACGCCCGCAATTAGTTTATCTGATGGGTAACACCATCCAAGTCGGGCCACGGCAATATTCCACTATTTACCAGATGTTTCGTGAATGTGTGCGTGATTTAGATATCTATCCAGAACCAGCACTATTTGTAGAACAAAATTCCCAAGTAAATAGTTACGCTTTAGGTCAAGAGCATCCTTACATAGTGATCAATACGGGATTACTAGACTTACTCAATGAAGCCGAAATTAGGGCTGTGATAGCCCATGAGTTGGGACATATTAAATGTGGTCATACTATTTTAATTCAAATGGCGATGTGGGCAATGAGTGCGGCTTCTATGATCGGGGAGTTAACCTTTGGGATTGGCAATTTTGTCACTCAGGCCTTAATTTACGCTTTTTTTGAATGGCGACGCAGAGCTGAGTTGTCCGCCGATAGAGCCGCATTGTTAGTAATTGATGACTTGGATACTGTTATGTATTCGATGATGAAAGTAACTGGTGGAAGTAACAAATATATCAATGAATGTAGTTTAAAAGAATTTATTAAACAGTCAGAAGACTATCAGGCACTAGATGATGATGGACTCAATCAATTGTATAAATTTATAGCTTACAACGGTGGACAAGGAATGATGCTGACTCATCCTTTTGCAGTGGAAAGAGTGCAGTATTTACGTCAATGGGCAGTATCTTCAGAATATCAAGAAATTCGTCGGGGTAACTATCAGCGATCGCCTGCTTCTGGTGCAGTTAATGTCAACACCCAACCCTCAAACCCAGAAGCACAAGAGTTACGTCGCCAAATAGAAGAATTACAACGGGAAATTGAGCGTAAAAGAAATTCACAGTAATTCCCACCTGACAAAATCGTGTTGCACTGGCTGTAGTAAATTTTTAACAGTGCTGTGTACTTGCCCCTTCTCACCAAGATGCAAAACTATGGAAATCGCACGATTGCAGGAACTCAAGCAAAAACTGACCCATGAGGCGGAACTAGCTGATATTTGGTCATTTTATATGGATAATTTCGCCGATTATCCAGAATTCACTGACCTGGGTGAGCCAGCTGCTAATGATTACCTCAATGCTGTTGTCCAAAAAACTTGTCAGCAAATGTTTGGCCAGTTCATTAAAATTAATGGGTTCTTTCTGATACACATTCCTCAGTATCAGCTATTTCATGGCCCTTTCCAGGTAGCAGGACGAATTGGCGGGATGATTTATTTTGAGGATATCAAAGTTGGGTTAATTGCCGTGTCAGCAGATTATCCGCCCAGTGATTTGGTAAAATATTCACGTTTTTCCGAGATAATTAACTTTTCGTCACCTAATCACAGCGATCGCAATTGAAATAAATATTCCAACATTCCTTAATCCCTGATTCCCCAAAATAGTTGTTTAAGAGACTCCGTTCTTCTCGTATCAGGTGTAGCCTCAGCATTAGAGGGATGCTTTTCAGACTTATGTAAACGAAAAATCAAAGTTCTGACTATTCCCCAAAATTCAGCACAAAGATCCAAATTAAGCAACCCTTATGAAACATGGATTTCTTAATTTTGAATTTTGAATTTTGAATTTTGAATTGGTATCACACCCCTCCCTACTACAAAAAATTTCGTTGCATAAGTCCTGATTGCTGCAAGAGTGGGAAAATCTCAAATGTGACTCCTAACTGCACAATTGCAGATTACTAACATCCAATTCCGTCTAGGAAATGCTAATCATGGCAATTAACTCTCGTAAGTGGCTATCGATACCCTTATTAGCTACTTTTTTGACCTTTTTCCTCTCAATGCCGAGTATTGCCTTGGCTGCACCCTTAAGCCTTTATCCTGCGGTTCAAATTGCTAACTCTGTTAGTAATTTGATTACCGATTACCCTAACTGGTCTAGACTGGATTTGACACCGATGGAACGTCAACAACTCCAAGGGATGATGCAACGCCGCAATCAAGACATTGCGGCAATTTTAAATCTCTCCCAACGTCAAGAACTCCAACATCAACTCCATTCTGGTCATAATTTCCATCAAGCCTTGCAAGCATTGGATTTACAACCAGAACAGGAAAACTTAATTCAAGCGATAGAACAACTTACCAGTTTGAAAATCAAGGCAGCTTTAGCGCGATATGCCTTAATTCATTGAAGCACTAGATTAATTTAGACAAATATAGCGATCGCTTGCAGGGATAAAATGGGAGCGATCGCTTCACTTTATTAAACTAGGGAAATAACTGGCTAATCTCAACTTCTATCTCTGGCAAAGCAATCAAAGATAGCGTTGCATTCTCCCCTAAAATAAATTCTTGCTTGTAACCCTCCCCACTGGGTTCGCGGAAAACATAAACTTGAAATTTATTGACATCTAAAATCCAGTATTCAGCAATTCCCGCTTGAGCATAGAGAGGTGCTTTTTGTCTACGATCTGTCTCTAGGGTTGTATCTGCCACCTCAATTAATAAAAATACTTCATCAGGTGCAGGATGGTGATCAATGTATTTACGCGGCTCGATACGAACAATCGCAATATCTGGCTCAGGCTCAGAGTATTGGCTTAACTGCACGGGATCTTGTACACGAACTAAAGCAACATCCGCCAACAGCCGTTTGAGATAATCAGAAGCACATAAAGTTGTGGCTGCATGGGGAGGATTTTTCGCACTCATCGGAATTACTTGCCCAGCAATTAGTTCTACCCGTTCATTGGCGGCAATAATACCTGTCTCCAACATCCGGTGATATTCTTCTACGTTCCACAAGCGGACTTTGGTTTGTGTCATAGTGCTTTGATTGTAGTTTAATCGTAGCGATCGCATCAATTCCAAATCACCACCTCAGAAAATCATAAAAATTCTTCTCCCATCCCCAATCCCTAATCCCCATTTATAATTAATCTTGCCCTCTGAAAGTTCGTTACCATGTCGGAAGAAGATATCCGTGCCGCCAGGCTGGAGAAAGTAGAACAACTCAAGCAGCTAGGAAGTAATCCCTACGCCTACCGTTGGGAATCTACACACCACGCCGCAGAGTTACAAGAAAAATTTGCTGATTTACCCAGTGGTGAAGAAGTTGATGTGGAAGTTGCCATTGCTGGACGCATTATGGCGCGTCGTGTTTTCGGTAAGTTGGCTTTCTTCACCTTGCAAGATGAAACCGGCACAATTCAAATTTATCTAGAGAAAAGTCGTATCCAAGAAAGCATGGCAGAAATTGATGCCGATGCTTTTAATCACCTCAAACAACTCACAGATGCAGGTGACATCCTGGGAGTTAAAGGTACAATCAAACGGACAGAAAAGGGCGAATTATCGGTCTACGTTAAACAATACAGCATCCTCACCAAATCCCTCCTACCCCTACCCGACAAGTGGCATGGATTGACGGATGTTGCTAAACGCTACCGTCAACGCTACGTTGACTTGATTGTTAACCCCGAAGTGCGGCAAACCTTCCGCCGTCGCGCCCAAATTACCGCAGGTATTCGCCGCTACCTAGAAGATCGTGATTTCCTAGAGATTGAAACCCCAGTATTGCAAAGTGAAGCTGGCGGTGCAGATGCGCGCCCCTTCATCACTTATCACAACACCCTGGAAATGGAATTGTATCTGCGAATCGCCACAGAACTCCATCTCAAGCGGTTAATTGTGGGTGGTTTTGAAAAAGTCTTTGAATTAGGGCGGATTTTCCGCAATGAGGGCATTTCGACACGCCATAACCCCGAATTTACCTCCATTGAAATTTACCAAGCCTACGCCGACTATAACGATATGATGGCGTTAACGGAAGGTATTATTACCACCGTCGCTCAAGAAGTTCTCGGCACATTGCAAATTACCTACCAAGGCGAAAGTGTAGATTTAACACCACCTTGGCGACGGGTAACAATGCACGATTTAGTCAAAGAATATACAGGCTTAGATTTCAATTCTTTCCAAAGTTTAGAAGCAGCCAAAACAGCAAGTAAAAATGCTGGTATTCCTGGCGTAGATGAAGCCCCATCTATAGGTAAATTGCTGAATTTAGCCTTTGAAGAAAAGGTAGAAACCAGCTTAATTCAGCCTACCTTTGTAATTGATTATCCCGTAGAAATTTCCCCCCTAGCTAAACCCCACCGTTCTCAAGCTGGGTTAGTAGAACGGTTTGAATTATTCATAGTTGGGCGGGAGACTGCTAACAGTTTCTCAGAGTTAACAGACCCCATCGACCAAAGAGAACGCCTAGAAGCCCAAGCCGCCAAAAAAGCCGCAGGTGACTTAGAAGCCCAAGGCGTAGATGAAGATTTCCTCACCGCTTTGGAATATGGAATGCCACCCACAGGCGGTTTAGGTATTGGCATTGACCGATTAGTGATGTTATTAACTGATTCTGCCAGTATTCGGGATGTCATCGCCTTCCCCCTACTCAAGCCAGACAAATCAGAAGCATCACCAGAGTCAGCGACTTAATAAGTCACGACAATTGATATCAATAACCTGGTGTGTTCGAGCAAAGTCGTGACACACCATTTTTATACTCATGGTTTGATTATCTTAGTTGCACGTACTCATTCTATATGTTATTCCTTGTAAGGAATAATAACCTTGACATTCCCTATGAGGAATACTATATTGTGAGGTAGGAAGTGACTTGGACGTGGGAACTTTATCAAGATGTTAATGGAGAAATACCCAAAGATTTACTTGCCTTTTTCATACGGATGATTCCTGAAGAAGAACAACCAGAAAATCCACCAAAGCCGTTACTGAGTGCTTCTGAAACTAGGCGTTTGCAAGTTAATCTTGGCTACCTTTGCAACAAAGGATTGGCATCACTTACTAGTGGGATTTTTGAGAAATTGGAAGATGACCTGTATGAGTTACGTATGACTAAGAGTGAGCATAATCCCAGGTTTATCTTAACGACTGCTACCCCTCAGAGGTTTGTGGTGCTACACGCCTTTATGAAAAAATACGACGACGCTATCAAAGATAAAGACAAAGAACCCGCAAGAATCAGATTGCGTGAATTACAGCAGAGGAATGATGAAAAAGCCTAATTTTCAAGCTTGGTTGCAGCAACAGATTAGTGACGACTCAGAGGTGATTTTGGCAGGGAAGCTAGAGTACCTACGTCTCTATCTTACTGATGCTATGCGAGAAATACGTAATAAATCAGGACTAACACAGGCACAACTAGCAGAGAAATTAGGCGTAAAACAAGCAGCAGTGTCTAAATTGGAGTCGCCGTTAAAAGAACATGAATTAGAGTCGGTTTTGCATTATTTACATACTCTAGGTGCTGATTTATTAGTAGCAGTTAAACAAGGAGATGACCTATATCAAGCCAGTGATAATGAAGGTCTATTACTAGTAGATGTACCAGATGTAGTTGCACAAAAAGCATCAGCAGCAAACATGACTGTGCGGGAATATGTGAGTGCGGCGATCGCAAAATTTTCCAGTGAAAATAATGCCATGAGAACAGATTTAGTAAAACTGCTTAAAAGTGATGATTTAGTAGCAGTGAAAGTCAGAGAGCGTTTAAGTACAAAGACAATTACAGACATCGCTACAGAATTAGAAAAGTGTCTGCTTTTGGCGGATGAAGAAGATAGGCTTTTTGCTGTGAAAAATGTGTTAGCTAGTAATTTGGCAGTTGCAGAAACTAATCGCGGAACTAGTAATGAAATTGATGAAATTGAGTTGTTGTATTTAGCTGAAGAATTACTAGTAAAGATAGAAATTATTTTTAAATGATTATAAAATCTTATTGCTACATAAATAGCAATAAAAATGCACTTAGCTAGATATATTCAAAATAATGGCAAAAGAAGATCAACTAGATTTTTTACTGAAATCATTACTAATAATATCACGGAATGATGGTAACAAAAATATAACTTATACTTTTTTCAAAAAAAATTTAGAAAAGCTAGATTTGAATCTTGCAAAATTATTACGTCATTGGGCTAAAAATTACTTTTATGGAGAAGGAATATCTAATGATCAAAGTGTAGCAGCCGCTATCGCTATTGTTAATTTTGCTACTCTCATTGGACAGTTTCCATACGGAAATATAGCCGATAATATAGATATTGCAATTGCTTGTTGCGAAGTTGTAGAAGTCATTTTCACTCGTAAACATTTTCTTAAATTATGGGCTACATCTAGGGTTAATTTGGGAAATGCTTATGGACAGCGAATTTATGGTGATACTTTAGAAAATCTGGAAAAATCATTATTCGCTTATCAGGATGCTTTAAAAGTGTATTCTTATGAAGAATTTCCTATAGAGTGGTCTGAAACTCAAACTAATTGGGTTGCCTTTTATGTAAAAAAATATAGAATTAAAAACAATAAGTTTGATAATCCTGAAAAGCTAGAACAATTGGTAAAAATTTGTAATTTAGCAGCAGATATATTCCAAAAAAATAACCTGATTGAGAAATGGGCTATAGTTAAAAATCATCTTGCATCTGCACATTGTGACCTTCTAAGTAATAATTACTATCAAAAATGGGAATTATCAATAAATATTTATAATGATATTTTAGAATTAATCAATAAAAACTCCTTTCTTGAAGAATGGGCAAATACTCAAATGAATTTGGGTATTGCATATCATAAAAGAATTAAGGGAGAACTAAAAAATAATTTACAACTGGCAGTTCAAGCTTTTCATAATTCTTTAAAATTTTACACCCGTGAAAGTCATCCCTTTACCTATGCCATACTTCATAATAACTTGGGTAATGTTTACCGTGACCAAGGTTTAACGACTCTGGCAATAGACTTTTATAGATTAGCCTTAGAAATCCATATACCTGAAATATATCCTGCTGAAGCAGTTAGAAATGCACGCAATCTGGGAAATACTGCTTTCAAATCAGGACTTTGGAAAGAAGCTATTGATGGTTATAGTATTGCTATTAAAGCAGTAGAAACTAGTCGTATTTGGGTCAAGTCCGAATCACGCCGTCAAAAGATTCTCACAGAAGCTATTGGGATTTACCAGAATATGGTAAAGGCCTGCATTAATGCTGGGCAAATAGAAAAAGCATTTGAATACGCAGAACGATCGCGCGCCAAAAGTCTAGTAGACTTAATGGCAAGTAACGACCTCTACCAAGGTGACGAAATTTCCCCAGCAGTTCAGGAGTTATTGCAGCAGTATGAAGAATTGCAACGACAAATTGATCTAGAGCGCGATCGCCATCAATCTAAAAATAATCGCAGTGAGACACGTCCTGCTTGGCAAGCTTATAATGAGGCGATCGCCAATTTAGAAAACCAAAAACAACGAATATGGGAAGATATTAGACGTTTAGATCCTGTGCTAGCTGGTGAGATTCAAGTTAGCGCGCCTGAATTTTCTGCAATTCAAAAGCTGATTGACAAACCAAACGCTGCTATTTTAAGTTTCTATACTACTGACACAGATACCCATATTTTTATTGTACAGCAAACCCAAATTACTCTTCACACTTGTAAAGGGCAAGGATTAAATATATTACAAGGCTGGATTCAGCAGAATTGGTTATTCCCTTATAGAGATGAAACTCAAAAATGGGAAACTCAAATTTCCAGTTTTCTCCTTGAATTAGCTGAACGCTTACAAATATCTCAACTCATATCTCAACATCTTCAAGCGATAGAAGAATTAATTTTAATACCTCACCTTTTATTACATCAAATTCCCTTTGCTGCCTTGCCTACAGGAGAATATCAGGAATATTTAGGAGATAAATTTCTGATTCGTTACAGTCCAAGCTGCCAAATTTTAGAATTTTGTCAGCAACGAGACATAGTAAATGGCTTGTCTCTACAATATGGCACTGTGGAAGATGCAGAAGATAACCTTTACTGTGCTAGATTTGAGGGACAAAAACTTGCCCAAATTTACAACATCCCCAGAGAAAATAGATTAATTGGTAGTAATCAAGCTACTCCTCAAAACTATCGAAAATTAGCACAACAGGTTAATATAATTCATTGCTGTCACCATGCGGAATCTCGACTAGATAATCCTTTAGAATCACGGTTAAAATTAGCCAATGACAGCAGTATTACCTTGGGGGAATTAATGACACCCAGTTGGCGTTTACCTCAACTTGTAGAAGTATTTCTATCTTGCTGTGAAACTCATTTAGGGATTCCTTCATTAACTGATGATATTTTGACACTTTCTACAGCTTTTTTATGTGCTGGTGCTAGAAGTGTAGTTAGTACACTCTGGTCAGTGGAAGATTTTGCCACAGCATTATTTTCCATTTTGTACTATCAGCAAAGACAAGAAGGTAAAAACCGTCCCGAAGCACTACGGCAAGCGCAAATAAAACTACGTGAATTTACAAAGGCAAATCTTCAAGAGATATTCCAAGAAGTTGACACCAGAGAACGTGAACTAGCAAGAAATCGGAAAAAATATCCTTTAGATTCGATTGAATATAAGCAATGGCAGCTTGAATATAATATGTATGCTAAATTGAACAGAAAAATTCAAGAAATTGAACAATCTACTCAGCAATTTCCGTTTGCACATCCCCGTTACTGGGCTGCTTTTATTTGTCAAGGCTTACGATAAAAATACAAGTGTTTAAAAAATAAAATCCACCTAAAACTAGGTGGATTTTCATTTATTTTAGTGGATCCGAGCAGAGTCGAACTGCTGTCCAAATTGGGTATTGACCCCCCACTCGTTCACAGGTTTAGCCTTTCTGACCCTCAAGGCGGGAATCGTTCATTATCCCGAACGTAGGATGCTCTGATTAAGTCTTAGCTAGCAAGCCAACCAGAGAACACTTGCTAGAGCGTCCGTTGGGGGTTGGTCTTTAGTCCTTAACGGAGTCAAACTAAAGACGCTCGAATCTGTGAGAGATTATTAGGCAACTGCAACAGTAGCAGGCTTACGAGCAAATTTTACGATGTTATTCGCATTTACTTTTGTTTTGAGCCTTGATTTGCGAGAGGTGACTCACTCTCGACCTGAATCATAGAGCAGCGTTCGCCAACCTGTCGAAACCGTTACGGACCCATGTCTCTATACTCTAATTATAATACGCGATTTTACAGTTGTGGGTAAACACGGTGGGATTTTGGTGAGTAGTTGAGGAAAAGCGATCGCCGACTTGTTCTGTAAAAGAGGCATTGACTTAACCTCCAACATGAATAGCAGGTCGGCGTTCAGGATCTTTCTCAGTTCGACGCAACACTTCACGGGTAACAATAGCAATATCACCCTCACCAAATAAAATAAAACGCAGTAAATATTGGATGGGATTTCCTTCTGGCCAGCCGAAGTAAGCGTGAGGAGTTTTATGGGTTTGATCGCGAATGTAAAGAAGTAATGCGGCGATCGCATTCGGGACTGCTGTAGCTTGCGCTCGTAAAATCCGATACTTACCCACTTGTAACCCTTGGACTCTGATTACATTCGTAAATTCTGAAGGGTCGGATACTAAAATTTCTAAGAAGAGGATAGGATCGGTAGGCGGAATATGGTTATCCTCACGCACTTCTTTCTCTTTGAGAAAATACTCTTGTTCATCACCTGTATTCAGTCGATTGGCAATGATGCGGATTGCACCTTGACTTTCTTCGGCAATAAAGCTTTGGGCTATTTCGTCAATTTCAACCCGTTCTACTCGTAGTTCCGTCGAACGCCAAACCCGTGAAATCAGGGAGGTGAAAATAATACTAACTATGAAAAATGTCGCGATTCTGAGTCCTTCTGGCCTTTCAATAATATTGACAACCGTAGTATATATAAACAACAGTGTGATCAGCCCAAAAAGTATAGTTCGCCGCTTCGTTCTTTGATAATGAATTGATAGGGTAACAGCGATCGCAGCTGAACTCATCAACACCAGTACACCTGTCGCATATGCTCCACCTTGGGCTTCCACATTTGCCTGGAAGATAATTGTTACACCAAAAGCAATAATCGTATAGACTAACACTAACGGACGTGTTACTAGTACCCAATTTGGTGCCATCCCATAACGTGGTAAATAGCGAGGCACAATATTCAGCAGTCCTGCCATTGCCGACGCACCGGCAAACCACAATATAGAAATTGTACTCAGATCATAAAGTGTACCGAAAGCGTTACCTATATACTGATGTGCCAAATATGCCAAAGCACGTCCATTAGCCTTACCTCCTGTTTGAAATTCTGCGGCTGGAATTAAAACAGTAGTAATAAAACTGCTGGTAATTAAAAAGAAGCTCATAATTAAAGCAGCAGTAGTTAGCAGTTTGCGTGTATTACGAACACGCCCCCTGGGGAAGTAGGGATCATCGCTGCTTTGGCCTTTAACAAGCGGCATCACTGCAACACCAGTTTCAAAGCCTGATAATCCTAGTGCTAGCTTCGGAAATAGTAGAACAGCTACGCCAAGCATGACTACAAAATTGGGATGGCGCGCAAAAAGTGCTGTTTGCCAATTAGTAATCACGGATGGATTAATGACAATCTGATACAGCCCAACACCAATTACAATCAAGTTTAATAGCAGATAAACTCCCACCAAAAATACTGCTATTCCAACTGCTTCTTTGAAGCCTCTGAGAAAAACTACGGCTAATAGTGCGACCAATATCAGGGTTATGCCTATTTGCTGATTGTGTAGCCACATTGGGGCGAGAGGATTTTCGACGATATGAGCCGTAGCATCGGCAGCTGACAGGGTAATAGTGATGATGAAATCGGTGGCGACAAAGCCCAGTAAGCACAACACAAATAATTTACCTTGCCACCATGAAAGCAAATGCTCAAGCATGGCAATTGAGCCTTCCCCGTGGGGGCTTTTAGCAGCAACATAGCGATAAATCGGTAATGCGCCAAACAGTGTCAACAAGACTAAAATCAATGTGGCGATGGGAGAAAGAACGCCTGCTGCTAATGCTGCAATACCAGGTTGATAGCCAAGGGTGGAAAAATAATCGACACCCGTTAGGCACATTACTTGCCACCAGGGATGCTGGCGATGTATTTCTTCGTTATCGTGTGATCTTTCTTTTTCTTGTCGGTCTTCTTCCAGCAACCAGCGCATCAACTTTCTGCTGATTGTTGGTGTTGGAACAGTTGGTTTAACCATCAAACACTACTCCTGCTCTATAGCTTACGATACCACCCTGCATTACATCGCAGTCAGCTTCTTGAGAAATGCCTTCACACTTTTGCGTTTGTGTCTATGGTAAGGGTAAAAGCCTTTTCATCGCTTACTGCTGCCCCTTTCCTCAATGTCGCCATCAATCCTTTTTGCTAACTTTGAGCAACTCAAAACTAAAATCTAATCGCCAAAAGCAAAAATAGCTAACTGCTATAGGAATCCGACTTGATTATTGAAATGATTTGCGTAGATAGGGAACAGGGAACAGGCTTCTGCCGTGAGCGTCAGCCGAACGGGAACAGGGAACAGGAAAAGAAGTAACAGAGGTGTACTGAGCTTTTTTCAGAAATCAAATATGATTCCTATAGTTTTAAACTCACCAAGCAATTAGCTATTAATTATAGTTAGCAATTGACATATTCCTAACCGAGTGCTGCTACACCACCAACAGCCTCAAGTAGTTCTTGAATAATTGCAACTGCATAAAATAACCAAGAAACTTGGATGAATTGACGATGAGGTGAAGTGATCGCCATCAATCCAAACTGAAATAAGGGAGATTACTCGAAAATTTTCCGAATATCCTTCAACATTAAAAATAAATGTCTGCGGCTGAGTTGAGACGTTTGAGGCAGTCTTTTAGTAAACCACTTTTTGGCAGTAGAACTTGTACGAATGTCTATCCGTTCGGTTCTAGACTCCTGTGAGTGGCTCATAACTTCAGTGTAGATAGATTTTACTCTCAACACCTAAGTTAGCATCCACACATTTTCCTGACAAAAAGGACAAGGATTAAAACTGTTTTCGAGTAGAGCGATCGCACAAGATGCTGATCCGAATTTCATTAGGCATCGCTCCCCCAAATTAAAAATTTTCTACAAAATAAAGCATAGGACAGGTTGCTGAATTTAAGGCTATCTTCAGCTTAATACCTGTCCCTTTTGTGATCCTGAACTCAGTTTAAAAAAAAATCAAAAAATACAAAACCCAAAAATTTTGAATGGGAATTGTGCATTTTATACAGGATTTAATGACTAGTACCTGTATGGACTGTTTTCACCCACTTCAGCCGTTTTGGTCTAACTGACATTCGGGCTGTGGTACTGCTCATTACTACTAACCAGTGCAGCATATACAAAGTACCGCGCACAGTTTGGAGTAGTAAGACAAAGGGGGTGTAAACAGTGAATTTCTGCTCTTGGCGTATCCTTCTTAAGCCTGCATACATACCCATAACTGACATTGTGATTGACAAGCTAGTTACAGGGCTTAAAATTGGCAGGCGATGACGATAAACTGACATCAACAAATCAGGAATAGCTGCTGTGGGTAGGATGTACATGGTGAGCATAAACATGAGCATATCCCAGGTTTTGCGCGTACCCATGCGATTTTTGAGGATTAAATCCCAATAATCCAAAAATCGTTGATAACCACCCTCAGCCCAACGGTTACGCTGATGCCAAAGTGCCATTGCGTTGGTGACACCTTCTTCCTGCACGGCTGGGAAGAATACACACTCAATATCCCAGTTATCTAAATGCAGGCGGAAAGTCATATCTAAGTCATCGGTAATGGTTTCTTCGTTCCATCCTCCGAAGTTCTCTAAGGCTGTGCGGCGCACAAATTGACCGTTACCTCGTAATTCACCAATGCCACCAATGGCAGTACGTTGTTGCTGAAACCAAGTATCCAAAGCCATTTCGGACATTTGCCCCTTTGTCCAAAAATTCTCCTTGGCATTGGCGATCGCTTTTCGCACTTGCACCGCCCCCACCTTGTCACGTTGGAACAAAGGTACTACTTGGAGTAATAAGTCTGAGGCTACTTGAGCATCAGCATCAAAGACAGCAATAATTTCGCCTTTTGTCAAAGGCAGAACTTGATTAAGCGCACCTGACTTACCACCCACCGCTTGAGCAGAACGTCTGAGTACCTTGAGATTATCGTACTCCTGGGATAATTCTGCTAAAATTTGGGGGGTTTGATCGGTGCTATAGTCGTCAATTATCCAAACTTCGTATTGCCCTTTGGGGTATTCCAGATTACAAAGATTTTTGACTAATTTACCAATTACAGCTTCCTCGTTTTTTGCTGCTACCAATACAGAAATCACAGGTAATTCACCCTGCATTTCCTTCTGATAGTGACGGGGTTGAGCAAACCCAATGATTAAAGCATGAATACCGAGAATGGCAGTCACACTTAGCACAAAGAGAGAACCCCAGGAAGCTAAATGTAAGGCGATCGTACCGCTCCAGACTATGGTTAAGATGAGAGCTGCTTTACCTCTACGCCCTTGAAACCGGGATGGTAAAGACAAATCCCGCGTTTCTACCACTGACTCCTCAGTTACTGATAGGTCAGACAACAAGGAGTTGAGTGGATCAAGTTCTTTGTAGGAATCGTTGTCGGGCCAGGAATTTGCTGGCATAAGTTACTTGATTCAAAAACCAGTATTTGTCTACACCTGAAAAGAAGCTGGGAATCAGATCACGCCAAAGTGTATGAGCTAACTTTGTCTGTGTTTAGCCCTACTAGAAAAATTTAAGTATAAAAACTTACTTTTTCATAGCAAATATGCAAGCTGTTCCACAATCGGAACTAGAAATAGGACTAAATGAAAACAAAGCAGCAACAGCTTATTGTTGGTAGAAATTGCAATAACAGCATTTACTACCTAATGGCAGTAATTTGCAGCGTTATTGCGCCCAGCTTCCCTAAAAGCTAATGCAGCCCTATTGTAACTGAGATTTTAATATTTCTTAGCAGTAACTTTTGCAGTGACTATCATGGGGGGTTGGGGATTGGGGACTGGGGAGGGGACAAGGTAGACAAGGTAGAATTTTCTCAGCATCGGCTAAACACCTTGCTACTACTAACAGCAATCATTACTCAGCACTCATTACTCAGCACTCATCACTCATCACTCAGCACTCAGCACTCCCTGTGTACATTAGCAATTTTTTGGGAATACTTCATGGAGAACTACTAAATATCCTTAGTTGTCAACTACTGTTGAGGAATATTCAACAATGTCTATTGAGCAACTCCAGCCTGCTAACGCCCAACAAGCTAATGTCTACCTGCCTTACATTCAGGGTGCAGCGAAGCGTAATTTTTTACCTTATGCGATTAGTCTCTACCAAAAGGGCATTTTGGAAGGCCACCGGAAAATAGAATCTGGTGATAATGTTCCTTTTGTCGCTTCTTGGAATGTGGCTACTCTACCCTCTGATCTAACCCGTTGCCGAATGCAATTTGATGGTAATTCTGAGTTAAACTATGAAGTCATGATGGCTAGCTTTGAATTTATTAGTTTTTTAATTGAACTTCTAGAGAACTCTAAACGCTACAAAGTAACTGATTTTTCACAATCTTTTTACCGCAAATTACTACGTATTGATGAATAATTCAGTTGATTAAAATTTGTGGGTTGTCAGGGAAAGTAAACTTTGGAGTAGCCTGACAACCTTGTTTTTTGCTTTGATACCCTTGCACGAAAATATTGATAAAACTCACTTTCGCTGCTGTCCCCGCTTACCTAAAAATATTATCCTGATGGTGGGAAGGTATGAGTATGATTATCACAAAATCTTCACTTCAGATTGAAAATTAAGACTATCTGGACTTACGCAAAAATAACGTAACTCCGTTATTACGAGCGATAGCGAAGTAATCTCACCTGACGCTAGGATTGCTTCCCTACACTTTGTTCCGGTCGCAATGACATGATCGGCGTTGCGTAAGTCCTAACTATGTCTGAATCAAGACTAAAAATTTACTGAGATCATATAGGACTCATATTTGATTTCTGAAAAAAACTCCGTACACTTTTGTTCCTTCTTACCTATTTCCTATTCCCTGTTCCCGTTCGGCTGACGCTCACGGCAGAAGCCTGTTCCCTGTTCCCTTCCTACGCAAATGATTTCAGGAATCAAAGCGGATTCCTATAGTAAAAATATATAAATATAAAAGCAAAAAAATTTACTTTCAGAAAAAACTTTTAGATAAATTAAATTTGTTCATAGGCTAATGATTCTGCCAGAACCAATTAAAATTAATAAACACCTGGCTGGGTTTTACTTCCTTTTGAAATTAGGAGTGCATGTGTGCCGAAATCTGCTAAATATTTGCTGATTGGCTCAACTGAAACTTACAGTGGTAAGTCGGCAACAGTCCTGGGTTTATCTCATCAGTTACAGAAAAAAGGCTTGGATATTGCCTATGGTAAGCCCTTGGGCAATTGTTTGAGTACATCTGATGGTACTGTGATTGACGAAGATGTCCAGTTTATTACTCTTAGTCTCAATCTCTCAGCGAACCGGATTGTGCCGATAATGCTGGCCTTAGATGAAGCCAGTGTGCAAAGACGTTTACGGGGTGAGGACAAAACTGATTATCGTCAGTCTTTGGTGGAGCAGTATTTACAAGTTCCTAGAGGGGATTTAGTGCTGCTAGAAGCCCCTGGCGATTTGACAGAGGGTTATTTGTTTGATTTATCTTTGCTGCAAGTGGCAGAGGTTTTAGATGCGGCTGTTCTCTTGGTGAGTCGCTATGATTCTTTGCTGTCTGTGGAGTCGATATTGTCTGCTAAGGAGCGTGTAGGCGATCGCTTGCTTGGGGTTGTGATCAATGATGTTCCCACTATCCATTTAGAAACCGTCAATAGTTCTGTGCGCCCATTTCTAGAACAGCAGGGTATACCTGTGATGGCTGTGCTACCGAAAAACGATTTACTCCGCAGTGTCAGCGTTGGGGAATTAGTCAAACAACTCAAGGCTGAAGTTCTCTGTCGCAGCGATCGCTTAGATTTAATGGTGGAAAGTTTAGCGATTGGGGCGATGAATGTGAATGCGGCTGTGAAATATTTCCGCAAGCGGCGGAATATGGCAGTAGTCACCGGAGGCGATCGTGTAGAAATTCAACAGGCGGCTTTAGAAACTTCCACCCAATGTCTCATTCTCACAGGACAACTACCACCACCACAATTTATTCTTAGTCGCGCTGAAGAATTAGAAATTCCGATTTTGTCAGTTGATTTAGATACCCTGACTACTGTCGAAATCGTTGATCGCACTTTTGGTCAAGTCCGTGTCCACGAACCAATTAAAGTAGAGTGCATTCGTCAGTTAATGTCGGAAAATTTTGATGTTAACCGTCTGTTGTCTAAGTTGGGCTTAACCCCGGTGACAGTCTAAATCTGAGACGATTTCGTCAACTACCAAAGCTCATAGAGTCGTACAACCGTGCGGCTCTAATTTGTATTTACGACTAGCCAAAAACATTCATTCAGTTTGAGCTTTCTGCCAGTCGGCGAATATTATCCATAACTTTTGGTAAAACTGTTTGAAATTTTCGCCCTAATAGGTTGCTAAACACAAAAGATAGTAAGCCTGTGAATGATACCTCGTGAGTGAAGTATGTCTTACCTTGGTTTTGGGTGAGATATCGTCTAACGTTGAGTTGGCACAGAGGTAATACAGTGGTAAATGTATAACTCTTTTGTGGTTCCCATTGAGAGATCAAAAACGTCGATACAGGTGCATTTTTAGATTTGAGCTTACCTTGAGCATTGAGTGCAAAGTTGCCATCTAGGGAAGCAAATTCTAATTCAGTGTCCCATGTCGGCCAATTTTTCACGTCTGTCCAAATATTCCAGATGCGATCGCTAGGAGCGATGGTTTCTACAGTGTGGCTAAATTTCATGTTGATGGTAGTTGGTAAACTCACATCTTGCACCTGGAAATATGAATGTCAAAACCACAACTACGTGCAAGAGGAGTGAGGCGTTCAATGTTAAGTAAAAGAAGATACACTACTAATTGAGGGAAAATAGATTCAAGAGCTAGTTGTGCAGCTTGACCCCAATCAGGTGGTGATGCTGACTGAGTATGCAGATAACTCCAATGGGCTATGAGATAAGCAGTGAGAGAAAGGATAAGCCAACGATACATACCCAGCAGAGTTCCTTGCCCAAAGCGATGTAAACCAAAACGGTGCTTGGCGGTTTTGAACCATCCCTCAATCTGCCATCGACGCTTACCCCACCATTTAAGAGTAGAAGCTTTAATCGGGCGAGTAGATAAAATAAAACGTTTTTCTAGTTTGCCATTATCGCGTTTTAAGTAATACCAAGAAACAGTAACAGGAAAGCTTAACCCAAACAGATAAACCTGTTGCCCTTGCTGATGTAAGCGTCTTAAAAGTCTACCATCTGCTAATTTACGGCTAATAGATACACCAGTAATAGCATGATATTTCAGACGACGTACACCCTCAAGAAATTCTATACTGCCAAAGGCCGTATCAGCTAAAATAATTGTCTGGAAATGTTGAGTTAAAGATTGCGGTAAACGTTTCACGAGTTTCAGTCCTAGCTTTGCAGGGGAAGGCGTTCCCTTACCTCTCCAAACCCTAAAATTCCAAGGGATACGGCATCTTCCAATTACCAAATAAACCACGACCAGATGCAAACCGCGTTTACCATTGTAGACTCTGATTAAATCACTAAACTCTTGAAATTTACCTCGTTTCTCTAAAGTCGTTAGGTCAATTATTACTTGTAAAAAGGGTTTTCTTCCTTTAGCAGATGATGCTAAAACCTTGAGTACTGTTTGTAATGCGGTGGAACGAACAACACGAATCATCTCCCTAGTTGACCAAGGATTGATATTGAGAAATCGGCTGATTGCACTTGGAGATTTTGTTTGACTGTGTTCGGGTAATGGGTGTCCTTGTGCCTCTAAAAATAATGCCAGCATAGCTTCTAAATTATCTTTCTGGTACTGCGTTGGCATCAGTTCTTTCAGGCTATAAACTAGTTTTTGGGCGTGGGCAAGCATTAATCAGTGCTTTGTTTAATTCAAGTATTTCACGCCTTTTCTCTCATGTTTTAAGTATCAAAGGCAAACATATCCATGTCTTCGGCGAAAAAGTAACCGCCGACGCGGAAATCTTACTTTCTACGCAATATTACGGCATTTACGTTCTATTTATAACTAAATTTACTTATCTATCCTTATTTGAATCTTGTTATAGTTTTGTGCTGTCTATTGGCTTTCTACGGGTATCTACGTTAGGTGCAAGAAGTGAGTAAATGGTGATGGTAAAATGTTCCCTCTGAAAACTTTTATATTAACTATTTTGTATACAACAAGTTGTATATATCAAGTGGGATAGCTAAAGTGATCTCTAAACCTAACGAATGTAAAAAGCATCACTTTGAAGATTGATTTTTGACGTATGGGTTCAAAATCAAGAGCATAAGTTAAAAAAACTTAGCAGGATATGACTCAAGTTCACTTCCGACTTGCCCAGTGTTTGGTAAAATATCTGGGTTGTTTAATCTGATTACCTCCGTCTTTGAGCCAGTCAATAGACCTCATCAACCTCGATACGTTAGCGCAAGAACTAGCAACAATCCAGCAAACAGGTTCTAAAAGAATTGCCTTGCTGGGGTCGCGTCATGTGCCTATTACGCATCAGAATCTTATTGAAATGATGACTTATGCCTTGGTTTTATCAGGCAATAGAGTCATTACATCCGGGGCTACGGGTACGAATTCAGCTGCAATTAAGGGAGCCATGCGAGCTGATCCGAATTTGCTGACAGTAATTCTGCCCCAAAGTTTAGAACGCCAGCCCTATGAATCGCGTCAGCAACTAGAGCAGGTTATGCACTTGGTAGAAAATCCAGGGAATGATAACCTGTCTTTGGCTGAAGCTAGCTACATCTGTAACAAAGAGATTGTCTCTCGTTGTCAGCAGTTGATTTGCTTCGCATTTCATGACAGTCGCACCCTACTTCAAACTTGTGGGGAAGCGGAAGAACAAAGAAAAGTGGTAACACTTTTCTACTTTGATTAGTCAACAGCCAAAAGTTAACAGTCAAGCCAATCGTTGACGATGAGCAAGCGGCTAATGACTAAAGGGTAGAAGATAATGATAATTTTTTTGTATGCGATCGCCGCAGCTGCGGTGCTAATTTACGTGCCATTTTTATTGGTAGGGTATGCGCGTGTGCAAGTGGGGTATGACGTTTCTGCCCCACGAGCCATGTTTGATAAATTACCACCATACGCTCAACGGGCTACCTGGGCGCATCAAAATTCCTTTGAAACGTTCATGGTGTTCCTGGCTGCGGCACTAATGGCTTATGTTACTGGTGTAAATTCTGTTACAGCCACATGGGCTGCGATCGCTTATGTAGTAGCTCGGTTGCTGTACTCAATATTTTATATTTTGAATATACCGTTATTGCGATCGCTCATGTTTGGCATTGGCTCTCTTAGCTGTGCTACTCTCTTTGTTCTGAGTATCATTCAAGCTAGGGGTTAAATTCGGAGATAGGGCATGGAAGAGGAATTGGTGCAGGGTGCAGGGTGCAAGGGGGAGAAAAATTTCCCCATTTCTCCCTGCCCCCTTTCGTCTCCCAGTCCCCAATCCCCAGTCCCCGATCCCCAGTCCCAACATTTAAAGTCCAACATTACTTTATGGCTGCTACTTACTCCTTTGACATTGTGAGTGATTTTGATCGACAAGAATTGGTGAATGCTGTTGATCAAGTCGTCCGAGACCTCAAAAGTCGTTATGACCTCAAAGACACCCAAACTACTGTGGAATTGGGTGAAACAACCATTACTATTGGCACTGACAGCGAATTTACCCTAGAGTCTGTTCACAACATTTTGCGAGAAAAAGCTGCCAAGCGGAATCTTTCCCAAAAAATCTTTGATTTTGGCAAAGTTGAGTCAGCTAGTGGTAATCGTGTTCGTCAAGAAATCACCCTCAAAAAAGGAATCAGTCAGGATATTGCCAAACAAATATCCAAACTGATTCGTGACGAATTTAAAAAAGTCCAAGCTTCTATTCAAGGTGATGCTGTGCGCGTATCTGCTAAAGCCAAAGATGATTTGCAAACCGTCATCCAAAGGTTAAAGCAAGAAGACTATCCTGTGGCTTTGCAGTTTACGAATTATAGATAAAAGGTGTTTAGCTGTGTGAGGGTATAAGGGTGTAAGGGTGTAAGGGTAAATAATTTATCTTCATTCTTTCCCCTATACCCCTATACCCCTAAGAAGACCTACCAGCGATCGCCTTTTGATATGCTGGTCTTCCTACCATACGCTGAATATATTGCTCAACTGCTGGATAAGCACTCAAATCTAGTTTGAGCATTAAGGGAATGTAAGCCAATATAGAACCCACCGCCACATCAGCAACGCTAAATTCCTCTCCTAGTAAGAAAGATTGCTTGCTAAAGATTTCATTGAGGGGAGTTAATAAACGCGGTGTTTCCCGTTCGCGGGTTGCTTCTACAAAAATACCCGTACCTAAAGTAGCATTGGCAAAGAGTACCCATTGAGAAATGATTGCACGTTCCTCTGGTGAAGTTGGGCATTTGTCATACTTTTCAGCCAAATACAGCAAAATCGCGCCTGATTCCCATAGTTGAAAGTCGCCATCGACAATGGCTGGGACTTTACCAATGGGGTTAATTTTCAAGAATTCTGGCTGGCGATGTTCACCTCCCTGCATATCCAGCAGAACGAACTCATAGGGAACTGCCAATTCTTCTAAATACCATTGCACGATCGCAGCGCGACTGCGTGCGCCACCATACAGTTTCAACATAACTACCTGAGACTAAAGGACTTTGTGGGTGTGAGAATGCTGTTTCACATTATCTTCTTTTGTAATTAATCTAGTAGCATTCAGTACCCGCTTGCGCTCCAGGGAATATTGTAAATCAGTATAGGTTGTACCAATCGGTATTAAGGCTTGCACGCTTTCTTTGCGTTTATAGGTGCGAGCCGATGCAAATACCCGTGACACAAATTCATCAGCAAATTGTGCCGATTCAGGAAACCCTGCTGGTAAAATTGGCTGTTCGCCGTTGACTACTGCACCCAGGTTAGTTGCACAAGCAAATTTATAGGAAGTGGGAATACCTTTTAAAAGTGTTTCTAAAGCAGCCGAGGGAATCGGTTCTAGGACTTCGACTTGGTGAATTTCCCCATCTGACTTGATGAAGCAGGTTGCAAGACCAATAACAATATAATCGTCAGCCACTAAATCAGGTGCATTTTGGTAAGTCACGTTGCTGCGCTCCAAATTCAAAATTCAACTATGCCCATAAATAAATTTAGGTGGCTTCAGTCCTTTTCTTGTTCAGTTATGAGAAATATTTACATTATGCTGGGATCGAAGTTGTTACTAGGATAAGACAACTCAAACAAACTTCAACCAGCGATCGCATAATATTTACCTCTAATATTATCTAGATGGTAAAGACGCAGTACAACCAGCAGCACGTAACTTTTGCTTAGTAGATGTGTTGAAATACCACATATTAGGTTTATATGGGTTGATGAGAAAATATTTTTTGTCCGTAGATGTAATAAAATCTACAAAATTTTCATTATTTTGATGTAGCGTCAATGTTTTGTTACCGATTTTAAGATTGTTGCCAGAAATAACCCCAGTTTTTACATATTGAGATTTTTCAGATATGCCAATTACACAAACTTGATTGCGTACACGAGCCGGCCAAATAGCAATAGTAATTTCTGGAGTATCTGGCCAATCTTGATTTATCCAATATCCTAAAAAATCTACTGTATTATTACTTTTAGACCAAGCTTGCCGAAAAGAGTTTAATTCGCGGATTCTTCTGTTATCTGAACCTTCTAGATAATTCCGCAGTTGAGTCGCAATATTGCGGGGAACGCCTTTGTTCACTAAGCAATTAACATCCGAACAATTACCTTGTCTACGTCCACCATCGACGATATTCCATTTGCCATTTTTGCGTTTAAATGTGACATCTCCACCATTTTGTCCAAAAAAATAACGCACAGTCGCATAGTTATTAACAATCAATACATCCCCAACTGCACCCCAACTTCGGACTACATTGAGAATAGCAGTAGTATCATCAGCAGCCGCTACACGCAAGGGTGTGGAAGTAAACTGTGCAGAAACAGGTGAAACACTAGCTGTCAAAAATCCTAAAAACGCTGCATTTATTAGTGATAGAGAAACCTTCATTAGCTTGACTCTGAACTTTAGCATTAATCATGACAAGTATTTTGCATATTTAAAAACATATATCTTCAGTATTAATGCTTAAAAAAAGCAATACCATTTCTTGATGTAGCTTGCCTGGCGTAGCCATAGATGTACTTTATTCCATACTGTAGAGACGTTGCATGCAACGTCTCTACATAATATATTTGGCGCAACTTCATAGAGAATTGGTACAAGTACATTGTTGACTTCAATAGCATATTTAAAACTAAACGGTTTAGTTTTTTAGACTAGAAGCATCCAGATATAGTAATTATACTTACTCTCAAACTTTGAGAATCTTTACAAAGATTAATCTTTTGATGTTTCTGGAATTTAACTTGGGGAAGAAGTATCCATAACTTGGTTAGAGCATTAATTGTCTGTATAAAGTGTGTTTTCTACTAGTTGCAATTCCTGAAATCTAATTTAGTTACTGTAAATAAGTAATCATAGACACCTGCACAAGTGACACAAAAGCACAACCACCGCGACAGTAAAAACTCTAACTTGACTTCAAGGAGCATTGAGGCGAACTCATGAACAGTAAATCATTCTTAGCTTCTGGTGAACAGCACAATAATCGTTGTCAATTTGTAACTAATAACACATTTTTAAACAAAGAACTCGGAGCTAACGGTGACAGTTACTTACGTTCTTGCGCTTTGAGGTCAGCTCAACAAGGGAATTATACTGAAGCGATCGCTCTATTAACTGAATTAATCAAACGCCATCCACAAAATGCTGTAGACTATAACAATCGGGGTTTGGTGTACTTCCAAAGCGGTAAACTGAACGAAGCATTATCTGACTACAACAAAGCACTGCAATTCAATCCGCATTTAGCGAGTGCTTATAATAACCGCGCCAATTACTACGCGGCTTGTGGTGAATTAACGGCCGCATTGGCTGATTATGATTGTGCCATTGATTTTAACCCAGGTCATGTCAGAGCCTGGATTAACCGGGGTATTACTTTAAGGGATTTGGGACAATACGATCAAGCAATTGAGAATTTTGACAATGCACTGCTATTTGGTCAACTAGAAGGTCATATTTGGGCGGAACGGGGTAGAACCTATCATATCTGGGGTGAGTGGAATTGTGCGATCGCAGATTATCGTCGCGCCTTGACTAAATTACCCACCCCAGATGTGAAAGCAGATGTTCCTGGCTATCGTTTAAGATTACAGGTTGAAAGTTGGCTACATGAATTATTGCCTACACGTCATGATGCAGACATCGCGTAGTTAACACCAACAGCACACTATGTCAATTTGGTATAATTATCGAAATTGCGCCACATTCCAATCATTTAGGACTTACTAATTTCAATTAGGCAATATTTTTCACAACCTTATCATTCATAGAATGATAAGGTTGTGGATTGGAAGCTTTTTAGGGGCGGGTTCAGCAATATCATCAACAATTAATGATGATATTGCTGAACCCGCCTTTACCGAGTCTTATTAGCTCCAAGTATCAACTATTTTTTGGATATAGAAGGTTTTCCTAACTCACATCAGGCGTATTCTGAATTTTGAATTGATATCATCCTCCTTGTCCCACAGCACAAAGGTTAAATGGATTGACTGAGCAACATCTAAGCAGGTTAAGAAATAATAATAAAGATAAATTTAAATCAGCTATAAAACTTTAACTATTAACTGTAAATAATTTGCACCCAGGTCGATTACTACTTAACAAATACTGCTACTGGCGATGTCTTCTCTGAGAGAAATGCTAGGGTGTAGCTTGCTGCTGTCAAGGAATACGGCGAATTTAATTAACGCCATCATCCCCATCACCAATGTTTGTTTAGGGTGAAGACTCAGAAAGGTCTATTTGCTGTCCGTATTGGTTGGTTAAAATCACAGGACGTTGATTAGGTTCAAACCTATATGTTTGCTGCTGCATGACACGTTTAGCTTGACGTGGATCAAAATTCCGGTTGAGTTCGTCCTGCAATTTGCTAACACGCTTTTCTAATTGCTTGACTTCTGTACTAACTTCTCTTAGCTTGCCTTGGTGTGACAAATTGTAAGGCACAAGTTTTACTAAAGCGGAAATTGCTGCTGTGGAAATAGCGACATTGACAATTACTTTTGCTGTTACTTCTACGGCCATTACCTTGTAAGAACGTTGACGGAGATGGCGTTTTGGACGAGGAATTACTTGCTGTTTGTGTGTGGGTGTCGGTTGTGGAAGATGAGAAGGTTGAAAAGCGTTCATGATGCCTAAAACTAAAGATTTCCTGATGAATATGAGTAAGCCATAAAAGCTTATTCGTAATAATTGCGGCTGAGATTAGCTGACATATTACTTCATTTTTGCCAAATTGCTACACGTATTTTCATTGTCAAAAAAACACAAAATACACGTAGGTAGATGATTTGAGTTGATGGTGTTAGTTCACCAGTGTCAAGAAAACTGTGTTTGATTTGCCAGGATTATTATTCTTTTAGCAGCTAATGTCAATTCCAAACAGCAGTCTCACTTGTACATCACAAGCTGATGTATGATCTATTTTTTGGTGTTTTTTGGCTTTGACCTGGATTTAGGCACCGCCAATCCCATACAAGGTATCAAAAGAATTCTGCTATTGTCAAATTTTTGTCACTAACTATA
This sequence comes from Aliinostoc sp. HNIBRCY26, assembly GCF_050235535.1. Classification (GTDB taxonomy): domain Bacteria; phylum Cyanobacteriota; class Cyanobacteriia; order Cyanobacteriales; family Nostocaceae; genus Trichormus. The sequence goes on from NZ_CP189852.1 coordinate 618,010, forward strand.
AATTCAATTTGTCACGTCTGTCATGGAAAATCAAATTTTATAGTTGATTATTAGTGTAAATATTTTCAGTATTTATAACTAAATTGTTAATTTTAAGTATTTTTATATACTAAAAATTTTTAAGCAATGATCGCTAAATTGGCATCAAACAGGGCTAAAGCCCTTACTACAAGCCAGTTAGTCTGGAAAAATAAATGAAGATTAGCGGATTTTCAGCCTGTAACGCTACAGGATAACAACTAATGACTAATGACTATTAACAACCAAGAGTGGATGCCTGTAAGTCAGACTCCACTCCTAGCTGCTTATGCGGACATTATTTGTACAGTTCTGTTGCTAACCGCCAAGCCAATAAGCCTGGAAGCAGTGCCACAACTAGAGCAATGTAAACTTGGCTATCAGAGATAGGCATGATTGTAAACCTCCTGAACATCAAATTGATTTTTAAGAGTCCGTTTACTACTTTTCCTTGTTTTGCCAAAATTATGGAACATCTTGTTGCATCTTGTAACAAAATCCGTGATCAATTCGGTAGTCTGAGTTATTTTTCATTAGAAAAATTTATAAAAGTATGAGTTTTTATCTGGGGATTGACTTTGGTACGTCTGGGGCGAGGGCGGTGGTGATTGATGAGGTAGCCCAAATCCAGGCGCAAATGCGATATCCTTGGGCAGCAGGAGCGATCGCTGATGTCATATCATGGCAGAAGGCTTTATGGGCATTGCTGGGGCAAATACCGGAAAATTGTCGGCAGGAAATAAAGGCGATCGCGATCAACGGCACTTCCTCGACGGTATTATTGTGTGATGATGTTGGCAACCCCATATCTGCACCATTACTCTACAACGATGCACGGGGATCATTATTTCTGGAAGAGTTAAAGCAAATAGCACCACCAAACCATACAGTCTTGAGTGCGACTTCTAGCTTGGCTAAGTTGCTGTGGATGATGCAGTTAGACAATTTCAGCGAGGCGAGATATTTTTTACATCAAGCCGACTGGCTAGCATTTTTGTTGCATGGTCAGTTGGGTAACAGTGATTACCACAATGCTTTAAAGTTGGGTTATGACGTAGAACAGTTAAAATACCCAGAATGGTTGATTAATCTGCAACTACCGATTCAACTACCCCATATTTTCGCACCAGGGACTCCCATCGCCGAATTACGTCCTGAAATCGCCAATCAGTTTTCCTTACCACTTGACTGTTTAGTTTGTGCTGGAACTACTGATAGTATTGCAGCCTTCTTAGCTAGTGGTGCAACCTCACCAGGGGAAGCTGTCACTTCCTTGGGTTCTACCTTGGTACTAAAACTTTTAAGTCGCACTCGTGTAGAAGATGCGCGCTATGGAATTTACAGCCATCGGCTAGGTGACTTGTGGTTGACTGGTGGTGCTTCTAACACTGGAGGTGCGGTATTAAGGGAATTTTTTACAGATGCAGAGTTAGAAAATTTGAGTCGTGAAATTAATAGTTCTCAACCTAGTGAGTTAGATTATTATCCCTTATTAAAAGCAGGCGATCGCTTTCCCATTAACGATCCCAATTTACCCCCACGACTCACACCACGCCCAGATAACCAGATTGAATTTCTGCATGGCTTACTAGAGAGCATCGCACGCATAGAAAACCGTGGTTATGAACTATTGCAACAATTAGGCGCAGATAGCCTCAACCGAGTCTACACCGCCGGAGGAGGCGCGAAAAATCTCACTTGGACTGCCATTCGCCAACGCTGTTTAAAAGTTCCTGTAGTCACTTCCAGCAACACTGAAGCAGCTTACGGTACAGCGTTACTGGCGATGCGAGGAGTGGGGAGTGCTGAGTGCTGAGTGCTGAGTGCTGAGTGCTGAGTGCTGAGTGCTGAGTTGAGAAATAAATTCTACCTTGTCTACCTTGTCTACCTTGTCTACCTTGTCTACCCAGTCCCCAGTCCCCAGTCCCCAGTCCCCAGTCCCCAGTCCCCATTCCCCATTCCCTCAATTCCCACTCGGCTGCACTTCCGGCAGCTTTTCATTTTTCTGGGGTGGTAGTTGTACAGGTGGGTTATTTGTGGGGGAGTTTTGCTTGACTTCCACTGTGGGAACTACTACACCAGAAGAATCTGTATTTTTAGACTCCGTGGCTGGTACAGTCGGGACTATCACAGGATTTGACTGATTGGATGGTTTTTCTGCTGGAGGTGGGGGGGATGGCTGGGTAGTAGTAGTGTTAGTGGGTGGAGTGTTTTCTGATGTGTTAGCAGGGTTAGTTTTGCGGGAAGAACGAACTTGGCGCAGTTTTTCTACTAGGGATGATGAATTGGTTGTGTCGGGTGCGCTGGGAGATGGTTGAGTATTGACAGATGTTGATTCTTGTGTGTTTGCTTGGGGTGTTGTTGTGGCGGAACTGGTGCTAGTGGGTTGAGTTTGCGGTTCTATGAGGTTGCGTCTGCGTCGTCTAAAGTTGGAAACGGGTGTAGTGTCTCTAGAACCTACATTGACTGATTGTTGATTATTATTGTCTGTGGGGGAATTGACGGTGGTGTTGTTATTCTCTGGTACGATGGGACGCGCTTCAAATAATGGTTTGGAAGGTGATTTGGGCTGAGATTTAGAAAAGATATTGGTGATGCCAAAACCAGCTGTCGCTGCCATTAAAGCCACAACAACACCCAAGACAACCCTAGAAGCTGATACCTTTTGCAGCATTAGGTTGAGGTTTTTAACTGGTGATGCTTTTTGGACATGGCTGAGGATATTTCCGGCTGCTGGGTTTTCCTGTTGATATACAGATAAATCAATGGTAGGGACTGCATAGGTGGGGACAACTTGTGGCGCAAGGTTGACACCGCTACCTGGTAATAGTTGCAGCCACTCCGCTACAGTCGCAGGACGAAAACGCGATTCTACAGCCATTCCACGCATCACGGCTTGGTTGACGGCTGCACTGAGATGGGGTTGGAGTTCGCGGGGGGTTGGCATTTGTTCGCGATCGCGCAGCAATGCAGGTAAGGGAACTTGCCCTGTTAACAGAGCATACAAAGTTGCTGCTAAACCATAAACATCTGTAGCGGGTGTGCGTGTCGCTTGAGTTAAATACTGCTCAATGGGAGAATACCCTTCTGATACCAAACCTGTGTGAGTTTGTTTCACACCACTATTAAATTCACGGGCAATGCCAAAGTCAATCAGAACTACTTCCTGAGTTCCTTGACGCAGAATAATATTATCTGGCTTCACATCTCGGTGCAGCAAACCATTGCTGTGAACTACCTGCAACGCTGCACCAATTTGTCGGATGTAATGAATAGCTGTTTCTTCTGGTAAGGGGATTCCTGGTAAAATAAAAGCTTCTCCCAAGGTTTCCCCAGGAATGTATTCCATCACCATGTAAGGTAAGTCATCTTCCTCAAAAAAGTCGCTGACACGGACGATATTGGGATGGACACAGGTGGCTAATCTTCTAGCTTCATCTAGGAATTGTTGCTCAAACTTCGCAAAATCTGGGTGTTTTCGCAGTTTTTCGTTAATTGTTTTCATCACCACTTCCTGTTCTAAGTAGTGATGAGTGGCTTTAAAGGTGATACCAAAGCCACCGCGTCCAATTTCTTGGATGAGGGTATATTTTCCCCCCTGCAAAATTTTGCCTGCTAACATAGAGAGTTTTGCGTCCTGAGTCCTAATTCCTGAATAAGAATACGGTACTGGTTTCTAATTGTTGGGGGACTACCAAACTATTAAGTCTGTCTGTATTGATTGTATGGAGTCAGCCTAGCTAACACCGACGATGCAATTACGGACAATTTATTTTTGGTATTTCCCACCATAGTCAAACCCTCTTGTGGCTGACTGTAGGTTTTTCTTTCTAATCATACAGTAGGAGCAAAACAATGCCTATTTAAAAGAAGATATGCCAGATTATATAAAGATTTAGTAAATCAAGTATCAGGGCAGAAATCACTTTAATGCGTCGATTTGGACTTATACGACGACGGGAAACTAATAGACGAATCAGTAACCACAGTGAATAAAGTTGAATGGGTAGAAAGATGAGGATTAATCCAATAATAGCCGTGCGAAAGGCTCTATCGGCAGTTTCATCTGCCCAGGATATTTTTTCAAAATCATCATCATCTACATCATCTGGAATTGTCTCATCTCCAGCAACGGCTGTCTCAAAATCAGACGATACTAAAACTGTTTTGGCTGGTTCTATATCGGTTGGGGATACTTTTAATTGAATCCAACCCACAGCTACTGTCAGATGCCATGCCATGTTCACGGTAGACTCATTTGCTAAATAGCAGTGAATGCCTTGTGATTCTAATAGTTGCTTTGCTAAGTTAGCGTCAACATAATTACTAAATGTAGCTATGGTGACAAGACTATTAACCATGAATTTCTGATATTTTTCTCAATTTATGTAGTATTGCGCTAAGGATGTGTTTGCGTAGATACTACACCTGTGGATTATACAGTCAATAGTTAACAGTTCACTAAAAACAATAGAATTCTTATTTAATTTAAAAAAGGATGACATACATAATATAGGAATCTGCTTTAATTTGGTGGAATTGTTGGAGTAGGGAGGGAACAGGGAAGAAATAAAAGTGTACCTAGCTTCACAAAAATCAAATCGGATTCCTCATATTTAAATTCCTTGTTTCTGTTTTCTGTGAAGAATTTCCTGCATAAGTTAAAACATCTTACTTGTATTTATGATTGAACCAAAAATTTATGATGTTGGTAGAAAAATATGAATCCTATTGTCATGCAAGCTTTTACCCCTAATGAGACAGCTTGTCTAGTTCAAAACAACGAAAATAAACTACAGATAGAGAATTAAACTGATATCTGAGAATAAAACCAGCATAGCTAGACAAATAACCTCAATTTAGCAGCATTATGTTCAAAATGCTGCCATTTAGGTATTTAATTCAAGTATGTGAATCAAAATCTCAGCCAATGCGAGGTGAAGCAGTAAATATGAATACTGCATCCATATCAAGGTACTGGACAATTTGGTGCATTAATCTGGCGAATCAACAGATGGGGTATAAAAAGTGTGATGTGTCTTCAGCACGGGATTTTGTGCAGCAAAGGGTTCAAAGTTGCTCAAATGATGAGTTGCAATCTACTCTATTGGAAAATTTTCACGCCGATAATTGGACAATAAATGAGCTAATTAATCGTGGTTTAGCGGGGTTGTGTCTACGGTGTTATGTTTCCTATGGAATTCTCAAATCTTGTCAAAAGATTAATAGTCTCTTTAGTGGAGAAAAGTCTTTTAACTATCGGGATTTGCTGCGATGTGTCCTAGATGATGATGGGAATAAATTGGTTGTTTTGGATAGCGATCGCCAGACTCAATTTATTCTAAGTGAAGATGGTGTAACTCATCCAGCAACTTATAAGTTGTTTACAGTGGAAGTCTTACGCAAATTTAAGCATGACTCCCAAGCAAGAATGAGTTTAGATAATTGGACTTACTTGCAAACTAAACAAAATCCTGAACTGCGAAATTTTCTATCAGAGTTTGGTTTTCAGTGTCATAGTGATTGGTCTTTATTAAATCGCGTTCGACCTAAACAAATAGCAATTTTAGCAGAGCGATCGCGCCAAATCGTGAAAGTATTTCATGCTGTCTATCGTCGAGATAGACGCAAACAACGCAAAATCACAGTAGGAAAATGTCCAGATCCTACTAATTTGCAATTGCAGGAAATGCTGGAATTATTGCAGGAATATGGCATCATCATCAACGCTACAGAAGATTTGAAAAGCGAACTTAAACAAGTAGCTATGCAGTTGCGACAATATGACATCTGGAGTTACAGAGAACCCCTAGAAACTCCCGATTATGATACTGGTGTCTACTCTCTTAGAAGAGATTTACCAACTGTTTGTTACGATATATCAAATTTAGACAAACAGGAAATTGTAGAGCTTGTAAATCAAAAATTTCAAGAGATTTTATCTGAGGCGATCTCCCAAGAAATTAGTCACACAATTACTAAACTCAAAAGTAGTAAAAATTATGCTCCTTTAGCTCACAAATATCTACCAGGATTAAAACTTTATTATTGTGAGTTTAAGTCACTCAAGGAAATCGCTCCTGTATTGGAAATGACTAGTTGGGATCAGACAAGACGCATATTAAATCCTGGTGAACTCTTATGTAAAGTACGTACATTTACTGTACAAAAACTCCTCGAATGTATGTTAAAAGAGGCTGGTATCAGAGGTTTAACTACTATTCCGCCGACACCTGAATATCTGCAAACTTTGGCTGAACAAATCGAAAATTTTGTTGATGTAGAAGTCTTCACAGAAGCAGGAGAAGAAATTAGAGCAGGTAAAAACCGTTCTCTGGATAGTTTATATGCTCAAAAACTGCGTGATTATCTACTAACTAATTAGCTAGTAATTACGGAAAGTTTCTATTTTTTATGTGTGTCATTTTTCTGAATAAAAGTATTTTTCATTACACCAAGATAAGTAGAGTCTATTAATTTTAATCGCTGAGATATCGAATTGAATTCAAGGAATAACCCATGATTAACATTCAAAAACATCCCAATAACTTGAGATTAATAATGCCGGAGTCAATTTTGCTAGAACCAGAGCATTTTGAAACTGCAAAAAATATTACTTATCAAGTATTTAATGAACTGCAACAGTGGCAAATATATTTAAATTTCCTGGCTACCTTGGGATTTATTCACTGGTTAAAAGAACATTTCCCAGAGCAGCAAATTTACCAAAATCAGCCGAGTAATGATAATTTTACTTATATTCAAATAGATAAATTCAAGCTTTGTTTAATTGCTACGGAAAATCTATTAGATGAATTAGTTAATATACCTGAATATACTATTACTGAACCAGAAGCAACTGCTCATTTATATGTTGTAATTGAAGTTTTAGAAGAACAGGCAGAATTAATTATTAGAGGAATTTTACGCTACGATCAAATTATAGCTTATATAGAAAAAAACGAGCTAAATTCAATTAATAATTACTATCAAATACCATTAGCAGCATTTGATATAGAACCAAATCATATTATATTTTACTGCCGTTTTTTAGATGTGGCTGCAATTCCCTTGCCTGAATTTAAATCCGTCAATGCAGATAATCATCTAGGAAAGTCTTTACAACCCAATAAAACTAAATTAAGTCAATGGTTGGAGGGAATTTTTCTTGATGAATGGCAATCAATTACAGCCCTGATTAACCCTGAAATGAGTTTAGCATTAAATATCAGAAATAGTGCTGAAGGTGTGAAACGGGGCAAAATTATTAATCTAGGTATCAGACTTGGTAATTATCATGTTGTCATGTTGATTAGTATTCAAGAAGAGTCTGAAGAAAAAATTCGTGTATTAATTCAATTACATCCCAGTGGAGATGCTAAATTTCTCCGTCCTAATCTCAAACTTACTTTGCTATCAAAACTAGGCAAATCACTGTGTGAAGTCACATCTAGAAGTCAAGATAATTATATCCAAGTTAATCCTTTTCATGGCGAGAAAGGAAAACAGTTTAGTGTGGAAGTGAGCTTAGATAACATCAAAATAAAAGAAGATTTTGAAATTTAGAATGAGATTTATTTCTGCAATTGAACGGTTGAAATATAAAATAAATACTTAAATCAATTAGCTTAATTGAAAAATAAATTCGACTTGCCATTTTCTAATTTACTCAAGACTATTAAGTAATATTAGATACACTAATGCACCGCAATAATTAAAGTAGTTATCAGTCCTAACAGTGTATGGTGAGCATTTATCAAAGCCTCCACTTGGTGTGGTGTTAAGCAAGTATATTTCACAAGACACTGTTAATTGTTAACTAGAGCCTTGAAATAGGCAGTGGAGACAAGAAATATTTATAATTTCTTGTGAGTGTCGCTCTCCAGGAATTATAAAAGTCAATCTTCCCGTACATCATGCCCATTTTTAAAGCAAGTCTATTGTTCACTATTAATTACCATCAATAATCAGCAATACTAACTATAATATTTCGCAATTACATGAATATTCTTCCTAAGAAAATAAAATATCTATCAATCTTTGGCAATTCAAAGTATCATTTAAATAAAAAATCTAGCAATTATAGACAAAAAGCTATAAATTCAGTTTAGAAATAAAAATTGGCTTAATAGTCTCGATATAATAATGAGCAAGACAGTTGTCATAAGTTTGGGTAATGGTGATTTGTACACGGGATTTCCCAGTGTGAAGGCTCAAATTTGGTCAGCAAGTCATCATGCACCAGAACAATGTTTAGGTAGCTTACCGGCTGCGCCCAATTTGCGAGAACTATATATAAGTTGGCGAACAAATTATCAGGCTTTATGTACTCGTCAACCAATGCGTTCTCAAGATTGGGAAGAAGATGATGAACTAGAAATAGAAGCCGGGGCTATCACTAATGTTTCCATCATAGATTTTGATGAATTATGTCAACAGTTGCAGTGTAATATTAATACATGGCTAAAATCTACGGAATTTTTGACAATTGAACGCAGATTGCGATCGCAACTTCATCCAGCAGAAGAAATCCGCGTCATTTTAGAAACCAATGATGAAACTCTTCGCCCACTACCTTGGCACTGTTGGGAGTTTTTGCGAGATTATCCCAAAGCAGAGTTAGCACTTTCGCGGACGGAGTATCAACGAAGAGATACGACACAAACTCCATACAATCGCCACAAAGTCAGAATATTAGCTATCTTGGGCAGCACTCAAGGTATTGATGTCCAAAGAGAAACTGCATTTCTGCAAAGCCTGGAGAACATAGCCGAAGTGGTGCAGTTAAATCAACCCTCACGCCAAGAATGCAATAGGCAGCTTTGGGATGCTGTAGGCTGGGACATCTTATTTTTTGCCGGTCATAGCTACAGCCAAGGTGACACAGGCATAGTTTACATTAATGACAAACCTACTAACAATAGTCTGACGATTCGCGAGTTAGAAGAAGCCCTCACCGCCGCCATCGATAGAGGTTTAAAGTTAGCTATTTTTAACTCTTGTGATGGACTAGGATTAGCCAATGCTTTGGGAAAGCTGCATATTCCCCAAGTCATTGTTATGCGCGAACCAGTCCCCAACTGCGTAGCCCAGGAATTCTTCCAAAACTTTCTCCAAGCCTTTGCTATCAAGCGTCAATCTTTATATCTGGCAGTACAAGAAGCGCGCAGGCAGTTACAAGGACTAGAAGATGATTTTCCCTGTGCTTCTTGGTTGCCTGTAATTTGTCAAAACCCGGCTGTAGAACCGCCGACTTGGTGGCAATTGGGCGGTATACCTCCTTGCCCCTATCGGGGTTTATCTGCTTTCCGAGAACAAGACGCACATTTATTTTTTGGTAGGGAAGAGTTCACGGCTAATTTAGTCAGAACCGTGAAAAAAAAGCAGTTTGTAGCGGTAGTAGGGGCCAGTGGCAGTGGTAAGTCTAGTTTAGTATTTGCGGGGTTGATTCCCCAGTTGCGGCAAGAACTGAATGGGCGATGGCAAATTGTGGCTTTCCGTCCTGGAAAAAACCCCTTTGAAGCGTTAGCAACGGCGTTAGTGAATTTAGCCCAGGATTTTCCGGCTATTTGTCTAGAAAGTATCTTGGGCTTACCAAAAGATACTAGCAATACTCGCTTACTAGAACTAGATTTAGCGATCGCACTGCAACAAAATCACCAGTTACTCCCTAAAATTCTAGAACAGTTTGTACAGCAAGAATTTGGCACTCGCTTACTCCTGATTGCAGATCAATTTGAAGAACTTTATACCCTATCTTCCGAAGCCCAACGTCAGCCTTTTTTAGATTTATTACTCAATGCCTCTAGTTTCACACCCGCCTTTACCATCGTCTTAACCTTGCGGGCTGACTTTTACAGCTATGCCCTATCTTACCGTCCCTTTAGTGATGCCTTGCAGGGTGCAGTCCAGAACCTGGGGCCGATGAACCACAAAGAATTACGTCGGGTAATTGAACAGCCTGCTAAACAAATGCGGGTAGGATTAGAAACAGGATTAACTAAGCAATTAATTGCCGAAATCGACCAACAACCAGGAAGTTTACCATTATTAGAATTTGCCCTGACACAACTCTGGGCAAAACAACAAAATCGCCTACTCACACATCAAGCCTATCAAGCCATCGGTGGTGTCGAAGAAGCCTTAGCTAACCACGCCGAGGCTGTATACGCCCAGTTACCAACAGCAGACAGACTCAGGGCGCAACAAATATTTATTCAATTGGTACGTTTAGGTAATGAGACAGAAGCTACCCGCAGGTTAGCAAATCGTGAAGAAATTCAATCAGAAAACTGGGATTTAGTGACACATCTTGCTTCCTCGCGCCTAGTCGTTACCAACCGTAATGAGTCTACAGGAGAGGAAACAGTAGAAATTGTCCATGAAGCACTGATTAGAAACTGGGGTAGATTAGAACATTGGCTGTTGACGAATGGGGAATTTCTGCGTTGGCGAGAACAATTGCGGATTGCGATCGCTCAATGGGAAAATAGCAACCATGATCAAGGGGCATTATTACGGGGTAAACCCTTAATAGATGCTCAAGAATGGCAACAACAACGCTGTTCTGAACTCAATCCCAAAGAAATCCAGTTTATTGCCAAAAGTTTAGAACTCAAAGAACTAGAAGCCCAACAACAGCAGCAACGACGTAAACTCCTGACTTTATTTCTCGCTGCTGGTTTAGTCGTTTCCCTCAGTCTAGCTATTTTCGCTTGGTGGCAAAGTCAAAAGGCTCGTACTAGCGAAATTAAAGAAATCAGTTCCTTAGCGGAAGCTTTAACTAATACTAATCAAGAATTAGATGGATTAATTGCCAGTATTAAAGCTGTTAGACGCATCCAAGACACCCAGGGAATTGATACCAATACTCGCACTCACATCATCGAAACCCTACTACAAGCCATCTACTCTGTAACAGAGAAAAACCGACTAGCAGAACATCAAGGAATGGTAGAAAGTGTGAGTTTTAGCCCTGATGGTCAGTTCATTGCGACAGCTAGCAGAGATAAAACCGTCAAAATTTGGGACTTAAACGGTAAAAAACAATCCATCATCCTCAAAGAAGAAGCAGGCGAGGGCTTTAACAGCGTCGCTTTTAGTCCTGATGGTCAACTCATAGCTACCGCCAGTTGGGATAAAACAGCCAAAATCTGGAGTCGAGACGGTAAACTGCTGCACACTCTCAAAGGACATCAACACGGAGTTTTAGAAGTAGCCTTTAGTCCCGATAGTCAACGACTAGCTACCGCCAGTTGGGATAAAACCGTGAAAATCTGGAGTCGAGACGGTAAACTGCTGCACACTCTCAAAGGACATACAGATAAGGTCAATAGCGTCACCTTTAGCCCCGATGGTCAACTCATTGCTACCGTCGGTTGGGATAAAACAGTTAAACTCTGGAATCTCGATGGTCAAGAATTGCGAACCTTTAAAGGTCATCAAGACATGATTTGGGGTGTCAGTTTTAGCCCCGACGGACAGCAAATTGCCACTGCTAGCGGTGATAGAACTGCCAAAATCTGGAATTTAGATGGTCAACAACTCCAAACCCTCCAAGGTCACGAAAATGGAGTAAACAGCGTCATATTCAGCCCCGACGGTAAAATAATTGCCACTGCTAGCGGCGATAAAACAGTCAAACTGTGGAAGCGCAACGGTCAACAAATTAAAACCCTCTATGGACACGCCGACGCAGTTAATAGCCTCGCCTTCAGTCCTGACGGTACATTCATCGTTACAGCCAGTAATGACAAAACAGCCAAAATCTGGAAACTCAACAGTCCTCACAGCACTATTGTCAAGGGTCATCAAGACGAGGTTTTCGACTTAGTATTTAGCCCCAATAGTCAACCAGTAGCCTGGGATGGGAGAAAACCAGGGAAAACAAAAGTGCAGTTGATAGCTACCGCCGGTTGGGACAACACCGCCAAACTCTGGGCTATCAAAGGAAATCAACTGCAAGAACTACGAACCTTTAATCAGCATCACAACAAGGTCAATAAACTCTCTTTTAGCCCTGATGGTCAGTTAATCGCTACCGCCAGTTGGGATAAAACCGCTAAATTATGGGATCTGGAGGGGAAATTACATCAAACTCTCAAAGGTCACAAAGACACAGTTTGGAGTGCCAATTTCAGCCCCAATGGTCAGTTAATCGCTACCGCCAGTGAAGATAGAACCGTCAAACTCTGGAATCGAGACGGGACATTACGTAAAACTCTCACAGGCCATGAAAGTGTAGTTAACACTGCCGTATTTAGTCCAGACAGTCAACTACTGGCTACAGCTAGCTGGGATAAAACAATCAAACTTTGGTCTATTGACGGTCAACTACAAAGAACATTAACAGGACATAACAGTGGTATTAATAACGTTATCTTCAGCCCTGATGGTCAGCTAATTGCTAGTGCTAGTTGGGATAATACAGCGAAAATCTGGAGCCTTGACGGTAAACTGCTGCATACCTTAGTGGGACATAGCAATGTTGTTCACAATGTCGCCTTTAGTCCTGATGGTAAACTTATTGCCACTGCTAGTGGTGATAATACGGTCAAAATCTGGAGTCTTGAAGGTAAACTTTTACGCACTCTGCGGGGTTACAAGGATGCTGTTTGGAGTGTGCGGTTTAGTGCTGACGGTAAAACTATAGCCACCAGCACTAGGTACAATATCATACTCCGGCGTTTATATTTAGGTGATTTAGATTATGTACTTGAGCCTGCTTGTGATTGGGTGAGAGATTATTTGCAGAATAATCCCTATGTGAAACCTGATGAAAAGAGTTTGTGTACTGGAAAGTAATTAGGGGCGGAATACCAATTCGCAATGGACTAACGTCCCGCTACGCTAACGCAATTCGCAATTTAGCTTAGTAGGGTGCGTCAGTGCGATAAAACCTCAATACCTCTCGGTTAAGCCTGCCTCATCTCCAAATTTGGGTAAGAGGTATGGCTGAAACTCTTGAGCTTTCGTGAGAAAAAATCATGCCAGATTTCTTAACCGAGAGGTATTGGATAAAACCTAACTATACCAAGAGATTATTCATACTGACGCACCCTACAGTTTGGATATTTTTTTATCTGGAAGTCCCGTTAGTAGTTCTCAATCATTCGTAAGAAACAAGATAGCCGACTTCTCAAATAGGTCGGGTATCTGGACATTTGAACTATTTCACTAAAATTTGTACTTCCATCGGTTGGAGAGTGACTTTCATCACTCGTATGGGGCCATAACTCTTTTGACCGTTAACTTCTGTGATGTTGGCGTTTCTTACTTCCTCCACTGTTTCAGGGAGTTCAATGTTGCGATCCCTAGATGCGTTGCTAAATAAAATCTTGAAGGTAGGATAATCAGAATTCATGTGGTAATCAACAATTACATATACAGACTCAGTTTTTTCTATGTTTGTATTGGCTACCACTACCACCTCTTGGTCATTCAAGATGCGGGAGAACGCTAACACACCAGGACTGTAAGGAGAGATGCCATAATTAATGCGATCGCCAGATATGGGACGAAAATATTGCCGTCCGTAGCGTAATGCCGGTTGGGTTTGACGATATTTCGATAGTTCGGAGATGGCTTGATAGAAGGGATGATCATGATTGAAACCGCCTCCTGGCTTACCCCATAAAGCTTGACGAACTACAAGATCCCCAAAGTCCGTATTTCCTGGGACAGAACCATTAAGTCCCTGTTCCGTACCGTAATACATACAAGGTATCCCTTGTAATGACAGTAGACAGGTAATAGCTAAAGTTACTTGGTCTTCAAACTGTCGGGGACGCTCAGGGTTACTGTAGAAAAAGCGACTCTTCACATCATGATTATCGAAGAATGTCACTAAAAATTTGCTGGCTTCACCATGTGAACTGATTATACCCCGGAGGCTTTCCTTACGACTTTCATAAAACTGGGCGATCGCTTTTGGTGGTCTTAAGCCTTTCAACACCCCTGGGAGTTGAAAAAACAGAGGAAAATCCAACGCCGCATCCACACCTAATAAATCACCAGATTCATTGGCCTGGCGACCAATGAAGTTTCTAATTTTATCCTCTGTGTTATTTTCGTCAGCCCATATTTCGCCAAAAGTAAAGAAATTTTTCTTCCCAATACTTAAAGCAAACTCACGCATGGCATTACCAAAAACTCTGGCAAAATCTGGCTCAATAAACCTTAATGTATCAATGCGAAAGCCATCAATATCAAACTTAGCAATTAAATATTGGTGAATACGAATTAAGGCATTACGAACTTCCGGCTCATTAGTAATTAATTCTCTTAAGTCGGTAAAATCCCCGCCTTGTTCAGTGTCTCCTCTAGTTCCTCTCCGGCGGAAAACTTTGTTTTTGCATAGTTCTTTAGGCCAAACTACAGCATCAGGATGTAGGTCAGGGTCTTGTTCCACAGGGGCATCTATCCATTGTGGATGCGGCTTACCGTTCTTATCATGCCACCTAATATCATAGGGTTGTTCCCCATATTGATCAGTTGACTCAACAGTATTTCCATTAATGAAATAACTGAAAACATTGCCGACATGATTCAATACAATATCAAAAATTACATAAATTCCTCGTGCATGAGCCTCATCAATTAAGGCTTGTAACTCTTCCTCTGGATGCTCTTTATTAGTAACAAATCGCGGATCAATTTGTAAAAAGTCTTGAATACCATAACCGTGGTATGTGGGTTTATACTGACAATTCTTTAATACTGGAGTAATCCAAATTGCCCCTACCCCTAATTTTTCTAAGTATTCCAACTTTTGGCGAATACCTTCCAAAGTGCCACCTTGGAAAACCAGACCATTTCTCCCTAAAAAATTCCCATTCCCATCAAAATTATCCCACGCACTCACAGGCGCAGCAGATGGGTTATTAAAGCGGTCAACCATAATAAAGTAAATCCAGACATCCCGCCAATCTTCCGGTGATGGAAAAGGTGATATCACTTCCCTTTGGATCACATCTTGATTTTCATTGACCAAATTAATTTGTTTCTTAGTTGTTCTCTTAGCTACACTGAAAACATCTTGAACTAATCGGTCATATATTGAGCTAACCATTCCACTCTCCCCAGGTATCTATGACTTTTGTCCTGTATCAGAGAATCTTCTCAACATAGAGATAGATACCAGCAGTTTGAGCTTATGCAGTTGTTAGGGTACTGGGGATTGGGGACTGGGGACTGGGAAGAGGAGACAAGGTAGACAAGGTAGGAGAGGAGAAAAACTAATGACTAATGACTAATGACTAATGACTAATGACTAATGACTAATGACTAATGACTAATGACTAATGACTATTGACTATTGACTATTGACTAACAATCTTAATTTTATTTGCGGCTCTTGTGGCTTTGTCTCTCGCCTCTTCGATACTACCGCCTTTAGCTAAAGCTACTCCCATGCGGCGATAGGGATGGGCGGTGGGTTTACCAAATAATCTAATATCTACGTCTTTTTCTGATAGTGCCTCAGCTACACCTGTAAAGGCAATGGCATCTGATTTTTCTGATGCTAAAATTACGGCACTGGCAGAAGCTCCTAATTGTTCTATGTGGGGAATTGGTAAGCCTAAAACGGCTCTAAGATGTAATTCAAATTCGTTGAGGTTTTGGGAGATTAATGTCACCATGCCCGTATCATGAGGACGGGGGGATAATTCAGAGAAAATTACTTCATTTTTGGTGATGAAAAACTCTACACCAAAAATGCCTGCACCCCCTAGAGCATCGGTGACTTTTTTGGCAATTTCTTGGGCTTGTAATATTTTGTCTGGAGAAATTTCTGCGGGTTGCCAAGATTCTTGATAGTCTCCTCGCTCTTGGCGATGCCCAATGGGTGAACAGTATATAGTGGGAGCGTTCCACCGTTTAATTGTTAATAGGGTGATTTCAATTTCAAAGTTGATAAATTCTTCGATGATCACCTTTTGACTATCGCCTCTGGAGTTGGCGATCGCATAATTCCAAGCCTGTTCTACTTCCTCTGCTGTCTGCACTACAGATTGTCCTTTCCCAGAGGAAGACATCACTGGTTTTACTACATTAGGAAAACCAATTTCATTGGCAACTTTTACTAGTTCTTCTAAGCTAACGGCATAACCATATGTAGCCGTTCTCACCCCTAATTCTTGATGGGCTAATTCTCTAATTCTGTCGCGATTCATTGTGTAATTTGTCGCGGCGGCTGTGGGAATAACTGTTATCCCTCGCTGTTCAAATTCCAGCAATTTTTCCGTTCTAATTGCTTCGATTTCTGGTATAATTAGGTCAGGTTTATGCT